>NZ_JACJHR010000001.1 GCF_014174495.1 Amycolatopsis echigonensis
AACCCAGGGGGGGGGGGGCGGGCCCCCCCCCGCCGCCGCAGCGAACACCGCGACGCGATGCGAACGTGGTCCTCTCCGCCGCGGGCGGCATCGCGTTCGACGCCGGGCCGCCCGACCTTTCGTCGCACGGCTGCCTCCACCCGGCCGGGAGCAGGCCGAGGCGGAGGTGGACAGCCGCCGGAACGGCTCAGCCGGGCTGGCCGATGTTGACCATCCAAGAGATGCCGAACCGGTCGGTGCAGGCGCCGAATTCGTCGCCCCACATCTGCTTTTCCAGCGGAACCGCCACGGTTCCGCCGTCGGACAGCTTTTCCCAGCAGCGGCGGAGCAGGTCGCCGTCGTCGCCGCTGAGACTGATCGAGATGTTCGTGCCCGGGTTGTGCTCCATGCCGGGCGGCACGTCGGAGGCCATGAGCGTGAACCCGTGGTCGCCCTCCAGCATCGCGTGCATGATCTGGTCCGCGTTGCCCCCTTCCGCGGGTGCGCCGGACTCCCCGTAGGTGTTCAGCGCGAGATTCCCGCCGAACAGGTCGTGGTAGTACTCCATCGCTTCCCGCGCGTTGCCCGCGAAGCTGATGTACGGGTTGAGTTTCGAGGCCATCGGGCCCTCCTCAGCTGATGGACGGGCCCGAATCGTCGCAGATCCGCGGGGGTGCGACAACGGGGTCAGGCCCGGTCGGGCGACCCCCCGTCGCGGGCGTGCTCAGGGGTCGCCGGTGAGTTTGTCGCGCAGCTGCTCGAGGGTCTGCGACAGCAGCCGGGACACGTGCATCTGGGAAATCCCGACCTGCTCGGCGATCTGCGTCTGGGTGAGGCCGCCGAAGAACCGCATCACCAGGATCGCGCGCTCCCGTTTGGGCAGTTCGCGCAGCAGCGGCTGCAGGGCCTCGTGGTTCTCGATGTGCTCGATCTCCGGGTCGTCGCTGCCGAGCGTGTCGGCGAGCAGCAGCGGCTCGGCGTCGTCGTGGACCGGCTTGTCCACCGACAACGTCTGGTACGCGTGGCCCGCGACCAGCCCTTCGTGCACCTCGGAGAGTTCGAGGCCGAGGTGCTCGGCGAGCTCGGTGGGCGTCGGCGCGCGGCCGAGCGACTGCGACAGGGTCGCCGAACCGCGGCTCAGCGCGAGATGCAGTTCCTTGAGCCGCCGCGGGACGCGGACCGACCAGCCCGTGTCGCGGAAGTAGCGGCGGATCTCGCCCATGATCGTCGGCACGGCGAAGGACAGGAAGTCCGGGCCGCGGTCGGGGGTGAACCGGTCGATCGCGTTGATCAGGCCGATCCGGGCGACCTGGACCAGGTCCTCGCGGGGTTCGCCGCGTCCGGTGAACCGGGTCGCGATGTGCTCGGCGACCGGCAGGAATTCGGTGACGAGCTGTTCGCGCAGGCGCGGCCGCCGCTCGTCGTCGGCGGGCAGGGCGGCGAGCTCCTCGAACAGCGGCGCGGTGTGCGCGTATTCGTCCCGGTGGCGGGTGACGGGCTGCTGGTTCACCCGCTCGCCTCCCGATGCAGGTCGAGGTCGAGGGTCAGCGCGTAGCCGTCCTCCGCGGGGTCGGGGACGCAGCGCGCCGACACGTTCGCGGCCAGCGTGGTCAGCACGTGCCATCCGAAACTTCGCTCGCTCGGCGGCTCCGGCTGCCGGGTGCGGGTCCGGACGCTGAACCGGATCCCGTCGGGCGAAACGGTGAACTGGCAGGTCATCGCCGCCCCCGGGGCGGCCGTGGAGACGACCTGGGCGCACGCCTCGTCGACGGCCATTTTGGCGTCGGCGATCGCGTCGAGCCCGTAATCGGCCCGCGCGGCGACAGCCTGCGCGAGCATGCGGACAAGCGGGATCTGGTAGGTCTCCGCCGGAAGCCGCAGCTCGATCACCTCGTCGAGCAAACGGTCCACGGCTGGCATGCCGCCGCTGGCGCGGCCGCCGGGTCCCTCGTCGTTCATGGCTCCCGCATACCCAGGCGAGGCCCGATCGACACCTCCGGCCGGGATTCCGGCGGTGTGCGCAGCGGCACGTTTGCGGCCGGGATCCGCTGGTTCGGGGCACCGCCCGGAGTGAATCCGGCGTGATGCGGACGGCGATTTCGCGTGACAAACCGGCGGCGGTTGGGTAGTCAGCAGTGAGAACCTTTTCGGAAGCGGGGTGACCCCCATGGTGCAGGTGCGGGTGCAGGGGCTGGCCGTGGTGGCGCAGGAGTCGGCGCCGGTCGTGCTGCTGCGCGAGGAATCCGGCTCGCGCCGGTGGCTCGCCATCACCATCGGCGCGCCGGAAGCGCAGGAACTGGCCGCCGCGCAGGAACACGTGGTGTCGGCGCGGCCGGGGACGGTCGAACTGATCATCGAGGTGATGGCGGCGCTGGGCCAGCGCGTGGAACGGGTCGAAATCACCCAGCTGCTGGACAGCATCTTCCACGCGGACCTCGTCCTGTCCGGCGGCGTGCGAGTCTCGGCCCGCCCGAGCGACGCGATCGCGATCGGCCTGCGGACCCACGCCCCGCTGGAAGTCGCGGAGGCGGTGCTGGACGAGGCGGCGGTCGACGTGACCGTGGCGGCGGGCGACGAAACCGCCCTCGGCTCGGCGCTCGACGCGGCTGCCGACCTGGACGAACCGGCGGAGGCCACCGAGGACGAGATCCGCCGCTTCCGGGACCTGCTGGACGACGTGAGCCCGGAGGATTTCCGCGACCCGGACGCTTGATGCCGGGATGAGCCTCGCTCGGTTCGCGCTCGCGCGAGTGACGGGCTCGCCCGGTGCGCCGGTTCGGCTTACGCGGTCGCGGACCGCTGCCGGACCGTTCGCTTCAGCGCCAGTTCGCCGCCGCGCGGCTCTTGGCTCCCGGCCTGCGGTGTCCTCAGTGGAGGGTCAAGCCTTCTGCGCGGGCCGCGGCAGCGGGATCTCGGTGAGTCCCTCGGCGGCGCCGGACCGGATGCAGTCGAGCGGGAACAGCGAGAACAACCGCCGGACCGCGGGCGCGGTGCCCGGGTCGACGTAGAAATCCTTGTCCGCTCCGGCGGCCAGCAGTTTCAGCCGGATCAGGACGCGCAGGCCCGCGACGCCGAGGAAGGTCGTCCGGCGCAGGTCGACGATCACGAGGCTGACGGTGCTGCGCAGCCTCGCCTCGACAACCTCGGCCAGCCGGGGCGCGGTGGCGAGGTCGACCTCTCCGGAAACCTCGACGACGGCGGTTCCCGGGGCGGGGTGGCGGACACGCAGCCGGAGCATCCCCGTCGGGTCCGACGAGGGCAGTGCGGGCAGTCGGGCAGTATGCGCGGCGGTCATCACGGCACTCTCTCTGAGCCGCGCACAGGGCTGCGGAATGCCGGACCGGCCGTGCACCGGGCATCCCGGCGCGCGGGACGAATCGCGGTGGCTGGAGACTCAACCGCCCTCTACCGTAGCTCTCCTCGGCCGCTCAGGGAAGCCGCCGAAGGGGGACGACCGCCTCCGGAGGCCGGACGCGCGGGCGAGGCGGGCAGTGGTTGAACGGTCAGGCAACTCTGGGAAGAGCGCTGCTGCGTGCGCCGGAAACGGTGGTGGGAAAGAACAATCCGGGCGCGGCGTGGAATTCTTGCCGATGGATGGCGGAGATTGCGCACCGCGCTCGTGATGACTGGTGCGCCGACCGGATCTTTTTCGCCGCCAACGGGAACTCTTCCAGGTTTGGCATGGAGGTCAGCGCACGCGCATTGGGGTTTCTCAGTAGCGCGGTGCCGAGGCTTCGCCGTCGCGATGCTGGCCAGGCCGCTGCGGAGCACCGGCTGAGACGGCGCTGCCCTTCGGCGTCGCGCCGGGCCCGTCGGCAGAGGCGAGAACCGGCGCATTGCTGAGGAACCTCACTGGGCTCGGCTATGCCGCGATCCGACAGCACCCCCGGCGGTGGCTGCCCGGCAACCGTGAGTTCTGCTGCCGCACGCGACTTCACCGGCCCGCCTAACTCCCGATCCGAGGCGGACCGGCGTCCACGACCGACAGCGAAAGATCCAGCGGATCGAAGTGGATCAGCGATTCCATCCACCACGTCATCCCCGCCTCCGCGAGCGCCGCGAGATCCACCGCGGCCGGTTCCTCCCAGGCCGGGCTCGCATTTCCGGACACCGCGACGTCGTACGGGCAGTCCGTCGGCCGGACTTGAGCGACCAGGCCGGCCAACGCCTCGGGCGGCAACGGCTGAGGACCTGGATTCGGGAAAATCCCGTCGCTGCCCGCGGCACGGCGCAGAACCCGTTCATGCCGGGTCGTGCAGGCAGTCCACACCGGAAGGGGATACGGCTCCGGATCAGCGGATTCCAGGTTCACGCGATAGTGCGACCCCTCGTGCCGCACGGCCTTCCCGGCCCACATCGCGCGGACGACCTCCAGCGCCTCGTCGGTCCGCGACGACAACTCGGCGGGCGAGGACGGATCTCCGAACCGGCTGAAGTCGCCCGATTCGTCGGAGCCGATGCCGGTGCCCAGGATCAACCGGCCGCGGGACAGGCGCGCGACAGTCGCGGCCTGCCGGGCCAAGACCCACGGACGGCGGCGGCTCGGCGGCGTGACCATCGGCCCCAGCAACACCTTGCTCGTCGCCTGGGCGATCGCGGCCAGCGCGGTCCACGCATCGGCGATCGGCGCCGCGGCGGGCACGACGTGGTCCCACAGGAACACGCCGTCCCAGCCGGCGGCTTCGGCTCGGACCGCGAGGTCGACGAGCACCGCCGGATCCCCGAACGGGCCGAAAGGCGGCAGGTACAGGCCGTAGCGAACGTGGTCAGCCATGCGAGATCCCCCTCCGGATCGGTCGAACGCGACCGTATCGGGAGGGACCGACAAAAACCGGGCGGAGATCGTGGTCCGGCATCCGCCGTTCGGCCGTTGCCGGGTTACCGGAACCTAGGTTACTGTGACCTATGTGTGGATCGACGTGCTCCTCCTCTCGAAGCTCGCCAACGGACCGCGGCACGGCTACGAACTGCGCAAGCAGATCGAGGAATCCACCGGCCGCACGCTGTCGAACAACTCGCTCTACCCGGCGCTGCGGCGATTCGCCGAAGCGGGCGCGGTGACCCGGACCGCCGAGCCGCAGGAGGGACGGCCGCCGCGGCACGTGTACACGATCACCGACGTCGGACGGGAACTGCTGCACGATCTGCTCGCCGACCTGCCGCCGGAGCTCGCGGGCGACCCGGCCGAGTTCCTGGCGCGCCTGGCGGGATTCGGCAGGCTCACCCCGGAGGAACGGCTGCGGGTGCTGGACGCCCGCGAAGCCGCCGTCGCGGCGCAGCGGGACCGGCTGGCCAAGCTCGGCTCGGGGCAGCCCGATCCGTGGAGCCGGCTCGTGCTGGCGGAGGTCAAGCGCCGCGCCGAAAACGAACAGGACTGGCTCGCGTCGTTGCGCACGCGAGCGGGCTTACCCTAGAGAGGACCTCGATGCCCACCACCGCCCAGCTGCCGTTCGCGAGGCCGAACGTCCTGGACATCGCGCCGCTGTACGAAGTCCTGCGCCGCGAAGGCCCGATCGTCCCGGTGACCACCCCGGCGGGCGACCCCGCCTGGCTCGTCACCTCCTACGACCAAGCGCGGGAAGTGTTCGCGGACAACCGGTTCGGCCGCTCCCACCCGCATCCCGAGGACGCCTCGGCGGTCTCCGACGCCGCGGTGCTGAACGGGCCGCAGGGCGATTTCGAGACCGAGGACCGGGAACACGCCCGGCTGCGCCGCCTGCTGGTCCCGGCGTTCTCGGCGAACCGGATGCGCCGGCTCGGCAGCCGGATCCAGGAACTCGCCGACCGGTGCCTCGACGGGATGGAAGCGGCGGGCTCGCCGGCGAATCTGCACGAGCACCTGTCGTTTCCCTTGCCGGTGCTGGTGATCTGCGAACTCCTCGGCGTCCCGTACGACGACCGCGAGAAGTTCCGCGCCCTGTCCGACCGCATCGGCGTGCTCGACAGCGGCGGCGACGCCGAGGCGGCGATGACCGAGTTCACCGCCTACATGTCCGGCCTCGCCGACGCGAAACGCGCCAACCCGGGCCAGGACGTGGTGTCGGATCTGGTCGCCGCGCAGGCCGAGGACCCGACGTTCACCGACGACGACCTCGGCAGGCTCGCCGCCGGGCTGCTGTTCGCCGGCCACGAGACCACGTCGAACCGGATCGACCTCGGCGTCCTGTTCCTCCTCGCCGACCTCTCCCGCCGCGACGCGCTGGCCGCGGACCCGGAAGGGCGCGTGCACGGCACCGTCGAGGAGATCCTGCGGATGTCCGCGCCGGGCGGGCTCGGGCTGCTCCGGTACGCGCACGAGGACGTCGAGATCGGCGGCGTCCGCATCTCGCGCGGCGACGCGGTGATGATCTCGACCGCGTCGGCCAACCGCGACCCGTCGGTGTTCGCGGACGCGCACGAGTTCGACGCGGACCGCAAACCCAACTCCCACCTCGCCTTCGGCCACGGCGGCCACTTCTGCATCGGCGCGAGCCTCGCGCGCACGGAACTGTGCATCGTGTTCACGACGCTGTTCCGCCGCTTCCCGAACCTCCGGCTGGCCGTGCCCGTCGACGAGCTGGAAGTGCGGGCCAACCGGCTCACCGGAGGGGTTTCGCGGGTCCCGGTCGTCTGGTGACGTCAGACTGACTCGATCGTGGCGGTTCCGGTGTTGACGAACGGATGCGTGGCGCTCACGGTGATCGTGCCGGGGGTGCCGCGCATCGACCGGATCCACACCGCGGCCGCGCCGCCGAGCGCGCCGAAATCGAGGTAGGGATCGCCGATCAGCACGCCCGGCCCCTGCACCGAGACGGCCAGCACTCCGCGGGCATGCGGCCGCGGGGCGCCGTAGCGGTCGAGCGAGCGCAACGCGACCCGGGTGGTGTCCGCACCGTCGGCGACGATCTGCTCGTCGTCGGCGGTCACCGCGATCGTGTCGTACGCGGGATCCGCGCTGAATCGCCTGCGCAGCACGGTTTGCCCGCCGATCTTGCCTTCGATGGTCAGCTCTGGGCGCGCCCGGCCGTTCACCCGCAGGTCCACCGAGAACGGCGGATACGCCAGGTGCGGGAATCGCGCGCGGTCCGGCTGCACGGTGACCGGACGCTTGCCCTCGACCGTCACCACGAGCTCCTCGCAGTTCGACCAGACGATCGCGTCGCGGCCTGGCCCGCCCGGCGGCGAGCCCGGGCCGAAATCCCAGTAGAAAGCCGGTTCGATCACCGCGCCGCGAGACGGATCGCGCTGCGCCCGGTAGAACGCCGCGCCCAGTTTGGGGATGCGGAAGAAGTCCATCACGCCGGGGTATTTCACGCCGCGATAGTGGTGGTACCAGCCGGAGGGATAGTCGAAACCGCACCAGCCGAGCAGGCCGCTGTAGCGCGGATCGGACGCGGCGTGGTCGTGCACCCAGGCGTGCAGCATGCTCTGTTCCCGTTGCACGGCAAGGGAATCCGTCCGGCGGAAATACGCGGAGCCGACCAGGGTGCCGATCGCTTCGCTGACCAGGTACGGAATCCCGCGCCGCGGCGGGCGCAGCGGAGGCGGCGAACCTGGCGGATGCGGACGGCTGTAGTCGTTGAACGAGAACACCCCGCCTGCCGCTTTCACCGGGTACAGCGGCGAAACGTAGCCGCGCTCGCCCGCGACGGCGCCGGTGCACGGCCGCATCGGGTCGAGTTCCGCGGCGAGCTGGTCCGTTCTCCCGTACAGCGCGTATTGGCCGAGTGTCTCGTTCACCCGGGTGCCCCACACGATGATCGACGGATGGTTGCGGTCGCGCACGATCATGTCGTGCACGTCGCGCACCGCCAGCTCCTGCCATGCCGTGTCGCCGACGTGGTCCCAGCCCGGCAGTTCCTCCCACACCAGGATGCCGAGTTCGTCGCAGGCGTCGAGAAACGCCGTCGCCTGCGGATAATGCGAGCAGCGCACCATCGTGCAGTTCAGCTCTTCTTTCAGCAGCTGAGCGTCACGGCGCTGCACCCGGTCCGGCATCGCGCCGCCGACGAACGGGTACCACTGGTGCCGGTTGAGGCCGAACAGTTTCAGCGGCCGCCCGTTCAGCCGGAAACCGTCCACAGTGAACTGAGCGTCTCGGAGCCCGGTCCGCACCGCGTAGGTGTGCACTTTCCGGCCGCCGACCGCGAGCGTGACGAGGATGTCGCACAAAGCCGGATCGTCCAGGTCCCACAGCTGCACTGATTCGAGGCCCTGCAGCGACACAGTGGCCTGGGTGTTGCCCTTCGGCAGCCCGGTGAGGTCGGTGGAGGAGGTCGCGATCTCGGCGCCGTGCTGGCTGAGCGTGGCGGTGAGCCGGACCGGGCCTTTGACCGCCTTCGCCGAATCCACCGTGCAGTGCAGCAGCACCTCGCGGTTCGGCGTCAGCACGGCGACCTGCTGCGCGTACACATCGGACAGATAGGTCTGGGGCACGCCAGTCAGCCGGACTTCGCGGTACATCCCGGCCGGCTGATAGAAGTCGATGGCCGTCGGGTGCGGGAATTCCGGCAGATCCGGCGGGGTGTTCTGCTGCCACCGGCCGTCGACGACCACCGCGAGCACGTTGTCCTTTTCGGTCAGCAGGCCGGTGACCTCGCAGCGCAGCGGGAGGTAACCGCCGCTGCGCATGGCGACGCGGCGGCCGTTGAGATACACGGTCGCCGCGCTGAGCACCCCGTCGAACTGCAGGAACACCCGGTTCCGGCGCAGCTGCGCGGGCGCGAGGAAATGCTGCCGGTACACCCAGACCTGCTGCCAGTCCGTCGGATCCCAGTCCTGCCAGGACAGCGGGACGACGCAGTGCGGCACCGACACCAGCGCCATCCCGCTGTCGTCGAAGTCCGGATCGGTGCTGCCGGGAACGAACGGCCCGAAAAGCCAGTCCGCGCCGAACCCGTCCCGCGCCACCGGGGGCGCGGGACGGGAGAGCGCGGCGGCGAGCGCGCCGGAACCGGCGAGCACCGCACCGGCCCCCAGCAGGAAGCTTCGCCGGGGGTGCGCGGCGAGCCAGGAGGCTCGCTCGGAAGGCTCGCCGGTCATCCCCGGAGGAGGGCGGTTCCGGGACGGGGCGCGGAAGATCCGCCGGGAAGCGTCGACGCCTGCATGAGCGCGAGCTTACTTCCCGTGCTGTTCAGGAGTTGTCAGCTGTTCCGCAGAGGTCGGCGAGCCGGTCGACCTGGCCGGGATCGCTGCCCCAGCAGTACAGCATCACCTCGTCCGCGCCGAGGTCGCGGTACGCGCGGATCGCGCCCCGGATGTCGTCGGCGGTGGTGAGCATCCCGCTCACCATGTGCTCCGCCGCTCCGGTGAACGCGTAGTACGCCCGCATCGCTGTTTTCGCTTCGTCCGCGACGGAATCCGGGCCGAGCGCGACGTTGACCTGCGCGACGAGCCGCGGCTTGCCTTCGCGGCCGTGCTCCTGCCAGTCGCGGCGCACGGTGTCGAACAGCCCGCCGGCCCAGGACGGGGGAGCGGCGGCGAGCAGCCCGTCGCCCCAGCGGGCGACGCGGGCCAGTGCCTTGGGCTTGAACGCGCCGATCAGGATCTCCGGGCCGCCTTCGCGGGCCGGGGCCGGGCCGATCGGACCCGCTTCGGCGCTGTGCGGTTCGCCCGACCAGAGCCGGCGCAGGTCGGCGAGCTGCTGGTCGAAGCGGCGGCCGCGGTCGCGCAGCGGGGTCCCGGCGGCGTGGTGGTCGTCCTCGCGGCCGCCGACGCCGAGGCCGAGCACGAACCGGCCGCCGCTCATCCGGTCGAGCGTGGCGGCCTGTTTGGCGAGCAGCGCGGTCTCGCGCAACGGAGCGAGCAGGACCTCGGTCTGCAGCCGGACGCGGGTGGTCGCGCCGGCCAGCACGGCGAGCGCGGTGAGCGGTTCGGGATTGTGGTAGACGAGCCGGTCGAGCAGCCCGAGCGTGCTGAACGGGCCGGCGTCCGCGCGCCGCGCCCACTCGAGCAGGGCGGCGGGGTCGCTGACGGGCAGGCCAATGCCGATGGACATCGGAGAACCTCCGGGAAAACGGGTCGGCAACAAGGGTTGCCGCCCGCTCCTGCGCCTGGATGCGTTCAGGCTGGCCGGTCCGCTCTGCGGCGTGCTTCCGGGGACCGTTCCTTCGGAGTGCCCGAAGCCTATCCGGCGGGCGTCGGGCTCGGCAACGAGGTTTCCAGCACCGTCAGCAGTTCGGTGAGCGCCGGGCCGAGCGGCAGGTCGGCGCGGACGGTCGCGTGCTCGTCGCCGCGGGTCCGGCCGCGGTTGACGATCGCGACGGGTTTGCCGGATTTCGCGGCCCGCCGGACGAAGCGCAAGCCGGACATGACGGTGAGCGAAGATCCCAGCACCAACACCGCGGACGCCTCGTCGACCATCCGGTAGCACCGCTCCACGCGGGCGCGCGGCACGTTCTCGCCGAAGAACACCACGTCCGGCTTCAGCACGCCGGAACAGCTCGTGCAGGGCACGGTGCGGAAGGTGCGGACGACGTCCTCGGCGAGCTCGACGTCGCCGTCCGGGTTGATCCGCGTCGCCGTGCCGCCGAAATCCGGATTGGCCGCTCGCAGCCGGGCGTCGAGCTCCTCGCGCGCGGTGACGCGGCGGCAGCCGAGGCAGACGACGCGGTCGAGGTTGCCGTGCAGTTCGACCACGCCGGGGGTGCCGGCCGCGCGGTGCAGGCCGTCGACGTTCTGCGTGATGACGCCGGAGAGCCAGCCGCCTGCGCGCAGCGCGGAAACGGCGCGGTGCCCGTCGTTCGGCTCGGCCCGCGCGATGGTGCGCCACCCGAGGTGGCTGCGCGCCCAGTACCGCTGGCGGCCCGCCTCGCTGGCGACGAATTCGCCGTAGGTCATCGGCGTGTGTTTGCGAAGACTGCCGGTTTCGCCGCGGTAATCGGGTATGCCGGATTCGGTGGAGAGGCCCGCGCCGCTGAGCACGAGCACCCGCCGCCCGGCGACGATCTCCGCCACGTCCGCGACCGTGCCCGTGCGCGGCAGCGGTTCGCCAGGTCCGGCCCAGGTCAGCGTCGGTCGCGTGCGCACGCCGCCAGTCTAACGGCCCCCCGTCCGGGGAAAGGGCGATTGGTTCTCGCCGCGGCTGGGTACCAAAGCAACCATGTGGTTCGCGCTGGCTACGCCCGTGGTCGTGATGGTCGCCGCCGTGCTGATGGAATCCGTGGAGCGATATTGCGTGCGGACTCCGAACGGGACGGTCCGGCGGCCGGTCGAACGGGCGGCGCTGCGGGAAGCGTCGATGCCGGTCGTAGCCGTCGAGGCGGCTCGGCTCAGGCAGCGGACCGCCTGAGGTCGCTCATCGACCGGAGGGGCCGGTGTTCTTGGGAGGAACACCGACCCTCCAGCCGGTGGGCGAGGCCCTCGCTCCACCCGTCGGGGTGGTGGAGCGAGGGCCCTTTCTCTTTGTGCGGTCAGTCAAACCGCACGCGAGGGCTCTGCGCTCGATGCCCGCCGGCGGCTCCTGGCGTGCCGCGCCAACGGCAGATCCTGAACGGGCCGCGTCGAATCGCCTCGTTCGCCAATTCCGGCAAGGAACGCCGCGAAGTTCGCGACGAACGGCGAATGCATAACACCGGACATTCCACGGAAATCTGTTCCGGCCGGCGAATAGATCGCCGCCTGGCTGCGATGTGGCGTGCGTCTAATTCGGGATCGTTGACCCGTTCGCTGGTTGACAGTGCGTGACGATGAGGGTCTACTTGCTCCCTGGCTGGCACCTCGTTCGGTGAGGCGTCTGCACGGAAACAGGCCACTGACCCTACGACGTCGAGAGACGCCCCGGGTCAGGACAGGTCTCCTCGGACTAAGGGGTGACCCAAAGTGGCTTCCCGCAAGGGATTACGCCGTGCAGTGCTGAAGCTCTTACGTGGGGGTGCGGGCCAGTTCGCATGGGCAGGAATTCACGCCGGATCCGTGCCCGCGCAATGGTGTCCGGCGTGGGAAGCGGCACTGCGGTGCCCGGTCGCGAGGAGGTGACGGGATGAGTCCCGGACTCAGTAGGTCAGCCAGCGCACACCCCGTCCGCCGCACCGCGGCCGGCGGCTGACCCAGCCGACCCGAGAAGCCTGAGGCCCCGCGCCCGTCTGACGTGAGCGCCGGGGTCGCTCCGTCGCGCCCTGTTCCGGCGTGCACACCACCACGTATCGATTCGGCGTGCCCGTTCCCCGAACGTCGCGCGCTTCTCTCACCTTGGGGGAAGACCCATGGCATTCAAAATGACCCGGCCCACACGCAAGACCGTCGCTCCCGCCTCGTCGGCGGTGGCCGACACCGCGCACGAGGGCGACATCGTCGGTGCGCTGGGCACGATCAAACAGCACGACCACGGCGCCCGCAGGTCGTTCTGGCAGCGGCTGCGGACCTTCCTGGTGATCATGGGGCCGGGCCTGGTCGTCATGGTCGGGGACAACGACGCGGGCGGGGTGCAGACCTATGCCCAGGCCGGCCAGCAGCACGGCACCGGTCTGATGTGGACACTGCTGCTGCTC
This sequence comes from Amycolatopsis echigonensis, assembly GCF_014174495.1. Classification (GTDB taxonomy): domain Bacteria; phylum Actinomycetota; class Actinomycetes; order Mycobacteriales; family Pseudonocardiaceae; genus Amycolatopsis; species Amycolatopsis echigonensis. Next base: position 12,447 of record NZ_JACJHR010000001.1, read on the forward strand.
GTCCCGGTGCTGTATGTCAACCAGGAGATGGTGGTCCGGCTCGGCGCGGTCGCCCGGGTCGGGCACGCCAAGCTGATCTTCCAGCGGTTCGGGAAATTCTGGGGCGCGTTCAGCGTCGCGGACCTGTTCCTCCTTAACACGCTGACGATCATCACCGAGTTCATCGGCGTCACCTACGCGCTGCGCTACTTCGGCATCCCGGACTACCTCTCCGTGCCCGCCGCGGCGGTGCTGCTGTTCACCGTGGTCGCGGGCGGCTCGTTCCGTCGGTGGGAGCGGTTCCTGTTCGTCCTCATCGCGGCGAACCTGGTGCTCGTCCCGCTGGCGATCATGGTGGGTCCTGACCTCGGCCGGATCGGCGGCGGTTTCCTGCCGCAGCTGCCCGGCGGGCTCAACTCGGACCTGCTGCTGCTCGTCGTCAGCATCGTCGGCACGACCGTCGCCCCGTGGCAGCTGTTCTTCCAGCAGTCCAATGTGGTCGACAAGCGCATCACCCCGCGCTGGATGCGCTACTCCAAGGCCGACTTGTGGGCCGGCATCGTGATCGTGGTCCTCGGCGCGGTCGCCATCATGGCCGTCACCGCGTTCGGGCTCGCCGGCACCGGCGCCGCCGGAAACTGGGGAGACAACTCCAACGCGGGCACCGTCGCCAGCGCGCTGGCGAGCTCTCCGCACGCCGGGCACGTCGTGGGCGCCCTGTTCGCGGTGCTGCTGCTGGACGCCTCGCTGATCGGCGCCAACGCGGTCGGCCTCGCCACCACCTACACCCTCGGCGACGTGTTCAAGAAGCGTCACTCGCTGCACTGGAAGATCAGCCAGGCGCCCGGGTTCTTCATCGGCTACGGCGTCGTGCTGGCCGTCTCCGCCGGGGTGGTGCTGATCCCCGGCTTCAACGCCGGCCTGATCACCCAGGGCGTGCAGATCCTCGCCGGGGTCCTGCTGCCCTCGGCGACGGTGTTCCTGGTGCTGCTGTGCAACGACAAAGCCGTTCTCGGCCCGTGGGTCAACACCGTCCGGCAGAACATCGCCGCGGGCATCATCGTGTGGGCACTGGTCCTGCTGTCGCTGGCCATGACCGCCTCTACGCTGTTCCCCAAAGGATCGGCCTGGTTCCCCGACGGCATCTCCTCCGCCCAGTGGGTCGCCTTCTTCACCGTCGGCGCCGGTGTCGGCGCGCTGGGCGGGCTGGCCGTCTTGCTCGCCTCGCGCGTCAAGGCCCGGAAGGAAGCGGCAGCCACCGCCCGGCGCCTCGGCGGACTGGATCCCGAGCAGGTCGAGGACATCGACGAAGACGCCCAGGACGCCCTCTCCCGCACCGAACGCCAGGCCCTGCTGCGCGCCGATCGGGACACCTGGCAGACCCCAGCCCTGGACACCTTGCCGCGTCCGGTGTTCTCGCCGCTGCGGAAGGCAGGCATGCTCGCCCTGCGCGGCTACCTCGCCATCGCCGTCGTCCTCGTCGTCATCACCATCGTCCAAATGGCCACCGGCGGCTGATCGCGCCGCCCGGCAACCCCGCCGGTGCGGGAAAACCCGGTCGCGGTGCGGACGAGGTCGGTCGCGCCTGGGTCGGCGACCGGGCAGGTCCGGCGCTTGCCCTCATGATCCGCAGCCGGGGCGCACCCGTCCGCGCGGGACATAGTCGGGCGCGAAGGTTCCCCGGCTTCTTGAAGCTCGCGACAACCGTCAAACAGTTGTACAAATGCTTGACAGTTGTCGGACCGGTGGCGTTCACTGGAGGGCGGCACCTCGTGAGGTGAGGCGTCTGTTCGGACATCGGCCACTGACCTGACGACGTCGAGAGACTCCCACGGTCAGGACACCTCTCCCCGGGTTAAGGAGTGAGGCCAAGCGGCTTCCCGCGCGATGTGCGCGGATACGCCGGGCAGTGCCAAAGCCCTTACGGACTCGCAGGGGTGCGCCGCACGCGGATCCCTGTGCCAGCACGGCATCGACCTGCTCGGTTCCCGAGGCGGCGACCCGAGGACGTGCTGAACGGAGCAGCGGGAATCGGCCGGAGGAGGTGAGGACATGAGTCCGTCGCACAGTCGCAGCTCGACCGTGATCGACCAACCTTCGGGAGGACCTCATGACCAGCATCCTGACCGGCGCCCGGCAGTGGCGGGCTGACCCGGCCGTCGAGGCGACCGCACCGGCCCCCCGCCGTCCGCTCGAGCAGCCCCGGCGGCTGCGGATGACCTGGGAGCCGGTGCTCGACGAGCACGGCACGCGGCGGCTGCGTGCCCGCTGGCGCGCCGAGCGCTGATGCGGACCCGACCCGGTTCCTGCGCCGCCGGCGCGGAGCCGGGTACGAGCAGCTGCTCGCGCGGGCCTGCCGGGAATTCGAGTGCGATCTGTTGTGCGTCGCGGCGAAGACGGTGTCGGAGAAGGGCTGCGCGGCGTTCGCGGGTGCGACGCCGAGCGCGATAGTGCGGAAACGATGCATGCATAACCCCAGGCTGGCCGGACAACCGGCGAAAAACGGGCGATCTTGACCGAGATTCATGGCATGTTCTGGGGATGCGGGAAAACGACGAGGAAACGTTCGCCGAGCACGTGGCCGATCTGCTGTCCGGTTTGCCCGGGGTCGAGGCGGTGGCCCTGGGCGGTTCACGGGCGCGCGGCACCCACCGCCCGGACAGCGACTGGGATTTCGCGCTGTACTACCGCGGCGCGTTCGACCCGGCCGACCTGCGCGCGCTCGGCCTGCCGGGGTCGGTGTCGGACCTGGGCGAATGGGGTGGCGGGGTCTTCAACGGCGGCGCGTGGCTGACCGTCCAGGGGCGGGCGGTGGACGTGCACTACCGTGATCTGGACGTGGTCTCGCACGAGCTGGCCGAGGCGGAGAAGGGACGGTTCCGCTGGGAGCCGCTGGCCTTCCACCTGGCCGGGATCCCGAGCTATCTGGTGGTGGCGGAGCTGGCGCTGAACCGGGTGCTGCGCGGGGAGCTGCCGCGGCCGGAGTATCCGGAGCTGTTGCGGGAGAACGCCCCCAAGTTCTGGCGTGCTTCGGCGGCGCGGACGCTGGACTACGCGAAGTCGGCGTATGTGCGGCACGGGCGGGTCGCGGAGACCGCGGCTTCGGTGGGGGTGGCGGCGATGCAGGCCGGGCACGCGGTGCTGGCCGCGCGGGGAGAGTGGGTGACGAACGAGAAAACCTTGCTGGAACGGGCGGAGTTGCGCGGGCTGGACGACGTGGTGGCGGGGATGGGACACGATCTGGCGGGGGCGTTCGCGACCGCTGGCGCGTTGCTCGGTCAGGCGGCCGGTGTCGGGCAGTCCGGATAAGTCCCGGAAAGCGTTGCGGCGCAATGGTTTTCGCGCGCTGACCCTCGCCGGACGGCGTGGATCCGTTTGATTCCGCGGAGTTCGGGTATATGGCTTCAGCACGGTTGTGGCCGCCACGCCGTGGCGAGTCGCACCTGCTGAACGGAGGAACGGTCTATGCCACAGTCCGAGCCGATCGCGAAGGACCCGGACAAGGGATATGTAGCGCTGCTCGGCTGGTCGCTCAACGCGGTCGAGGCGCTCGACCGGTTCGACCGGCGCTATGTCGTGGTCGCCCCGGATTGGGCGGAGAAATACTGCGTCGAGCACGACATCCCGTACATGTCGTGGAATTTCGAGCGGCTCAACGACCGTTCGATGGAGATCGCCGAGATGCTGCACGAGGAAGGCGTCGACGTCGCCATCCCGCTGTTCGAGGAGACCGTCGAATGGGCCGGGGCGATCAACTCGGTGCTGCTGGACAATCCGCGCCTGTTCGGCCAGGCGATGCTGCTGCGGGACAAGGCCCTGATGAAGCGGCGCGCGCAGCTCGGCGGCATCCGGGTGGGGATCTTCGAGGAGGCGCACGACCGCGAAGACGTCGTCCGTTTCCTCAAGCGGGTCAACCAGACGCTGCTCAAGCTCGACGGCGACCCGAACGATCCCATCCACCTCAAGGCGTTCGACAAGGCGGGCTGCCTCGGGCACCGCGTCATCCGCACCCCGGACGAGATCGACTCGATCCCGGAGGAGGAGTTCCCGGTCCTGATGGAGTCGCATCTGGACGGATGGGAGTTCGCCGTCGAGGCGTGGATCCACCGCGGCAAGGTCAAGTTCCTGAACATCTCGGAGTACGTCACGCTCGGGTACTCGGTGTTCGTCCCGGCGACCCCGGAGCTGGAGAAGTACCGGCCGCAGATCACCGCGCAGATCGAGAAGCTCGTCAAGACCTTCGACATCGAGTTCGGCTTCGTGCATCCGGAGTACTTCGTCACCAGCGACGGCGAGATGTACTTCGGCGAGGTCGCCTACCGCCCGCCGGGCTTCAAGGTCTTCGAACTGCTCGAGCGCGCCTACGGTTTCAACGCCTACCAGGCGCTCGTCCTGTCCTTCGACCCGAAGACGACCGAGGAGGAGATCGACGCCTTCTTCCCCCGGGAAGTCGTCGACGCGACCGGAGTCGCCGGCTGCTTCGGCGTGTACCCGCGCCGCCGGGTGGTCAGCGAGTTGCGGATCCCGCAGCAGACCGAGGACGATGACTACTACGAGTCACACGACCTGACCGCGCCCCTGGAGGAGACAGTCACGAAGAGGACCGCGTTCGGCACGCACTGGGGTCTGCTGTACTTCTTCGGGGACGATCCCTACCGGATGCGAGACCTGCTGAAGGAGCAGGAAGAACTGGACTTCTACGTCTGACCCCGGACGAGTCCGCCACCCCGACCGAAGGACGCACTTGGAGCCGAACGCCGACGTCACCGGCACGACTGCGACGCTGGCCAAACGCGTGGCCGCGCTCGACGACGCGGTGGCGGCCATGGCCGAGACCCGCGACTTCGGCAAGCACACGAAGCTGCGGCGGGTGCTGGAGGCGCTGCGCCGGGTCCTGCTGCAGCCGGGCGGCGCGGCGGCGGTCCGGGCCAGGGCGCGGGCGCTGGAGGAGGCCGGGGTCTTCCAGGGCACCGACTGGGACACCCCGGAGATCCTCATTCCCGCGCTGGTCGGACCCGGCCTGCACAGCGAGAACACCGACACCGTGGTGATCGAGGCGACCAGCGAACTGCGGATGCTCGCGGTCGCGTGCGGCGACTACGAGCATCCGACGCTGCCGGCCGAGGACGCCCGCGTGTTCCTGTCGCAGGTGCTCGGGGCGAACCTGGAGCTGCTGTTCACCCCGCCCAGCGAGGCCGAGCGGACCCGGCAGGGCCGGACCGCCCAGCTGATCCGGGACCTGCTCCGGTACCTCGCCGACCAGATCGGCTACGACAGCATCCTGGACAAGGTGGTCGAGGAGATCTGGCGGATCCTGCGCCAGCGCCCGATCCAGGTCGACCAGGTCAAATCGCTGATCACCCGGATCTCGATCTACCGCGGCGACCCGGACGTCGACCTGGGCGGGTCCTCGGTGCAGGGGCTCGACCGGCTCATCAGCAGCCTGTTCGGGACCACCGAGGCCTGCCGGGAGGATCCGGGCGTCGACGTCTTCCGGTCCCGGCTCGAGGCGATGGACGCGGCGAGCCTGCAGTACGAGGCGGCCGGGTTCGCCCGCGCCATGCACGACACCGGCCTGGTGTCGCCGTACCACGCCGAGCTGCTGCGGTACCTCGCGCACGAAAGCGACTACCTCCTCGGCGAGGCGCTCGGCCTGTCCGACGTGGGCCGGAACTGCCTGATGCGCTACCACGACCTGGTCCACCGGCTGATCGAAGAAGCCGTGCACCCGGAGACCGCGCAGTGCGTCTACGGGCTCGCGCTGCTGCTCGACCGGGGCATCCTCTACGAGCCGCCGGTCGTGCCCGCGCTGTGGCGCCAGCTGGCGCTGGAGCTGTCCGCCGCCGCGCGGGAACGGCTGACGCTCGTGTTCGGCCCGCAGCCGAGCCCGGAGGCGCGGCTGCTCGCGGGCGTCCTGTCGATGCTGGGCCAGCCGCTTGGCGTCGGGCAGGGCGACAACCCGACCTGCCAGTCTGCGCGCGCGCTGTCGATGTGGGCCTACAACGACCCGGACTACCTGCTGCAGGTCGTGGTCTGGGCGGCGCGCGACGACGAGATCGTGATGCATTTCGAAGGACAGCCGGTCTCGTCGAAGGAAAGCGGGGCCGGGCTGTCCGCCGGGCTGCCCGCCGACCTGGACCCCGTGTCGTCGCTCGTGGTGCCGCATCTCGACCGGATCTACGCCGAGATGGGCCGCCGCTGCGCGGACCGGCCGGGCGATCCGCACCGCTGGGTCAACCCCGAGTTCCACGGCTGGTGGGCGTCGCGGGGATTCCGGATCAACGTCGACGTCGCCACCGGCAAACTGGTCGACCTCGACGATTTCCTGCGGCAGTTCCACGCGAGCTACCACCCGTCCTACAACGGCGGGCAGCCGCTGATCCACCCGCAGCCGGCCGGGATCGCGGTCACCGACAGCGCGGCCCGCTACGTCGGCTGGCACGCGATCACGATCCTGCGCACCGCCGCGGATCCCGAGGACGTCATGCGGGTCTACTTCTACAACCCGAACAACGACAGCGGCCAGGACTGGGGCGACGGCGTCGTGGTCTCCACCGCGGGCAACGGCGAGCGGTTCGGCGAGGCCTCGCTGCCGTTCGACCAGTTCGCGTCCCGGCTGTACATCTTCCACGTCGACCCCCGGGAGCACGGCGAGCCGGAGAAGGTGCCCGACGAGGACGTCGCGCGGATCATCGGCTATCTCGAACGGAGCTGGGGCGCGGACCGCCTGGCCGCCGGGACCTTGCAGGCGGCGCCGCCCCAGGCCTGACGACGGCTCCGCTGGTGTCCACAGTGGACTTGTGAGGTGGTCCGGCTTTCCTGGCCCCGGTTTTTGTCGGTGCTGGGTGCCATCATGGCTCTCGTCGAGTCACGGAGCGAGTGGGCAGGGCTGGACGGTTACGGGCTGGGGGATGGCTTCTGCGGTTTGTTCGTGGGCGGGCTTGATCCGCCGGAGGTGGTGCGGCGGTTCGGAACCGCCGGTGGGGAGCGGATGACCTTTGGGGAGATGAACGGGCTGGTCGCGGAATACGTCGCGCACACCAGGTGCGCCGCCGCGTGCCTGCGGGAAGGCTCGCGTGTCGAGAAGCGGGACACTGCGGTGGGGAAGTGATGGGCGGGCAGCCGACTGTGCGGTGGTTGTCGGGACGGGCGGTTCGTGGTGTGCGCCTGCTGAGACTTCGCTGCCGAGGACGTGACCGCGGACGCGCTGCTGATTGGTGATGTGCGCCTGCTGAGACGTGGTCGAGGATCTCGGGCTGGCATTGGTGCCGATTCCGGTCGATGGCGGGAAATGCGGAGTGTTCCACAGCAGCCGGGTCGGTGGCCGGTGCGGTTCTGCTGTGGTGGTGATGCCGTGTGGGCGATACGTGAGTGGCTGGCTCAGAGGGTGAACTCCGTTCCGTCCGGTGGCAGTTCCGCGCCAGCGCCCACCACCGCGGCGTGCTCTGGGCCAGCTGGGTCGACGGCTGGGTTCGTGTTGTTCAGGTGCGTGTATGCCCACCGAGTGGTGCCCGGGCGGTTGGTGAGCATCGGCAGCGTCGTGGTGATCGGCAGATGGCCCATCGACTGCTGGACAGTCAGGTCGGCGTTGTCGGTGGCGGTCGTGAATTCGCTGCCGCGGTAGAAGGTGCCGTCCAGCAGGACGACGTTCGCGCCGTTGGCGAACGCGTCGAAGCCGGGCGGCCAGGTGCGCAGGCAGGGCGCGTAGACGAGCGTGCCGCCGGTTGCCGGGTCGTGGATGCGGTAGGCGACGACCCACGGGCCGGGATGAGTGGAGGAGCGGGCGTATTTCGGTTGTTTGTCGCTCACCGGAAGCGAGGTGATCCGCAGGCCGTCGATGGTGGTCTCGGTGGAGGGGAGCCAGGTCCAGTCGTGGTACTCGCTGATGACGGGGCGGGCGGGGAAGTGGTCGGTCAGCGCGCGCAGCGCGGCGGCGGGGGCGTGGACAGTGAGGGCCGCCGCCTCACGGAGCATGAGCAGGCCGAGCGTGTGGTCCAGTTCGGCGTCGGTGAGCAGGACTGTGCGCAGCGGCGTCTCGCGCGGGCCTGGGCCGGCGCGCAGGGCCGGGGTCGCCAGGATTTGGGCGCGGATGTCGGGCGAGGCGTTGAGAAGGTGCCAGGAGTGGCCGTCCGCACTGAAGGCGACGCTGTCTTGCGTACGCGGGGGCGAGTCGGACGTGCAGGTGGGGCAGGCGCAATTCCACTGCGGGAAGCCGCCCCCGGCCGCGGTGCCTAGGAGGATGACTTTCACCGGGCTGGGCCACGCAGGACTAAGTCCGAAGTGGACGGTGCGGCGAGGATGAGGTCGACGGTGCCGCGGTGTGGGGACCGGGAGCAGACGGGGTCGGCGTTGGCTGCGTCGCCGGTGAGCTGGAACGCCTGGCAGCGGCAGCCGCCGAAGTCGGTGGTGCGGCGGTCGCAGGTGCGGCACGGATCGCGCATCCACTCCTCGCCGCGGTAGGCGGCGAAGGACTCCGAGCGGTACCAGATGTCGGCCAAGGCGGTGTCGCGGACATTGTCGAGGGTGACCGTGGTGATCGCGCTGGCGGCGGGACAGGGAAGAACGGTGCCGTCGGGCGCGATGGTGAGTTGCCGCGCGCCCCAGCCGTGCATGCAGGGCTTCGGGAACGGCTCATAGTAGTCGGCGACGACGTAGATGATCTCCATCGTGCCCCGGAGACGTTCGACGGCCGCGCGGACCACGGGTTCCGCGGCGGCGAGTTGCGCGCGGGTGGGCATCAGTGCGTCGCGGTTGCGCAGGGCCCAGCCGTAGTACTGCGTGTTAGCCAGTTCGAGGCGATCTGCGCCCATGGACTCTGCCAGGGCGATGATCTCGCCTAGCTGGTCATGGTTTTGCCGGTGCAGTACCACGTTGACCGTCAGGGGAAGGCCCGCGTTCTTCACGAGTTCGGCGGCGGCCAGTTTTCGGTCGAAGGCCTTCGCTCCGGCGAGCAGGTTCGCGCGCTTGGGGGTGGCGGCTTGCGCGGAGAGTTGGACGTGGGCCAGGCCCCGTTCGACGAGGTCGTGCAGTCGCGGTTCGGTGAGGCCGAGGCCGGAGGTGACGAGGTTGACGTAGCAGCCAAGGCCGCTCGCGTGCGTGACCAGCTGCGGAAGGTCCGAGCGCGCCAGTGGTTCACCGCCGGAGAGATGGACCTGGAGCACGCCCAGTTCTCGCGCTTGGGACAGCGCGCTGGTCCATTCCACTGTGGACATTTCCGCGGAACGGGTCACGAGTTCCAGCGGATTTGAGCAGTACGGGCAGTGCAGGGGGCACCGGTGCGTCAGTTCCGCGAGCAACCCGAGCGGTGCGGTTACGTCCATTCGATCACCCGCCGTTGTCCGAACCGGGTCAGCACGGCCAGGACCTCACTCTCTTGGACGCCTTGGTACCGGCTGCGCAATGCCGTCACGATGCCGGAGACCGGGGCTGTGCCGTCGCAGAGTTCGAGGACTGCGGTGGCGGTGGAGTTCGGCACCAGCACCCCTTCCGGGAACAACAGCACGGGCACCCCGCGCACGTGATCGAACGTCAGGCGCACGCCGAGACGCAGTTTCGGCACCGACTCGGCGGTGATGGTGTCCATCGGCTCACTCCTTGGCCGCGGCGCGTTCGATGGCGTCGAGCATCGACCACAGGACGTCGCATTTGAACGACAGCGCGGACACCGCCTTCTCCTGCTGCTCGCGGGTGACGGAGTGCCGCACGACAATGTCCAAAGTGTCCTTGCCCTCGCCGGAGACCTTGTCGATCCGGTTGGTGAAATACGCCAGGTCGGCGTGGGAGATCCACGAATAGTTGGCCAGGACGTCGGCCACGCGCTGCTGCATCAGGTGCCCGGCGAACATCTCGGTCAGTCCGGAGGCGACGGCTTCGACCCAGGGTTTGGTGCGCGCGAAGGTGAGGTAGGCGTCGACGGCGAACCGGACGCCCGGCGCGACATGCCGTTCGTCGAGGACTTCGGTGCGGTCCAGCCCGACGGCGGTGCACAACCGCAGCCATCGTTCGGCTCCGCCTTCGCCTTCGACAGCACCGTCGTGGTAAACAATGCGGTCCAGCCAGATTCTGCGGATCTCCGGGATCGGACAGTTGCTGATAATGGCCGCGTCTTTTCGCGGCAGCACGCATTGGTAATACCAGCGATTGGCGGCCCAGAGTTTCAGTTCGTGCTCGGTGAGTTCGCCGGCGTGCATCCGCTGGTGGAACGGATGGCTGCCCCAGTACCGGCGGGCGAGGCCGCGCAGGGCTCCGGTGAACTCCGCCGGGCTCATCGGGTGCACAGTGGACATTCTCGTACTCCGGGATTCTCGCTGAGCGGCACAGTTTCCGGGAAGGACGGGACCGCGGCGGGCCGGTCCCGTCCCGCGGGTCACTCCTCCCGGCGGGCCGCGTAGGCGGTGACCTCCATCGGCGTTTCGTACTCGACGAAGTCGGGCGCGGTCCACGTTTCGACGGGTTCGGGCATGGGAAAACTCCCTTTCCTTCGGTGGTGCACCGGTGAGCGGGGCATTCGTCCCCGCCGCGAACGCCGTCACCCTAAAAGCGCGAGGCGGCCGGTCGCCAGAGGTGCGGGCCGATTTCCCGCCTAGTTTGTAAATATTCCTTCCTATGGCGCAGCGGTGCTCACTCTCGGGCGCCGCCGCCGGTTGTCCGCCCGACAGAAAGCCTGCCGGGACGCGGAAACCTCCGGATGTCGGTTGACACCGGGACCGCGCGCGGCCGAATAATAGGGTTCAAGTGCGGTTGACAACGATGTCAGAGGCTTTTGGGAGCGACGTGACCCAGGTGAATCGCAGGCGTTTCCTGTCCGGCGGGATTGCTGTCGCGGGCGGTGGTGTGCTCGGTGCGTTCGGGGTTTCCGGTACCGCCGACGCCGCGTCGGACGCCGGCCCGCGGCAACTCGGCGGCGGGGAGATCGGCAGCGGCTGGACATTCGTCGCGGCGGACGGCACGGCTGCGGACGGGAGTGCGCTGGCCAGTGCGGAAAGCGTTGCCGGGCTGAAGCCCGCCGTCGTTCCGGGGACGCCGCTGACGAGCATGATCGCCAACGGCGAGTATCCCGATCCGCTGTACGGCCACATCGTGACCGACACGGTTCCGGACAGTCTCAAGGACACCGGCTACTGGTACCGGGTCGCGTTCCGAGTCCCGAAGCTCATCCCGGGGCAGCGGTTCTGGCTGCAGTTCGACGGGATCAACTACCTCGGGACCGTCTGGCTCAACGGCAGCAAGGTCGGCACGGTCGAAGGTGCGTTCAAGCGGGCGGTCTTCGAGGTCACGGACATCGTGGCCAAGGCGGACGGCGTGGCTTGGCTGGCGGTGCTGGTCGGGAAGCTCGAGTACACCGACCCGCCCGCGTTGCCCAGTTACGCCAGCGGGGTGACGCGGGGCGGGCGCAACGGCGGTCCGACCGGGGTGACGTTGAAGAACGGGCCGACGTTCTTCTGCACCGCTGGGTGGGACTGGCTGCCCACCATCCCGGACCGGGATCTGGGGATCTGGCAGCCGGTCACCTGGCGTACCACCGGGCCGGTCCGGGTCGCTGACGTACAGGTCACCTCGACGCTGTCGCCGGACTTGCGCACGGCGGAGGTCGCGGTCGAGCTTGCGCTGGACAGTGCGGCCGAGAAGTCCGTGGTGGTGACGGGGTCGCTCGACGGGCGGGAGTTTCGGCGGACGGTCAGTGTCCCGGCCGGGGCGTCGTCGGTGACGCTGACGTCGAAGGAGATCGCGTGCTTGCGGCTGGATCGGCCGAAGTTGTGGTGGCCCAACGGGTACGGGGAGCCGTATCGGTATCGCTTGCAAGTCGGGGTCGAGGCCGGCGGGCAGGTGTGCGACGAGCGGTCGGTCGACTTCGGGGTCCGGCGGATCGAGTACACCACGCCGATGCGGTCGCCGTCCGGGACGGTGAGCCAGTGTTTGGCGATCACGGTCAACAATCAGCCGATCCTGGTGATGGGCGGCAACTGGGGGCTGGACGAGGCGCTGAAGCGGATTCCCCGGGAACGGCTGCGGGCGCAGGTCCGGTTGCATCGGGACGCGAACCTCAACTTGATCCGCAACTGGAACGGGCAGAGCAGTACCGAGGACTTCTACGCCGAGTGCGACGAGTACGGGATTCTGGTCTGGCAGGATTTCTTCTGCTCGACCGAGGGGCCGCCTCCGGAGAATGTCGCGAGGGATCTCGCCAACATCCGCGATTGCATTGTCCGGTTCCGCAATCATCCGTCGATCCTGCTGTGGTGCGGCGGGAACGAGGGGCCGCCGCCGCAGCCGCTCATCGACGGGCTGGACGCGCTGGTCGCCGAGCTCGACCCGCAGCGAGTCGTGCTGACCAGCTCCGCCGGGGATACCGGGGCGAATCCGGTCGACGGGTACCGGTCCGGCGGGCCGTACCACTGGGTGCCGCCCGCGAAGCATTTCTCGCTCAACGACGGGACGCAGTGGCCGCCGTTTCACAACGAGGTCGGCTCCTATTCGATTCCGACCCTGGAGTTCATGCGGAAGATGCTGCCGGAGGCTTCGTGGGAGCATCCGGACGATTTCTGGGCCGACCGGGATGTGAACGGCAACGGAGGCAACGGGGGCGGGGCCGGGTATCTTCGGCTGACTGCCGAGCGGTATGGGGAAGTGCGGAATCTTCCCGATTTCGCGCGCAAGTCGCAGTTGATGAATTACGAGTGCATCAAGGCGATCTACGAGGCTCCGGTGGCTCATATGCGGAGCGCCGGGCCTTATCCGCGCACTGGGGTCATCATGTGGATGACCAATCCCGCGCAGCCCAGTTTTGTCTGGCAGATGTACAGCCACGATCTGGAGGCGCATTCGTCGTTCTACGCGGTTCAGCACGCTTGCCGGCGGATCAATGCGGTGCTGGATGCGCAGAATTTCGACGTGGTGGTGGCGAATCATTCCCGGACGGTGGTGCGGGGCACCGTCGAAGCCACGCTCTACGGGCTGGACGGCGCGGAATTCGCCAGTACCACGGTGCGGGTGGACGGAGTGGCCGGTTCCGATCGTGCTGTCGTCGGGAGCCTCGCTTCGCAGGTGAAGGGTGTGCCGTCCGATATTGCCTTCGTTCGCCTCGTGTTCCGGGACCCGCGGGGCGCGGAGGTGGTCCGGAACTTCTACTGGGTCGAGAATCCCGAGCGGGCGGCGGGGTTCGCCGGGCTGGACGGGATGCCCGCGGCTGCTGTTTCGGTGATCGCTGGCGTTTCGCGCGAGCCGGACGGGCTCGAGGTGGCCGTCGACGTGCGGAACATCGGCAAGTCCGTGGCGTTGATGCTGCATTTGCAGGTGTACGACGTCCGGACCGGGGAGCGGGTTCTTCCGGCGACGTTCAGCGACAACTATCTGAATCTGATCGGCGGGGAAGCGGCGACCGTGCGCGTGCGGCTGGACGGCGAGCAGGTGCGGCGGCATCCGGAGGTCGGGGTCCGGATCGACGGGTGGAAGATCGACCAGCGGGCGTCCCGGCTTCGGGGGAGGGGAGTGGCGGTGACGTTCAATCAGGAGGCGCTGGCGACCCGCCCCGCGGTCAGCACGTTCGGGCGGTGATCCGGTCCGGGAGGGACGCCGCGGCTGTGCGGGATCCCGCGCGGAACAGCTGCCCGGCGGCGAAGGCGGGGTAGCGCAGTGTCCGGTGTGGACGGTGTGCGCGGCGGCGGGTTGCCGTGTCCGCGGGACTGGCGGATGATGGGCGGCCAGTCCCCGTCCCGTTCCACCGCAGCCCCGGAGGCACGCGATCGCCGGCAACGCCGCCGAACCCGGGCGCACGGTCCTCAGCCGCGCGTTCGCGGTGCTGGATTCCTTCCTGTCCGGCCGCCCCGAGCAGACTCACGGCGAGATCACCCGGGCGACCGGGCTCGCGCCCGCCACGGTGCACCGGCTGCTGGCCGAATTGACCGGATGGGGCGCGCTGGAGCGCACCGGCCGGGGCCGGTACCGGATCGGGCTCCGGCTGTGGCAGCTCGGGGCGCAGGCGCCGGGCGGGCGCGAGCTGCGGGACGTCGCGCTTCCGTTCCTGCAGGATCTGCTCCAGGTGACGCACGAGGTCGTGCATCTGGTCGTGCTCGACGGGGACCGCGCGCTGTACCTGGAAAAGCTCGAGGCGCATCCGGACGTCGTCGTCACGTCGCGGGTCGGGCTGCGGCTTCCGCTGCACGCGGCGGGACCGGGCAAGGTGCTGCTCGCGCACGCGCCGCCGGACTGCGTCGAACGCGTTCTGGCCGCCGGGCTGGAACGGCGGGCCAGCGGGACGATCACCGACCCGGCGCGGCTGCGGCAGGTGCTCGCGGAGGTGCGGCTGCAGGGGTTCTGCATCTCCCGCGACGAGATGACCGAGGGCGCGTCGTCGGTCGCGGCTCCGGTGCGCGGGCCGGGCGATCAGGTCGTGGCGGCCATTTCCGTGGTGGTGCCCAGCGGCACGCCGAATCTGTCGCCGCTCGTGCCGGTGGTCCGGATGGCCGCGCTGGGGGTCACGCGGGCATTGCAAGGCTGACGAACTTTTCCGCTGAGTGGAAGAGGGGCTGGGCGGCCGGGAACCGAGCCGGAACACTCCGGACCGCCCGCTGCCGCTCTGCCGGAGGAGAAAGTCCGTGAGCCCTGCCCCGACCGTTCGCGACGCCGCGTTCGACGTGCTCCGCCGGTTCGGCGCCACGACGGTGTTCGCCAATCCCGGGTCGACCGAGATCGCGCTGCTCACCGACCTTCCCGACGACCTCGAGTTCGTCCTGGCGCTGCACGAGGGTTCGGTCGTCGGGATGGCGACCGGCTGGGCGCTCGCGAACGACCGGCCCGCGGTCGCGATCCTGCACACCACCGCGGGGCTCGGGAACGCGGTCGGCGCGCTCGCGACCGCGCGGGTCAACCGCGCCCCGCTGGTCGTGCTCGTCGGTCAGCAGGACCGACGGCACCTCGCGCTGGAGCCGTTCCTCACCGGCCACCGGCTCGACGACCTCGCCCGGCCCACGCCGGTGTGGATCGCGGAACCGCCGCGCCCGCAGGACGTTCCGGGCGCGCTGGCCCGCGCCTGGCACGAGGCGCGCGAGCACCGCGGCCCGGCGCTGGTGATCGTGCCGATGGACGACTGGTCGCAGCCGGCGGACGCGGACGAGCCGCTGCCCGCCCCGGCCAAGCTGGTCCGCGCGAGCGCCGCCGAGCCCGCGGTGCTGGTCGAGCTGGCGGAATTCCTCAGTACCGCAAGCAATCCGGTGCTCGTGGCGGGCGCCGGGGCCGACGACGCCGAATCGTGGCGCGGGCTGACCGCGCTGGCGGAGAAGCTCGCGTGCCCGGTGTGGCAGGAGGCGTTCGGCGCCCGTGCCGGCTTCCCGCAGGACCATCCGCAGTTCGCCGGACATCTGCCGCCGGGCCGCGAGGAACTGCGGAAAGCGTTGTCCGGGCACGACGCGGTGCTCTCGGTCGGCGCCCCGGTTTTCCGGCAGTACCCGCGGGAACCGGGACAGCTGACCGAGCCGGGCACGCGCCTCGCGGTGGTCACCGACGATCCGGACGAAGCGCACCGCAGCCCGGTGGACCTCGCGGTGCTGGCGCGGCCCTCGGCGGTGTGCGGTGCGCTGGCGGAGCTGGTCCCGGCGCGCAAAGCGGGCGCGGAAAAGATCGGCCGGATGGTCGAGCTGCCGGGAGCGCCGGAGGACGGCGCGCCATTGGCGCCGCAGCACGTGTTCGGGTTGCTCGCGCGGCAGCTGCCCAAGGACACGGTGCTGGTCGAGGAATCCCCGTCGAGCCGTCCGTTGCTGCACGCACTCGTCCCGGCGCGCGAGCCGCTCGGGTTCCTCAGCGCGGCCATGGGCGGGCTGGGCTTCGGCATCCCGGCGGCGATCGGGCTGCGGATGGGCGGATTGAAGCGCCCGGTGGTGGCGGTGATCGGGGACGGCTCGTCGCTGTATTCGATCCAGGCGTTGTGGAGCGCCGCGCATTACGGCGTGGGCGTCCTCGTGCTCGTGCTGTCCAACGGCGGATACGCGATCATGGACAAACTCGCCCGGGGGCACGGCGAACGTACTGCCGGGGGCGGGAAAGCGCCGTGGCCCGGGTTCGACGAGATCAGCGTGAGCGGGCTCGCGAAGTCGCTCGGCTGCCCGGCGCGGCGCGCGGAAACCTACGAGGAGCTGGAGTCGGTGTTGAACGAGGTGCTGCCGACCTTGGCCGCGCGCACGGAGCCGCTGGTGCTCGAAGTGGCGGTGACGGCATGACGCTGCTCGGAAGCGGATGGCAGGGCCGGATCTTCTCCGGCGGCTGGATCCCCGGCGGGGGCGGGGAATACGACGCGGTCGAGCCGGCCACCGGGAACGCGCTCGCCCGGGTCGGGGCAGCGGCCCCGGAGGACGTCGCGAAGGCTGCTGCCGCCGCACAGGAAGCGCAGCGCGAGTGGGCTGCTCAGCCGTACGACCAGCGGGCCAGGGTTTTGCGTCGGGCAGCGCGGCTTTTCGAAGACCACGGCGACGAGATCGACGAATGGCTCGTGCGGGAATCCGGGGCCACGCGGGCATTCGCGCAGTTCCAGACCCGCGCGGTCGCGGCCGAGGAATGCCACGAAGCCGCCGCGCTCGCCGCGCATCCCTACGGGGAACTGTTGCGCTCCAGCCAGCCCCGGCTGTCGATGGCGCGCCGGGTGCCCGCCGGAGTGGTCGGCGTGATCTCGCCGTTCAACGCGCCGGTGATCCTGTCTATCCGCGCGATCGCCCCCGCGTTGGCGCTCGGCAACGCGGTGCTGGCGAAGCCCGACCCGCGCACCGCGGTGTGCGGCGGCGTCGTGCTGGCCCGGATCTTCGAGGAAGCCGGTCTGCCCGAAGGTCTGTTCCACCTCCTGCCCGGCGGTGCGGACGTCGGTGCGGCGCTGGTCGAGGACCCGCTGGTGCGCGTCATCGCGTTCACCGGTTCGACGAGCGCGGGTCGCCGGATCGCCGCGGCGGCGGGGGAGCGGCTCAAGCGCGTGCATCTCGAACTCGGCGGCAACTCGGCGCTGGTCGTGCTCGCGGACGCGGATGTCGAGCAGGCCGCGTCGGTCGGCGCGTTCGGTTCGTTCAACCACTCCGGGCAAATCTGCATGGCGACCGGACGCCACCTGGTCGCGGCGGAAATCGCTGACGATTACGCGGCCGCGCTCGCCGAGCACGCGGCCAAGCTGACCGTCGGCGACCCGGCGAAGGGCGACGTCGCGCTCGGTCCGCTGATCGACGCGGGACAGCGCGACCGCGTGCACTCGGTGGTCGCCGGCAGCGTCGACGCCGGGGCGAAGATCGCCACCGGCGGCACCTACGAGGACCTGTTCTACCGGCCGACCGTGCTCACCGACGTCCCGCTCGCCGCGCCCGCCTACGCCCAGGAGGTGTTCGGTCCGGTCGCACCGGTCGTGCCGTTCTCCACAGTGGACGAAGCAGTGCGCCTGGCCGGCGGTACCGAATACGGCCTGTCGCTGGGCATCCTGACCCGGGACGTCGCGCGGGGGCTGGCTCTCGCCGAGCGGATCCCGTCCGGCCTGGTGCACATCAACGACCAGACAGTCAACGACGAAGCCCTCGCGCCGTTCGGCGGGGTGGGGGATTCGGGAACCGGCTCCCGGCACGGCGGCGCGCAGGCCAACCTGGAGGCGTTCACCGAAACCCAGTGGGTCACCGTGCGCGGCGACCTTCCGCAGTACCCATTCTGAAGCAGTATCCGGCCCGGTCCCCTCCGATGACGCAGGTGATGACATGACGGTCTCGACAGATCCGCGGGCGCGCCACGCCCGGTGGGTGGCCCCGCTGTGCTGGACGGCGGTGGCGCTCGAAGGGTTCGACCTGGTGGTGCTGGGCGTCGTCCTGCCCGCGCTGCTCAAGGACAAAGCGTGGGGGCTCGACCCCAACACGGCGTCGCTGATCTCCGCGGTCGGTCTGCTCGGCGTCGCGGTCGGCGCGTTCGCGATCGGCCCGCTCAGCGACCTGTTCGGCCGCCGCGGGATGATGCTCCTGACCGTGACCAGCTTTTCGGTCTGCACGTTGCTCTGCGCCTTCGCGAACGGACCGTGGCTGTTCGGCGTGCTGCGCTTCCTTGCCGGGCTCGGACTCGGCGGTGTGCTCCCGACCGCGCTGGCGCTGATCACCGAGTACGCGCGGATCGGCCGCGGCGGCAGTGCGACCACCGTGCTGATGACCGGCTACCACGTCGGCGCGGTGCTCACCGCGCTGCTCGGAATCCTCGTGCTGCAGCAGTTCGGCTGGCAGTGGATGTTCGTCATCGGAGCCGCGCCCGCGCTGGTCCTGGTGCCGCTGATGATGAAGTTCCTGCCCGAGTCGAAGGCGCTGGAGCGGGCGAAGGAAGCCCGGCGGAACCGCAACCCGCTCGGAGTGCTGTTCCGGCACGGCTACGGCCGCGCGACGATCGCGTTCTGGGTGACGTCGTTCATGGGGCTGCTGCTGGTGTACGGCCTGAACACCTGGCTGCCGCAGATCATGCGCGCGGCGGGCTACGAACTCGGCGCGGCGCTGGCCCTGCTGCTGGTGCTGAACGTCGGCGCGGTGCTCGGACTGCTGGTCGGCGGCCGGGTGGCGGACCGGATCGGCTATCGGCGCTCCAGCATCGTGTGGTTCGCCGCGGCGGCGGTGTTCCTGGCGCTGCTGAGCATCAAGCTGCCCGGGGCGAGCGTGTACGCCGGCGTGCTGCTGGCGGGGATCTTCACGTTCAGTTCGCAGGTGCTGGTCTACGTGTACATCGCCCGCGTGTACCCCGCCGAGGCGCGCGGCACCGGCCTCGGCGCGGCGAGCGGGATCGGCCGGTTCGGCGCGATGTCCGGGCCGCTGGTGACCGGGCTGCTGCTGTCGGCGGGGCTGGCGTATCCGTGGGGCTTCTACCTTTTCGCGGTGGTGGCGGTGATCGGGGCGCTCGCGATCGCGGTGGTGAACCGGGATCCGGCCCCGGACGCCCCGGCGGACAGCCCGGCGCCGGACGCGGTTCCGGCGCCGGAGAGCTGAGTCAGTCGGCGGTCGTCTGGGCGATCCGGTCGCTGTCGGTGTCGTAGTCGAAGAGTTCCGCGTATCGGCCCCAGTCGATCGCCGTGTCCAGCTGCTGCCGGGCGTCGGCGGCGGAGAAGCCGCGGCGGAGCAGGTCGAGGAAGAACTCCGCGCGCAGCGTGCCGTCCGAACTGGCGGTGAGCGCGTTGACGATCGTGCGCACCAGCGGCGCCCGGTCGCGGACCTGACCGGCGAAGATCTTCTTGCTCGTCTGGATGTCCGCGGTGGTGAACGCGGTGCCGACCGGCGTCAGGTGCAGGTCGCCGCCCGCCACGAAGAGGAGATCGAGCAGGGCAGCGGCGTCGACGAGCGGCAGCAGGTCGTCGACCTCGAAGCTCAGCTCGGCGGCGAGGTCCGGCAGGTCGGCGTGCCCGCCGCGGGCGTGCACGAGTTCGACCAGACCGGCGAGGCCGCCGACCGACGCGTGCGGCAGCGGCCGTGCGGTGGGCGTGGCCTGCGCGGGTTCGACGGCCGCTAGGTCGCGTCCGGTCAGCAGGTCGTAGAGCCGCTCGACTAGCGCGGCGAAGGCGGGGGACTTGCGGTCGCGCGGCCGGGCGAGGTCGACCTCCACTTCCGCGCGCACGTTGCCCGGGTTGGTGCCGAGGACCAGCACCCGGTCCGCGAGCAGCACCGCCTCCTCGATGTTGTGCGTGACGATGCAGACCGCCTTCGTGGGGAAATCGTGGCGCTGCCACAGGCTCATCAGCTCGGTGCGCAGGTTCTCCGCGGTCAGCACGTCGAGCGCGGAGAACGGTTCGTCCATCAGCAGCACGTCCGGTTCGAGCACGAGCGCGCGGGCGAAGCCGACGCGCTGCCGCATCCCGCCGGAAAGCTCCTTGGGGTAAGCGGATTCGAAGCCGTCGAGCCCGATCAGGTCGATCGCCCGCAGCGCGCGCTCCCGGCGGGCTTTCGGCGGGACCCCGCGGGCGGCGAGGCCGAGTTCGACGTTGTCCTGCACGGTCAGCCACGGCATCAGCGCGAAGGTCTGGAACACCATGGCGGTGCCCGGATTCGCGCCGTCGAGTTCGTCGCCGCGGTAGCGCACGGTGCCGCGGGTCGGGCCGATCAGCCCGGCGATCGTGCGCAGCAACGTCGATTTCCCGCTGCCGGACCGGCCAAGCAGCGCGACGATCTCGCCCTCGCGCAGGTCGAGGGTGATGTCGTCGAGGACGCGCAGTTCGTCGCCCGCAGACCCGGGGAAGCTTTTGCTGACGTGCTCGACGGACACGAGGACTTCGGACATGGGGACACCTCTCGCGGAAACGGGTCAGGACAGGGAGAACCGGCGTTCGGCGAGGCGGTACAGCCGTCGCCAGAAGAGCCGGTTGAGGCCGACGACGTACAGGCTCATCACCGCGACGCCGAGCAGGATCCGCCCGGCGTCGCCGGAGCCGGTCGCGTCCGCGATGTACGCGCCGAGGCCGGTCGCGGTGAGCGTGACGCCGTTGTAGGACACGATTTCCGCGACGATGGAGGCATTCCACGCTCCGCCCGCCGCGGTGATCCCGCCGGTGACGTAGCTCGGGAAGATCGCGGGCAGCACCAGCCGCCGCCACCACAGCGCCCGCGGCAGCCGGAGGTTCGCGGCGGCCTCGCGCAGGTCGTGCGGGATGGCCGAAGCGCCCGCGATGACGTTGAACAGGATGTACCACTGCGCGCCGAGGCTCATCAGCAGGATCCCGCCCCAGTCCAGGGAAATCCCGGTGGCCACGAGCGCGGCGGTGATCAGCGGGAACAGGAAGTTCGCCGGGAACGACGCGAGCACCTGCACGACCGGCTGGGCGAGCCGCGACACCCGTGGGTTCATCCCGATCCACACGCCGATCGGCACCCACACGAGCGTGCCGACGACCACCAGCGTCACCACTCGCGCGAACGTGATCAGCCCGAGCAGCAGCACGTGGCCGATCTCGCCGTAGCCGGTGGTCTCGCCGACGAACAGCACCGCGCGCACGGTGCCGTAGAGGATCAACCCGAAGACCACGACGCTGAACACGATGTCCGCGGCGCGCCTGCGGGCGGGGGAGAACCGCAGCGGGTACTCGGCGAGGCCGAAGATCGCCAGCGCGCGGTCGAGCGGGAACACCAGTTTGCCGAGCACCCGGCCGAGCAGCGTCGGGATCCGCGAGCGGCGCAGCAGGTCGAGCACCAGGCTGCGGGGTGCTTCGGCGGCTTCGGAGTTCTCGATGCGGAACCGCTCCGACCACGCCGTGAGCGGCCGCCAGAACAGCACGTTCACGCCGACGACCATGACCACCATGACGCCGACGGCCATCAGCACCTTGCCGAGATCGCCCTGTGCGGAGGCGGTCGCGACGTACGCGCCGATGCCGGGCAGCGCGAACTTCTGGTTGTTCACGCTGAGCGCTTCGGAGGCGGTGAGGAAGAACCAGCCGCCGCCGAAGCTCATCATCCCGTTCCAGACGAGCGGGATCATGCCGCTCGGCACGTCGACGCGCCAGAACCGCTGCCAGCGCGACAGCCGCAGCAGCCGGGACGCCTCGTCCAGATCGCGCGGCTGCGACACGAGCGAGTGGTGGAAGGCGAACGTCATGTTCCACGCTTGCGAGGTGAAGATCGCGAAGATCGACGCGCATTCCAGGCCGAGCTGCGAGCCGGGGAACAGCGCGATGAAGCCGGTGATCGTCACCGAAAGGAACCCGAGCACCGGCACCGATTGGAGGATGTCGAGCGCGGGCAGGAGGATCTTTTCGGTACGCCGCAAACGCGCCGCGGCGGTCGCGTAGACGAAGGTGAATCCGACCGACAGCACGAGCGCGACGAACATCCGCAGGAGCGAACGTCCGGCGTAGTAGGGGAGTTCGGCCGGATCAGTGGACACTGTGGACGGTGCGGTCGCCGGAGTCCACGCGGTGGCGGCCCCGTGCGCGAGCCGCACGATCAGCCACAGTGCCGCGGCGGCGCCGAGGAACACCGCCACGTCGGCGATCGTGCGGCGGGGCCGGACGAGCGCGCCGCGGGTGGGGAAGGTACGCAGCATGGTCTAGTTCTCGCTGTCCTGGTCGGAGTAGGAGTGCTCGGCCTGCCAGCGCACGCTGGTCACCGACGGCTCCATCGACAGCCGGCTCACCGCCGACTCCATCTGCTTGTCGTCACGCTGATCGGCGGACAGTTCGGCGCGCACCTGCACCTGCCCGTCGGTGTCGGTATTGGTGCTGGTGACCGACTGCAGCGCGAAATCGGTGCGCGCCAGCGCCTGGACGAGCAACGCGCGCACGTGTGCTTCGGCGTCGTCCTTGGTCACCGCCAGGAAGGTGTACGACGTCGGGGTCTCGCGGCCGGTCGCCGGACGGCGGTCGACCACCCGGCCGAGCGGGCGCAGCGCGATGTTCACCGCCATCACCACGGCGGTGCCCGCGACCGCGGCCGGGTACAGCCCGGCTCCGGCCAGCGCGCCCACCGCCGCGGAACACCACAGCGTCGCGGCCGTGTTGAGCCCGCGCACGGTCAGGCCTTCGCGCAGAATCACGCCGGCGCCGAGAAAACCGATTCCGGAAACGATTTGCGCGGCGACCCGGGTCGGGTCGGCGCTCGCTCCGCTGAATCCGTGCGCGGACAGCAGCACGAACAGCGTCGCACCGGCCGCGACCAGTGCGTTGGTGCGCAGTCCTGCCATCCGGGCGCGGTATTGGCGTTCAAATCCGATCACTGTGCCGAGGCCCACTCCGGTGCCCAGGCGCAGCAACATCTCCGCAGTCGTCATCTGCGCTCCCACTGATTGTCGCTAAAAGTTCAGAAATGGTCGGGAAAAGCCGGAAAAAGGACAGTTACCACCACGCACGCCGGCGTGCGTAGCCGCGTTTCGCCACCTGAGCTGCCAGCGCGTACCCGGCCAGCACGAGCACCAGCCACAACAGGTAGCCGGCGGGCAGCGCCTGCATCCGCAGCGGTTCGGCCAATGGCGACAGCGGCACCAGCAGGCCGGCGAGCGCCGCGGCTGCCGTGGCCAGCACGACCGGTCGGCTGGCGCGCAACGGCGTGCCGCGACCGCGCAGGACGAGCACGACCAGCAACTGCGAGAGCAGCCCTTCGACGAACCAGCCGGTCTGGAACAGCAGCGGGTCCGCGGCCGCGCCGAAGACGTGCCACAGCACCGCAAAGGTCGCGAGGTCGAACAGCGACGACAACGGGCCGAACACGAGCATGAAGCCGGTCAGCCCGCGTGCGTCCCAGCGGCGCGGCTTGCTGAGGTAGTCGTCGTCCACCCGGTCCCACGCCAGCGCGAGCTGAGCCAGGTCGTAGAGCAGGTTCGACACCACGAGCTGGATCGGCAGAATGGGCAGGAACGGGAGGAACGCGCTGGCCGCGAGCACTGACAACACGTTGCCGAAGTTCGACGCGGCGGTGATGTTGACGTACTTCAGCGTGTTCCCGAGCGTCCGCCGCCCCTCCGCCACGCCACGAGCGAGCACGCCGAGGTCGCGTTCCAGCAGCACCAGGTCCGCAGCGTCCTTCGCCGCGTCGGTGGCGGTGTCCGGGGCGATCCCGACGTCGGCGGTGCGCAGCGCGGTGACGTCGTTGACGCCGTCGCCGACGAAGCCGACCGCACGTCCGTTCTCGCGCAACGCAGTGACGACTCGGGCCTTGTGCGCCGGCGTGAGCTTCGCGAAGACGGTGGTGTCCTTGACGATCTCGCGCAATTCCGCGTCGTCCGCTGCTTCGACCTGGCGGCCGAGCACGACTTCGCCGACCGGGATGCCGGCCGAATCCGCGACGCGCGCGGCGACATGCCGGTTGTCCCCGGTCAGCACTTTCAGCGCGACGCCTTGCTCGCCAAGGGCTTCCACCGCGTTCACGACGCCGTCGCGGACCGGGTCGACGAATCCCACGAAACCGACGAGGATCATCTCGTTCTCGTCAGTTTCGTCGTATCCGTCGAGCCGGGCGTCGACTTCCCGTGCGGCGACCGCGAGCACCCGCATGCCGTGTTCGGCGTACGCGCGCACCAGTTCGTCCGCGCCGATCCGGGCCGCGTGGTCGAATTCGGTGACGACACCGTCGCGGCGCGCGTGGCTGCAGCGCGGCAGGATCTCGTCCGGGTCGCCCTTGCTGATCAGCAGGTGCTCGCTGCCGCGCCGGACCACGACGCTGGCCCGGCGGCGCGCGTGGTCGAACCCGATCTCGGCGACGCCGGTGAACAGCGCTTCGGCGACCAGGTCGTCCTCGCCGTCGAACAAGGTCTCGATCGCCTCGTCCAGCCGGTTGTTCCGGTCAGTCTGGAAGCGCACCGCCAGTCCGGCGTATTCGGCGGCCTCGCCGTCTGGGCTGCCGGAGTAGTCGATGCTGTGCGCGTAGGCGATCCGGTCCTCGGTGAGGGTGCCGGTCTTGTCGACGCACAGCACGTCCATCGCGGCGAGGTCCTGGATGGCGTTGAGCCGCTTGACAATCACCTGCCGCCGGGACAACGCGGCCGCGCCCCGGGCGAGGTTCGTGGTGACGATGACCGGCAGCATCTCCGGCGTGAGGCCGACGGCGACGGCGACCGCGAACATCCCGGCCTGCGCCCAGTCGCCGGTGACCGTGCCGTTGACGACGAGCACGATCGGCACCATCACGAGCATGAACCGCACGAGCGTCCAGCCGACGCGGCGCACCCCGGCGTCGAAGCTGGATTCCGCGCGCGGTTCGGCGGATTGCCGGGCCAGCACGCCGAAGTACGTGTCGCTGCCGGTCGCGGCTACGACCGCGGTGGCGGTTCCGCTGACCACCGACGTGCCCGCGAAGCCGAGCGCGGGCGTCTCGACGAGTTCGTGCTCCTCGGGCTTGCCTGGCTGGGGCGCCCGCTTGGCGACCGGCATCGCCTCGCCGGACAGCGCGGACTGGTCGACCACGAAGTCTTTCGCCGCGACGATGCGCACGTCAGCCGGGATCACGTCGCCGGGTCCGAGCAGCACGACGTCGCCGGGCACGAGATCTGCTGTGGGCACTTCGCGCTCGGTGCCGGGAAAGTCCGCCGCAGCGCGCCGACGCACGGTGACGGTCGTGGTGATCTGGTCGCGGACTGCGCTGATCGCGCGCTCGGACCGGGCGTGCTGCCAGTAACGCAGACCGATGCTGAGCACGACCATCACGCCGACGGTCACCGCGCCGCGGATGTCGCCGACGCCAGCGAAGACCACGCCGAGGGCGGTCAGCAACGCGACGAACGGACTGCGCGCGGCGGCCCAGATGCGGACGGGCGCGTGGACCGTGCCGTCGATGCGGTTGTCGCCGAAGCGGCGCAACCGTTCGGCCGCCTCGTTCTCGGTGAGGCCTTTGGGCGAGCTGTCGAGATTCCGGAAAAGGGTCAGCACCGGCGCGTCGCCGTGGGCGCGCAGGGCGGGAAAGCGGGTCATGGTCGTCCCCTCGAGGTCAGCTGGGCATCAGCGGACCGCGCGGGTTCGTCCGGACCTACCTGGCTGCCGGGGTTCCCGCACGGTCGTGCTGACTACTTCCTTCGCCGGTCACCCGGCTCACCTCCTCCGCAAGACTCATCGACCGGCGTTGCGCGCCGGCCGGGCACCAGTAGAGCGCAGATCACGGAAACAGTCAAACACTTGTGCAACTGATGGGGGCTAGGTCACGCTGGAGGCCCACCCGAGAGGATGTCCGTCGTGTCCACCCCTTCCCAGCCCCCGCCAGAACCTCTCCCCGCCGGTCTGCTGCAGGACGCGGCCGCGACGTTCGGCCTGCTGTCCGCGACCGTGCGGCTGCACCTGCTCTGGCTCCTGTCGCACGGAGAACGCGACGTCGGCACGCTCGCCGAGGAGACCGGCCAGACCGTGCCGACCGCGAGCCACCACCTGGGCAAACTGAAACTCGCCGGTCTCGTGCGGGCTCGCCGGGAGGGGAAGCGGCAGGTGTACGTGCTGGAAGACCCGCACGTGCGGCACATCGTCCAGCTGGCCGTGCAGCATCACCAGGAGCTGTCCGGCGACGTCCGGCAGACCAAAGGCGCTTGATCCTTCGCGGACGTAGAGTTGGGCCATGGCCGAGCTGAACTTCTACTTCGATCCGGTGTGCCCGTTCGCGTGGATGACCAGCAAATGGGTCCGCCAGGTCGCCCGCCAGCGCTCGTACGACGTGGACTGGCGGTTCATCTCGCTGCGCTTGCTGAACGCGCACGTGGACTACGCGACGCACTTCCCGCCGGAGTACGACGCTTCGCACACGGCCGGTCTGCGCCTGCTCCGCCTGGCGGCCGCAGTGCGCGCGAAGCACGGCCGGGAAGCGGTCGGTCCGCTGTACGAGGCGCTGGGGGAGCAGAACTTCGAGAGCGGTCTGGTCGAGGACACCGCCTCGGCACGCGCTGCACACGGCACTCGTTCGGCCGCTTCGACGGCTTTGTCGCGGGCTGGCCTTCCGGCGGACCTTGCCGATGCGGTCGACGACTCTCAGTGGGATGCCGAAATCCAGCGTGAGACCGACGAAGCCCTTTTGCTGACCGGAAAGGACGTCGGGACGCCGATCCTGCACTTCCGGCCGCCCGAGGGAGTAGCGTTCTTCGGCCCGGTGATCAGCCGGCTGCCGTCGGACGAGGAGGCGGTGGAGCTGTGGGACCACGTGGTGGGATTGGCGGCGTTCCCGGGTTTCGCCGAGCTGAAGCGGAGTTTGCGGGAGATGCCGCAGCTCCCGTCGTTCGGGGTGGAGGCGGGGGAGACCGGGAAAGAACAGGATTGGCACGGCGGGAGCAGGCGGTTGAAGAAGTAGGCGAGCGGGGCGGTCGGGCTGTGGATCAGGATCGGCCGGTTGAGGCCACCAAATGGGCCCATCCACGGAGGACGTTCAATCGCGGCTCGCGACTGACCTGTTCCGGGCCGCAGCCCGCGCCTCGCTGTTGAGCAGTGCGCAAACCTGCTCAGGTGCCTATCGCATCTGGTCGCGACAGCTGTTGACTCCGTTACACCGCCGGGGTATTTCCGTCCCCCGAGAGCGCGAACCTGACACACTGGGACTTGACGACAACTCCGGGAGTGTCCATGTCGCGCGACAGCTGTCGGACAGTTCGTACACCGGACGGCCTCGATCTGGCCAGCACCTTGACCGAGCCGGACGGCGAGGCTCGCCGTGCGGTGGTGCTCGTTCAGGGTGCGAGCGTCACCCGCGAGGAAGGCGGGTTCTTCACCCGTCTTGCCGACAATCTGGCTCAGGCGGGCATCGCCTCCCTGAGGATCGACCTTCCCGGCCACGGCGAAAGCGAAGGCCGCCAAGAGGATCTGACCCTTTCCGCGCTGCTCAACGTGATCCGCGGCAGCATCGAGCACCTGTCCGCTGCCGTCCCGGGCGTGCGCACTTCGCTCGCGGCGGCCAGTTTCTCCGGCGGTGCCGCGGCGTACTACGCGGCCAAGCGACCGGACGACGTCGAGCGGCTCGTCCTGTTCAACCCTCTCCTCGACTACCGCCGGCGGTTCATCGAAGAGAAGCCCGAGTGGTCGGCCGACGATTACCTCAACGACAAGGCTTCCGCCGACCTCAAGGCGCGGAACTACCTCGGGCACGGGACCGGTTTCCGGCTCGGCCGCGGCTTGCTCAACGAGGCGTTCTGGTTCGAGGCGCGCGAAAACCTCCCGCGCATCACCGCGCCTACGCTGATCGTGCACGGCACCGAGGACACGTTCGTCCCCGTCGAGTCGTCGCGGGCGGCTGATCGGGAGCTGACCTGCGAACACCGGCTGCTCCAGCTCCACGGCGCACAACACGGCTTCGCGGTCCACGACGACCCCGGGTACGCCGATCCGCAGACGCAGGCATGGCAACGCCAGGTGATCCGCGAAGTCCGGGAATGGCTTCTCTGACGGTCAGCTGTTCAGCGCCTCGCGCAATTCCTGAACATCCGGGCGGTTGTGCCATGGCTTCAGCACTCCGACGACCCGGCGGAGTTCTTCCTTGGTCCGGCGGGAGTTCGTTTCCGCGGCCCGCCTGGCGGAGACGAGGGCGGTTTTGGCTGCTTGGTCCGGTTCGCCGGAAAGGGCTAGAGAGTTTGCCATGAGGGACAGAAAAAACCCGTAGTCGCGACGGGAGAAGTGCGTTTCCTTCAACGTTTTCTCGTACAGTTCGACCGACCGGCGCGGTTCGCCCGCTTCGGTGTAGCAGATCGCGGTCTGCATATTCAGGAGAGTCGCGTTGAAGTGCGCGCCCAGCGGCGATTCGGCCGGTCCGGCCCCGTCCAGCAGTTTCCAGGCGACGTCGAGGTTGCGGTTCACCTGGTCCGCCGACGCGCCGAGCATCGCCTCCGCGCGGGCTTCCTGCTGGGCGGCCTCGGCTCGCAGCCGCTGGGGGAGCGACCAGGGACCGTTGCGCACCGCTCTGGTGAGGATGAGCATGCGCCGCGGATCGCGTTCGTCGTAGGCGACCTGGGCTTTTTTGAGCAGAATGTAGCCCTGCATCGTGCTGTCGCCCGCCGCCTGCGCCCATTCCATCGCGCGGTCGTGCCAGTACAGCGAATCTTCCCGCTGCCGGCGGTCCCGGCAGAGCCATCCGGCGAACTCCGCGCCCTCCGAACCGATGCGCAGAAGCTCGCGCTGATCCTCGGCAGTCGCGTCGCGGGCGAGCCGGTCGATGATGTTCAGCACGCCCAGCGTCATCGGCAGCGTGGTGGCCGGACCTCGTTCGCCGTCCTCGTATTTGTACTGGTCGAGCTGTCGCCGGAAATACTGCGTGACGGTTTTGTCCAGGTACCGCCGGGGATTCTCCAGCGCCCGCGCGACATGCTCGGCACTGCCTATCCCCAACGCGGGCAAGGCCGCGACCGGCAGGCCGTTTTTGAGCAGTGAGCGGCGACTGAGCGGGCTCATGGCGTCCCATTCTGTGGTCGGAACCGCGGGCTGGGCCGCGTCGCCGGGCACGAGCCGGGCGAGGACGCTGGCCGCGACGGTGGCCCGGTCCAGCGGCAGCGCGACGGGCCGCCCGTCCACGACGACGGGCAGCAGCACGCTCGGCGCGCCCCGCTGCCTCGGGAGGTCCGCCGCGGTGCCTTCCCGGAGCAGTTCCTCCAGCCGGGCGGGGCTGATGCGCAGCAGTCGCGCGAGCCGGTCGCGCCGGTGCGGACGCGGCTCGGAACGGCCGGATTCCCAGGCACGGATGCTTTTTTCGTCAGCGGGGAGCAGCGCGGCGAGCTTTTCTTGCGTCAGGTTCGCCGCTCTGCGTGCCCGGACAAGTCCTTCTCGCCGTTCGCCCATGGGCGACACCCCTTCGCCACAACCCGGGGTCGCTAGATTACCGCAGGTCACCCTGTGCCGGGCAAGGCGATTCCCTCGGTTGCCGCCCGCTTTTCTCCCGGTTTGCTGGCTGGTCCAGGCCACTGCCCGGCCCCATCGTGGTGGGGAACGCGAAGACACTTCCGAAGCTGAGGGGTGGATCGCATGAAAGCGGCGGAGACGCTCGGCGAGGCGACCCGCACCGGCCGTCCCGCAGTGGTCATCGGGTGTTGCGTGCTCCTGCTGTTGGTCCTGGTCTCGATGTGGCTGTGGCGGGCGCGCCGGGCGGTCCCGCCGCCGCGCGGAAAACTGACCGCCCGCGACCTCCAGGCCCGGCTGGACTACGAGGTCCAAGCCGAGATCGAACAGGCCCGGCTGGCCGCATTCCGCCGGACGGCCGAAGAGGCCGCCGCCGAACGCGCGGAGAAGGAAACCGTCTTTCCGGAGGCCGGGCAATCGCGAAAAGGGGAGAAACCCGATAAAGCTCGGTGCGGTTAGGAGCGTCCCGCCCATCGCTCACCGCACCGTCATGCCTGCCCCAGCCTGGCGCGGCACGCCACCTCCCCTGGGCTGGGGCAGGCCTGAACCAATCCGGAGCAGCGTGGCGGCGCGTCTCTTAGTGTCCACGGCCGCTCGCTGCGGAGCGTAGGCACGATGATGGCCGACGTCTTCCCGACCCGGACCCGCGCGACGGGACTGTCGGTCAGCTACCGCATCACGGCTTCGGTGTTCGGCGGGTTCGCCCCGTGGGTGGTGATTTGGCTGATTCGGGCGACCGGGGAGCAATCTCGCGCCGAGCTCTACGTGATGGCGCTGGCGGTGCTGAGCCTCAGCGCGCTGGCTTTCGCCCGGCGTCGGCTGCGGGTGCGCTGATGCGTCCTATGTAGACAGACGAGGGGCTGGCAACCTTTCGGAAGGTTGCGCGTCCTCCTTCCCATAGCCGGACTGCGAAGCTCCGGTCTGGGAGGGGATTTGTCATGACTGAGTTGAGAAACCGAAGATCACTGCTTGGTTCGGGCGCACTCGTGTTGATCATTGCGGCGGCTACGGCATGCACCTCGGACCACGGGGGCGTGCCGGTGGCTTCGGGCTCGGGGGCTGCCGCCAGCGAACCCGCGACCGCGGCACCGGCCACCTCGACGGCCCCGTCGGCAGCACCGCGAACCACAGTCGCCGCCGTGCCTGCCGCGGCACCGCCTGTGAAGCGTTCCGCCGCTGCTAAGCCGTCGCCGACCGTCTATCGCTGCGAAGGCAACGCTGTCGCCGAGCCTTCGTGGCTGAACTTGGCTTGTGCGGACCAGAAAATGGGGGTCGACCGGCTGCACTGGTCGGGCTGGGGCGAGGAGAACGCCCACGCTACCGGCAGGTTCTGGGAGGACGACTGCGTACCCAATTGCGCGTCCGGGAAACTGATCTCAGTTCCGACCTCGGTGACGGTCAGCGGATTGGCCGACGGTCATTACAGCCGTATGCACGTCACGGCGACGCCGCCCCCGGCGCAGCCGCACGACTATCGCCTGACGAAGACGGGTCCTCTCGCGGAATAGGAAGATGCCGTGCGCGCGACGCCGGTAAGGCGCCATGCGCACGGCACGTCCGGGTGAGTTACGGATGAGTCCGGAGAGTGTCCCCGATGTCGAGCAAGTTTCCCGGACGTCGGCCTCCCGAGGCTAGGGGCGCGTTCGCCGCGCACCCGAAGCTGCAGATTGCCGTGTGCCTCCAGGTTGGCCGTCGCGGATACGTTCGTTTTCTGCGCGGGCGGACCGTCCCGAGGCGAAATCGCAGCTGAATGTATAACGACCTATACAGCACCCCGGGAAAGCGTCGCGATCTCCATCCCGGTCAACCGCTCGGGACTCACCACCACTTCATACGCCTGGAGCAGACCGCCCCGGACCTCGATCCGCAGCACCCCCGCCAGCCGCCCAGCGGGAGCGAGCACCAGTCCGACATCGCCGTCGATCAGGGCGAGTTCGGCCAGGCGAGCAGTCCCCGCGAACAGCTTCGTGCCCCGCGCGACCTCGTCCGCTCCGCGCAACACCGCAGCCGCGCCTGGGGGCAGCATTGCCGGCTCGGTGTGCCGCACGACATCCGGCGCCAGCACGGTCAGCAGCGTCGCCATATCCCCGCCGCGGGCCGCGGACAGGAACGCCGTCACCACTTCCCGGTGCTCGGCCAGTTCCGCAGCAGGCACCGCCGGTTCCCCGCGTACCCGCAGCCGCGCGCGGCTGGCGAGTTTCTTCGCGGTCGCGGGCGTGCGGTCGAGGATCGGGCCGACCGCGTCGAACGGCACCGCGAACAGGTCGTGCAGCACGAAGGCGACCCGTTCGGGCGGGGCGAGCCGGTCCAAGACCACCAGCAGCGCCCGCCCGACCTCCCCGGCCAGCAGGACTTCGTCCTCGGGAACGGCGCCACCGGCGGCATCAGGCACCGACGAGACCGGGGTTTCCCGCCGCGCTCGCAGGGCGTCCAGGCACAGCCGGGAGACGACCGTGGTCAGCCAGCCGCCCAGGTTGTCGACGCCGGAGGTGCGGTTCAGCCGCAGCCACGACTCCTGCACGACGTCCTCGGCCTCGGCCGCGGAGCCCAGCATGCGGTAGGCCAGCGCGTGCAGCCGCGGACGCTCGTTTTCGAAGCGCCGCGCCAGTGCGTCGTCCATCGGTCACCTTTTCCCGTCTCGATCCGTCATGGGAGTGCCGGCCCGAGGACCAAGGACGAGGAGAGGAACCGGATGACCGTCATGCTAGCGCCTTTGCTGCACGTCGATTCGAGCGCCGACGGCGAGGCGTCGGTGAGCAGGCAGCTGGGCACGCTGTTCGCCGACGAGTGGCGGAGAGGCGGCGGAATCGTGCGGCACCGCGACGTGTCCGCCGAGCCGGTGGCACCGCTGCGTGAGGCGTACGCGCGGCTCGGCCGTCGCGTGGAACGCAAGGGCGTGCTGTCGCTGGAGGACATCGCGACGCTGATCGCGGACGACGACGAACAGCGCGAATGGGACCTGACGCTGCCGCTGGTGAACGAGGTGCGCGAAGCCCGCGCCGTGCTGCTCGGGGTCCCGATGTACAACTTCGGAGTGCCCGCGACTCTCAAGGCGTGGATCGACCGGATCAGCTTTCCCGGCGTGTTCGTCGACCCGGAGACCGGCCGGAAACTGCTGGCGGACAAGGATTTCGTGGTCGTCACCGCCCGCGGCGGCGGATACGGACCCGGCACGCCGCGGGAGAAGTTCGAGTTCCAGGAGTCGTATCTGCGCGCCTACCTGGGCGACAAGGGCGTCGACCCGGAACGGCTGACGTTCGTGTCCCAGGAGTTCACCCGCGTCGGCGACGTCCCGGCGCTGGACGGGCTCGAAGACCTGGCCGCCGCGTCGCGCACGGCGGCCAGGTCCCGGGTCGTCGAACTCGCCGGACGACTTACCCGGTGAGGTCGGAGCACTTCCGCGCGTCCGGATCCTTCGCCCCGCCAGGCGACCACCGCACATTCGCGAAGGACGCCGAGAACGGGCCGTCGGTGTAGACGAGGAACGGCGTGTCGATGCTCTCGAAGTCCAGCCCGCTCGCGAAGCAGGACAACGGGATCTTCACCGTCGACTTCTGCCCGGCAGGCAGATCGCCGAACAGCTTCGTGGCGTTGACCTCGGACGAGCACGGGTAGACGCAATGCAGGCTGACCACCGTCCGGTTCACCGGCGGCGAATGCACGATCACGTCGAACTCGAGCGCGCCGTCCGCGTTGAGATATCCGCGCAGGTCATCAGTGCCGCCGGGATGCTGCGAGTACAGCTGTGCCGCGCCGGTGCCGGTCCACGTCGCTTTCAGGCCGTCGCCCTGGACGTTGACGTCGGCCGGCACCACGTTGATCTCCGGATGCGAAGCGGTGCCGTCCGGGCCGATCTCGGTGCCGCCCCAGTTCGACGCCGAGCCGATGAAGCTCTTGTACGGCGCGACGTCCGTGCGGTCGTAGATCGGCAGGTCCTCGGTCGCGGTGCCGCCGCCTCCGGTCGATCCGCAGCGGGACGGGCCTTCGGTCTCGTCGAGCTTGCCGACGGTGGTCCGCTGGTTCGAGGTGAGGCCGTAGCCGAGCGTGAACAGCGGGTCGTAGCCGGGACTCCACGGGTTGAGCGGCGTCTGGCAGGCGCTCTTGGGCCACGAATAGGACAGCTTGCCGCGGTAGCCGCCGTGGTCCTTGCCGCGCACCAGCATGTCCGCGACGCCGCCGCCTTCGGTGCCGGGCAGCCACGCGGCGACGAACGCGTCGGAACGGTTGAGTTCCTTGTTGACGTACAGCGGACGCCCGCTGACGTACACGGTCACCACCGGAGTGCCCTTGCCGCTGACTTTGTCCAGCACCGCAAGGTCTTCCGGATACAGCTTCGCCGCTTCCAGGCTCTTCCGCTGCAGATCGCCGACGCCTTCCGCGTACGGAGTCTCGCCGATGACTGCGATGACCGCGTCGTAACCCTTCGGATCGGCGGTGCCAGTGGGATCGAAGGTGACGTTAGCGGTGCCGAGATCCTCCTTGAGCCCGGCGAGGATCGACGTGGCGCCCGGGAAGTCCGCGTTGGTGTTCCCGGTGCCTTGCCAGGTCAGCGTCCAGCCGCCGGTCTGGTTCTGGATGCTGTCCGCGCTCTTGCCGACCACGAGCACCTTCGCGTCGCGCGCCAAGGGAAGCACGTTGCCGTTGTTCTTCAGCAGCGTCTGCGACTTGCGCACCGCTTCGCGGCCGAGCGCCTTGTCCGTCAGCGCGTCCGGCGAACCGGCGTACCACCGCTCCGAAGGCTTGCGCTCCTCGAAAAGCCCAGCGCGCATCTTCACCCGCAGGATCCGCGTAACCGCGTCGTCGATGCGGGACATCGGGATTTCGCCGTCGCGCACTTGCGAGACGGTGTTGGCGATGAAGGCTTTCCAGTCGTTCGGGACCATCACGACGTCGATGCCCGCGTTGATCGCGCGCGGGCAGCTGGCGTTCGTGCAGCCGGTCACCTGGCCGATGCCGTTCCAGTCCGACACCACCAGGCCGTCGAAGCCCATCTTGCCCTTGAGGATCTGGTTGAGGACCTTGTCGCTGCCGTGGATCTTTCCCTCGTTGATGCCGAGGTCGGGGTTGGTCCAGCTGTTGAACGACGCCATGACCGTCTGCGCACCCGCCGCGAGCGCGCCGTAGTAGCCCTGGCCGTGGATGTTGATCATGTCCGCTTCCGAGGAAGCGTTCACGCCCTGGTCCTGGCCGTCGGTGGTGCCGCCGTCGCCGATGAAGTGCTTGGCGGTGCCGATCACGCCGTTCGCTCCGATGCGCAGCCGCGCGCCGGCCTGAAGACCGTTCATGGCCTCGTAGCCGTAGGCGCGGGTGATGCGCGGGTCCTCGGAGAAGCCTTCGTAAGTGCGCCCCCAGCGGTCGTCCTGCACGACGGCGAGGGTCGGCGCGAACGCCCAGTCCTGGCCGGTCGACCGGATCTGCCGCGCGGTGGAATTCTCGACGTCGCGCACGAGGCACGGGTCGTGCGCCGCGCCGAGCGCGATGTTCTGCGGGAAAACGGTAGCGCCGTACACATTGTTATTTCCGTGCACGGCATCTATGCCCCAAATTACCGGAATCTTTGCCCTCGTGGCCCTTGCCGCGTCCCAATAGGAGTCCGCGAGCTTGAGCCAGTCCTGCTGGCTGGCGTGCTTGTTCCCGCCCGGCCACGAGCCGCCGCCGTTGAGCACGGACCCGATCGAGTACTGGGTCACCTCGGCGGGCGTGATCGCGGCGATCTCGGGCTGGGTCATCTGCCCGACTTTTTCCTCGAGCGACATGCCGGACACGAGCTGCTTGATCCGCCGTTCGTCGACCGGGTTCGGCGGCATCGCGCTGTGCACTTTCGGCCAGTCCGACAGCGTTGGCAGCGAGTTTTCGACGCGGGCGCAGCCGTTGTGGTCGAGCGCGGGGCGGCCGATGTCCGGCTGGCGCGGGGGAGCGGCCTGTGCGGCCTGGGCAGGGACGAGCCCGCCCAGGAGGACGAGCGCGGCGAGGGCGACCCGGTTCCGGGCGCGCGGGGAGCGAGGAGGTCTGGCCATCGACAGTCCGTTCTGCGGAGGGCGGCCCGGAGCGGGCCCCGGTGATCCTGACCGGGCAAACCGGACTCCGTCAATCCGCCGACCGGCAGTGGTTCAGTCCACTGACCGGACAGGAAACGCGACATTCGCGCGGAGCGGCGGCCCGGAGCGGGACCGGGATAGATTTGCTCTCGTACGCACCGAATTCGATGGAGGACAAAGCGGATGCGCAAGGAAATGGTGGACGTTCCGGCCGCCGACGGGACCGCGGACGCGTACCTGGCCGTGCCGGAAGGCGGGCCGCATCCCGGGGTGCTGCTCTTCCCGGACGCGTTCGGGCTCCGGCCGCGGATCGAGGAGATGGCCGACCGCATCGCCGAGGCGGGCTACGCCGTGCTGGCCCCGAACCTGCTCTACCGCGGCGGCCGGTCGCCGCTCGTGGACTTCGCCGCGCTGGAGGACCCGGAGAAGCGCGGCGCGGTGTTCGGCAAGCTGATGCCGATGATCGAGGCTCTCGACACCGACGCGATCACCCGGGACGCGGAGAAGTATCTCGACTGGTTCGCCGCGCAGGACGGCGTAGCGGACGGCCCAGTCGTGATCACCGGCTACTGCATGGGCGGCCTGAACGCTTTGCGCGTGATCGAGGCGTTCCCGGACCGGGTCAAGGCGATCGCGTCGTTCCACGGCGGCCGCCTCGCCACCGACCAGCCGGACAGCCCGCACCGGCGGGTCGGGTCGATCACCGGCGAGGTGTACTTCGGGCACGCCGACCAGGACCCGTCGGCCACCGCCGAGCAGATCAAGACGCTGGAGCACGCTCTCGACGAAGCCGGGGTGACCTACCGGTCGGAGGTCTACGAGGGCGCGTCGCACGGCTTCACGATGTCGGACACGGCGGCGTACCACGAGGAGGGCGAGAAGCGGCACTGGGAGAACCTGTTCGCGCTCCTGGAGCGGGTGCGCTGACCTCCGAACGACAGGGGCCCGGCACGCGGGACGCGCTCGCGGCCGGGCCCTGCGCGCGGAATCGGCGGCGGCCGTTTACGCTGGCCGCATGGCCGATGGTGCGCTGTGCCGCGAACCGGTGGAGCTGACCGGGCGCGAGCGCTCGGTCCTGCGGAGCGTCGCGGTCCGCGGGACGGAGCCCGAGCTGTTCTGCGAGCTGGAGGCCGGGCACGGCCACGAGCACGCGACTCCGGTCGGCGGACGCGGCGAGGAGCGGCTGATGTGGCTGCGCTGGTGGCCGGGTCGCCGGGTGCTGGAGACGCGCGCGCTGTGCGGCGCGGAGTCCGACGAGGGCGTTTTCTGCCGCGTGCCCGGCGGGCACGAGGGCAGCCACAGCTACGAGCTGGCCGAGCCGGAACCGGCCTGGCCGCTGGCCGACGCGGGCCTGCCCGCCGGCCGCCGGTAAAGTCGCCCGACATGCGCGAAGGCTTCCACGACGACCTGAAACAGCTCAACGGGCGTCTGGCGGCGATGGCCGAGGCGGCGGCGGAGGCGATGCGCCGGGCCACCCGGGCCCTGCTGGCCGTGGACCTGCCGCTGGCCGAGCAGGTGCTCAGCGGCGACGCCGACCTCGACGACCTGCGGGCCACCTGCGAGGACGAGGCGTATTCGCTCCTCGCCCTGCAAGCCCCGGTGGCCGGCGACCTGCGCGCCGTGCTGGCGGTGGTGTACTGCGCGGAGAAGCTCGAGCGGATGGGCGACCTCGCGGCGCACGTGGCGGGCACCGCCCGGCGGGGCCACCCGGAGCCGACCGTGTCCGCCGACCTGGAGCCGGTGTTCGCCGAACTCGGCGAGGTCACCTCGGCGATGGCGGACCGGCTCGCCGACCTCGTGCGCGGCGATGCCCGCGGCGGCTACGCCGAGCTGAGCCGCGCCGACGAACGCGTGGACGCGCTGCACGCCCGCGTGATGGCGACGGTCACCTCTCCGGACTGGACGCACGACCAGCGGATCGCGGTCGCGCTCAGCCTGCTCACCCGTTTCTACGAGCGTTTCGCCGACCAGGCGGTGTCGGTCGCGAAGCGCCTGGAGTTCGCCGCGACGGGCGATCTCCCGGGCTGACCTCCGGCGGCGGACCGGCCTGGGCCTGGTTCGACGGACGCGCTGGCGGCGAACCCGCGGTGCGGGCCTGCGGCGGACCTGCCGGGCGGGGCTGGAGCGAACGCGCCGGACGAACAGGCGGCTGGATAGCGCCGCGGGCCGGTGGTTGCGCGGGCGGACGCGCCTGGTCCTGCGGCGGGGCCTCGGCGGGCCGGGGCTGGGGCATCGGCTGGGAGTGCTGTCGCCGCGGCGCCGGGGAGTCGGCCGCGCCGGGTCGCGGGGCTGCGGTGCGGATCGGTTGGGAGTTTTGCCGTCCGGGAGCTGAGGCGTCGGCCGCGCGCGGCTGCGGGGTGACAGTACGGATCGGTTGCGAATTTTGCCGCCGGGGCGGCGGGGCACTCGCGCCGCGGGCTTGCGGCGACTCCGGCTGCGGCCGGGCGGGTTGGCCGCTGGCGTCGGGCCCCTCCGGCGGACCGGCCCGGCGCGCGGGCGGAGCAGGTTGACCGGCGGCTCCGGGCAGACCGACGCGGCGAGTGGGCGGTGCACCCGCGTCCCGGTCAGCTGGCCGCGGAGCCCGCGGCGGACGAGAGGCCCGGACCGGAGCTCCGTCCGGGAGCGAAGCGTCGCCGTCTGGACCTGGGCGGGCAGCGCGCGCGTCCGAACGCACCGCCTCCGCGCCTTCCGGTACCACACCCAGCAATCCGAACGGCACCTTGCCCGCGAACCGCCGCACGAGCTCGGCAGTCGGAGCCAGCGCGTATCGCTGCAGCAGCAACGCCATCCCGGCCCCGAGCGCGAGCCCGATCAGCACGTCGTGCGGATAGTGCGCGCCCACGAACACCCGCGAGAAACCCATCGTCGCCGCGAAGGCCGCCAGCCAGGGCGCGCCCTTGCGCCACGCGAAGGCTCCGCCGAGGGCGACCGCGGCCGCGATGGTGGAGTGGTTGCTGGGGAACGACCAGTCGCCGGGCGGCGGGCAGGCGCCGACGATCGCCCCGGGCGGCAGCCCCCGGCACGGCCGCTGCTCGTGCACGAAGGCTTTCACGATCTCGCTGAGCACGTAGGCGACCACGGTGGCCGCCGGGACCAGCAGCGCCGACGCCATCCGCTCGGGCGAGCCGGTCTGCCGCGCGCGCCACCAGAGCCAGGCGAAGAACGGAGCCACGAGGACCAGGCCGTAGGACGTGTACGCCAGCACGAGAGCCTGCACCCAGCCCGGCATCGCCAGGCCGAAATGGGTGATCGCGTCGTACGTCTCGCTGCTGGAAGCTCCGGCCGCGGTCGCCATACAACCCCTCTCCGGTCCGCCGGTTCGCCTGGCGGCCATCTCGCGTTCACCCGAAGGTCACGAGGGTACCGAGCGGCGGAGGGGAGCCCGCGACGCCCCGGCTCGGGCCCGGGAGTCCATTGAGGACTCTCCGGCGCGGGTCAGGGACTGGCGGGGTACTCGCAGGTCACCGGCTTGCCGGGAGTGCTCGCGTTGGCGGGTTCTTTCTTCTCGCCGGGCAGGATCCGGCAGCGCGGCGTCGCGGTGACCGTGGTCTCGAAGGCAGCGGAGAGTGCCTTCTTGATCACGCTCGGACTGTACCGGAGGCCTTGGTCCGCAGGCCGGCCAGGAACGTCTGCGCGGCCGGTTCCTCCCGTGCGGCCTGGGCGAGGATGCCGAACTGCAGCATGGTGATCACGAGCGAAGTGCCGCCCGCGGAGACCAGGGGCAGCGTCACCCCGGTCACCGGAAGCGCGCCGGCGACGTAACCGATGTTGATCAGCGCCTGTGCCACCAGCAGCAAGGTGGTCGTCCCGGCGACGAGCCGCACCCACGGATCGGCGACCCGGGCGGCGGTGCGCAGGCCGATGACGGCGAGGAAGCCGAACAGCCCGAGCACCAGGAGGCAGCCGGCGAACCCGAGTTCCTCGCCGACGAGCGCGAAGACGAAGTCGTTCTGGACGTCCGGCAGGTAGCTCCACTTCGCCGCGCCCTGGCCGAGCCCGACGCCGAACCAGCCGCCGTCGGCGAGGGCGTATTGCGCCTGCTGTGCCTGGTAGCCGCTGCCGCTCGCGTCGGGATTCGGCGAAAGAAAGGAAAGGATGCGCGCGAGGCG
Source organism: Amycolatopsis echigonensis (assembly GCF_014174495.1). Lineage (GTDB taxonomy): Bacteria > Actinomycetota > Actinomycetes > Mycobacteriales > Pseudonocardiaceae > Amycolatopsis > Amycolatopsis echigonensis. The sequence goes on from NZ_JACJHR010000001.1 coordinate 51,815, forward strand.
ATAACTGGCGAAAAGGGCGAGGACGACGATTCCGGCGACCCCGCCGGCGAGAATGGCGGCGAACAAGCGCTTCGGCGCTCCGGCGAACCACAGCAAGCCCAAAGTGATGAGCGCGAGCGTGACCGTGCCGCTGAGATTCGGCTGGGCCAGCAACAGCGCGCACAGCGCGAGCGTCACCGGGATCAGCGGCACCAGGAGGTGCCGCCAATGGTGCAGCACCTTCTGCTTCGACACCAGCAAATGCGCGCCCCAGAACACGAGCGCGACCTTCGCGATTTCCACTGGCTGCAAGGTGATCGGCCCGGCGGAGAGCCAGCGTTGCGCGCCGCCGTGGTCGGAACCCAGCGGGGTCAGCACCAGAAGCAGCAGCACGACGGCCGCGGCCAGTGCTGGGGTGGCTGCCTTGCGCAGCCGCGAAAACGGGATGCGCAAGCCGAGCACGAACGCGACCCCGCCGAGTGCGACGAAGGTCAGATGCCGGAAAAAGGCTTGGTACACCCCGGTTCCGGCGGCCGGATTGGCCGCGGCGGCCGAGGACGACAGCGCCATCACCGCGCCGAGCAGCGTCAGCGACGCCCAAATCGCGACGATGATCCGGAACGACGCGAGCGGATGCGCGAAGAACTGTCCGATTGCGTGCCGTGCGGGTTTGCTGTCCCGTTCGGTTGGCGACTCCACAGCGGGAGTGTGTGCCGTTTTCGCTTCGCGGTGGCTGACCGACTCGCCAGGGTGGGGAAAATTACTGCCCGGATTTCTGATTGGCCTGGTCGACGTCGGCCATGTGCTCTTCCGCCCACGTCCGCAACACCGCGAGCGCGGATTCCAGCGACGTGCCCAGCGCGGTGAGCCGGTAATGCACCCGGGGCGGCACGGTCGCTTCGACCCGCCGCGTGGCGAGGCCGTCGCGGACCAGGCTCTGCAGGGTGACCGAAAGCATTTTCTGCGACACCCCGGGGATGCGCCGGCGGAGGTCGGCGAACCGCACCTCGTCCGGCGCGGCCTCGGCGAGGATCTTGACGGTCATCGACGTCCACTTCGTGCCGATCCGGTCGAGCAGCCGGCGCGTCGGGCAGGCCGGGTCGAACAGATCGCCGCGGGGGGAGGGGGTCACCTCGGGCTCACCACCTGTCGGGAAAGTGCCGTCTTGGCGGCACCGTTGGGGTTACCTACCGTGTGCTGGTAACCAATGGTAACCACAGGAGGTTCGATGGACGCGGTGCGGCAGGTCGAAGCGAACGGGGTCCGGCTGAACGTCGCCGTCGCGGGGAGCGGTCCGGCGCTCGTGTTGCTGCACGGGTTTCCGCACACCTGGCAGCTGTGGAGCGCAGTGCTCCCGACGCTCGCCGAGCGGTACCGGGTGCTCGCGCCGGACCTCCGCGGACTGGGCGCGAGCAGCCGTCCGGAGAGCGGGTTCGACGCTGGAACGGTCGTCGCCGACGTCACGTCCCTGCTCGACGCGCTGGGGGAGCCGGACGCGGACGTGGTGGCGATCGACCTGTCCGTCCAGAGTGCGTTGCTGCTGGCGTTGCGGCAGCCGGAGCGGGTGCGGCGCCTGGTGCTGATGGAGTCGCTGCCCTGGGGCTTCCCGGCCGGCCCGCCGTGGTGGTTCGGCTTTCACGCGGTGCCGGGACTGGCGGAGACTGTCCTTAATGGACACGAGGCGGAATACGTCGGGTGGTTCCTCGACCAGGGCACGCTCGGCCGGGGCGTTCCGGCGGAGGTCCAAGCAGCCTTCGCCGAGGCGTACACCGGCACCGGAGCGCTCCGCTGCGCCTTCGAGCACTACCGGGCAATGCCGGAAAGCGTCCGTCAGCTGACCGAAGCGGCGGAGAAGCGGCTGACCGTGCCGACGATGGCGATCGGCGCGCATCCGGTGGGCGACGCGCTGGAGCAGCAGCTGCGTCCGATCGCCGACGACCTCGCCGGCCGCGTGCTGCCGGACTGCGGGCACCTGATCCCGCTGGACCGTCCGCGCGCGTTCCTCGATCTCCTGCTGCCCTTCCTGTCCCGGGAGATACTGGCCGGGTGTCGTTGACGTCCGAGCTGGCCGACCCGCGAGGGAAGCTCGCGCGCTGGTGCGCCCGGGTCTTCACCGGCACGGCCGCGGCCGCGCGGCGGATCGAGGAAACGACGAACGGCGTGCGCCCGGTCCGTCCGGCGCTCGCGCGTCCGCCCCGGCAGCACTGGGCCGAAATCGGCGGGGCGTTCGGCCAGCGGATCGCGGACCTCGTGCAGCCCGCGCCGCCGTACTACGCACTGCTCGGCATGGTGCGCGCGCAGTGGGGCAGCGGCCGGTGGGCGCACGCGCAAGCCGCCCAATACCCGACGCACGACGAGCTTCCGGCGGAGTACCGGGCGCGGGCGCTCGGCATCCGTCCGGCGGCCGCGACCTGGCTCGACCTCGGAGACGGATTGCCGCACGGCGAGGCGATCCCGGGCGCCGAAGAGCTGTGGGGAGAACTGCTGGGACGCGCTCGCCGGTACCAAGCGCAGCACGCCCCGCCCGGCGTGCTCGGCGGGCCGGGTGCGGAGGCCGGGCTGGCCCGGACGAACTGGGTGCTGTCCGCGTGCGAGGACATCTACCGCTCCGGCCGCGTCGATCCCCGGCTCGCGCGGGTCGTCGACGGCGGCGGCACGATCGCGGACCTGCGCGCCCTTCCCGCCGACGCACAGGTGACCGAACTGGCGGAACTCGCGAAACGCTTGCACGACAACGGCGCGCTCTGGGAACTGCGGCGGCTCGGCGGCGCTCCGCCGGAGGGGTATCCGCTCGGGATCGCCGGGCCGACCATCGTGCCCGGCTGGGCGGACGGCGACCTCCTGCTCGGACGGCTAGACCCCGAGCAGGGGATCGCCGACGGCACGCTGCTGGACGTGAAGACCGTGCTGACCGTCGGCGATCCGGACCGGGCTGGGCGCTGGCTGTGGCAGATCCTGCTGTACGCCTGGCTCGACGTGGCGGACCTGTACCGGATCCGGGAGGTCGGGCTGCTGCTGGGGCGGCACGGCAAGCTGGTCCGCTGGCCGGTCGACGAGCTGGCCGCCGACCTGCTCGGCGGGGACGGGCTGGTCGATCACCGCCGCGACGAGTTCAGGGACATGGCGCGCGGGCTGCTCGACGCGGTCGGGCTGAGCCTGGCCGACGACTGAACCGCGGGCTTCTTCGCCGCGCCGCGTCCGGCGAAACACACCGCGGCGAGCACGATCACGCAGCCGACGAGCTGCAGCGCGCCCGGCCGTTCGCTCAGCAGCAGGAACCCGAAGGCGACCGCGCCGACCGGCTGCAGCAGCATCATCGTCGCGCCGGTCGAGGCCGCCAGCCGCGGCAGGGCTCCGGCGATCAGCAGCCAGCCGACGACCTGCCCGACGATGGCGAGTGCGGCGAACCAGCCGAGCGACGGCAGGCTGGGCGCCAGGTCGAGGCGGCCGAACGGCAGCCCGAGCACGACCGACACGAAGCCCGCGGACACGGTGGCCAGCGACAGCGAGCGGACCTGCGTCGCGGGGCTGCTGCTGAGCCGGAGCAGCAGCAGGTACCCGGAGTAGCCCGCCCCGGCGGCGAGCGCGAAAACCAAACCCAGCACCGGGTTCGAGCCGGTCGTCGAAGACCCGAACACGCCGCCGGCGAGCACGATGCCGCCGATCAGCGTCGGCGCGACGAACTTGAACCGCGGGTCCGGCCGCTCCTTGAGGAACACGAACGCCAGCAGCGGCACGATCACCACCTGCACCGAGAGCAGCATGGTCGCGACGCCCGCGCCGACGCGCGGGATCGCCTCGCCCCACAGGACGAAGTCGAGCCCGAGGCCGAGCCCGGCCAGCAGCGGCAGCAGGATCTTCGCGCGCACGCGGGTCCGCCGCGCCTCGCTGAACGCCAGGACCGCGAGCAGCGGCAGCGCGAGGGCGCAGCGCCAGAACGCGCTGGTCGCGCCGCTGGCCCCGGACACCTTGATGAGCACCGAGGTCAGCGCGATGCACAGGCAGCCGGCGGCGGCCAGCAGCCGGGGGTCGGCGCGGCCGGTGAGCGCGGCGATCGGACCGGCGGTCGGCAACGGAGCGGATTCGGTGGTCATGCCTTCTATCGTGGGGTCGCTAACTATCAAGGACAAGTGAAGATTCCTGCGTAAAACCCGGTAGCATCACTACCGTGTTCAGTGTGGATCGGATGCGCGCCCTGCACGCGGTCGCGCAGCACGGCTCGGTCGCCGGCGCGGCGGCCGCGCTGCACGTCACGCCGTCTGGCGTGTCGCAGCAGCTGGCGAAACTGGAGCGGGAAGCGGGCCTGGCGCTTTTGGAGCCGCGCGGCCGGACCGTGCGGCTCACGCGCGCCGGGCAGGTGCTGGTCGGGCACGCCGAACGCGTGCTGGCCCAGCTGGCCGAAGCGCGCACCGATCTCGAACGGCTTCGCGAGGACGTCTTCGGGCCGTTGCGGATCGGGTCGATCGCGACGTGCGTGCACGCCCTGCTGCCGCCCGCGCTCGCGATGCTCACCGAACAACACCCGCGGCTGGACGTGACGCTCGGCGAGGGCGAAGCCGAGCAGACGCTCCCGAAGGTGCTCGCCGGGGACCTCGACGTGGCGGTGTTCGAAAGCTGGGCGGACCGGCCGACCCTGGTGCCGCCGGGGATCACGCAGGTCACGCTGTTCTCCGACGTCGCCGATCTGGCGCTGCCCGCCGGGCACCGGCTCGCGCACCGCCGCACGGTCGACCTCTCCGAGGTGGACGACGTGTCGTGGATCAGCTGGACCGGCCGCTCCGGCTGCTACGAATGGCTCGTGCACGTGCTCCGCTCGCAGGAGCTGGAACCGCGGATCAGTTGCACCATCGGGAGTTACGTGACGCAACTGGCGCTCGTCGCGGGCAATGTCGGCGCCGCGCTCGTCCCGCGGCTCGCCCGCGGACCGATCCCGGACGGCGTCCGGATGCTCGCGACGCGGCCGGTGCTGAACCGCACGATCATCGCCGCGTGCCGGTCCGGCGAGGAGGCGCACGGCGGGGTCCGGGCGGCGCTGGAGGCGCTCAGCGAAGCGTCGGCGGCTTATGTGAACCGCTGAATCTTGGTGCGCGGCGGGCTTGTGCGGTCGGTTCGCCCCTAGAGTCGGAACCGACGAGCAGGGGAGCGGCCGATGACTGCCGAGGATGTCTTGCGAGCCCGACTGTCCGCCGGGCAGGTGCACACCTCCGGCCCGCGGTACGAATCGGCGGCGAGGGTGTGGAACGCCGCGGTCGCCGCGCGTCCGGCGGTGGTGGTGGAATGCCGGAGCACCGCGGACGTCCAAGCCTCGGTGCGTGCCTCGCGCGAATTGGGCTTGCCGTTGTCGGTGCGAAGCGGCGGCCATGACTGGGCCGGACGCGCGGTGGCCGACGGCGGGATCATGCTCGATCTGCGGCCGCTGAACCGCGTCGCGGTCGATGCCGGACGGCGCGCCGCGGTGGTCGGCGGCGGTGCCCGGGCCAACGACGTGCTCGCCGCGGCAGAGGCGCACGGGCTGACCGCGGCGGTCGGCACGATCGGCGCGGTCGGGTTCGCCGGACTCGCACTCGGCGGCGGATACGGTCCTTTCCTGGGCAAATACGGGCTCGCCGCGGACAATCTGCTCGGCGCCGAGATCGTGCTCGCGGACGGCGAGGTCGTGCTCGCCAACGCCTCGCGGCTGCCGGACCTGTGGTGGGCGCTGCGGGGCGGCGGCGGGAATTTCGGCGTGGTGACGTCGCTCGGGGTGCGGTTGCACGCGGCGCCGCGGATCACCACCGGCCCGGTCTGGTATCCGGCGTCTGACGCGGCCCGCGTTTTCGCCGCGGTGGCCGAGATCCAGGCCGGTGCGCCGGACGACCTCACCGTGCAGACCGGGATGCTCGCCGGCGCCGACGGTTCGCTGTGCGTAGTGGTCTGGCCGACCTGGTGCGGTCCCGCTGATCCGGACGGCTTCCTCTCCCGGCTCGGGCCTCCGCTCGCCTCGAACATCGAGCCGGTCTCGTCCTACGCCGCGGAGGTCGCGGGCCGGGACGCGATGTTCCCGGACGGCCGATCGGTCGTCATCCGCACGCGGTCGCTTCCGGCGTTCGCTCCGGAGGCCGTCTCTGCCTTGCTGGCGCAGATGGAAGCGATGGCCTCGCCGTTGTCCGGACTGTCGATCCACCACTTCCACGGCTCGGCCGCCCGGGTTCCGGTGGGAGACACGGCGTTTCCGCTGCGGGAGGACCATCTGATGGTCGAGGTGCTCGGGATGGGCGAGGGCGCCGACGACCGGGGCTGGGCCGACGCCGTCTCGGAGGCGTTGGCCCCGTTCGCCTTGCCGGAGGCGTACGCGAACCTGCTCGGCCCGGACGTCCCTTCGGCGAACGTCTTCGGCCGCAACTCGGCCCGGCTGCGGGACGTCAAACACCGCTATGACCCGGACGGGGTTTTCCGCGCCATTCCGCTGGGGTGAGACGGCTTCGCTCGCACGTGGCGGACCGGCTGGGCGGAAAATTCCCCGCTGTGCCGGGATTCGCGTCCGGCCGGGGGCGGCGGGGCACGGCTGCTAGGTTCGCGGACGTGACAACAAAAGCGATGCGGGCGGTGGTCCACGAAGGCGCGCCGGGGATCGCCGGGGTGCGGGTCGCGGAGGTCCCGGCGCCGCGACCGGGTCCGGGCGAGGTGCTGGTCCGGCTGAAGGCGGCCGGGCTGAGCCACCGGGATCTGTTCATGGTGGACAGTCGCGCTCCGGCTGACCCGTCGACCGTGCTGGGCTCGGACGGGACCGGAATCGTCGTGGCGGCGGGAGCGGACGCCGCCGACGGTCAGCGTCACCTCGCGCAGTCCCGAAAAGCTCGCCAGGGCAACGGAATCAGGTGCCGACCGGGCGATTGGCAGCCGCGGCGGCTGGGCCGCCGAACTCGGCGAACCGGTGGACCTGGTCGTGGACAGCATCGGCTCGGCGACGTTCGACGGCTGTCTCTCCGTGCTCCGCTCCGGCGGCCGGATGGTGACTACCGGCCCGCACGTCGATGGGCAGCGCGCGGGAGTTCTCGCAGATGGTCGGATTGGTCGTGGAACACCGCGTGCGGCCGGTGGCGCACCACGGCTACGACCTCGCGGACGGGCCGCGTGCGCTAGCCGAATTGGCGTCGGGAGACCAGTTCGGGAAGCTGGTGGTCGCGATCGGCTGACCCGGCCGGCGAGTTTTTGTCGGTGGCTCGTGGTGGACTGCGGGCACGAACCGAGGGAGGGGAACACCTGATGAGCAAACGCTGGAATCCGGGGACGGTCGCGGCTCCGGTAGGCCGCTACAGCCACCTCGCGCAGATTCCGGCCGGCCACGAACTGGTCGTGGTCGCCGGGCAGATCGGCGCACGGCCGGACGGCACGCTCGCCGGGCCGGACGCGGAGGCGCAAACGCGCGAGGCACTGGCGAACATCGAACGCGTGCTCGCCGCGGCGGGCGCCGGGCCGGAACATCTGGTGAAGGTCTTCAGCATGGTCGCCGGAACCGAACACCTGGCCGGGTTCCGCACGGCGACCGGCGACGTGTTCAGCCGGTGGTTCCCGGAAAGCGACTGGCCGACACAGTCGCTGATCGTCGTGTCGGCGCTCGCGAAACCGGAACTGGCCGTGGAAATCGAAGCGATGGCAGCGGTGCCCCGATGAGCGCCGATCCCTTGCCCGGACGACAGGAAGCCCGATGACGATCACGCTCGGACAGATCCGGATCGACCCGGTCGCCGAACTGGACCACTGGCCGTTTCCCCCGGCCGAGCTGTTCCCGGCGGTCACCCCGGAACAGCTGGGGGACCACCGCGGCGACCTGGACCTGTCGATCACCACGTACATGGTGCGCACGCCGGACCAGACCGTGCTCCTCGACGCCGGGAACGGCAACGCCAAGGAACGCCCGGTTTTGCTGGCGCACCACCAGTTCGACACGCCGTACCTGGACCGCCTGGCCGCGGCGGGCGTCGTGCCGGAGGACGTCGACGTCGTCGTGGCCACCCACCTGCACCCGGACCACTGCGGCGGCTTCACCCAGCTGGTCGATGGTTCGTGGGATCCGACCTTCCCGCGTGCCCGGTACCTGATCGCGAGCGACGAATACGCCTGGCTCCAGGAGGTGCACGCCGCGGCCCCGGAAGGCGGGGTGGCGGCCGACCTGGCCCGGACGTTCGAGGACAGCGTGCTCCCGGTGGTCGAGGCTGGTCTGGTCGAACTGATCGACCTCCCGTACGAGGTCACGGACGGCGTCACCCTGCGCGCCTTGCCCGGCCACACCACCGCCCACCTGATCGCCGAACTCAGCGGCGGCGGCCAGCACGCTGTGGTGAGCGGAGATGTGCTGCACCATCCGTTCCAGTTCTCGGACCTGACGCTGGCCCAAGGCGGCGACGCCGATCCCGCTGTCGCGGCGGAGTCTCGACGGACCTTGTGCGAGCTGGCCGTCGAACGGGACGCCCTCGTCCTGCCCGCGCACTTCGGGCCCGGACGAATCGACCGAGACGGCGACGGTTTCCGCTACCGCCCGGTGCAGTTAGGAGTTGCCTGACCGCTTAATCGCGGGGCCATGTCGATTCGGCGGCTGCTCGTTCGACGCATGGGCATGACTGACTACGAACCGACCTCGACCCGCAACCTCGACCGTTACGGGAACGCCCCGCTCCCATGGAGTCGCGCCCGCGACATCCTCGCCGCCGACACCCCGACCGCAGACTTGACGTTCTTCGTCGCGACCGTCCGCCCGGACGGCCGTCCACACTCGGCGGGCGTCGGGGCGGTCTGGGCGGACGACGCGCTGTACTTCGTCGGCGGACCGGACACACGGCGTTCCCGCAACCTCGCGGCGAACGCGGCGTGCAGCATTTCGGTCCGCCTCCGCGGTCTGGACCTGACCCTGGAGGGCGACGCCCACCGAGTCACGGATGCCGGCACCGTGGCACGGCTAGCCGAGGTCTACCGCTCCGGCGGCTGGCCAGCGACGGCGGACGGCTGCGCTTTGACGGCACCGTTCAGCGCCCCGAGCGCGGGCCCGCCGCCGTGGCACCTGTACCGGCTCACCCTGCGACGCGCGGTGGGAGTCGCTTCGGCGGCACCGCACGGGGCGACTTGCTGGGAGTTCGCCGGGTCTTGAACGCGGTGGTTTCGCCGTTCGGGTGCCGTCCCGGGTGCTGATCGTCGTCAGGACGCACGGCGACCCTGGCCGGAATTCGCTGACGGGGCATCGTTCTGGCGAAGCACTGTTGGTTGCCGGTCAAGGACGACTTCCGCGAGGCGATCACGGCCTTCGCCGCGCCGGTGAACAGCGAGGGCGGCGCGTCGTGACGCGCGGGGAGCGGGCCCGGGCGTGCGCCGCGCAGGACCAGCGGCGGCTGCGGGCGGAGATCGAGCAACTCCGGGCCGAGCTCGAGCAGGAGACCGCCTGCGCCCGCCGGGGCCCGGCGCCACCGGCCGCTTCTGGACCGCCGCGTTCGCACCGCACCAGCTGCTGGCCCGGATCGAGGACAGAGCAGGAATTCCTGGTCCGCGTCGGAGACACCGCCGTGCGGCACCGGGACGTGCGCGGTGCCTGACCTGCTCCGACCGTGCCCGAACCCAAGCGGTCGCACGCCGTTACTATCCGCTCATGGTGTGGGCGCGGACGCTGCTGACGACATTGGTGATACTCGCGGTCGCCTGGTTCGGGGTGGCGCTGACCGTATTCCATCGCGGAGGCGGCACTCAGCTGGTCTGGCTCAGCGCCGCGCTGATCGTCGTTCTCCCCGCGATCCTGGGCCGCAGCGGCATCTTCGTCGTGCTGAACCTTTTCGTCGCCGGTCTTCATCTCGTGATGATCTTCATGACCGGATCGTCCTTGATCGACGGTTACGTACTGGAGACGCGCGGCGTGCCGATGCGGGCGAGCGCGACCGGCTACACCGACCACTGGACGGCGGTGCAATTCACGCCGCCGGACAAATACACGAAGAACGCGCTGGTCGTCGTCACTCCGGACGGGCAACACGGCTTGGTGGCAGTGGAACACGACAAGCCGGGCAGCACCGTCTCTGTCGTCGTGGACCCGAAGAAAGCGGTCGACCTGCACCGGCCGGACGAGGTCGGCTTCGGGGTCGGCGTCACCTTCGGGATCGTCGACGCGCTGATGGTTCTCGGCTGGAATTTCCACGCCGCCCGCTCGGGGGCGAAGAGCCGCCGGCGTTCCGGCGAGCAGGAGCCCGCCGCGGCGTAGACCTGTCGCCGCGAGATTCGCGGTATCGCACGGCCGTCAAAGCATCCAGCCCACAGGACAACGGCTGTTGCCGGGCGATCTCGGCAGGGAGAGCGCCGGGTGTCAATCCGCGGTGACCTACGGGCGCAGGGGACGTAGCCGCCAGGCACGTCCGTGCCGGGAGCCGGCCGATGCGTTCGGCTGTCGCCTGAGCCGCCGGGCGGTCATGCCCGTCCGTCCGGCCCCTCCCAGTCCAGCAGCAACGCGCGCAGATCGTCGTTCATCCGGTCCTGTTCCGCACGCGACAGAACGCCCAGCAACCGAGCCTCCGTCTGCGTCTTCATCCCGAACACCTCGTGCGCCCGGGCCAGCCCCTCGTCGGTCAGGCTGACCAGGATCTGCCGCCGGTCGTCCGGGTCGATGTCGCGCCGGACCCAGCCTTTGCGTTCCAGCCCGGCCACGCGTTTGGTCACCCCGCCCGATGTCAGGCGCATGCTGTCCAGCAGTTGCCCGGCCGAAAGACGGTACGGGGGACCGGCTCGTTTGAGCGCGCCCAGCAGCTCGACTTCCCACAGGCCGACCCCGAAGGCGTCGAATTCGCGGCGCAGTTCCGTTTCCAGCAGCCGGGCGGCGCGCAGCAGGCGGAAGCTGAGCGCCTTGCTGACCCGGTCGTCCGCGCGCACTCCGGTGATCTGCGCCATGACTCCGTCGACGTGGTCCCGCTCCGCTGGCATGGGCGAGTATTCTAACACCAGTAATTATCTTACCGGTCTCGAATCAGGACGGTCCGTGGACGCTTCTCCTTCGCCCGAGCCCGATCCGCAGCGCTGGCGCGCCTTGTGGGTGTGCCTCATCGCGGGGTTCATGACGCTGCTCGACGTGAGCATCGTCAACGTCGCGCTGCCCTCGATGGAGCACGGGATCGGCGCGACGCCCGCGGACGTCTCGTGGGTCGTCTCCGGGTACGCGCTCACGTTCGGCCTTGCGCTGGTGCCGTCCGGGCGGCTCGGCGACGACTACGGCCGCCGCCGGATGTTCCTGCTCGGCCTGGCGTTGTTCGTCGCGACCAGCGTGCTGTGCGGCGCGGCGCCGAACGCGACCTGGCTCGTCGTCGCGCGGCTGGGCCAGGGTGTCGCGGGCGGGTTGCTGAACCCGCAGATCATCGGCCTGATGCAGCAGCTGTTCTCCGGCCGCGAGCGCGGCAAGGCGTTCGGCGCGTTCGGCGCGACGGTCGGGCTGTCCACGGCGATCGGGCCGGTGCTGGGCGGCTTGCTGATCCAGGGCATCGGGGTAGAGCAGGGCTGGCGGTGGGTGTTCTACGTCAATCTGCCGATCGGCATCCTCGCGATCCTGTTCGGGCTGCGGCTGCTGCCGAAGGACGCGCGCAGCGGCCGGAAGCGGACGCCGGACCTGCTCGGCAGCGTGCTGCTCGGCGTGGCGGTCGTGCTGGTGATGCTGCCGCTGATCGAGGAAGAGGAACAGGCGACGTCGCCGCGCTGGTGGCTGATGGGCGTCGCGGCCGGGCTGCTCGTCGTGTTCGTGCTGTGGGAGCGCTGGCTCGGCAACCGCGGCAAGCACCCGCTGGTGAACCTGAAGCTGCTGACCGTGCGCAGCTACTCGATGGGGTCCGCGCTCGGCATGGTCTATTTCGCCGGGTTCACCGGGATTTTCCTGGTCCTGACGCTGTTCTTCCAGCAGGGCCTCGGCTACACCGCGCTGCAGGCGGGCACCGCGATGCTGGCGTTCGCGATCGGCTCGGCGATCTCGCCGACCATCGGCGGGCGGCTCGTGCACCGGTTCGGCAGGCCGATGGTCGTCCTCGGCACGCTGCTCGTCGCGATCGGGCTCGCCACGACCGCGTGGCTCGTCCGCGACTACTCCGGCGCGAACACCGCCTTCGTGCTGGCCGGGCCGTTGTTCGTCGGCGGGTTCGGCAGCGGCCTGGTGATCTCGCCGAACTCGACGCTCACCCTCGAAGAAGTCCCGCCCGCGGAAGGCGGCACGGCAGCTGGGGTGCTGCAGACCGGCCAGCGGATCGGCTCCGCGGTCGGCACCGCGCTCGGCGGCTCGCTGTTCTTCGGCGAACTCGGCCGCTCGCACGGGGACTACCACCGCGCGACCGCGCTCGGGCTGATCGGCTCGACCTCGCTGGTCGGGCTCGCGTTGCTGTTCGGCGTCGTCGATGTGCTGCTGTCCCGTACCCGCAAGACCCGCGGCGTCCCGCAAAGCACTCCGCGACCCGCGGCCGTTTCCGGCTCGGTGAGCGGACTCGCTCCCGCGGAAACTGCCTCGGTGTCGTTGACGTCCCTGGAAACCCACGAAGTGCGCCGCACCACCACCGGCGCGGACAACACTTTCGCGCTGGACGCCCCAGCGGGCTCGTATCTGCTGCTGGTGCAGGCAGGCGGCCGGGAGCCGGTGGCCCGGCACGTGCGGGTGGGCGCCGAACCGGTGCGCGAGGACATCGAACTGACGCGGTCGGTCCGGCTCACCGGCACCGTGCACGCGGTCCGGGGCCCGTTCCCGGGCGCGCAGGTCGCGGTGCTGGACGCGGAGGGGCAGGTCCAGCGGGTGACCGTCACGGACGAGGCGGGCCACTACACCGTCGACGATCTGTTCCCCGGCGAGTACACCGTCGTCGTGACCGGCTACCAGCCGGTCGCGGAACCGGTGCAGCTGACGACCGAGGGCCCGGCCCGCTTCGACCCGTTGCTGCGCTTGGTTTCCGCGGACAAGGCTTAGCCGGAGACGAGCGCCAGCACTCGCGACCTCGAGGCGCTCCGTCGGCGGAGTGGGTTTCGGGGGCCACGTCCTAATCGGCGACGAGTGCCAGTACTGCGAGTGCTTGGTCTCGCATCGCGATGTCCAGGAAGGTTCCGTCGGCGAGGGCGAGCGCGCCGACTCCGGCTTGGGTGGCACCGTCCATTCGGGACAGTACCTCCCGCGCTCGTGCGATTTTCCTCCGTGGTCGGCAGGAAGGCCGCGCGGATCGTCGGCAGTTGCACCGGATGGATCGCTGTCCGGCTGGAGCATCCCGGGGAGTGGGTTTCGGGGGCCACGTCCTAATCGGCGACGAGTGCCAGCACTGCGAGTGCTTGGTCTCGCATCGCGATGTCCAGGAAGGTTCCGTCGGCGAGGGCGAGCGCGCCCACCCCGGTCTGGGTGGCACCGTCCATTCGGGACAGTACCTCCCGCGCTCGTGCGATCTCCTCGGCGGTCGGCAGGAAGGCCGCGCGGATCGTCGGCAGTTGCACCGGATGGATCGCTGTCCGGCTGGAGCATCCCGGGGAGTGGGTTTCGGGGGCCACGTCCTAATCGGAGACGAGTGCCAGTACTGCCAGTGCCTGGTCCCGCATCGCCACGTCTAGGAACGTTCCGTCGGCGAGGGCGAGCGCGCCGACTCCGGCTTGGGTGGCACCGTCCATTCGGGACAGTACCTCCCGCGCTCGCGCGATCTCCTCGGCGGTCGGCAGGAAGGCCGCGCGGATCGTCGGCAGTTGCACCGGATGGATCGCTGTCCGGCTGGAGCATCCCGGGGAGTGGGTTTCGGGGGCCACGTCCTAATCGGAGACGAGTGCCAGTACTGCCAGTGCCTGGTCCCGCATCGCGATGTCCAGGAACGTCCCGTCGGCGAGGGCGAGCGCGCCGACTCCGGCTTGGGTGGCACCGTCCATTCGGGACAGTACCTCCCGTGCCCGTGCGATCTCCTCCGCAGTCGGCAAGAAGGCCGCGCGGATCGTCGGCAGTTGCACCGGATGGATCGCTGTCCGGCCGCGGAAACCGAGTGCCCGCCCGGCGCGGCAGCTCTCCGCCAGCCCTTCCAGGTCGCGGACGTTCGCGTACACCGACATCGCCGGCGGGGGCAGCCGCGCCGCGCGGGCGGCGTTCACTATCCGGCTGCGCGCCCAGGTGAGCCCGGCTTCGTCGGCGAGCCGCAGGTCGGACCGCAGATCCGCCTCGCCCAGTCCGAGCGACGCGGTCTGCGGCGAAGCGAGCGCGATCTCCAGCGCCCGCTCCACGCCGAGCGCCGACTCGATCAGCGGGTGCAATTCCCGCCCCGGCAAGGCATCGGCGTGCGACCGGACGTCGAGCGGGCTCTCGACCTTCGGCAATCGCGCGCCCACCCACGTCGGCAGGGCGGCGACTGCGGCCACGTCCGCCGCGTGCCACGGGGTGTCCGGGTGGTTGATCCGCACCTGCACCGGCCGCGACGCGGGCACGTCGGCCAACAGCCGCATCGCGGTGTCCCGTGCGGCGTCCTTCTGCGCGGGCGCGACGGCGTCCTCGAGATCGACCAGCACGACGTCGGCGTCCGAGGCGAGCGCCTTGGCCACGCGGTCGGGCCGGTCGGCCGGGACGTAGAGCAGGGTCAGCGCGGGCGTCATACCGCTCCCTCCGCGCGAAGTTCGGCGATCCGTGCCGCGGTGAAGCCCAGCGAACCGAGCACTTCGTCGGTGTCCGCGCCGTGCGGGCGTCCGGTGAAGCCGATGACGCCGTCGTTGTCCGACAACCGGAACAGCGGCCCTTGCATCAGCGTCGTGCCCAGCTCCGGGTCCTCGATTTCGTGGATCGTGCCCAGTGCGCGGAACTGCGGGTCCGCGACGATGTCAGCCGCGTCGTAGATCGGCGCGACCGCGGCCTGCGCCTCCTCGAACGCGGCTACGACCTCGTCCCGCGTGTGCTGGGCGATCCAGCCGCCGACGGCCTCGTCCAGTTCGTCCGCGTGCGCGGCCCGGTCCGCACCGGTCGCGAACCACGGCTCGTCGGCCAGTTCCGGACGTCCGACCAGCCGCACCACGCGTTCCGCGATCGACTGTGCCGACGTCGACACCGCGACCCAGTGCCCGTCGCACGTGCGGTAGGTGTTGCGCGGGGCGTTGTTTGTGGAGCGGTTGCCGGTGCGCGGCTGAACCGTGCCGAGCTGGTCCCACCGCGTGATCTGCGGTCCGAGCATGGCGAGAATCGGTTCGATGATCGCGACGTCCACGACCTGACCGCGTCCGCTGGCCGTACGCCCGGCGAGCGCCACCATGATCGCGTACGCGGTGGCCAGCGACGCGACTCCGTCGGCGAGTCCGAACGGCGGCAGCGTCGGCGGTCCGTCCGGTTCTCCGGTGGCCGCGGCGAATCCGCTCATCGCCTCGGCGAGCGTGCCGAAGCCGGGTCGAGGGGAGTACGGCCCGAATTGGCCGAATCCGGTCACCCGGGCGAGAACCAGTCCCGGATTGCGCGCGGACAGGTCCTCGTAACCGAGCCCCCAGCGTTCGAGCGTGCCCGGCCGGAAGTTCTCGATCACCACGTCGGCCGTCGAAGCAAGCGCCAGGAACACCTCGCGCCCGCCGTCGCTGCTCAGGTTCGCGGTGACGGTGCGTTTGTTGCGCCCCAACGTCTTCCACCACAGGTTGACGTCGCCCTTGGCCACCCCGTGCGTGCGCGACGGATCCGGCCGCGACGGGTGCTCCACCTTGATCACGTCGGCACCCATGTCACCGAGGTGCATCGCGGCCATCGGCCCGGCGAACAAGGTCGACGCGTCCACCACCCGCAGCCCGGCCAGCGCTCCGGCGGACGCTTCTCTCGACACGGTCATCGCGTCACATCCCAGGCACAGCGGAACCCGACGGTCGCGCCGCGCGCCAGCCCCAGGCCGGGCAGCAGCAGCTTCACGCTGTAGTCCGATGCGTGCCGACCGCCTTCGACGTACCATTCGGAACCCTCGGCGCGGTAATCACTGCCGCCCTTGAGCATCACGAACCGGGTCCTCCCGTCGGAGTGTTCGCTTTCGGTCCAGTTCCACACCGCGGGCGTGCCGCGCCGCAGACCGCCGGTTTCCCCGGCGAGCTGCCATTCGTCCTCGGTCGGCAACCGGCCGCCGCGCCACGCGCAGTACGCGCGGGCGTCGTCGAGGTCCACAAAGGTCACGGGCTCGTCCTCGGCGACCGGTTGACCGTCGACCCAGTGGGCCAGGAACCGGTGCGGCTGGACCGGCTGATACCCAGTGACAGCAAGGAATTCCGCGAACTCGCCGTTCGTCACCTCGGTGGCGGCGACCACGACCGGCGACGCCAGCGAACCGTCCCGCTGCAGCGTCCGGGCGTCGTGCAGCCGCGGCGGGAGCGGCTTCCACTCGTCCACGTACGGCGCGCCCTGGTACATCCCGGTCTCGCGCGCCCGATACCGGACCGTCAGCACATACGGCCCGGCAGGCACCACTACCGCATCGGCGTCGGGCGCACCGCTTGTCGTCGATGGTTGCCGACGAACCGCGAGCCGGTGCGGGAACCGGGCGTCCGGATCGTGCGGCAGGGTCGCCACCTGAGACAGCCACGGCGGCTCGGCGGCTCCGTCCGCGATCCGCAGCAGCGCCGAAATTCCCCGCGCGGGCACCCGTCCGTCAGCGAAAAGGTCGATCACCCGCCCGTCCACGACCGGCCCGAAGTAGTCGGAGTCGCCGCGGTTCACGACCGTCCACAGTGTCCAGTCGCCGAGGTCCCAGCGCGACGCGTAAACCCCGGCCGCTTCGGCTTCCGGCGTCAACGGGGCCAACGGCGTCCACTCGCCCTCGCGCAGCAGGTCACCGGCCGCACGCTGCACCGTGACCATCCGCCGCACCGTCGCCGCGTCCCGCTGCGACCAGCCGACCCACACGCCGAACACGACTTCCCACACCATCACGCCGACGCCGTTCAGCCAGGCCGACTGCAGCTCCTCCGTGTGATCGCGGTGCCACCGCCGCACGTGGTGCTGCATGTGCCGCCGCTCGTACCAGTGCGACCGCAGCACGCCCGGCACCGGCGAGTCGGCGAAGAACTGCGCCCACGACGCCGAGTGGTCCTCGATCCGCTCGACCGGCAGCTTCGATTCGCCCTCCAGCACCACTCCGGGCCGTGCCCGTTCGAGCTGCTCGACCAGCGCTGGATCGGCCTTCTTCAAGGTGTCCAGGAAGACGCCGTCGGCACCGAAATCGGCCAGCACCGCGGACAGTTCCGCGGCATCTTCCTTCCCCCGGCGCGTCCCGACGTCCCACGGGTTGTAGTCCACGAACACCCGCATGCCCGCCGAATGGAACACCTCGACCAGTTCGCGGAGACCGGGCACGTCGCGGTAGAAATCCCACTGGTTGCGGTCGTCGAGGCCGATCACCGGGTACGCGTGCCACAGCACGACCGCGTCGAGCCCGCCGAACCGCTGGTGCGCGTCGGCAAGGAAGCGCTCCGGCGTGAACCGGCGCTCCTCGAAGGAATACAGCAATTCGTCCCACAGCCAGACCTGCGCGACCGTGTGGCATCCGGCGGCCCACGCGGCTTCCGGCCGGTCGTAGGCGCGGCCGTGATAACTGTGCCGCTGGTGCGCGTCGGCACGCCATTGCTCCAGCCTTGCCCGCCATTCCGGACGGTCGGCGGGGTCCGCCGGGCCGACGAAGATCTTGGCCTCGTCGAGCGCGGCCAGCTGCTCAGGGGAGAGGGGCGCACCGAGCGGGACCTCGGTCGGCTGGTCGATCGGGCGCGGGACGAGCGGGTTGAACACGTACGTCATCGGGCGTTTCCTCCGGTCGCGAACTCAGCGACCTCCGCAACGGTCGGCACGGCGGACTGCGCGCCGGGCCGGGTGACAGCGAGCGCGGCGGCGGCCCCGGCGCGTTCAGCGGCTTCGCGGAGCGGACGACCCTCGGCGAGCGCCGCGGCGAGGACGCCGCAGAACGTGTCTCCGGCACCAGTAGTGTCCACAGAGGACACCTGGAAACCAGGCAGGTGCACGATTTCCTGTTCAGCGACAACACAACCAGCGGCACCGAGCGTGATCACCACAGCGGGTGCGCGCTGCTGCAGTATCCGGGCCAGCTCCTCGGGCGTGCCCGTCGTCCCAGCCAGGTCTGCAGCTTCGTGCTCGTTGACAACGAGCACGTCCAGCTCAAGGTCCGGCAGCGGCCGGGACGGTGCGGCGTTGAGCACCATGCGCGCACCAGACCGTCGGGCCGCTGCAGCAGCGGTGACGGCCTCGAGCGGAATCTCCAGCTGGGCAAGCACGACGTCCGCCGCCGCGATCCGCTCCAGCTGCGCCGAGGCGAGCGAGAGCAGCGAGTTGGCCCCCGGGGCGACCACAATGGAGTTCTCGCCGTCCGGCGACACCATGATGAACGCGGTTCCGGTGGCACTGTCCACTCGCGACACCAGGTCCGTCCGCACCCCGGCCTTCGTCAACGACGCCAACAGAAAGTCAGCCCCGTCGTCCGGACCGAACGCACCGAGGAACGTCGTCTCCACCCCGCCGGCGAGGGCCGCGGCGACCGCCTGATTGGCCCCCTTGCCACCCGGACTCCGCCGCACCTCGCCGCCCAGCACGGTCTCGCCTCCGTGCGGCTGTCGCGAAACGTCGACCACCAGATCGACGTTCGCGGACCCGACGACAGCGACTCGCTCGGTCATCGCGCCACCCCGGCCGTCCGCGCGGCGAGGTCGGTGATCCGCTGCTCGCCGCCGGGCAACGAGGTCGCGATCCGGTTGTCGAGCGGTTTCGTCCACTGCTCGCCGATCCAGTCCACGCCCACCAGCGCGCCGACCACTCCGCCGACCGTCGCGGCGGCGGAGTCCGTGTCCCAGCCAGCCGTGACAGCGAGCGAGATGCTCTGTCCGAAGTCACCGTCGCCGCGGGCCAGCGCGTACGCGATCACTGCGGCGTTGTTCAGCACGTGCACCCAATGCAGGTCGCCGTACCGGGCGTGCAACCGGTCCAGCCCGTCGTCGTAAGCAGCGGCTTCTCGCCCGAACCGCACCGCCTCGGCGAGTCGGCTTTCCGGCGGCAGAACGGTTTCCGCCGCATCGAGGACACTGTGGACGGAGTCGACCACCATCGCCGCCGACGCGAGTGCGGCTGCCCAGATCGCACCGTAAATGCCGTTGCGGGTGTGGCTGAGCCGCGCGTCGACCCACGCGAGCCGTGCGGCACCGCGGACATCGCCGGGGGAGACCCAGCCGAAAACGTCGGTCCGGATCAACGCGCCGATCCACTCGCGGAACGGGTTGAGGTGCTTCGCAGTCTCCGGCACCGGGCGCGCGTCCAGGAGGTTCCGGTACGCGGCACGCTCGGCGGTGAACACCCGCCCGGCCGGAAGCTGCTCCAGCCACAGCTGTGCGACGTCGTCGGTCGTGAATTCGCGGCCGTGCCGTTCCAGCAGCGTGAGCGCGAGGATGGGGTAATTGAGGTCGTCGTCCTCCGGCATCCCGGAGATGTTCTCCTCCAGGGAAGTCGGGGCCGACCGCCGGTTCCACGGCCACCGCGCGGCGACGTCGTCCGGCAGTCCGACGGCGGTGAACCACCGGTCCAGCGGCCAGCGTCCGGTCGCGCGCAGGATCTCCTCGATGCCCTCGCGCGGGATCTTCTCGACCGGCTTCCCGAGCAGGCACCCCGCCGCGCGGCCGGTCCACGCGCCGAGCGTGCGGTCCTCGGCACGCCTGGGCAGGACCGGAGCGGCCGGAAGCAGCGCGAGGATCTCGTCCCAGCCGTCCGGTTCTCCGGGCGACGGCGCGGCGGGGAGCGCGGCCAGCTCGTCCAGCAGCGTCCGGGCCAGCGCCCGCAACGCCGGGGACGCCGGCCGCGGTCCAGCCCCGCTCACGGCGGGAACCGGATCACCGCCGGCGGCGATCCAGCGCTCCCGCACCGAGGTCACGTCCCTGCCCTCGGCAGCGGACTGGACGAACTCGTGCGCGAGCAGGTCTTCGGGCTGAGCCCAGGTGAGCCTCATGCCGCGTCCAGCGCGTCGAGGGCCGCCAGCCGCGCCTGGGCCCGTGCGCGGTCGGCTTTGACGATGTCCGTCGCGGCCGAGGCGAGCAGCCGCCCGGTCTCCCGCAAGTCCATCTTGCTGGCTTCGCCGATCGGATCGATCCATTCGTCCGGCACCGACGCCGCTCCGCCGAGCCCTGCGCAGAGCGCACCCGCCATCGACGCGATCGAATCCGCGTCCCGGCCGTAGTTCACCGAAGCCAGCACCGCCCCGCGATAGTCGCCCCGATGGCCCAGCACGAATCCCAGCGCGGCGGGCAATTCCTCGATCGACTTGGTCCGCGACGGCCGCCGCGCGTCCATCGACATCTGCCGGTACTCCGGTCCGACCGAATCGAACGGCGCGACGACCTCGCGGATCTTCCGCGCCAGCGCACGCTCCTCGTCGTCGTTCTTGGGTGTGGCGTTCCACCCCTGGAAGGCGTCGGCCACAGCCTGCAGCGCGGCCAACGTCCCGTCGTGCGACACCGCGAGCGCGGCCCGCACGATGTCGTCCAGCCCCGCACCCGGGGCGACCGAAGCGGCGACCATCGCGGCCAGCACCCCGGCGGCCTCCCGGCCGTAGCTCGACTGGTGCGGCGCGGTCAGGTCGATCGCCTCGGCGTACGCGGCCTGCGGATCTCCCGGATTCACCACGCCGACCGGCGCGATGTACATCGCCGCGCCGCAGTTCACGATGTTGCCGACGCCCGCCTCGCGCGGGTCCACGTGCCCGTAGTGCAGCTTGGCGACGATCCACTTTTCCGCCAGGAACACCCGCTGCAGCAACAGAGCCGTCGACTCCAGCTCCGGCACCCAGCGCGGTTCGCCGATCATCAGCGGGACGAGGTCCTCGGCCATCGCGTACGCGTCGAGGTGCGCGCGGCGTTTCGCGTACACCTCCACGATCGCGCGGGTCATCAAGGTGTCGTCGGTGATGTGCCCGTCGCCCTTGTGGTACGGCGCGATCGGGCGCGCGTCCCGCCAGTTCGGGTACCACGGACCGACGATGCCGGTCACCCGGCCGCCGTGCCGCTCCTCGATCTGCTCGGGCGTCCACCCTTCGGTCGCGCCGCCGAGCGCGTCCCCCACTGCCGCGCCGGTGATCACTGCCACCGCGCGGTCCTCCAGCCAGGTCACCGGCTTGCGTCCCTTCGTTCCCCGGCGCGGGCGGAGCGCCCGCGCCTGTTGTGCGCCGGGACCGGACCAGCGCCCGGTCCCGGCGCGGCAGTCACTTGCCGACGCTCTTCCAGCCGTCCTTCAGCTGCTGCGCCAGCGTGTTCGCGTCGATCTGGTTCGCCAGGAAGCGCTGGTAGGCGGGCGTCGCGACAGTGTCCTTCCACTGCGCGTACTTGCCGGCGAACAGATACGGCGCCGAGGTCAGGTACTTGCCCGACGCCAGGATGGTGCTCCAGCCCTTCTTGGCGCTGAGCTTCTTGTCGAGCGCCTCGCGAGCGGAGTTGCTCGCCGGGATCAGCGTGTCGGCCTCGTTGAGCGCGGCGAGGTTCTCGGTGCTGGTGAAGAAGTCCAGGAACTTCGCGGCCTGCTCGACGTGCTTGGAGTCCTTGTTGACCGAGAGCGTCTGCGGGTTCGCGGCCTGCGCCGGTCCGGCCGGGCCAGCGATCGGCGGCAGCGCGATCCAGTCGAGGTCCTTCGGCGCGTCCTTCTCGATGTTCGCCGCCTGGTACGAGCCCTGCACGGTCATCGCGACCTGGCCCGCGTAGAACGGGGCCAGCGCCTTGCCGCCGGACTGGGTGAGCGTCACCGGCAGGATCGAGTGGTCGGTCGCGTTCATGTCGTGCACCAGCTGCGGCAGCGCCATTTCGCCCTGGCCGATGCTGATCTGCGCCTGGTCGCCGGTGCCCTCGAAGTACTTGCCGCCGAACCCCGGCGCCATCGCCACGAACGTCGCGGTCGGGCTCGACAGGCCCCAGCCGAGGCCGTACTTGCCGTCCTTCGTGGCGGTCTTGGCCATCTGGCGCAGCTGGTCCCAGGTCATCGTGTCGCCGGTCGGGATCCGCGCGCCGGACTGCTCCAGCAGTTTCTTGTTCGCGAAGACCACATAGGACTGCAGCTCGGTCGGGTAGGCGACGACCTTGCCGCCCACGGTCACCGAGTCGAGCACGCCCTTCGGGATGTCGGCCCGCTTCTGCTCGGACAGGTAAGGGGAGAGGTCGGCGAGGTAGCCGTCGGTCGCGAACGGCCCGATCCCGGCGGCCTCGTAGTGCACGATGTCCGGTGCGGTGCCCGCGTTGAACTGGGTGATCAGCTTGTCGTAGGCGCTGTCCCAGCCGGCTTGGACGACCTTCACCTGAGTCTCGGGATGCGCCTGGTTCCACTGCCCGACGATCTTGTTCGTGGCGGTGATCGCGGCGGGCTGGTCGGACAGGGACTGGAAGGTGAGGGTGACCGGACCGCCGTTCCCGCTGTCCCCGCCGCTGCCGCCGCCGCACGCGGCGGCGAGCAAGCTGGTGAGGGCGAGGCTGGCGGCGGCTGCCGCGCGTCGTGTCTTCATCGACCGACCTTTCGAAGGGGTTTCCGATGGGGTGGGGCTCATCCCTTCACCGCCCCGGCCATGAGGCCGCCGGTGAGTTTCTTCCGCAGGAGGCTGAAGAAGGCGATGCTCGGGATCGCCGCGAGCACGGCGCCCGCGGCCAGCGGGCCGAGGGCGACCTTGCCCTCGCCGCCGATGAACATGGTGAGCGTGATCGGCAGGGTGTAGTTCTCCGGCGTCTGCAGCAGCACCAGCGCGAAGAAGAACTCGTTCCACGACGACACGAAGCTGAACATCGCCGTCGCGACCACGCCCGGGGCCAGCAGCGGGAACACGATGGTGCGCAGCACGGTGAACCGGTTCGCGCCGTCCATCGCCCCGGCCTCCTCCAGCTCGACCGGGATCGCGGCGACGTAGCCCTGCAGCATCCACAGCGCGAACGGGAGGATGTAGGTGGTGTGCACGAGCGTCAGCCCGACGAGGCTGTCGGCGAGGCCGAGCGTCCGCAGCACGAGGAACAGCGGCAGGATCACCAGCACCACCGGGAACACCTGGCTGACGAGGATCCAGGTGACGCCCGCGATGCGCAGCTTGCCCTTGAGCCGGGCCAGCACGTAGGCCGCGGGCACCGAGATCAGGATCGCCAGCACGGTGCTGGCCAGCGCGACCAACAGGCTGTTGAGCGCCGAGTGCAGCAGGCCCTGCCGGGAAAGCGCTTCGCCGTAGTTGTCCCAATGCCAGTCGCTCGGGATCAGGTTGACCGACAGCGAGTTCAGCTCCGCCGACGACTTGACCGACGCGGAAATGAGCCACAGCAGCGGGAAACCGAGGAACAGCAGGTACAGCACGAGAGCCAGGTACTGCGCGGGGCGTACGGACCAGCGCATCGATCACCGCCCCCTTTCCGGGCGGTCGCCGCGGAACTGCGACCGCAGGTAGATCGCGAGCAGCGCGACGACCACGAGGACGAGGACCAGCCCCATCGCGGCGGCGTAGCCGATCTCGCGGTTCTTGAACGCTTCGAGGTAGACGAACAGCACCGGGACCATGGTCTTGCCGCCCGGGCCGCCCGCGGTGAGCACGTAAACGAGCGAGAAGGAATTGAAATTCCAGATAAAGTTCAGCGATGTGATGGAACTGACAATCGGGCGCATGCTCGGCCAGGTCACCGCGGTGAATCGGCGCCACGCCCCGGCTCCGTCCACCGCCGCCGCTTCGTGCAGTTCGGCGGGAATCTGTTGCAGGCCAGCCAGAAGCGTCACGGTGGTCTGCGGCATGCCGACCCATACGCCGACTACGATCACTGCGGGCAACGCGGTGGTGAAATCGCCGAGCCAGTTGATTCCGTCCGGCAGTCCGATGCTGCCGAGGAAGGCGTTGAGCGGACCGCCGTTGGCCGAATAAATCATTTGCCACATAATCGCGACGACCACCGGCGGCATCGCCCACGGAATGAGCGCGAGCACTCGCGTGAGGCCCTGCAGTTTGAGCCCGGAGTTGAGCAGCAACGCCAGGCCCATCGCGGCGGCCAGCTGCAGGACGGTCACGCCGACCGTCCAGATCAGACCGATCCGCAGCGAGTCCCAGAAAAGCGAGTTCCCGCCGAGGCGGACGAAGTTGTCGATCCCGGCGAAGCCGAAGTCCGGATGCCGCACCAGCCGGGTGTCGGTGAACGCCAGCGCGATGCCGATCACCAGCGGAGCCACGGACAGCACCAGGATCGGGATCAGCGACGGCATCACCAGCGCGATCGCCTCGCGCCGGCGAGTGCGGGCCAGCGTGGTCTTCTTCGGGCGCGGCGGGGGAGCGGGGGCGACCCGCCGCGGCTGCGTCGCGGTGGTCATTCCGCGTCCTCTCCGTTCTGGTCCACAGTGGACTCCCGGACGAACAGCTCGGTGCCGACGGAGATCTGCTGCGCGGGGGCGTCCGCGTCCTCGGTCAGCCCGAGCATCAGCCGGGCGGCGGCGCGCCCGCGCTCGGCCGAGCCGAGGGACACGCTGGTCAGCCGGGGGAGGAAAACCTGCCCGAGTTCGGTGTCGTCCATCCCGGTGACGGCGACGTCGCGCGGGACGGACAGGCCCCGCTCCCGGGCGGCGCGGACGGCCCCGATGGCGAGCAGGTCGTTGGCCGCCACGATGGCGTCCGGCCGGTGCGGACGGTCGAGCAGCTTCCGGGCGGCTTCGATCCCCGCCGCGACCGTGAAATCGGCGGCGACCTCGACGTCCGTTCCTTCGGCGGAGAAGTCCTTCGCGGACACCGCCTCGTCGAAACCACGTTGCCGCGAAGAGCCCGGGGTGGTGTCGAGCGGCCCGTTGAGGAAGCCGATCCGGCGGCGGCCGAGCGACACCACGTGCCGCACCGCCGCGCCGATCCCAGCCGCGGAATCGGTGGAGACCGAACTGATCCCGCGGTCGCTCATCGCCCGGCCGATCACCACGACCGGCACCGGGGCCTGGCCGATCTGCTCGATCAGCTCGTCGTCGGTGCGCAGCGGGATGACGATCATGCCGTCGACGAACCCGCCGTGCAGGCTGTGGATCAGCTCGGCGGTCGACGCCGCGGTGTCCCCGGTGGACATCACCACGACCCGATACCCGTGCGGTGCGAGCACTTCGTGGATGCCGCGCATGATCTCGACGTAGACCGGGTTGCCGATGTCCGCCACCGCGAAGGCGATCTGCGACGTCTTCTTCAACCGCAACGACCGCCCGATCGCGTCCGCGCTGTACCCGAGTTCCGCCGCGGCGGCCCGGACGCGCTCGACCATCGCCTTGCTCGCGCCGGTCCCGTGCAGCGCGCGCGAGGTCGAGGCCAGCGATACGCCGGCGCGCTCGGCCACCTGGATCAGCGTGGCTCGGGTTGACGTCATCGTCCCTCCCAGTCGGACACAGCGATACGGAAACCGTAGTTGGAAACGTTTCCAAGCTACGCTCTGGATGGTTTGGAAACGTTTCCAAGCGGTGTCGGAATCATGTCACCCGGATGGCGGACGTGTCAACGGAGCTGCCGCGAGGGCGGGGGATCTGTGACGCCAGCGTGACGTGCGCTGGCTCAGGGGCCGCGGTCCGGATCGGTCAGTCACTCGCGGCGCGGTCCCGGCCAGCACTGCTCACGCGCCGCGGCCGTGCTGGTGGTCGCCGCCGGAGGCTCGGTGCTGTGCGTGCGCCGTTCCCGATTGTCAAGACGGGAGGCTCGACGGCCGCGTAGAGACACTGCGGGCTCAAGGAGGTTGCTGAGATACTGGGGGCATGATCTTGATCGTCCTCAAAGCACAGATCCGCCCCGAGAAGCGCGGCGAATGGCTCGAAGGCATCCAGCGCTACACCGAGCAGGTGCGCAGCGAACCGGGCAATGTCTCGTTCGACTACTACCAGAACGGCAGCGACGAGAACGAATTCGTCATCGTCGAGGTCTTCGCCGACAGCGCCGCCGGGGACGCGCACGTCGCCACCGCGCACGCGCAGGAGTTCTTCCCGTTCATGTCGACGGTCGTAGCGAAGAAACCTCAGATCAACTACCAGAACCTCGACGGCGAGGCCTGGTCGGAAATGGCCGAAGTCACCCCGGTCGAGTAGCGGCGGACCTGGCCGGGGCCGCGGACACCGCCCCGGCCACTCGGTCGTCGCTGGTGCACGATCCGCCCGTCCAGCACCGTGGTGGTCACGTGCACCTCGCCGAAGTTCTCCGGGCGGGTCTGTTCGAGGTCGGCGTCCAGCACCACGACGTCGCCGAGTTTTCCCGGAGTGAGCGAGCCCATCCGGTCCTCCGTGCCGAGCGGGTACGCCGCGTCGAGCGTGTGTGCTCCGGGCCAGTGCCGCGGACGTCGTGCCCGCCGATTCGTCCTATGTGGACGCTGAGCAGGCGTCGTCGTGGGGGCCGCTGCGGGAGGCGTTGCGCCCGGCGGCACTGGCCCCGTTCACGACCGCGGTGCTCGGGGCGTTGCGCGAACACGATCGCCGCACCGGCGGCGAGCTGGTTCCGACGCTCCGGTGCTACCTCGACGCGGACGGCAACCTGGAAACGGCCGCGCGGGAGCTGGGGGTGCATCGGAATACCGTGCGGACCCGGTTGCGGACCGCGGAGCGGGTGTCCCGGCGGCGGCTTGACCGGCCGCGGGACCGGTTGGAGTTGTGGCTGGCGCTGTCGGCGGAAGATCTCTGATCGGCGTGGTCACTTTCGCCGCTGGGTTGATTCCCGCAGCCGCAGTTCCGGAGTCAGGAACACCGGCCCGTCAGGAGTTTCCGCGCCGGACAGCCGCGCCAGCATCAGTTCCACCGCGCGTTCGGCCAGAGCTTCGTGGGTCAGGTCCATCGCGGTGATCGGCGGGATGCTCGTGCGCGCGTGCTCGCTGTCGGTCAGCGCCGCGAGCAGCAGATCGTCCGGGACGCGCAAGCCCTGTGCCGCGGCGGATTCGGCGACGAGCGGGGCGAAATCGCTTGTCGCGACCACGATCGCGTCCGGCCGGTCCGGGCCGGACAGCAAGGGCTGCACCAGTTCGGGCACGTCTCCCGGGGTCAGGCCCTCGCTGAGCAACGCGGTCCGCGGCGGCAGCGCGCGCCTCTCGCACCAGGCGAGATACGTTTCGCGCGGCCGCCGGTTCCAGGCGTTGTCCTCGGTGCCGGACAGCAGCAGCACGTCGCGCGCGCCCTGGTCGTGGAGATGGTCCAGCAGCGCCTCGACCACCGGCGGATAGTCCAGCCGCACCGCCCACGGCAGGTCCGGCTGCTCCGGGTCCTCCTCGACGGTCACCACGGGCAAGCCGCGGCCGACCAGTTCGGCCAGCGCGGTGTCGCCGCCGTAGGGGTGGGCCACGATGCAGCCGTCCATCGGCACGCTCGCCACCGCCGGGTCGTGCAGGTCGGGCACGTGGATGAGCCCGGTTTTGCGCCGCAGCATCTCGGTCGCGATCGACCCGACGAGCCGGTTGAACGTTTCGGCCCGGTCGGGCGTGCCGGCCACCGCGTAGCGCGGCCGCAGGATGAGCCCGACCAGCCCGGACCGGCCGGTGCGCAGCGAGCGCGCGTTCGGGTTCGGGTCGTAGCCCAGCTCCGCGGCGGCCTCGCGGACCCGCGCCGTGGTCGCCGCCGAAATGGGCCTGCGCCCGGAAAGCGCGTGCGAAACCGTGCTGATCGAGACCCCGGCGCGCTCGGCGACCTCCCGGATCGTCACCGGTCGTTTGCCCGCCTCGCCGCCCACCGTGGTTCCCCTTCGTCCTGCCTCCGGACGGCCCAGTATCGCCCACCGGCCGGCGGAGGAGGTCTTGACACCGCGGCGGCGCGCGGGTTTGATGCCGCGAAAGCTCATCAAAACGTTTTGATGATGATAGGAGGCGCCATGGCCGCCCCGCACGAACCCGCCCCGCCCGCCACCGCCGCGCCGACCGTCGGCGACGTCTGCACCGGGATGCGGCTGACCCGACGGCATTGGCTCGCCGGGTCAGTGCTGTTCTTCGCGTTCGTCGTCGAAGCCTGGGAACAGGTCGGGCTGGTCTACGTGTCGAACGGGATCGCCGGGGAATTCGGCGTGGACAACACGAAACTGGGCTGGGCGCTGTCCGCGGTCGCGTTCGGCATGGTGCCTGGCGCGCTGCTGTGGGGCGGGCTGATCGACCGGCTCGGCCGCCGCCGCGTGACGGTCGCGAGCCTGCTGATCTACGCGGTGCTCGCGCTGGCCGCGGGGCTTTCGCCGGCGTTCTGGCCGTTTGTCGTGCTGCGGTTCCTGTCCGGCGTGGCGTTCGGCGGGGTCTACGCGGTCACGTTCCCGTACTTCCTCGAACTTCTGCCTACCGCTCGCCGCGGCCAGGGCGCGGTCGCGCTCAGCATCGGGTTTCCCATCGGCACGCTTTTGTGCATCGGCGTGAGCCAGTCGCTCGGCATGATCAGCTGGCGAGCCGTCGCCGTTGTCGCCGCGCTGGCCGGGCTGTGGGCGTTCGCCGTGCTTCGCTGGGTGCCCGAATCGCCGTACTGGCTCGCGCGGCGCGGCCGGCACGCGGAAGCCGCGGCCGTACTGCGTGGTCTCGGCGCGGAAATCCCCGCCAGCACAACGTTTTCCGTCGAAGACGCCGACCGCAAGGCGGGCGCGGTGCGCAACCTGTTCCGTTCGCCGGTGCGGCGGCGGTTCCTGCCGATGCTGCTCACCTCGTTCACTTTCAGCTGGGGCTACTGGGGATTGCAGACCTGGCTGCCGGTCCTGCTCCAGAACCGGGGCCTGAGCGTCTCCGGCGCCCTGTGGTTCGTCGCGGTGACCCAGGTCGTGTCCGTTCCCGGCTACCTGCTCGCCGCGTGGCTGACCCGCCGCCACGGGCGCAAGCGGATCTTCCTGCTGTTCGCGCTGGCGTCGGCGATCGGCGGCGTCCTCTTCGGACTCGCCACCGGTTCCGCGCAGCTGTACGCGGGCAACCTGATCCTCGCGTTCTTCTCGCTCGGCGCCTGGGGGATCTGGAACACCTGGTCGGCCGAGGTGCTTCCGACCGGGCTGCGCGGCGTCGGCTACTCCTGGTCCACTTCGGCGATCCTGCTGGCGAACACCGTTTCGGTCCCGGTGATCGGCGCGATGATGGACCACGGCGTGGCGTCCTCGCTGACGGTCGCGTCGATCATGGCCTTCCTCGTCGTCGCCTTGCTGGCCGTGCTGCCGTTGCCCGAGACCGAGGGTCGCGCGCTCACCTGATTTCCCTTATCCGACAAGGAGTTCTCATGACCTACCGGGTCGCCATGGACATCGGCGGCACCTTCACCGACGTGGTCGTCCACGACGGCGCGACGCAGCGGCTGCGCGCGGGCAAGGTGCTCACCACCCCCGACGACCTCGCGCGCGGCGTTTTCGGTGCGCTCGAACGATTCGACCTGCCGTTCGCGGAGATCGAGTTCTTCGTGCACGGCACCACGCAAGGACTGAACGCCCTGCTCGAACGGCGCGGCGCGAATGTGCTGATCCTGACCACGAAGGGGATCGGCGACGTCTACCGGATCGCGCGCGGCAACCGGAACCGGCTGTTCGACCTGCACTACCGCAAGCCCGCGCCGCTCGTCGGGCCCGAAGCGGTCGCGGAGGTCGCCGGACGGCTCGACGCCACCGGCGCGGAACTCGAACCGCTCGACGAGGACGCGGTGCGGCTGGTCGCGAAGCGCGTGCGCGAAGAGGGTTTCGAGGCCGTCGCGGTGTGTTTCCTGTTTTCCTATCTGGACTCGGGACACGAACGCCGCGCGGGAGAGATCCTGCGCGACGAACTCGGCGACGACGCGCTGGTCGTGCTCTCCCACGAGGTCGCGCCGGAATGGCGGGAGTACGAGCGCACGTCGACCGCGGTGCTCGAGGCCTACACCGGTCCGTCGGTGCACCGCTACCTCGACCGCATCGAAGCGCGGTTCACCGAGAAGGGCCTGCACGTCCCGGTGCACGTCATGCAGTCGTCCGGCGGCCTGGTCAACGCCGGTTTCGCGCGGCGGCATCCGTTGCAGACGCTGCTGTCCGGCCCGGTCGGCGGCACGATGGGCGGCGTCGCGGCGGCGAAGCTGCTCGGCCGCCCCGACCTGATCTGCGTCGACATGGGCGGGACCTCGTTCGACGTCTCCCTGGTGATGGACTACGCCGCCGACGTTTCGCCGGACGGCGAGGCGGAAGGTTTCCCGCTGCTGATGCCGCTGGTCAACCTGCACACCGTCGGCGCGGGCGGCGGCTCGCTCGCCTACGCCGAGGGCGACGCGCTGCGGGTCGGTCCCGAGTCGGCGGGCGCGGTGCCCGGCCCGGCGTGCTACGGCCGCGGCGGCACCCAGGCGACGGTCACCGACGCGAACTGCGTGCTCGGCCGGGTCGATCCCGAATCGTTCGCCGGCGGCGGCATGCCGCTCGACCTGGACGCCGCGCGCACGGCCGTCTCGACGCTGGCGGAGCGGCTCAGCATGGACCCGGTCGAACTGGCGTCCGGCATCTGCGACGTCGGCAACGCCAAGATGGCGCAGGCGATCCGCACCCTGACCGTCGAGCACGGCCGCGAACCGGGCCAGTTCGCGCTGCTCGCGTTCGGCGGCGCGGGACCGATGCACGCGGCGTTCATCGCGCGGGAAATCGGCATCACCGAGGTGGTCGTGCCGCGGTTCCCGGGCGCGTTCTCGGCGTGGGGCATGCTCGAAGCCGACGTCCGGCGGGACTTCACCATGCAGTTCTTCGCCAACGGAGCCGAGCTCGACACCCGCGCCCTGCGCATGGCACTCGACTCGCTGCGTGATCAGGCGCTGGAAGCGTTGCGGGAACAGGGAATCCCCGAAGACCGCCGGTCGGTGACCCACGGCGTCGACATGCGCTACGAAAGCCAGGACTACACCCTGACCGTGCCGATCCTGGACGACGACCCGGTCGACAGCCCCGAGTTCCTGCCCGCGGTCGAGGCGCGCTTCGCCGAGATCCACCACCAGCGCTACGGCCACGCCACCCCTGGCGCACCGGTGCAGTTCGTCGCGCTCCGCACCACCGGCCACGGCGTCGTCGATCGTGCCGCAGCGTCCGCCGAAACGAGCGCCGATCGACCGGAGCCGGTCGTCCGCGACGTCGTGTTCGCCGGACAGCCCGTGCCCACCACGATCGTGGCGCGCTCCTCGCTCGCCCCCGGCAGCCGGTTGTCCGGACCCGCGATCGTGCACGAGGAAACCGCCACGACGGTCGTCCCGCCGGACGCCGAACTCGCCGTCGACGACCACGGTTTCCTGGTCGTCACCCTCGCGGCCGCCGATCACCTGCAGGAGGAGCACGCGTGAGCATCAGCCCCGTCACCACCGAAATCATCCGCTCGGCGCTGATCCAGGCGGCCGAGGACATGAACATGACGCTGATCCGGTCGTCCTACACGCCGACGATCTACGAGGGCAAGGACTGCGCCGTCGCGCTGCTGGACCGGAACCACCGCGTCCTCGGCCAATCGTCGGGGCTGCCGATTTTCCTGGGGAATCTGGAGATCTGCACGAGCCACACCGAGGACCTGTTCGGCGCGGACGTCTGGCAGCCGGGCGACGTGTGGGTGCTCAACGATTCCTACATCGGCGGCACGCATCTCAACGACTGCACGGTGTACGCGCCGATCTTCGTCGGGGACGAACTGGTCGGCTTCGCGGCTTCGCGTGCACACTGGATCGACATGGGTTCCAAGGACCCCGGCGGTTCGATGGATTCCACGAACATCTACCAAGAGGGCCTCCGGATGGGGCCGACGCGGATCGTCGCGGGCGGGGTCGAATGCGCCGACATCCTGCGGCTGATCGAGACGAACGTGCGATTCCCGTACGTGACCCTCGGCGACATGCGCGCGCAGACCGCCTGTGCGCGGATGGGCGTGCGGCGGCTCGGAGAACTGTTTGCCCGCTACGGCGCGGAAACTGTCGACGCCGCGCGCGAGCAGATCTTCGCCCAGACCGAACGGCTGGAACGCGAACGGATCGCGGCGATCCCGGACGGCGAGTACGAGGCGACGGGCTATCTGGACAACGACGCGATCGACCCGGACACGCCGCTGAAGGTGCGCGTGCGGGTGGTCGTCGAGGGCGAGTCGATGACGATCGACCTCACCGACTGCGCCGACCAGGCCACCGGTCCGGTCAACTGCGGCCGCTCCCAGGCGATTTCGGCCGCGCGGGTGGGGTACAAGCTGCTGATCTCGCCGCAGGTGAGCCTGAACGGCGGTTCGTTCGCGCCGCTGGACGTGCAGGTTCGCGACGGGTCGATGCTCGGCGCGCGCGAGCCGGCGGCGTGCCAGTACTACTACTCGAGCCTCGGCATGCTCATCGACCTCGTGGTGGCCGCGCTCGCGCCCGCAATGCCGGACCGCGTCGCCGCGGCCAGCTACGGCGATTCGATGATCGTGCAGTTCGCCGGGGACCACCCGCGGACCGGGGAACCGTTCGTGACGCTGGAAGCGACCGTCGGCGGCTGGGGCGCCTGGGAAGGCGGCGACGGGGAGACGGCGCTGATCAACAACGTGAACGGCTCGCTGCGCGACCTTCCGGTCGAGGTGGTCGAAACGCTGTATCCGGTGCGGGTGAACGAATACCGCATCCGTACCGGGTCCGGCGGCGCGGGCCGCTGGCGCGGGGGCGACGGGGTGATCCGGGAATACGTGATGGAGGCGGATCAGGATCTGTCGCTGTGGTGGGAACGGTCGGTGACGCCCGCGTGGGGTCTTTTCGGCGGGTCGTCGGGTGCTCCGCCGCGGGTGGTGCTGAACCCTGGTACGCCGGAGGCTCGGGAAATGTTGAAGGTGAACAGCCTCCGGGTGCGCCGGGGAGACGTGCTGCGCTGCGAGTCCGGCGGGGGAGGAGGGTACGGGGCGCCGGAAGCCGCTGGGGCGTAGTTGCTTCGGTGTCTAATGTGGAGCGTCGGCTAGCAAGCCGGTCTCGCGCAAGTGATCGAAGATGACCTGGTCGACCGGGGACACGCGGCCCCGGTCGGCGTAGGTCAGCCAGACGATCTCCGCGATCTCGCTGCGGGGAGCCAAGGTGCCGCGATAGTCGGCGGTGTAGCAGGTCATCCGGACGGCGACGCCCGCGGCGTGGCCGTGTGCTTGGGCTTGGAAGGTGCCGAAATGCCGCGCGCTCTCGGGTCTGACGGCGACGGAGAGTTCCTCGTCGATCTCGCGGACGAGAGTCTGGAGATCGGTCTCGCCGGGTTCGCGTTTGCCGCCGGGGAGGTAGTAAACGTCCTTGCCGCGGGAGCGGGTGCTGAGAATCCTGCCCGCGTCGAAGCGGAGCCAAGCGATCTTGTCGATGACGGTCACCGGCAATCCTTCCGTTCGGTGGTGAACGTAGCTGCCTCGGCGGTGCCCGTTCAACCGGATATGCTGGCAGGACAATGGAATCGGCTGTGTCTTCCCTCGGTTGCCGGGTCGGTCGCTGCCCGGTGGTTTTCCTCGATGTCGACGGAACGCTGCTGCCGTTCGGTTCCGCACCAGGTCGCGACGAGGCCAACACCGAAATCGCGCCGCGGCTCGGCCTGCCGCGGCTGCCGGTCGTGCGCTGGCCGGAGCCCTCGGCGGCGGAGGAACGCGAAGATCAGTGGTTCGGCGTGCACTGGAAGACCCGGGCCCTGGGCGGACGGGCGTCCTTTCGTCTGGGCGGACGACGAGATCACCGGCGGCGACCGGGAGTGGGTGCTGGCTCGGCATCCCGGCCGTGCGCTGCTGCACCGCGTCGAGCCGGATCGCGGTCTCGCGGAGGCGGATTTCGCGGTCATCCGCGAATGGCTGAGGACGGCGTGAAAACTTAGGCCAGTCCTCGAGATTCGCCTCCATCGCGAAGAACAGCTTCCGCCAACGCCCGTCGGCACAGGGAGTCCGCTCGACGGGTCGTCTCCGGCAGGCGGTAGCGCGAAGCCAGAGCCAACGTCGCCTCGCACGCCTCGGCCAAGCCGATCCGGTGGCCGACCGAAACGAAGACCGGTTTGACTCCCGTCCGCGTGCGCAGCGCGCGGCCGACAATCTCCGTGCTGTCGAGCAGGGGAGACCAATCGCCGCGCGCGGGGCCGGGTTGGTCGTGTGTGAAAGAGAACGGGGTTTTGGCGACCCCGGCCGTCCGGAGGCCGGTGAGGACGCCGAGGTGGCTGGCCAAACCCAGGCGGCGAGGGTGGGCGATGCCGTAACCGTCGCACAGGACCAGGTCTGGGCGGTGGCGGAGAGCGGCCAAGGCGTCGAGGACCGGCGGGAGTTCGCGGAAGGCGAGCAAACCGGGGAGGTACGGGAAGCGGACTGTCCCGGCCGCGGTCGCTTCCTCCACTGTCTCGAGAGTGGTGAAGTCGAGGAGCACGGCAGCCGCGACGACGACGTCTCGTTCGTCGTCATAGGCGACGTCGACGCCCGCGACCAGCGCGTCGTCGGAGAGGGCTGGGCCGGTCGGGTCCACGAGGGCGCGCAGGCGGTCTTGTTCGGCGAGGGCGTCAGCTTCGGTGGCGGGCCAGGCGGGCATGGGGTTCCTCAGGCGGGGGCCCGGTCGGTGGCACGATCGACCCGGGAAAGGTCAACGCCGACCTTATCAAGCCCACACCCTATCTGTTACGAGAAGATAACGGGTAGTGCTAGGGTGCCCGCAGCTGGATCGGCAATCAGGAGGAGAGCGAAACCATGTCCAGTACTGCCGTGCCGCGGCGACGGTTGCTGTGCGGTTTCCTCTCCGCCACCGCGTTGCTGGCCGCGGGGTGCGGCCAGCCGGGAGTCGTGGCGAAGCCTCCGGCGCGCAGTGCGGAAGCGCCGCTCGCGTTGGTTTACAACGGTCCGCAGGGGTGTGCTGATTGCGGCCCCTCGGTGGCTGATCTGCTGCGCCGGGCGCCGCAGCATTACCGGGTCGAGTACGTCGGGCCGGGCACGGGGAAGCCGCTTACCGCGGCGGTGCTGGCGGAAGCGCAGTTGTACGTCCAGCCCGGCGGCGGCCAGGATCTCGACCGGACCTGGCGGGACCTGGACGAGTCCGCGGACGCGGTCCGCGACTGGGTCCGGAACGGCGGCAACTATCTCGGACTGTGCTTCGGCGGCTACCTGGCGGGCCGCGATCCGGGGTTCGGCCTGCTGCCCGGCGACGCGCACGGGTACGCGGGCACTCCCGGCGCCACGGTTCCGGACGAGCGCGACACCGTCATCGAGGTCAACTGGCGCGGCAAGCCTCGGCATATGTACTTCCAGGACGGGCCCGCGTTCCGGCTCGACGAGGGATCCGGCGCGACGGTGTTGGCGACCTACCCCAACGGTGCCGCCGCGGTGGTCGTCGCCCCGTATGGCAAGGGACGGGTCGGGGTCAGCGGGCCGCATCCGGAAGCCGACGCCTCCTGGTACGACGAGGAGGGGCTCACCAATCCGGACGGCGTCCAGCCGGACCTGGCCTACGATCTGATTCAGGCCACCGTCTCCCGGTAACGAAAGCGGGCGGCTTGTCCGCTGGGCCGCACTTCCGCGGTGCGGCCCGGCAGGCTGCCAACCGTGTCTACAGTGGACTGCGCGCCGAACCGGAGGCGGCCTGGCGTCAGTTCGGCGGCTGCTGAGGCCCCTCGCCCGGGCGGGACTGCGGCTGGGAATAACCGGGCTGCTCCGGTTGCGGGTAGCCGGACTGAGGCGGCTGCGGCTGACCAGCCTGGGACTGGCCCGGATAGCCCGGTTGCGCGTACCCGGTCTGCGGATACGCGGGCTGGCCGTAGCCGGTCTGCGGAGCGAACCCCGGCTGCCCGGCCGCCGGGTACCCGCCCGGCGCGAAACCGGGCTGCGGCGCGCGGTTGCCCTTCACGACCGCGAGCACGACCAGCAGCCACGACAGCACCTCGAGAAGGCTGAGCGGGATGCTCACGGCGAGGATGATCGTCTGCATCTCGTCGCTGCTCAGGTGATCCGACGCCATCCAGGAAGCCACGTTCGACAGCATGAGCTGCCACGCGATGCCCAGCGCCGTGGTGACGAGCATGACCGCGAAGGCGGCCACCATCATCCCGGAGCCGCCCCGCGAGCGCCGGCCGATCGAGAGGATCAGGCCGAACAGCCCGACGATCAGCAGCAATGCCCGCGGGATGATCTCGAGGATCGTGTACGTGAAGGTCGTCATGCCTGCTCTCCGCTCGAGGAAGGTCAGGCAGATCCTAGGGGGTGGCCCGGTCCCGCGTGGCCGGTTCGGCGAGGAGCCCGGTCTCGAAACGGCTTCAGCTCCGGTGCCCGGCGAACCGCTCGTCGACCTCCTCGGCGGTCAGGCCGAAGTCCGCGAGGTCGTAGCGGTGCCGGGGTTTCGCGTCTCCGCTGCGGCTCCGTTCGTGCAGCGTGGCCATCTTCTCACGCGCTTGCGGGGCGAGGTCGAGGCCGAAGTGCTGGTAGACGCCTTCGACGGTGCCGATCGGATCGGCGACGAAGTCCTCGTGCCGGACGTCGCAGAACTGCGCGGGGTCGTGGCGGGCGCGGGCCGCGGCGAACTGTTCCGCGCCGCGGGCCCAGAGGTCGAGTTGACTGCGCCCGACGACCTCACCGCGGAACGTGTCCGACCAGCCTTCCGAAGCCTGTTCGGTCAGGCTGCAGACCGACGCGATGACGGTGCTGGGCGCGCGATGAGTCTGCACGACCAGCGCGTCCGGATAGGCCTCCAGCAGCGCGTCGAGGGCGAACAGGTGGCTCGGGTTCTTGAGGACCCAGCGGCGGCCGGCGTCGGGCAGGCCGATGAGTTGCAGGTTGCGCCGGTGCCGTTGGTAGGCGTCGGTCCAGTCCTGGCCGTCGAGCCAGCGTGAGTAGCCGGGCACGTGCGCGAGGCATTCGTACGAGACGGATTTCAGCGACTGCCGCAGCAGCTGCCAGCATTCCTCGACCTGGTCGGCGGACATGTGGTGCAGGCCCATGAATTCGGGATGCTCGACGTGATGCTGTTCGTATCCAGCCTGGATCGCTTGGAAGACCGGGTTTTCCGGCCACGTCTCGCGCGGCGGGCGCGGTTGCGGCATTTCGGTCAGCCACACTTCGAGGCCCTGGTGTGCCGGGTCTTCGGTCAGCAGCCGGTGCAGCGCCGTGGTGCCGGTGCGCGGCAGGCCGGTGACGAAGATGGGCCGCTCGATGGGTACGTCGGCGTACTGCGGATTCTGCTTCCACGAGGCTTCGCTGAGCAACCGTGCGACCAACGCGCCGCGCAGGAAAGCGCGGTGGACTTTGTTGCCGTACGGGGTCAAATTGGCTTCGTTCGCATAGGAATCGAGCAGGACGCGCAGACCTTCGAGGTATTCGTCGCCGCCGAAATCGTCGAGGCCGGTGATTTTCGTGGCGGACGCGTGGAGGTCTTCGACCGTGCCGACGCTGTCTCGTCCTGGACGCATGCTCTTCCCCTCAGTGGTGGTATTCGCCGGCGTTGACGTCGAGGCATTGCCCGGTGACGCAGCGGGCGAGCGCGGAGGCGAGGAAGACGACGGTGTCGGCGATCTCGTCCGGTTCCGGGAGGCGGCGCAGGTCGATCGTCTCCGCTGTTTCGGCGTATACCTGCTCCGCGGGCACGCCGCGTTCCTTGGCCAGATAGGCGAAGTACCACTTGAGCGAATCCGCCCAGATGTAGCCAGGGGCAACGGAATTGACCCGGATCCCGCGCGGGCCGAGTTCCGACGCGAGGCTCTGCGCGAGCGCGAGCAAACTCGCCTTCGCCATTTTGTACGCGCCGAAGGTGCGCCGGGAATGCCGCAGCACCGCAGAGTTGATCATCACGACCGAACCGGCGCTCTCGGCGAGCGCTGAGGTGCAGAGCCGGGTCAGCCGGAGCGCGGCCAGCACGTTGGTCTCGAACCCGGCGCGCACCGCATCGAGATCGACCTCGGCGAGGTCGGTGATCGGCGGGATTGCGAAAGCGTTGTTCACCAAGGTGTCCAGCCGCCCGAACTCGTTCAGCGCGGTCTCCACGAGCTTGGCCGCCGAAGCGTCGTCGGTGACGTCGGTGGGCACCGGGACGGCGCGGCGGCCGAGCGCTTCGACCTCGGCGGCGACCTCGGCGAGCCGGGACTCGGTGCGGGCCGCGAGGACCACGTCGGCCCCGGCCGCGGCGGAACGGAGGGCGATGGAGCGGCCGAGTCCCGGTCCGATTCCGGACACGAGAACGACTTTGCCGGTCAGGAGGTCCATCGGTTCAGCCCAGCATCCTGGCCGCGACCGCGGCCTGTCGCGCGGCGATCCGCTGCGCCCATTCCTCCGGGGTCACGCGGGCTTCCCGGTGATACGGCAGCCGGTCCGGGAGTTCGCCGAACTTCACGACCTCGACTTCCGGACCGTCCTCTGTGGTCAGTTCCCGGGACAGCCGCTGCCAGCGGATCTGGACGTAGCCGCGGTCGTGCCCGGTGCGTTCGAGCCAGTTCGCGACGCCCGGGTCGCGTTCGCTGATCACGAACCGCATCTTCCCGTCCGGGTCGACCCGGGCCTGGTCGGCGGTGAGGCTGGTCTGGTGGTGCACGTAGTCCAGTGAGACATACCAGGTGCTGCCGAGCTGGATGCCCTGGTACGGCGCGTCCGAACGCGGCACGGTGACGATCATGACCTCGTCGTCGGCGAGTTCGTAATGCCCGGCCGAGGAGTACTGCGTGGGCAGGCCGCCGGGCGTGCTGCGCGGCTCGGTCATCGTGTTCACCGGCAGGTTCAGGTAGAACCACTTCGGGAAGGCGAGGAACGTCCGCAGCCGGCTGAGCAGGATTTTCCCGGTGACGCCGTACCGTTTCTCCATCGCGGTGCGGGTCAGGGCGGGCGGTGCCTCGCCGGTGGTGTCGGCGCAGCGGAGCTGGATCGTGCCGCGCCGTTCAGTCGCCCAGTCGCTGTAGACCTCGCGGACGACGAGCATCGACGAACCGGGTCCGAGCACGAAATAACCAGGCTCGGGATCGGGTTTCGCCGGGCCGAAGCGGATTTCGAAGGAGCCGTCGGCGGCGATCGGGATGTCGCGGTCGTCGAACGCGGTCATGCTGTCGGGCACCTCGACCGGCGTGTAGTCCCCGTTGAGGACCTGGAAGCTGAGGTCGGCGGTGGTCCCGCGGGTTCCGGTGACGACGTATTCGCGGTCCTCGCGGATGTTCGCGTTGAAGTAGAGGGTGTCCGGGTTGTCCAGGCCCATTTTCGTGTACGGGCCGGTGGACAGGGTGAAGTACGGGAAGTCCCGGTCGTAGGCCCACGCGGTCTGGACTGAGGCCCGGATGCTGCCCGCGAGGTAGTCGTAGCCCTCGACCAGGTCCTGTTCCGTCCGGACGTGCGGGGCCTCGGCAATGATCTTTTCGGCTTCGGCGATCGCGCCGGCGAGCGGTTCGGTCAGCACCGGAGACTCCTCACGCTGGTCCAATTCTGTACCGGGGTGGTACGTTCGGTGTCGATCGAGACTAGAACGCGTTCTAAGGACGGGTCAATGGCGGTTGCTCGGCGCTCGCCGCCGACCGAACGGGTCGTGCGGCTGCTGGACTACTTCGCGGCTCGGCCGGGGCAGCGCTTCGGGCTGTCCGCGCTGGCCCGCGAACTGGACTTGAGCAAGCCGACCTGTCTCGGGATCCTCACCGAGCTGACCGCCGGTGGCTACGTGGTCCGCGACCCCCGGACGACGACGTATCGCCTGGGCCCGGCGATGATCGCGGCCGGACGCGCGGCGGGAGAGGGCTTCGGAGCCAGCGAAATCGCCCGCACCCACCTGGAAGAACTCAGCGCGCGGTACGAGGCGACGTGCACCGCGTCGGCGGTGGTCGACGGGCGCATCCTGATGCTGCAGAGCGCCGGACCGGGCAAGGTGCGGCTCGGCGAGACGTATCCGTTCGCGCCGCCGGTCGGGCTGATGTACGTGCTGTGGGACGCCGACTCCGCCTTCGACGCCTGGCTCGCGACGCCGCCCGCGGTGCCGGTCCGGCTGGACGAGGCGTACCTGCGGCGCGTGGTCGCCGAGTGCCGGGAACACGGCTATCTGGTGGAAAGCCTGACGTCAGCGGGACGGCGGCTCTACACGCTGATGGCGGGCGTGGCGGCGGGGGATCTGCCGCCCGAGGTGCGCGGGCTGGTCGGCGAGCTGGTGTCGAGCCTGGGGGAGCGGGTGTACCTCGGCGCGGACCTCGAACCGCGGAAGAAGCACGCGGTCAGCCTGCTCGCCGCCCCGACTTTCGACGCGGCGGGGCGGCAGGAACTGGTGCTGACCCTGTCGGTCGGCGAACCGATCACCGGCGCGGAAATCGCGCGCCGGGGTGCGGCGCTGGCGGCGGTCGCGGACGCGGTGACCGCCGAGGCGGGCGGAGTGCGTCCTGCTCGGGCGTGAAGGAGCATTGCCCGGAACTCCAGCGGTCCCTGACCGCCGTGGTCAGGCTGGCTGGCCCCACATGTTCGCCGTCAGGTTCCACCCCGGCTGGTCCTTCATCGAGACCAGCGTTTCGTACAGCCGCTCGTACCCGGTGCTGCTGATCCGCCACTCGCCGTCCTCGCGCCGGTACGTGTCCTCGTAGTACGCGGCTCCCTCGATCACCACCCGGTGTTCGGCGACGATCACCTTGTCCTGGAACAGCCACCGGCCGGTCGCCGTGTCGCCGTCGATTTCGATGTCCGGGTGGCCGGCGAAGTGCATCGTCGTGATGCCGGGGCCGACGGCGGTGCGCAGGAACTCCATGAGCGCGTCGCGGTTGTCGAAGTTCAGCGGTTCGCCGTAGGACGGCGTGCCGTAGTGCACGCGGGCGTCGGCGGTCAGCGTCTCCGCCATCTCGTCCCAGCGCTTCAGATCGAGGCAGCGGAGGTAGCGGAATTTCACGCGGCGGATTTCTTCGAGTGCGGCGAG
This sequence comes from Amycolatopsis echigonensis, assembly GCF_014174495.1. Classification (GTDB taxonomy): domain Bacteria; phylum Actinomycetota; class Actinomycetes; order Mycobacteriales; family Pseudonocardiaceae; genus Amycolatopsis; species Amycolatopsis echigonensis. The sequence goes on from NZ_JACJHR010000001.1 coordinate 92,499, forward strand.
GTCCATGCGCTCAGCGTCCTCCGCCGCTTGACCCTGCGCAAGAACCTGTTCTACTTTTTTGTCCTCGAACCCGGAAGGGCGGATCCGATGGCGACCCAGGCAGCCCCGGCCTACGAGCTGAGCCACCTCGGTGCGCTCGAAGCCGAAGCCGTGCACGTCTTCCGCGAGGTCGCGGCGACCTTCGAACGGCCGGTGCTGCTGTTCTCCGGCGGGAAAGACTCGATGGTGATGCTGCACGTCGCGGCGAAAGCGTTCTGGCCCGCGCCGCTGCCGTTCCCGGTCATGCACGTCGACACCGGGCACAATTTCGACGAGGTCATCCGCTTCCGGGACGAAACCGTCGAGCGCTACGGACTGCGGCTGGTGGTCGCGAGCGTCCAGGACGACATCGACGCGGGCCGGAGCGTCGAGGATCCCAAGGCGGGCCGGAACCGGCTCCAGACGGCCACGCTGCTGCGCGGCATCCGCGAGAACGGCTTCGACGCGGTGTTCGGCGGCGCGCGGCGCGACGAGGAGAAAGCCCGCGCCAAGGAACGGGTGTTCAGCTTCCGCGACGAGTTCGGGCAATGGGATCCCCGGCGGCAGCGTCCGGAATTGTGGAATCTCTACAACGGCAGGCATCGCAAAGGCGAGCACATCCGCGTTTTCCCGCTGTCGAACTGGACCGAGCTGGACATCTGGCAGTACGTCGAAGCGGAGGACATCACCCTGCCGTCGCTGTATTACGCGCATCGCCGGCCGGTGGTCCAGCGCGACGGGATGCTGCTCGCGAATACCCGGTTTCTCCCCCTGGCTGAGGGCGAAGTTCCTTACCCTGCAACGGTGCGCTTCCGCACAATCGGCGACGCGACCTGCACCGGCTGCGTCGAGTCGACCGCATCCTCCCCGTCGGACGTGGTGGCCGAGGTCGCCGCGACGCGGGTCACCGAACGCGGCGCGACCCGGGCCGACGACCGGATTTCCGAGGCCGGGATGGAAGACCGCAAAAAGGAAGGCTACTTCTGATGAGCGCCGGGGACCGGGTCACGACCGTGCGGATCGCGACCGCGGGCAGCGTGGACGACGGAAAATCCACCCTGATCGGCCGCTTGCTGTTCGATTCGAAGACAGTCTTCACCGACCAGCTCGAGGCCGTCGAGCGCACGAGCCGGGACCGGGGCGACGCGTATCCGGATCTCGCCCTGCTCACCGACGGCCTGCGCGCGGAACGCGAACAGGGCATCACGATCGACGTCGCGCACCGGTATTTCGCCACGCCCCGCCGGAAGTTCATCATCGCCGACACCCCGGGACACGTGCAGTACACCCGGAACATGGTCACCGGAGCGTCCACTTCGGACGTCGCGCTGATCCTGGTCGACGCGCGCAAGGGCGTGCTCGAACAGTCGCGCCGGCACGCGTTCCTGGCCAGTCTGCTGGGCATCCGGCACCTGGTGGTGTGCGTGAACAAAATGGACCTCGTCGACTGGTCGCAGGAGCGGTTCGAGGAAATCCGCGAAGAATTCCGCCGGTTCGCGATGAAATTGCAGACCCCGGATCTGACGTTCGTGCCGATGTCCGCGCTGCACGGCGACAACGTGGTGCACCGGGGTGCGAGCATGCCTTGGTACGAAGGCACTTCGCTGTTGCACCACCTGGAACAGGTGCACGTCGCGTCCGACCGGAATCTGGTCGACGCGCGTTTTCCGGTGCAATATGTGATTCGCGAGCACAGCCGGGATTTCCGCGGGTACGCCGGGACCGTGGCCGGCGGTGTGTTCAAGCCCGGCGACGAGGTGACCGTGCTGCCGTCCGGGTTCACCACGACGGTGCGCGCGATCTGGGGTCCGGGCGGGGTGGAGGTGAGTGAGGCGTTCGCTTCGCTGGCCGTCACGATCGAGCTTGCCGACGAGCTGGACCTCGGCCGCGGCGACCTGATCTGCCGCCCGGGCAACCGTCCGCACGTGGGCCAGGATGTCGACGCCATGGTGTGCTGGTTCTCCGAGCAGGCCGCGCTCGCCCCGGGTGCGAGCTACCTCGTCCGGCACACCACTCGCGAGACCAAGGCCGAGATTCGCGCGCTCGACTACCGGCTGGACGTCACCACGCTCCACCGTGACGAATCCGCGGAGTCGTTGTCGCTCAATGAAATCGGCCGGGTCCGCCTGCGGACGCGGCAGCCGCTTCTGTTCGATCCCTACCTCCGCAACCGGCCGACCGGCGGTTTCCTCCTGGTCGACGAACACTCCGGCGACACCGTCGGGGCGGGCATGATCACCGGCCCGAGCACGACGGCACCGAACGTGGTCTGGCATCCGGCGGCGGTGTCGCGCGACGAACGCGCGACCCGCGGCCGGACCGTCTGGCTCACCGGGCTGTCCGCGTCGGGCAAGTCGAGCGTGGCCGTGGAGCTGGAGCGTCGGCTGGTCGCCTCAGGCCGCCCCGCCTACCTGCTCGACGGAGACAACCTCCGGCACGGCCTCACCAGCGACCTCGGCTTCGCCCCGGCCGAGCGAGCCGAGAACATCCGCCGCGTCGCTGAGGTCGCCAAGCTGTTCGCGGACGCTGGGGTAGTGGCGGTCGTGTCGTTGATCAGCCCGTACCAGGCCGACCGCGCACTGGCCCGGGCAGTGCACGAAGCCGCGGGTTTGCCGTTCCTGGAGGTTTTCGTCGACACGCCGCTCGAAGTGTGCGAGGACCGCGATCCGAAGGGCATGTACGCCAAGGCGCGCGCGGGCGAAATCACCGGATTCACCGGAGTGGACGCGCCCTACGAACGGCCCGCGTCCCCGGACCTGGTGCTGCGCCCGGAAAACGGCGACCCAGCAGCGATGGCCGCGCTGGTTCTCGCTGCCCTGGAGTGAGGTCGAGGATCGGGCAGGCGTGCCGGACCAGCTGTCGCGCCTGCGCTCCGACCCGAGCCTGAACCTCGCCCGAACGCGCAACCATCATGTCGGCCACGGACCGCGCCACGGCCTGGGCACCCAGACGGCGCGGCTGGAACCGCAGGTCGCGCCGCCAACCGACCGGGGCTCACCAGGAAATTTCCCGGCGAACCCCTCACCAGCCGCTGCGATAGAAACTCCGCGACACGTAACTGCTCGCCTCCCCGGCCCGCTCGGCGCACAGCTCCTCCTTCACCGCCCGCGCCTGCTTGACCAAGGGGTCGTCCCCGGGCGCGAGTGCCAGCAAGTCGATGACATGCAACGCCTCCTGCACCCGTCCCTCCTCGCGCAGCCGTGAGGCGTGGTCGAGCACCGCCTGCTTGTCCGTGATCGCCTCGGCCCGGGCTGCGGCCGCGACGTCCGGGCGGGACGGGTGCAGCGTCGTCGGATTCCCGTCCCACCAGCCGGTTTCCGAGCGGACGATGTCGCGGACAATGTACTCGCGGTGCCCGTAGTGCTCGCGCATCCACGGCACGTCGAACAGCTCGGCCGGATAGCGGAGATCGTGCACGATGTCGTCCGCCCGCTTGCCCTGGTTGAGCCGGTCCACGACCGCACTGCGCAGCCACCGGAGCGCGGCCGCGGTCATGGTGAGCTGCCGGACGGGATTCTCGCGGACTACGGGACCGAACTCCGGCACCAGCACGGCCGGGTTCAGCGCGGCGAGCCGGTCCAAGGTGTCGGCCCAGCGGACGGTGTCGCGCATGGTTCGCATCGGCGTGCCGATGTTGGGGATGCCGTTGATCACCGCGGCACTGCCGTACAGAACCCGCTGGGACGGCAGCCATACGGCGGTCACGTCGTCCGTTTCGGACGGTGCCCACAGCAGCCGGACGTCCGGGGCCAGCGTCATCGCTTCGCGGTAGGTCTGGTCGGGGAAGGTGATCGGCGGCGGAGCCGTCAGGTCGGGCATCGCGCGGCGGAACTGCCGGGTGTTGATGTGGTTCTGCAGCCCGGCCGTCTCCAGATACCGCTGGTAGCGCCGGATGACGTTCTCGTGCGCCACGACGGTCGGGCGGCGTTGGCCGTGCGCGGCGGCGTAGTCGAAGAACCCGGGCACGCCGTAGTTGTAGCCGAGATGTCCGTGGCTGTAGACGATCCACCGCACCGGTTCGCCCAGCTGGTCCAGTACCGGCGCGACGACATCCGGGGACGGCCCGGTGTCGACCACGACGAGGCCCGAAGGCGTTTCCACGGCCAGGCTGTTGCCCTGCAGGCCGATCGTGCGGACGCCGGGCGCGACCTCGGTGATCTCGCCGGTGCCGTAGAGCGGGTTCTTCCGGTCCTGGAACGGCATCAGCCGGTCACCTCGATCCGATCGGTGCGGAGCCCGAGCCGCCGCGCGGTGCGCTCCGGGTTGACGAAGAACACCGCCAGCAAGCCGCCCGCGACGGACAGCAGGCCGCTGATGGTGAAGGCGAGCGTGAAACCGCTGACGGGAGACGACGCGGCCTGGATGAGCCGCCCGGTGAGGTACGGGGCGAGCAGCCCCGCCGTGGTGACCAGGCCGACGGTGATCGACAGCACCGCGCCTCGCTGCCGGGTCGGGCTGATCTCGGCGTTCATCGTGACGCCGAGCGCGAACACCACCCCGCCGAGGCTGAACGCGACGGTCAGCAGCGCGATCTGGAACCAGCCCCCGGTGTGCGGGAACAGCAGCATCGCGAGACCGGAGATCAGCACCGCGACACCGCCCAGCACTCCGCGCGCCACTCGGCTCGACACGCCTCGCCGCATCAGCCGGTCGCTGAGCGCGCCCTGGGCGAGGTTGAACACGACCGACGCGATCCACGGCAGCGCGACCAGCGTCCCGGTGGTCACCGTGCTGTAGTGCAACGCCGACTCGAGGTAATGCGGCACCCACGCAACAAGCACGGACAGCGCCCAGTACGCGGCGAATCCGGCCAGGAACCCGCCGAGCCACGTGCCGTTCAGCAGGATCCGCCGGTAGGGCACGCGTGGTTCGTCCACTTCGGACTTGACCGCGGTCGCGTGCACCGACGCGGTCCCGGCGACCTTCCCCTCCCGCCCGAAGATCGCCCACAGCAGGGACCAGATCAGGCCGACGACGAGCAGCGCGAAGAACGCCCACCGCCAGCCGTAGCCGACGATCAGCGCGGTCAGCAGCGGCGACGCCAAGGCCACGCCGATGCCGGAACCCGCGTTGAGCAACGCGCTGGGCAGCCCGCGTTTCTCGTTGGGGAACCACTTGTACGCCGCGTGCATCGCCAGCGGGTTCGCCGGACCCTCGGCCGCCCCGAGGACGATCCGGCTGACCAGCACCGCGCCGAAGCCGACCGTGCCGAGCATCGGGGCCTGCGTCAGCGCCCAGATCACGCCCAGCACCAGCAGGATCCACCTCGTCGGCACGCGGTTCGACACGAAGCCGACCACGATCGCGGAAATGCTGAACAGGAAGTAGAACCCGCTGCTGATCAGGCCGTACGCCTCGGGCGACAGGCCGAGATCGTGCATCAGCGGTTTCGCGGCGAGGCCGAGCACGGCCTTGTCCGCGAAGTTGATCAGCATGAACACCAGCAGCAGCCCGGTGACGACCCAGCCGCGGGCGCTGGTGCCGCCGGTGCGCCGGCGCGCGGCGGTTTCGGCGGGGAGAGCGGGAGCGTTCATCGTGGAGTCCCCATTTCAACGTCGTTGTCGGACGGGGTGGTGCGGAACGGCCAGCGGGTCAGAAGGCCCACCGGGTGCGGCCCGCGGTGCGGGTGCGCAGCTGCTCGGCGCGGTCGGTGCCGTCGAGCACGGCTTGCGATTCGGCGGCGGCCCACGCGTACACGCCCTTGGCCATCGTCGAAGTCGCGGCTTTTTCCAGTGCGGTGAACACTTCGGCGCGGGCGCTGTGCGCGGTCTCGTCGTCGGGTGCCGCGTCCACGGCGAGCTGGGCGAAGTGCCCGGCCAGCCGGTGTTCGCCGGCGGCGAGCAGTTCCCGCGCCCGCGCGGCCAGCCGGTCGGGGCCGCCGGACAGGTCGGCGAGTTCGCGGGAAAGGTCGGCGCGGCGGGCGGGTTTGAGGTTGGCCGGGTTGCCGTCGTACCAGCCGCCGTAGAGCCGCCAGACGTTGCGGACGACGAATTCCGGCTCGTCGTACGACGGTTTGAGATACGGCTTCGCCAGCAGTTCGGCGGGCGCGGTGACGCCGTGCACGACCTCGTCGAGCGTCGCGCCCGCGTTCATCGCGTCCACGGTCTGGTCGTGCAGGGTTTCGAGGAACTCGGCGGTGTCGGACAGCGCGGTCCGGATCCGGTCGGCGCCGACGATCGGCACGCCGTGGCCGGGCAGCAGCAGTTCCGCGCCCAGTCCGGCCATCCAGCGCAGCGCCTGCGCCCACTCGGCGGCGTAGCGCTGCACCTTCTGCGGATTGCCCGGGTTGGGGGAGGACCAGATGAAGAAGTCGCCGCAGCACAGGATTTTCCGGTCCGGCAGCCACGCGATCGTCGCGTCGTCCGTCTCGCCGCGGCCGTGCTTCAGCCGGACGTCGAGGTCGCCGATCCGCAGCGTCGTGGTGTCGCGGTAGGTGACGTCGGGGTGCCGGTACTGGTCCGGCCAGCGGAAGCCGGGCGACTGGAACTGCCGCTGGTTGATCACCGTGTTGTAGCCGCGGGTGCGCTCGTACCGTTCGAAACGCGGCGGCGTGTTTTCGTGGGCCAGCACGGTGGGGCGACGCCAGCCGCGCTCCTGCGCCTCGAGATCGAACGGGCCGACGCCGAAGACGTGGTCGATGTGCCCGTGCGAGTAGACGGCGGTGTGCAGCGGAGCGTCGGTGCGCGCACGGGTCGCGCCGAACAGGTCTTTCGCGGTGCGGCGTTCGCCGGTGTCGAAGCAGAACAGGCCGTCGTCGGTGGGGAAGAGGAAGACGTTGCCGAACGCCGGCCACATCCAGACGCCCTCGGCCAGCTCGTGCAGACCGTCCTTGCGCAGCGCGCCGGTGTGGTAGACGCGGGTGTCGGCTTCGCCTCGCCAGACTTTGTCGGCATAGTCGAGCAGGTCAGTCACGGGATGCCTCCGGTTCGATTTCGGTGAACAGCGCGTCGACGGCGACCAGGTCGTCGCCCGTGACGCAGAGCGGGTTGAGGTCGGCTTCGGCGAATTCCGGGTGGTCGCCGAGGATGCGGACGAGTCCGTCGATCGCGGCGGCGACGGCGGGGACCGGGGCGGCGAGGACGTCGCCGGCCCAGGCGGCCAGTTCGGCCCGCTGCTCCGGGGTGGCGGGGAGCAGCAGCGCGCGGCGTGGTGCGGCGGGGTCTTCGGCACGGTCGCCGCCAGCGCCGAGGACGATTGCGGTGCCGTACAACGGATCCCGCGTCGCGCCGAGGGCGAGTTCGGCGGTGTGCGGCAGCAGGGGTTGCACCACGAGGGTGCGATCCGGGTCGGTGGAGACCTCGTCCAATCTCGCCTGGAGCGTGTCCAGCACCGCGGGCAGTTCGGCCGCCGTGACGCCGACGCGGACCAGCCCGGCGCGGGCCCGGTGCGGAACGTCAGCGGCGTCGCCCTTGACCACATACGGCCCCGGCCAGCCCTTGCGCTGAACCGCGGCGGCGAGATCGATCCCGGCGACGGTGTCCATATGCGGGATGCCCGCGTCTTCGAGCAGCGGAACAGCCCGCAGCTCAGTCCACACTGGACGGTCGTCGGCCGTGGCGTGGTTCGCGGGCTCCGGCACCCGGTCGGGGACCAGTACCCGGAGCCGACGCACAAGAGCGCCGATGCTGGGCAGTACGGTGTCCGGCCGCCCGACACTCGCCAGCTCGCCGGGCGGCGCGCACGCCCAGACGAACCAGGTCGGCGTCCGCATCGCAGCGGCAGCCGCGGCCAGCCGGTGGTAGGCCTCCCGGAAGCGATCGCCGAACGTCAGATAGAGCACGACGCCGTCCAGCTCCGGGTCTTCGTCGAGCGCGCCCAGGAGATCGCCTACCCGGTCGAGCCAGCGGTCGATGTTGCCGCCGAGGTCGACGGGGTTCTCGTCGGCCGCCTCGACCCCGCCGACTTCCGCGAGCTTCGCGCGGGTCGCGTCGGACAGCGGCGGGATCCGCACGCCCAGCGCGGTCAAGTTGTCGGCGAGGATGCCGCCCGCGCCACCGGACATCGTGAGCACGGCCAACCGCGGAGCCGGCGGCAACGTCGTGCCTTTACGGGCGCAGAGCACCGCGTCCACGAGCTGGTCGTCGTCCGTGACCAGGTGAATGCCTTCCTGGCGACACAGCGAGGCGAGCAGGAAATGGTCCCCGGCGACGGCCGCGGTGTGCGACAACGCGGCCTGTCGTCCGGCGGCGCTGCTGCCCACCGCGAGGGCCACCACGGTCTTGCCCGCTGCTCGCGCCTGACGGCCGAGCGCGCGGAGCCCGTCCGCGTCGCGCACGCCTTCGAGATAGAGCACGAGCACCTCGACGTCGGGCTGGTCGAGCAGATCGCCGCCGATTTCGTGGCTGGACAGACAGGCTTCGTTCCCGACGCTCGCGTAGTAGGAGTAGCCGATCCCGGCCTGTTCGAGCAGGTCAGCGAGCACGAACCCCATCGCGCCGCTCTGCGTGACGATCGCGACCGGACCCGGCGGCACGCGTTCGCGGTCGAGGAAAACCGTCGTCGACAACTGCACGCCGGCCGGATGGCTCACCACGCCGAGGCAGTTCGGTCCGAGCACCGGCAGGTCGCCAGCCGCTTCGCGCAGTTCGTCCTCCAGCGCGGTGTTGCCGCCTTCCGCGAAGCCCGAGGCGAAGACGATGACCGCCCCCGAACCGAGTTCGCGCGCCTCCCGGACCAGGGCGGGAACCGTTTCCGCGGGGGTCGCGAGAACTACGAGGTCGGGGCCGTGCCCGATCTCGGCGAGCGAGCCGACCGTGCGGACGCCGGGCAGGTCGAGCGGGCCGCGGGAGACCGCGTAGACCTCACCGCCGTAGCCGCCGCGCAGCAGCCGGTCCAGCGCGATCCGTCCCCAGGACACCGCGGTGGTCGCGGACACGCCGACCACGGCGACCGACTTCGGGCGGAACAGCGGCTCGCAGCGCATGGGTCGGTGCCTCCTGTGATCGCGGTCATGGACACAACCCCAACTGTCGCCGCTGGCCTGTCCGGCTGGTAGCGCACATCGCCCAGGTTTTCGGCTACTGTGCTGTGACATGTCACAACTGTCGTGGCGCGGCTTCGAGCACCGGCTGCCGAAAGTCGTCGAACGGACGATCCGCCGGTACGTCGAGACCTCCCCGCATTACCGCGGCGAGGTGCCCGCACACCTGCACCCGCACATGGCGCACACGGTCCGCGAGTTCGGCCGGATGTTCGCGCGCGCGGCGCGGGAGGGGAACGAGCCGCGCGAGGACGAGCTGGAGCTGTTCCGGCAGCGGGGCCGGGAGCGGGGCGCGGAGGGACTGCCGGTCAGCGAGTTCATGAACGCGTACCTGCTGGCGGCCGAGGAGGTGTGGGCGGAGGTCCAGGATCTTTCCGACGGGTCTCCGCCCAGCGACACGGCCGCGGTGCTGCTGAAGTGCGTGCACCGGGTGATGAACGCGGCCGTGCGGGCGCACCAGAAGGAATTCCAGATCGCGGACCGCGAACAACGCGAGGCGGCACGGGCTCTCGTGCGGCGGCTGGCCGCGGGGGAGGTGCTCCCGGAACCGGCGGACGTCCGGCTCGCCCCGGCTTACGGCGTGCTGGCGCTGCGCTTCGCCGCGGATCCGGCGGATTCAGTCGGCGACGCGGTCGGCCGTCATCTGGCCGGGCAGCGGAAGGCGCGGTTGCTGTTGCAGCACCTGCATCGCGAACTGTCCGGCGACGTCTTGGCCGCCTTGGACACGGACGGCGGTCTGTTGCTGATTCCGTCCACTTCGGACAGTCCGGCGGCGGCGCTGGCCGAGGCCCGGCAGGCTGTTCAGCGCGCGCATCAGACGACCGGGGTGGAAATCACCGGCGGGTTCGCCCACGCGGCCGAGCTGGCGGAGATCCCTGCGGCGGTGGCGGAAGCGGAGCGACTGCTGCGGCTGAATTCGGTCCCCGACACGGTCGCGGTGCTCGCGGACCACCTCTTCGAATACCAGCTGAACCACGACAGCGCGGCCACCCCTCAACTGCGTGCGCTCGCGGCGCGGCTGAGCGGCGAGCCCGATCTGACGACGACGCTCCGGACGTACTTCGACACTGATTTCAACCGGCGCGAGACCGCACGGAAGCTGCATGTCCATCCGAACACTGTGGACAATCGCCTGTCCCGCATCGCCAACCTGACCGGCGCGGACCCGCGGACGGCCAAAGGGCTTCTGCTGCTCGGCGCGTCGCTGGGCTTGGCGGGCTGAGCGATTATCCTAGGAACGATCCTTCCCAGGATAAACTCCGCGCCGCGCCGTAGACTCAAACCTATGGCCGGAGCATCGACGGAACTACGCGAGCTGGGACAGTTCTTCCAGCACCGACGCGCCGAACTGCAACCGCACCAGGTCGGTCTCGCCGTGCCTGCCGCGGAGCGTCGCCGCGTGCCCGGGCTCCGCCGCGAGGAGATCGCTCAGCTGGTCTCGATCAGCACGGACTACTACACCCGCATCGAACAGGGCCGGCTCGCCCCGTCCGAACCGGTGTTGGCCGCGCTGGAGCGAAACCTGCGCCTGGACGACGAACAACGCGACTACGTCCGCACCCTCCTCGCCCGATCGGACGGGCAGCCGCCCCGGGAACCCGCCCGGCGCCGCCGCTCGATCCGGCCGCAGATCGAGCGTCTGCTGGGCCAGCTCGACAACGTGCCCGCCCTGGTGTTCAGCCGGTACCTGGACATCCTGGCGTGGAACGACCTCGCCGCCGCGCTGCTGGTGGATTTCGGGACGATCCCGGAAAAGGACCGCAACTACATCCGGCTCGTGTTCACGAATCCGGAAATGCGGGCGCGGTATCCGGAATGGGAGCAGGTCGCGCGCACATGCGTGGCGGTGCTGCGGATGAACGCCGCCGGCAACCCGACCGACCCCGCACTGTCCCGTCTGGTCGGAGATTTGTCCTTGTACAGCCCCGATTTCGGCCGCTGGTGGGCCGAACGACGGGTAGCGCACCAGAACTTCGGCACGAAAACCGTCGCGCATCCGGAAGTGGGGGAGATGTCGCTGGACTGGGACAGCTTCCAGCAGGCCGGGAACGAGGACCAGCAGCTGGTGATCTGGTCGGCCGAACCCGGCTCGGAAGCCGCGGCCCGGCTGGAGCGGCTGAAGGAGCTAATCGCCGAGCGGTGATCGTCGCCGTTGCCGAGGTGGCAATTCTTGCCGGGCAGCTCTGGCCAATGAACCTCAGCGCACAGTCCGGCAAGGGGAACTCGATCCTGCCGGGCTTCGACGGCGTATTCGACGGCACGGTGGCGACGACGCCGAAACCGATCGCTTCTTCAACGACGAAGGTGGTTGGGTGATGTTCGTGCATGCCGGGACCGCGCTCAACGCGCACCTCACCGACCCCGACGGCGAGGCGGTGCAAAGCTGCAGCACTCCGCAGCACCCGGTGAGCCGGTCCGGGGGAGCGCGGATCAACGCGGCCATCCGCAAAGTCTGTGCCTGACCCGCGAAAGTGCGTTCCCAGAAACCCAGAGGACGAATACTTCGAGGCTCCTCGATCCGTCTGCGGCGTTCCAACCCCGGCCGGTCCGCAGCCCTCGGCCGTGGCTCGGTCCGGCTGGCTAACGCTCGGAAACCTTGCCGCCGTCCACTTCCAGCCGGCGGGTCACCGCGACCGCGTCGAGCATCCGGCGGTCGTGCGTCACCAGCAGGAGCGTGGCGGGGTAATCGTCCAAAGCGGACTCGAGCTGTTCGATCGCGGGCAGGTCCAGGTGGTTGGTCGGCTCGTCCAGCACCAGCAGGTTCACCCCGCGCGCCTGCAGCAACGCCAGCGCCGCACGGGTCCGCTCGCCGGGCGAAAGCGTCGCCGCCGGGCGCAGCACGTGCGCGGCCTTGAGCCCGAATTTCGCCAGCAGAGTACGGACTTCCGCGTCGGCGAGGGACGGGACCTCGCGGGCGAACGCCTCCGCGAGCGGGACGTCGCCGAGGAACAGCCGGCGGGCCTGGTCGACCTCGCCGACCACCACGCCCGGTCCGAGCGCGGCGTTGCCCTCGTCCAGCGGCAACCGGCCGAGCAGCGCCGCCAGCAGCGTGGATTTGCCCGAGCCGTTCGCGCCGGTGATGGCGACCTTGTCCGCCCAGTCGATCTGCAGATCCACCGGCCCGAGCGTGAAGCCGCCGCGCCGCACGACCGCGTCCCGCAGCGTCGCGACCACCGCGCCCGCGCGCGGAGCGGCCGCGATCTCCATCCGCAGCTCCCACTCCTTGCGCGGCTCCTCGACGACCTCGAGCCGTTCGATCATCCGGTCCGTCTGGCGCGCCTTCGAGGCCTGCTTCTCGGTGGCTTCGCTGCGGAATTTGCGGCCGATCTTGTCGTTGTCGGTCGCCTTGCGCCGGGCGTTCTTGACGCCCTTCTCCATCCACGCGCGCTGCATGCCCGCCCGGGCTTCGAGCGCCGCGCGGGTATTGGCATATTCCTCGTAGTCCTCGCGCGCGTGCCGCCGCGCGACCTCGCGTTCCTCCAAATAGGACTCGTAGCCGCCGCCGTACGTCTTCACCTGCTGCTGAGCCAGATCCAGCTCCACCACGCGGTCGACCGTGCGGGCCAGGAACTCACGGTCGTGGCTGACCAGCACGGTGCCCGCGCGCAGCCCGGTGACGAACCGCTCCAGCCGGGCGAGCCCGTCGAGGTCGAGGTCGTTCGTCGGCTCGTCGAGCAGGAAGATGTCGTAACGGCTGAGCAGCAGCGACGCGAGCCCGGCGCGCGCCGCCTGCCCGCCGGAGAGCGAAACCATCGGCTGGTCGAGGTCGACGGCCAGCCCGAGGTCCGCGGCGACCTCGCCGGCGCGGTCGTCCAGGTCGGCTCCGCCGAGCGCGAGCCAGCGGTCGAGCGCGGTGCCGTAGGCGTCGTCGGCACCGTCCGCGCCCGCGGTAAGCGCTTCCGTCGCCGCGTCGAGTGCGGTTTGCGCGTCCGCGACGCCGGTGCGTCGCGCGAGGAAGGCGCGCACCGACTCTCCCTCTCGCCGCTCCGGTTCCTGCGGCAGGTGCCCGACCGTCGCGGTCGGCGGGTTCAGCCGGACCTCGCCGGATTCCGGGCGGGCCAGCCCGGCCAGCGTGCGCAGCAAGGTGGACTTCCCGGCGCCGTTGACGCCGACCAGGCCGATCACCTCGCCCGGAGGGACGACGAGATCGAGACCGGAGAAGAGGACGCGGTCACCGTGGCCCGCGGCCAGGTCCTTCGCGACGAGTGTGGCGCTCATATCGGAGCCGAGTTTACGGGGAGCCGTCGCGCCGCGTGCCGTGTGTCGGCTCCGTCACTCCGAGTGGGTACTCTGGGCGGGTTGCCGGGTCCAACAAGAGCAGTGAGGTCGGTGAAAAGCGATGGCGGAACCCGCCCCGGTCCCGTTCGGACAGGGGAAGCAGCGGGCTCCCCGGCCGACCGTCAGCAGACGGCGCGAGGTGAGCCACGCGAGCGCGCGGTCGCTGCTGATGACCGTGCTGGGCGAGTACGTGCTGCCCCGCGACCGTCCGGTGTGGACGTCGATCCTGGTCGAATCCCTCGGCATGCTCGACATCGAGGAGAAGTCCGCGCGCCAGGCGCTGGCGCGGTCCGCGGGGGAGGGCTGGCTGGTGTCGGAGCGCGTCGGCCGCCGCGTCCGGTGGTCGCTGACCCCGCCGGGGAGGCGGCTGCTCACCGAGGGCGCCGAGCGCATATACGCCTTCGGCCGCGACGCGCGCGTCTGGGAGAACCGCTGGCTGATGCTGATCGTCTCCGTCCCGGAGGCGAAACGGGACCTGCGCCACCGCCTGCGCACGCGCCTCACCTGGGCCGGTTTCGGCTCTCCGGTGGCGGGCGTCTGGGTGAGCCCCGACCCGAGCCGCGAGCCCGAGGCGCAGAAGATCGTCGCCGAACTGGGTCTCGAGGCGCAGGCGATGTCCTTCACCGCGGAGTACGGCGCGATCGGCGACCAGGAAAGCATGGTCGCGCGGTCGTGGGATTTGTCCGAGCTGACCGACCGGTACGAGGACTTCATCGACCGCTTCACCGGCGTTTCGCCCTCCGGTGCGCAAGCGGTGCTGCGCGCGCAGACCGAACTGGTGCACGAATGGCGCCGGTTCCCGTTCCTCGACCCGCAACTGCCGGCGGAACTGCTGCCGCCGAGCTGGAGCGGAACCAAGGCGGCCGAGCTGTTCCACCGCAAGCACGTGGAATGGCGGCCGACCGCGCAAGCGTATTGGGACGAACTCACCGCGAACGAGGAGCAAGCATGACGAGGCTGGAACGCGACGGCGGGCTCGCCGTGCTCACCATCGACGAGCCGCCGCTCAACCTGTACACGAAGCCGCTCCAGGACGCGCTTCTGGACGCGATCGGCTCGCTGGAGGAGACTCCCGCCCGGGCCCTCCTGATCCGCGCCGAAGGCCGCGTCGTGAGCGGCGGTGTCGATGTCGCGCTCTTCGACGCTCAGTCTTCCGCGGCGGAAGCCAAGGTGCTCTTCGACGAGCTGCTCAGCGTCCCCGATCGCCTTGCCGCTCTGCCGTTCCCGACGGTGTTCGCCGCGCACGGGCTCTGCTTGACGTGGGCGTTCGAGGTCGCGATGGCCTGCGATCTGCTGCTGGCTTCCTCCCGCGCGAAGTTCGGCCTGGTGGAGAAGGTCGTCGGCCTGACCCCCACGATGGGCGGCACCCAACGCCTCGCCGCCCGGGCCGGGGTCGCCCGGGCGAAGGAGTTCGTCTTCACCGGCGAACCCTTCGACGCGGCGACCCTGGAGCGGTGGAACGTCGTCAACCGGGTGCTCCCGGACGAGGGTTTCGACGAGGCTGCGCGGGAGTTCACCCGTCAGCTGGCCGAGGGGCCGACGCAGGCACACGCCGCCACGAAGCGGATCCTGGAACACTTCGAGCACGGCGGAGTGCCGGAGGCCAACGCGCACGTGACGGCTATTGCGGCGGAGCTGTACAACACCGAGGACCTGCGGGGTGCGGTGAAGTCGTTCCTGGCTGAGGGACCGGGGAAGGCTCGGTTCGCCGGCCGCTGATTTCGGGTTCGCTGCCCGGCCCTGGTCCCTGTGCGGGACCAGGGCCGGCTGCTGTGGCGGCCCTGCGGCTCGGTTGATCTTCGCGTCTTCCCGGTCCGGACTCGTTCGCCTTGATTTGGCGGGTTTGTGCAGGTCAGGAAGTAATGGAGACCTCGTTGCAGGGCCGGTGGGGAGACCCGCTAGAGTAGTCGCATCGCACTCCACGAGGGGTTCCTCGGGGAGTGAGGAGTCCGGGCTGTGGCGCAGTTTGGTAGCGCACTTGACTGGGGGTCAAGGGGTCGCAGGTTCAAATCCTGTCAGCCCGACCGGACGAACGAGCCGCTTGGCTTGGGTGAAAGCCCAGGTCGGGCGGCTTTTTTGCTTCCCGAGACTGGAAGGGTTTTGATCAACAGCCACTAGCGCTTGGGGACCATTTGGGGACCAGGGTCACGACTTGGCGATACAGCCGACAGCCGAGCCGTCCAAATAGGACCGTGGGGTGCCAGGCGACTACCCGTCCGGCACCCCACAGCTTCATCCCTTACTTCTTGTGCTTTGTCGGGTCAACCTCGACGTAGCCCTGCCCCTTCTTGGGGGTCGGCGGCATCGGCTTCCCCTTGATGGCGGTAACTTCGGTCTTGCTGCCCGGAACCTTGTACTGACCGGACGAAGGCGCCGGAGTGCCCGGCGGGATGACTTTGCGCGCCATCTCAACCTCCTGTGTTCGCTGCGAGCTCGAACACCTCAGACTGGGAGCGGCCTTGATGCCATCCCAGCCTCCTTGTACGGTCGCAGCGCATCCCCATGCAACTGGACCCCGGCCGAGGCGTTGACCCCGGTCGGGGTCTTTTCCTGTTCGCTACGCAGAAGCGTAGCCCACGCCACCGACAGGAAACGCAACATCTAGTGTTGAACGAAAGGGTGAATCTCTATCAGTAGTGGTTCGGTCGCCGAAAGCGAACACCTGTGCGACAGGCTCACGCCTGTCAAACAGCTCGAAGCCGCCGCCGCTTCGGAGACCGCAGATGCAATGTCAGAAGGTCTCCTGCGTCCGTCACCGACTGGCGATCCGGATGCAAGTACCGCTGTGTCGTCGTTAGCGAGCCGTGGCCCGCGATCTTCCGCAGGTGATGCACCGGGACACCGGCATCCGCCATCCACGTAAGCCCCGTATGCCGCAAGTCGTGACGGCGAAGGTGGTCGTACCCCAGCTTCGACACCACCTCATCCCACGACGTCGCGTCGCGGAGCACGGCCGTCGTAATCCGACCACCGCGCGGCCCCTGGAACAGCCGGGCATCCGGGTCGCGATCAACGAGAGCCATCCGCCGCTCGACCAACTCCCGAATGTCCTCGATCAGCGGCACGTCCCGCGCCCGCTTGCCCTTAGTTCCCTTGTCCACTAACCCACCCGGTGACGGCGTCGTCTGGCGTCGGACGTTCCACATCCACTCTTTGGTGTCGATGTCCCGCACCCGGCAGCCCGAAACCTCCCCAATCCGGGCAGCCGTGCACGCAGCGAACAACACCACGTCGCCCCAGCCGCGATACTCATCGGACGACCGCGCCACCAGCGCATCCGCCAGCGTCGTCAACGCGTGCCAGTCCGGAAGCGCCAACGACCGCGGATCGTCCAACTCGTCCTCAGCCCGCTTGTACCCCTGCTGCCAGCCCGACACCCGCGCCGGGTTCCGGTCGATCAACTCGTCGCGCACGGCCTGCTCCATCACCCGCACAAGCACGGCGATGCTGTTCTTCACGGTCGACCGTCCGCATTCGTCCGCGATCCACCCATGAACCGCCCGGTCAACCGCCCCGTTCGTAATCATGCTGACCGGCAGATGCCCCAACGTCGGCACAACCCGCTTGCGCCAGCCGGCCAGGTACGGGTCCGTCGTCTTCGCTTCCAACCCACGCAAGGCAAGCGGCATGTTGACGTCGCCGTACTCGGCCAGCGACATAGTCGCCGTCAGCGGGTCGATACCTTGCGCCGCAGCACGTTCAATCCGCGAGACCCACGCCCGAGCTTCGTCCTCCTCCGCGAACGCCTCAGACTTACTCGGCCGCTTCTTCGTCACCGGATCAATCCACCGCACACGAGCCTTGTACGGCTTGGCCCGATCAGGCCGGTACTCGATATTCGACGACAGCGAGACGCCGATCGGCAGCCCGGTCTCGGCGGCCATTACGCGGCCACCGTCCCAGGATCGACGCGCTTGCTGCGAAGCCAAGCCTCAACGTCGGCAGCGTTGTAGATCGTCACGCGCTCCGAGAGCTGCACAAACGGCGGCCCTTGCGGTGGCCGAGAAGTACGCCAACGCCGCACGGACGACGGATCGACGCCCAACAACTCGGCCAGCTCCTCAGTGGTGAACCACTGCTCACCCAGAAGCCGTAGCTCCATCTCGTCCTCCTCCCTCACGCTGCCAACCGAGTTGCCGAAGTTTCCGGCGGTCTCGCCGCCAGTAGCGCCCGGTCGTACTCGGCCCTCCACGCAATCCGCTCCGCGATCGCACGCATCACCAGGTGAGGCCGAGGCGGGACCTGCGGATCTCCTGGTTCGACCTTCCGCCAGACCAGATGCGACCGGTCGACGTCTGGCTTCTCGATCCCGACCGCCGCGAGCGACTGCAACACGAACGCCCGCCGGTCGGCCTTGTGGTCCACCAGCGTCTTGCCCGACCACTTCCGCGAGACCAACACACGACGCCCCGGCAGCCCCAGCGTCGAGCGTCGGTGCGCGCGACCCTTGCAGTGGCCGGGAGTCGTCTTGCCTGTCGCGCCCTTGGGTTGGATGCCGTACAGCAGCCAGACCGCGCAGCGCGGCGAACACGGCGTGATGGCCAGTTCGGCGTGAAGCCGGTCGTGATGGTCCCGCTGCGCGGCGGTATCGGCGTCGACCACCTCACCGGTTGACTTGGTGAGGTATTTCGTCAGGTACCCG
Source organism: Amycolatopsis echigonensis (assembly GCF_014174495.1). Lineage (GTDB taxonomy): Bacteria > Actinomycetota > Actinomycetes > Mycobacteriales > Pseudonocardiaceae > Amycolatopsis > Amycolatopsis echigonensis. Next base: position 110,417 of record NZ_JACJHR010000001.1, read on the forward strand.
ATGTGCCGCCCGGCTTCCTCGCTGCCGCCGAGAATCCCCTTCGAGTGCACCTGTTCCCCGAACCGGACGACATGCGCAGGTTCCTCGACGTCCTCAACGGCGTCGTCCCACGAGACCAGCGGAGCCCGGCTGTCAGGGTCCACGAACGCGCGCATATCGGGTTCCCACAGCGGTTTCCGGTCTCCGGCGTACAAGATCTGGTCATGGTTGGGCCACCACACCTGGTGGTAGGTAGCTTCGGTGACCAAGCGAATGACATCGTGAGGGATCGAACCACGGAGCGCCGCATGCAGATGAGGCGCGGCGCGTTTCTGCGGTTCAACGGTCGCGAAGTACTGCACGTCGAACCCGACGACGCGGCGAAGGTTCTGCCACCACCGATCCACCAGAGCCGCGAAGTGCACCGCATCCCGAGCGGCCCGCCGGTAGTCATAGGTCGCGGGGTTGACCGGCGATCCGTCCGAACGGACCCGCCCATAGGTGTCGCAGGTGAGAGTTACGAACATCGACGGCCGGAATCGTCCGGCGAACTCCCTGCCCACGGTGGTCTTGGCAACCTTGCGGCGAGGAAGGTTCGGTGCGTCCTGGCGACGTTTGGTCGAGCGTTTCACCGCCCGCTTGACCGGAGCCTCGACGGCCGGGAGCCGCCCAATCATGCCCGATTCCCGCAGGTCCGTATCCACAGCGGCGATCTCGGTGCGTAGAGCCTCAGCGTCGTCCGCGTGGGCGTCGCGGTAGGCAGCGACCAAGTCGGCGCGATAAGTCATCAGCTCGGTCTGTGCGGCCGTGGGTTCGGCCCGAGTAATGACCGGTTCCTCAGCGAGGTGCCAGCCCTCTCGGCATTGCGCTTGCCGCAGCGCTTTCGCCTTGCGGGCACACGGCAAACAGACAGATTCCACTGTGGACCCGCACGGGACGGGCACGTAGCGCAGCTCCCCGGTATCAGTGTCGGCGACCTCCATCGTGAACGGCCGCACGCACACTCCGTGCTTCTCCGCAGTCGCCTTCACAACATCGGCAGCCAGCGCCCCACGTGTGCGCTCGACCCTGGTTTCGGTGCTCATGCGGCCGCCTCTCCGCCACGTGCCCAGTCGCGCAGCAGCCACACCGGCATCTCCTGCTCGGTGCGCGGAGGCAGGTCAGGAAACGTCACGGGGTCGAACGGGACCCCGCCGTAGACCGTCACCGGAATACCGCACGGCGTCCGGCCACTCAGCTCCAACTGAACCCGATCCCCCGAGCGCCACAAGCTCACGCGGGGTGCGTCCAGGGTCGCCGCCCAGGTGCTCAGCCCATGCGCGACTCCGGTCACCGTGTCGGTGTCGAGGTGCACGCTCACCGGCGTGGACCAGGTGGTGACCTCGATCGAGCAAGCCGGAGGGAGCGCATGCGCGTCGAGGTGATCGCGGATGGCGTCGAGGAAGATCATGAGCCGATTCATGCCGCCCTCCTTTCCTCGGCCTGCGCGTGGTCGAGGTGGTGGGTGCCGCCGTTGGTCACGTACTGCTCCAACGCCTTCACCGTGTCGTCCGACACCCAACCCGCGCGGACGCGCAGGGGTTCGCGGATGCCTTCGCCCCACACGTAGCCGGTGCCGGGCATGGTCTCCGGGATGCGGTTGGCCCACGCCCCGCGTTCGTACGCGCCGTCGCCGAGAACCATCCCGACATGGGTTTTGGAGGTGACTCGCAGGCAGACGCGGCGGGTGAACAGCTCCCGCACCGGCACCGTGTCCTTCGTCGGCTCCTGCACATAGCCGCGGACCGACACCCCCAACGCCCGGCCCTGCGTGTTGAGCACTGCGACGTGTTCCACGATCGCCTCGCGGGCCTTGCGGTCGGTGTAGCGGGTCAACGCGCCGATCTCGTCGAACTCCAGCAGCTCCAACGGAAACTCCTGCGACAACGGCACATCCCGGGTCCGCCCGGCGAACTCCCGCTTACGGTGTTCCAGCTCGTCCCGCAACCCCTCCAGCAGTTCCAGAGTGTCCTTGCCGGACACGGCATAGCGGGCGAAGATCCCACGCCCGTACGCCAATTCCATGCCCTTCGGGTCCACACCGGACACCCGCACCAGCCCGGAACGGATCGCCGAAGCGGCCGACACCAGCGGGGACCACATGACCGAGTTCTTCCCGGCACCGCTGGCACCGGCGACGAGGATGTGCGCGCCCGCACCGGTCAACGGCAGCCGCCACGGCGTCCCGTACTCCGTCGTCCCCGCATACACCGCTCGCAGGTTCACCCCGGCAGGTTCCAGGCCAGGCAGCTCACGGCACCGGACGGGGGTGGTGAGCAGGTCGCGGCGCATGAAGTCCAGCGACACCACATCCGGCGCGATCTCCCGCACCTGCACCCGCGACACCTTCCGCGCCGTCGCCAACGCCCGCGCCGCCTCGTCGAAATCCTCCGGCTTCTGCCCCGGAACCAACCGCACCCGGACCTCGTCCCACGACGCCCCCGACCGCACCCGCACCACCGCAGGCACCGCCACCCCCGACGTCTTCCGCGCCTGCGTGATCGCCTGGCGCTTCCGCCGCCGCGACACCAGATTGACCGTCACGTCCACCGGGATGGCTTCGTCGCGGACAGTCAGGCCGCAGGCATGCAGCCAGTCCGGCAGCTTGCGCCCGTAGACCGCCCAGCGCAGCCACCACGCCCGCAGCCACCGACCGCACCACCGGTCAAACCCGACCACATCGAGCTGATGCCAGACCACCGCGATCAGCGCCAGCGTGACGAGCACGACCGCCAGCGACAGCCAGCCCCACCACCGCAACCACGCCACGATCACGAGCAACGCGAGACCGGTGCGCCACCGGGTGACGATCTGCCGGGCCAGCCAGCCGACCGCCCGCAGCACTGTCCAGAACGCGAATCCCAGGAATGCCAACGCTGCCAGCGTTTCCACAATGGACGCCAACGCACGCCCCAGCTTCGCCAAAATCCACAACACCACCGCGACACCCGCGCCGACAGCGATCACCACAGCCGCGTTCATCGACGCTCACCGCCCTCAGCCGCGGTGAGGTCAAGCGGCAACATTCCTTGACATGCCGCGCACTTCGCTTCTCCCCGCACAAGTCGGGCGAACTTTTTGCATGCGGCGCAACGCATCCGGGTGACCCCCGTTGACGCACGCCGTCCAGAACCGGTTATGTTCGTCATTGTTCACTTCCCAGTGGACAGCGCAGAACCGGTGACGGTTGGCAGCCAGAGGCCGGTTCTGCGTTTATACGGAACAATTCCAAGCGCAAATGGGCGCGTTGAACACAGCACACGTCGCCGTGCGCTTTTTTCAGTACCCGCTAAGGTTTTCCCGCTAGTCGGTGGCCGACTCGTCCGTGGTCGGTTCCTCGCCGGTCAGGAGCCGGTTCAGCCCGGCGTCAGTCGCCCGCCGCTGCGCCTTCACCTCTTTCAGGAGCTGGTCGACCACCACCGACAGCCGCGCCAGCGATTCCGCCGGAGACAACGCAGCCGCCCGCAGCCGCTCGATCGTCACCGTGTACGGGGTGGCTTCCTTCCCGACCAGGAACACGCCCATCCCGCGATGCGGGCAGTACACGACATCCGAGGTGTCCTTCAGCGCGTACCGGCTGAACGCCTCCGCAGTCACCGCCTGACTCGGAGCCAGGCGGATAGTCATCGTCCGCGACAGCCCGATCAAGTCCTTGAGGAACCGCGTCTGCCGCAGCATCACCTCGGCATCCCCGAAGTGGTTCCGCAGCGCCTCCGACCCGATGAACATCTGCGCCGGGATCGCGCCCGCGCCGAAGATGATCCGGTTGCGGTCCATCCGGCTCTCGACCACCTGGTCCAGCTTCTCCTTGTCCCGCAGGTCCGGGCCGAACACCAGCCGCGCGTAATCCGGGACCTGCAGCAGATCCGGAATCAGCAGCGGAGCCCATACCGTCACGGCCGTCGCGACCCGCTCGTGCGCGATCAATGTCGTGTAGTGGGCCGGGTCAGCCTGCGAACCGACCGAGGACCAGCTCGGGCCCGTCACGCCATGCGCCAGCAGCATGATCCACGCTTTCCGCTCCCCGGTCACTCCGAGAGCACCGAGCACGTTCGACACCTCTTCCGGGGTCGGGACCCGCTGACCGAGTTCCCAGTTCGACAACAACGCCGGGTTCACCCCGATCCGCCGCGCCAGCTCCCGCAACCCGAACCGCGCCTCGATCCGGGCATCTCGCAACGCCGCCCCCAGGCCGCGTGCTCGCGGGCTCGCCATCTCCGTGCCACGCATCAACCACACCTCCGGCCCGGGATCGTCCCTGTCTGCAAACCAAGAACACCCATCTACGCCGCCTTGCCCTCACCCGACGCCGACGACGCACCCGCCGACCTCGACGACGACTTGCCCGCAGCGGCCCTGAACCCCGTCGCCCGAAAGACGTACGTCTGATACTTGAACTCGCCCTGCCCGCCGACACGCGGCTCCGCCGTCAGGCCGTCCAGCTCGACCGGCCGCATCCCCGGCAACGCCTCCGCCGTCGTCGGCACCGGCTGCACATCCGCCAGGAACGTCACCTCGAACGAGGCCCGCTTCGCCTTCGTCTCACCCGGGTCCGTGACCGCAGCCCTCCATTGGCGCTTCCCGGTCACCTCATCCACCCGTTGCCGCACCGGACGCCCCGCAGCCCGGTCCTCCCGAGACTGATACTCGTTGTCCGGAATAACTTCCCCCACCATCACCAGTCCCTGCGGGAACGCCTCGTCGAAGTCGATCGCAAACCGGTGTCCCTTTTCGATAGCCATAACCGCTAGCTCCCTGTGTTCTTTGTCAGTCAGTCGTGTCCGGCGCCTCGCCGCCGTAGTCCGTCCGTGTCGCTGCGCTCAGCGCCGTCTCTGCTTCGTGAAGTTGCTTGCCCAGAACCGCGATCGCGTCGGAGTCGACGAGCAGGACCACGGGGAACGCCTTGCCGAAGCGGATCTCCGCTCGGTTCGCATACGTCAGCGCGCGGACGCGGATCGGCAGGTCTGCCGTCACGTGGATCTGGACCGTGTCGCGCATGTCGTCCGCGCCTAAACCACGTACTTGCGCGGCACCGGCGCGGACGAACCGCTCGACTCGCCTCCGAGCGTCGACGCCGTACTTGCAGTCGTCATGTCTGCCTCCTTCGGGCTCTGCCGCCGAGCGAGTCTCGGCAACGTGCCACCCAATCTCCGGCAAAAGGCGGGACATGATCACCACGTGGCAGGACATCTTGGGACGTCCCTGGTACGGTCGAAGACGTCCCTAAAAGTCCCAAGGGGGTGCGGATGCCCAACGAACGGCTGCGTGACGCGCTGCTGCGCAACGGGCTCACGCTGGAACAAGTGGCCAAGGCGCTCAGCGTCGACCAGAAGACGGTCGAGCGGTGGATCACCAAAGGCCGCACCCCGTACCCGAAGCACCGGCACAAGATCGCCGCGATGGCGCGCGAATCGGAGACCTACCTGTGGCCGGACTCCGTCGCACCGGAACGCCGGGCCGAGACTGCCGCCGCCGAGGTGGTGAGCGTGTTCCCGCACCGCAACGCCATCCCGGTCGAGCTGTGGGACCGGCTGATCAACGACGCGTCAGAGACCGTGGAGATCCTGGTCCACGCGGCCCTGTTCCTGGTCGAACGCCCGCGGTTCATCAAGGACATCGCAGCCAAGGCCGCGGCCGGCGCGAAGATCCGCCTGGCGTTCGGCGACCCGGACGGGGACAGCGTCGCCCTGCGCGGAGAAGAAGAACAACTCGGCGACGGGACGCTCCCCGCGCGTGTCCGCAACGCGCTGGCGTTCTACCGACCGCTCGTCGGCGTCGAGGGAATCGAGATGCGATTCCACAACACGACGCTCTACAACTCCATCTTCCGCTTCGACGACGAAATGATCATCAACACGCACGTCTACGGATTCCAGGGCGCCCACGCACCGTCGCTCCACCTGCGCCGACTCTCCGCCGGGGACCTCTTCGAGACCTACTCGGAGAGCTTCGAGACCGTCTGGAACCTCGCCAAGCCCGCCACCATCTAGGAGGCACCACATGGCACGCGTCGACTACTACAACGACCCCAACGCACCCGAGGCCAACAGCATCGCGGTCGCGGTGTCGGCCTTCATCCAGGACGAGGAAGGGCGGATTCTCATGATCCGCCGGACGGACAACGACCTGTACGCCATCCCCGGCGGCCAGCTTGAGTTAGGCGAGACGCTTTCCCAAGCCGCCGTCCGGGAGGTGCGCGAGGAAACCGGCATTGAGTGCGAGATTTCAAGCGTCGTCGGACTATACTCCAATCCGCATCACGTCATCGCCTATGACGACGGCGAGGTTCGACAAGAGTTTTCGATTTGCTTCCGCGCCATCCCGGTTGGCGGCAATCCAAAACCGAGTAATGAGAGCAAAGAAGTCCTTTGGGTCCATCTTGCCGATCTCAATAAGCTCAACATCCATCCTTCAATCCGCATAAGGATTCAACACGCTTCAGAAGGTACCGACCGAGTCTTTTTCTCCTAGGTTCCCGCAAGTGCAACTTAGTTGCCGCGTCCTGCACCAGCAACCAGGTCAAGGACTTCTTTCAGCCCCGCGTGAATCCTGAAGGTATCCGCCTCTGGATTGAACCTCGTATTACCGCTTGAATATCGCCAGACGTACTGCGACCCGCCACCCTGGCCGCCAGGCTTCAGGTAGCCGACGACAGAAAATTCAAACAGCTCACGCAGAGCCTCTTTGCTTTTCCCAATCTTATCCATGTCCAGCTTCTTCCAAGCCAAGTCGAAAGAAGTTGACGTGAACTGCATGGAGCCGACGCTCTTAACGACCTCTAGATAATCTTTATAGTGCGGAACCTGCTTTGCAATTTCATCATCAAGCTCGTTTCTAAGGTACTCAGAATACGAAGACCTGGCCTCTAAGACGTGTTCGTTATCAAATTTTTCGTCCGGATCTGCGCCGAACGCTCTGTGCTCTATCAGCACTTGATTGCAGAATTTGATCATATCGCGCGGGCGAAGAAAGGTGCGATCGCAGATGTAAGTGTACTTTGACTTCCGACTCGGCATCTCTCGACCCTCGTTAAAAACACTGTCCCACGAAACCGTTCCTTCACCGTTTAAGACCTGACCGAACCTGCGCTCCATGAGACTTTTAAGCGTGAGACCTCTCCCATACTCCTTCCATTCAATCTTGGACAGGTGGTTCTCGGTAAGCTTATTCTTGTCCTCAAAATGCAGCATCTGGTAGATATCGTCGCGAAGAAATACGATCACTGACGCACGCTTACCATTCTCGGTAGCGATCCGATTTAACTCACGCGACGCCAAAATGAGGCCGATCAGCCTTTGATGGTATGCCTGATCGCCAGGATTGAAACCTAAGTCTAATTGGTCGAAGCAGATGTAGTAGTCATGCTCAGGGTTCAAGCTCTGCATAACGTGCTTGGCAAGCTGTCTATTAACTTCCTGGATGTGGATAGGCAGGTCTTTTACTCTGATTCGCTCGATATCCAGCACTGCGAACGGCGTCCTCAGGCCGCCCTTCAACTTTATTTCCTTGTTGGGCGAGAAGAGCTGCGTCAAATCCGGGTTTCGAGACCCGTACGAGTCAACAACGAACGACTCAATAACCTCCAGCGAGTCCAGGGATTCTTCCCTGATCGCCAATGACTGATCCTGATTCAGTGCGATTTTTGCAAGGCTAAGCAACATCAGGTACTTCCAGCTTTGGATGTACCGTCTCTCCTCCGGGACGCCCGTCTGAGCTTGCAGGTCGTGATGATGCCATGGGTAATCATCAAACGTGTGACCGTCGCTAAAAAGATCATGCGAACGCTCCGATATTAGCCGCCTAAAAATAGCAGTCTTTCCACTTCCTTTCCGGCCAATAATCAGGAACCTCTCATGCTTTCGCGCATCCAGGTAAGCTCCGTGATCCTGAAAGCATTCGTTCAAAAGCAAGTCAGCGTCAGCGTCGATTCCACCGAAGCTGCTGACATTTCCGAGGTCCACTAGCCTTGCCTTCCTTATCCAGAATGTAGCTGCCGAACTTGGCTCTATGGGATCAAGGCGCGCGCCGCCCAGGGCGGCGCGCTGGTCACCTAACGTCCGGCGGCCCCGCCCCCGGGCGGCGCGGATGGCCTGCCGCTCCGCTTCGGCCACCGGCCGCGGGGCGGGCCGCCGAAGGTGCAGCGGCGTGAGCGCGCCGCCCAGGGCGCACACCGGACATGTAGATCCACATGAGACATAGAACGCTCAGAGCCACCCCCGTGTTACTGCTTGCTGTCTGGGCTGCGGAGGCCACTCCCTCGTCGGCGATTGTCTAACGGCGGACCGACACCCTCAAGGGCGCCTCCGGCGTCGCTGGCGCGATGAGCTGCGCTCACCCTTGACCGCGCCACTCCGACGCTAGGTGCGGCAGGGACGAGGAAGAGGCCAGGCTGCCTCCGCACGAGGGCCACCACCCGAGGGCGAGACGGCGACCAAGCAGGCCATGACCAGGCAGGATCTTGGGGACCATTTGGGGACCACACGTCACGCCCGGACCCACACGACCAGGCGTTTCAGACACGCCAGTCGATCAAGCAAACGCGCTCTGAGCTGCGAAAACCCTGACTCCACCGTCCTGGGGGTCAAGGGGTCGCAGGTTCAAATCCTGTCAGCCCGACCGGACGAACGAGCCGCTTGGCTTGGGTGAAAGCCCAGGTCAGGCGGCTTTTTTCGTCGCGGGTTTGATCTTGCGGATGATCACCGGGGGCTGCCGCCCGGGGACATCTTGGGGACAGACCCCGGTTGGAACGAACGCCGGCCGAACCGAACAGCTCTCGGCCCCGGGCAAGTAACGCGCGCGCGGGCCCATCCGATGACAGGAACTAGCTTCGAGTGGCCTACAGAGGGAGCGCACAGAGTGACCGGGCTGGAGACAGGCCTTGTGATGGGTGGGAAGTTCCTCGCCCCGCATGCCGCCAAGGCCGCGCTCAAACTCGCGAAGAGAGTCACCTATCGGTGGCGAGTAGATCGCGACGTTCATGGCCGCTTGAACCTCAAGTACCGGAGGCGACACTTTCGTTCGTGGCTCAAGACGATCAAGGCCAGCGACCTAGACCAGCCTGTCGAGATTGGCGGACCCGAGCTTGCAGTCCGCCTCTCTAAGTGGCTAAGTGAGCGCGACCCAGCGTGGGAGCGCAACCCGGAGAGACTATCTTGCGCTCGCCGCATCATTGAAGCGACATACCTCGCGATCCTCAAGCTGGCAGACCCAGGACTCGAACGACAGCTGCGCGAGCAATGGAGCCGAGGTCGCAATGAAGATCTCATCGAACGACTGGTAACCCTCACAGGGCGAAGCGCGCCGGTTAGCCCGGAAGATCTGTCAGTCTGGCTCCTCCGCCGCTCGACGGAACGAAGACGGCTTCGGCTCGCAGCCTTCGACGTCGATGCGGACGCCGTCGACGACCAACTCGATGCACTTCGTGCATTCGTTCCTGACCTCCGCGCGGGATCATTTCGAGTACTGGTCGGATCGTTCGGAGCAGGCAAGTCGGAGATCGCAGAAGAATGGCACCGGATCACTATTTCGCGGATTACCGAGAGCCCGACCTCGCCGGTTCCCGTTTGGCTTTCCGCTCGCGACGTCGCAGCAAGCGGCTTAGAATCCAGCCTTGCGCAGCTGGCGGGCGATGTCCGGGTTCGTTCACATGGCGCTGCGATAGTGGTCGACGGCCTCGATGAGGTTGACGGCGCGACAGCAGAAGCGATCGCACGCGACGCACGGGTGCTGGTAGCGGGCGACCCGCGGAGCACAGTTCTAGCGACGTGTCGCCCAAGCGTCTTGCTTGAAAGCGCTGACGATATTGCGGTCGACGGATTCAGCGAAGATGCCGCGAGAGCATTTGTTGAAGCACTCGCTGGCGGAAGGCATTTGACTTTCAAATGGTCAGACGATCTAATAGACACAATCCGTCGACCGTTTTTCGCGCTAGCCGCAGGCTCCTTAATTGCAGCCGGGCATTCTGCTGCAAATCAGGTCGAACTGATCGACAAGTTGGTCCAAGGCGCTCTCACGCGTCCGAACAGCTCTTCCGCGACCAGCTCGAGCGATTTGTTCAAAATACTCATCAGGCTGGGCGTATCTCTCACTAGATCAAGTGGCCGCCTTGACGGTTTGTCCTTTCAAGAACGTCAGTCCGTGTTGTCAACCCGACTAGTAAGCCGCAACGTTAGCAACAATGCATCATTCGTCTTGCCGATATTCGAGCAATGGTTTGCGGCACAAGCACTAATTGAAGAGAGCGATCTATTCGCCGAAGCGATCAGCAGTCCAGAACATTTCGATCGATGGCGATGGGCTGTTGCGATCGCCACGCTTGACGGAAACTCCGATCAAGTCGACGATATGATCGAGGGATGCGTTCGATCAAATCCAGGCGCAGGCGCGTGGCTTATCGAACAAATTACACCACAGAAATCTACCTCACAGTCGGCAGACGAAGGATCAGTTGATCCAGATTCAGTCGGGAGCCGGTTACTCCGCGCGAACCGGGCGTGGATCGATTCACTCGGACCACTATCGACCATGCTATTTCCAATTGCCGATGCGTCGAAGCCGATTAGGCTCGGCACAAGAGTTACAGGCCGCTTCCTCGAAGTTGGATGGTCGACTACTGCGCCAACCGCAGACGAATGCATACCACTACCGGACCACATTCAATTCTTCTCACCGAGCGATAAGGAATGGCAATTCAGGTCCGGGGGACGCCTTCCGGGAGGGATTCAATGGCCTTGGACCAAAGTACGCGACCATATCGCAAGCAGCACCCTTAACCTTCTCAACGGCCCAACAGTGCTCGGGCCGATGGGCGGCATCTGGCATCAAGAGATCCGGTACCGTACAGCTAGGCTTCTAGTGTCGGAGAGCGGAATGCGGCACGATCCACTGAACCGCCAGAGAGTCATTAAAGCCGGAATATCGCTGGTAAACCAAATTGACCCCAATGTCGAGAACGCCACCATCCAATTGGGATCCCATACGGTTGAACTCGTTGATATCAAGGATTTAATCGCATGGCTTCAAAGTCAGGGATTTGAGTCACTTGAACGTGTCGCCCCAAGGTCCGACGTGCTCCAACCTTCACCGGGCGGTTGGGTGTGGGACTTGTACACACCTGAGCACATGGCACGATTTTGTGCGGAGACGTACGGACTTGCATGCGTTGCGTATGACGAGGTGGCCAATACCAGCTTCTCAGCCTTCGGCTGGTCACTTGGTCATAGAGTGATTCGGCCGTTCGGGATATTCGGGCTGGTAACGTACCAAGAATCAGCACTTGGCACGACTCCGACATTTGCTTACGAGATGCTTCCCGAGGAAGTTTTGCGAGAGGTCATCTCCAAAGAAGAAGGCCTTATAGTTTCGACCAACGGCCGGTCGGCAGTCAAGCTCCTCCCGCACCCGACAGGCGACAGTGACGATTGGCGAAAATTGGCAGAGGCGCAAGCGAAGCTAACTTCCGAGTGGATCCTTAAGAACGAGATAAAGACACCGTTCCAGAACATCTCTTCATACAACACCATCATCGAGTGCGGCCACGAACGTCCAGTGAGCTATGTCGCGGCACAGTGGATTTGGGCTGACCTTAATCTCCTATCTTTGGCGAAAGGAACTTTTCCACAATTGGACCGATGACTCTAGACGGCTCGCAAGCGGCGTTTCTCGCGCGCAACTGTCAGATGTTTCGAAAGCAACCCCCGCGTCCGTGATCGACTGCTGATCGGGGTGGAGGTACCGCTGTGTCGTCGACAGCGAGCCGTGGCCGGCAATCTTCCTCAACACATGGACGGGTACGCCCGCGTCAGCCATCCACGTAAGGCCGGTGTGGCGAAGATCGTGACGGCGGAGGTGTTCAAACCCCAGCTTGGTCACGACCTCGTCCCAGTGCGTCGCGTCTCGCAGGACCGCGGTGCTGATCCGACCGCCGCGAGGACCGGTGAACAGCCTCGCCATCGGCTCGGGGCCGACCGCATCCAGTCGGCTCGCTCGCCACCAACGGCCGGATCTCCTCGATCAGAGGCACCTCCCGGGCTCGTTTGCCCTTAGCGGCCTTGTCCATCAGCCCGCCAGGTGCCGTGGTCGTCTGCCGACGGACAGTCCACAGCCACTTCTCTCGGTCGATGTCGCAGACCCGAACCCCTGAGACTTCGCCGATCCGGGCGGCCGTGGAAGCCATGAACTTAACTATGTTGCCTCACCCAACGAACTCGTCGGACGATCGTGCGACCAGCGCATCAGCTAGGCGCAGGAGAGTTGGCCAGTCCGGGAGGGCCAAGGAGCGAGGGTCGTCAAGCTCGTCCTCCGCCATCTCGAATTCGCGCTGCCATTCGGCGATACGGGCGGGGTTCTGGCTGATGAGCTCGTCTCGATGCGCCTGCTCCCTCGCAAGGCTGTTCTTGATGGTGGATTTGCTGCAGCCGTCGGCGATCCAAGCCATCGCGGCGCGGTCCACTACGCCGTACGTGATCATGCATATGGGCAAGTGCCCAAGCGTCGGCTTGACACGCTTTCGCCAGCCGGCCAGATACGGGGTCGGTCGTCTTCGCCGCCAACCCCCGGATCTCGACTGACAGGTTGAGGTCCCCGTACTCTCCGAGCGGCATCTCGGCAGCTGCCGGATCTACGCCGCTTGCCGCGGCGCGCTCCATCCCGCTGATCCAGTCTTCGGCTTCATCGCGAGTTTCGTGCGACTGCGAGATCGAGGGGTAACCGCCGGTTTCGGGGTCGCTCCAACGAACCCGCGCACGATAGGGCAACGGCCGGCCTTCGCGGTACTCGATGTCGGTCGCGAGAGACACACCCCATCGGCGGCAGGCGGCGCTTACCAGTTTTTGTTCGATGCCAACGTAGTCTCCAGTGTCATCCGGGAACTCGAACGAGCACCGAGGGTTTTTGACCACCTACTAGTGGGGGCCTCTTCGTCCATCCCGTCGACCTGGCGTGAGCCCGATCAAGTCTGTCAAGGGGGCCCGTTTCTGGGGTGGTGAGTGTGCGTGCGGTCTGCCCCCTTGACAGGCTTGATAGCCCCTTGGGGAGGTCGAGATGACGGCGTGGTTCGCACTCACCGCAGGTGACTACCGCGGGGTGCTTGCTGCGGGGCAGGCCGGTGAGCAGGTCTCGGCGACGCATAGCGTCTCGGTGCAGCTCATAGCACAACAGGCGAAGGCGTTCGCCCGCATGGGCATGCGCGCCGAAATGAAACAAACGCTGGAACGCGGGCGAGTTGCCCTCGATAAGCTTCAGTATCCAGCCAATATTGACAACCACTTCGTAGTCGACCCGTCGAAGTACGACTTCTACGTGATGGACTGTTACCGCCACGTCGGCGAGGACCGGCTCGCGCGTGAACTGTCTGAGGAAGTAATTCGCGTGAGTTCGGGATTTCAGGACCAAGACCGCTGGCCGATGCGCATTGCCGAGGCTCAGATCACGCTGGGAGTCGCAGCGGCGCGAGAGGGCGATCTCGACGGCGCGGTTGTGTATGGCCGACGAGCGCTCGGCAACGGTCGGCGTTCGCTTCCGTCGCTGAGCATGGTCTCGCGCGACCTGTCGTCGGTGCTGCAGGAACGCTATCCCGGTGAGCCTGCGGCAGATGAGTTCGTTTCTGAGCTTCGCGAGATTCAGCGGCCGGCATAGGCCCCGGGGACAAGTTGGGGACAGCGCACGCGGCGACACGCGCGAAACGCCAGGACGTGAGCAACTGTCGACGCTTCACATTTTGCTGTTTTCTCAGGTCAACGCACTAGCTGAGTCCTGGGGCCAAGGGGTCGCAGGTTCAAATCCTGTCAGCCCGACCGGACGACGGGTTTCCGCAGCTCAGAGCAGCGGAAGCCCGTTTTTTCATGTGGTCGCAGGTGTCCTTCCGGTCTAGCGCAGCGCTCGGTGACACCTTGACTGCAGGCTCTCCTCATGCCGATCACTTTGACTAAACAGGGTGTGCCCTCGAGGAGTGGGACCGCGGCCTCCGCGTCGGCAACAAACCTCACACCACCGCTACAACTACGAACTCGCCGTCGCCCAGTTCGCCGACTTCCTCGGCAGTGAGGACCTCCCTGCGGTTTCTCGCCGACGCCGACGACCCCACCGACGTGGGACGCAAGCACGTCGAGTCGTTCATCGCCTGGATGATCCAAACCCGTTCCGCATCCACCGCCCTGAACAAATACAAAGCACTCCAGCAGTCCTTTAACTACCTGCTCGACGCCGAAGAAAACGACCGCCATCCGATGGCCAAGCTCAGCCAGCCGGCCACCACCGAAAAAATCATCCCCGTAGTCGGCGACGAACAGCTCGCCGAGCTGCTCGAAACGGGCAAAGGCAAAACCTTCCGCGACTGCCGCGACATGCCGATGAGCCGAAGCTCGCTCGTGGGGTTTTCCGACCGAGCGCCTTCCGTTCGGGCGGGCCCGGCTGTACTGGGCTGGTATCGAACCCGGTTACCGATCGGTCAGCTGACCATGCCGGCCTCGACCTCCGGGATCGGTTGCTCCTCGAGGACGGTGATGGCACAGGAGTCGGCCCACTGCAGGTGATGGTGATCGCGGACCATGTCGAGCGCGTCGTCCATGGTGTCGGCCTGCAGGATCGTCATACCGATGACCTCGGTCGGGGCAGCCATGGCGCCATCGCGGGTCACGGTCCTTGCATTGCCGAGCGGTCGGCCGGGATCGATCAGTGCCGGTCCGAGCCGAGCAAACCAATCCGTCCAGAGCTGCATGCCGGCCTGGGCCTCCTCGGGCGTGGCCGTTGCGAAACGTTCCGCGACCTCTTGCGGAGCGCGGTACAACACGATGAAGCGTGCCATTTCGTTGTCTCCTTGCTCTCATGACTCTCGTTCGCCGTCAGTGATGGTCGATGAAAGCGTGCGCGACACCTCGTTGAGCGAGACCGTGAGTTCACGCAACTTGGCCTCGCTCAGCTGTGACACGACCTCGGCGAACCATGCCACCTGCCGCTGATAGATCGCGCTTAGTACCTCGTGTCCCCGGGGGGTGAGTTCGGCAAGCTTCGTGCGGCGGTCGGTGGGGTGTGGCCGATACGCGATCAACCCCTCTCGCTCCAGCACGTCGGCCACCCGCTGCACGCTCTGCCGTGCGTGCCCCATCTCGGCCGCCATCTCAGCAACGGTCCGCGGCTGGAATGCCCGACCGAGCACTTGCCACCTCGCTGCGCTCTGCCCCAAGGGACCGGAGATGCGCTCGCCTGCCTGAATTATCAATCCGTTGACGTCAAAGACCGCGAGTACGAACTCGCTCCACGCGTCCTCTGGCCCACGCCGATGACTCACGACGGGAGTCTCGCACGATCGACAGCATGCTGTCAATTAACTCGTTTATGAGCGCGCCCCGGGACGGCAGGAGAGTGTTCTACGCCAACCGGAACGGCAGAGGCGGCACCCTCGCTCTCGACCCCGCCGCCTGGGAGCGCGATCTCTTCCGCATCCTCGGCAACCGCCGGTTCACCCCAGACTGCCAAGCGTCGCCCGAGATTGTCACCGCGGTGCCGCCGGGCAGATCGTGCATGTTTCTTGAAGGCGTCGCACGGGTCAGTGCTCGAGGCGGTAGTGCGTCGTGGCCCAGGGCGGACTTGACGGTGAGCCCAGGTCGACCCCTCAACCCTGCATGGCGGGTGCGGCACTCACTGTGGTCGTCGAAATGTCTGGTTCTGCTGCCATCGTCGGCGAGCCGCCCGCATCACCACGTCCGAGGGCCGCCGCGCAGGTGGACAACTCGCGCCGGAACCTCCGGCTTCCGAGCCGACACCGTTAAGCCCATGCGATCGGCGACTGCGGCAAACTGGCTCCGCTGACCCGCATCGGCTAAGCCGCGGTCCACCCGCCGTCGACAGTGAGTGTGCTGCCGACGGTATAGGTCGCGGCGTCGGACGCCAGGTAGACGGCCGTTCCGCCGGGCTCATGCGGAGCTGCCACGCGGGTCTGCGGGGTACGGGCGAGGAGGCGCTCACTCCATTTGCTTGCCGTCGCCCCGGCTTCGATGTCCTCCCATGCATCCCGGACGAGCTGCAGCCGCAACAGCATGGGCAGCGCTGCTGGGCTTCGCTCGGCTCACACTCGCTGTGCCACGCGCTGGCAGCTGGCGAGCGGGCTTGCCGGTCCGAGCGGCGGGTTGCGCCGTGTCCGAACTGGGTCGCGGCGAGGAACTTCTGTTTCACGGCACCGGGGTGATGTCCTCCTGGCTGGGCCGCCAGACTGAGTCGCACCACACTCCGGCGGCACTGAGCGTGAGCGCGGGCGGCGATCTGCTGGCCGGATGCGATTCCGTCGGTGGCCGGTGGCGATCAGGTGGTGCTCGGCCGTCACAAATGGCCCCCGCCGTCGGCCAGGTCTACGTGGTGGACCGGATCGGCGCGGTCTGTGGTGAATGTGGCAATCCGCGCCTAATGCGCATTCCGCCCGGCTGGCGGTATGGACCGATATATTCCGGCTGACGTAAACGTCGCCCGTCGCATAGCTGCAGGTGATTTGTGTGTTTCGACTGAATAAGGTCAAGGGCGACGTCGCAGCAATCAGCGCCGAATCGGTCACACTGCGTCGATATTTCGGCGGTTGTCGCTCCTGGGTGTCTGGGAAAATGCATCTGCAATCAGGCGGATTGCTTTTGTTCACCTCGCATTTTCTTCCCCGACCGCTTTGGCGAAGAAAGATACGGCGCACACGGAAATGTGCGACGTCTCGTTGTACTCGACTCCATGGAGAGCCATGCCGAAGTTCACTCGCCCGGCCGTAGCCGGCGCTGCGATGGCGTCCGCCGCATCGCTGCTCGTGCTTTCGACCCTGCCTGCCGACGCGCAGTCGGCGGGCGCGCCCGCGAACAAGCACGTTCTGCTGATTTCGGTCGACGGCATGCACCAGAGCGACCTCGACTGGTATGTCGCCACCCACCCGGGTTCGACGCTGGCCAAGCTCTCGCGCGGCGGCAGCGAATACACCAACGCGCAGGCGTCCAACCCGTCGGACTCCGACCCCGGCGGCACCGCGCTGATGACCGGCGGCAACCCCAAGTCGACCGGCGTCTACTACGACGTCGAGTACAGCCACAAAACCGACGAGCCCGGCTCCGCCTGCACGCCGGGCAAGCCGGCCACCGGCGGCGATGTCGTCTACGACTCGCCGGACGACGCGCTGGCGAACGTCAATGACTTCATCAACCCGTCGAACGGCACGTTCCCGTCCTTCGACGAGAACGGTTCGATCTACGCCAAGGGCGTCGACAAGAACCCGGCCGCGATCATGAACCTGAAGAACGACGCCTCGTCGTTCAATGCCTCGACGTTTCCCGTCGACCCGGCGACCTGCAAGAACATCACGCCGTGGGACTACCTGGGCACGAACTCGATCTTCCAGGTGATCCACAACGCCGGTCGGCGCACCGCCTGGTCGGACAAGCACGCCGTTTATCTGTCGTTCAACGGCCCGGGCTCGAACGGCCAGAGCATCGACGACTTCTTCGGTCCCGAAATCGACTCGCAGGCCGTCATGCCGAACGGCGTCCCCTACCCGCAGGACGACGACTGGGCGCACATCGACGCCGCCACCAAGCAGTACGACGGCTACAAGGTCCAGGCAGTCCTCAACGAGCTCGACGGCCGCGACCACTCGGGCAAGGCGCAGGTCGGCACCCCGGCGGTTCTCGGCATGAACTTCCAGGCCGTATCGGTCGCGCAGAAGAGCCGCTCGACCTCGACCACGCTGATCGGACCGGACGCGAAGGGCAACTACACCACCAGCGCGCCGCAGCCGGGCGGCTACCAGTGGGTCAACGGCAAGCTCGTCCCCGGCCCGGCCCTGTCGAGCGCCTTCGACTACGTCGACGCCCAGCTGGGCAAGATGTCCGCCGAGATCCACAAGGACGGCCTCGCGGACTCGACGACGGTCATCGTCACGGCGAAGCACGGCCAGTCGCCGATGAACCCGAACGAGCTCGTCACGGTCCAGGACGGCCCGATCGTCAGCGCGATCAACGCTGCCTGGGCCCAGAAGCACCCGGACAACAAGAGCCTGATCGTCGCCGGCACCGACGACGACCTGTGGCAGTCCTACCTCTCGGACACCTCGCAGGCCGCGTGCGATTTCGTCAAGAACTACCTGTGGAACCACACCGCGCAGGGTTACGACGTCAACAAGAAGCCGGTCACGGTCCAGCACTCGGGCCTCACCCAGATCTGGGCGGGCTCTGATGCCGCCGGCTTCTTCGGCGTCCCGGTGAACAACGGCCACTACCCGGACGTGTTCGGCAAGGTCCAGGAAGGCGTCGTCTACTCGAAGCCGACCAAGCTCGCGGAGCACGGCGGCATGAACACCGGCGACCGCAACGTCCTGATGGTCGTCAACGGCCCGGGCGTCCCGGCTCAGGTCCAGTCGAACCCGGTCGAGACCACCCAGGTCGCGCCGACGATCCTCTCGGCTCTCGGCCTCGACCCGGCGTCGCTGCAGGCCGTCCGCACCGAGGGCACGCAGGTCCTGCCCGGCATCGGCGGAGCGCACCGCTGATCCAGCCCCGCTCGACCGGAGCGCCGGGATCCCGCACCGGATCCCGGCGCTTCTGCGCTGCCGGGCTTCTCGTCGAGACCGGAGCGGCGACAGGCAACCGGCGCTGCTGAACAGCCTGCGCACGCACGGCGGCCGCTTCGGCCTGCAGACGATGTGCGTCGCCGGCGATGTGACTTAAGGGTTCGCGTTTCCTCGCTGGCTTGGAGGTCGGGTCAGGGCATTTCCTGTCTGGCGCTCCGTGAGCGTGTTGCGGCGCTCGCGGAGGTGTTCCGGTCGTGCCCGGCTACGTTCGAGATTCTCGGGCCGGCGACTTGCGGGGTCTTGCCTCGCGAAGTCGAGGTGCTGCTGAGCCAAGCGGTCTAGACCGGCGCAAGGCGTCGAGTGGATCGGCGAGAGGGCAGCGGCACGCTGTCTGCTCGCTTGGCGATCGCGGCTGGAGCCTGTCGACTGGCTGCGGAGCGCGCCGGTCGGCTTGGATGTCCGCGGCCATCGCCAGCGTTCGGTGACGCCTTGACTGGAGGCTCTCCTCATGCCGATCACTTTGACTAAACAGGGTCTGCCCCGCCCGGCCAGCGACCGCCGGATCTCCTACCTCGAGAAGTGGGACCGGAGCCTCCGCGCTGACGACTCACGGGCAATCAGGCGGAATTGCAGAGCCTGAGCGCTCGTCGGGGTGGTGTGACGACGGGTGGGACGGCGGGCCGCCGGTGCGCGCCCCGGCTTGGTGTCGAGCACCGGTCCGGCGGTCGCGACGACGTCCCTGCGGTGGTAATCGCAGGTATCAGAACCGGGGGAGTCGGGTAGTGCGCATCGGCTTAACGACTTCCGGATGGAAGGTTCCTCAGGGTGCGTTTGAGGATCTTCCCGTTGGCGTTCTTGGGAAGCTCGTTGAGAAATGTGACGGACTTCGGTTTCTTGAAGGACGCCAGGTGCGCACGGGTGTGTGCGATGAGTTCTGTCTCGGTGACGTCGGCGCCCGGGCTGGTCACGACGAACGCGCCGACGTTCTCGCCCCATTCTGGGTCGGGGAGGCCGACGACCGCGGCTTCGTGGACAGCTGGATGGGCGAGCAGGACTTCTTCGACCTCGCGGGGGTAGATGTTCGAGCCGCCGCTGATGATGACGTCTTTCGAGCGGTCGGTGAGATACAGGAATCCGTGTTCGTCGACGTGCCCGACGTCGCCGGTCAGCAGCCAGCCGTTGTCGACGGCGGCGGCGGTGGCGGCTGGATCGGACCAGTAGCCGGTCATCACGACGTCGCCGCGGACCCGGATTTCTCCGGTCGTTCCGGGGGGAAGTTCGGTGCCGTCGGCGTCGGCGACCCGGACCTCGACGCCGGTGAACGGCTGGCCGCAGGACCGGCGGCGAGGGTGTGCGCGGTTGTGAGGAATCTGGTCCGATTTCATGACTGCGATGGTCATGGGCGCCTCGCCTTGCCCGTACATCTGGGTGATGATCGGGCCGAATGCGTCGAGTGCTTGCTGCAGATCTTCTTGATATAGCGCGGCTCCGCCGATGACGAGGCTGCGCAGTCGTGGAAGCGCTGGTGCGGAGCCGGCTCGGGCTTCGTCGGTCAGCCGACGCAGCATCGTGGGTGCGAGGAACGCTCCGTGCGTGACCTGGTTGGCTTCGGCGAGCGCGAGATAGTCGGCTGGCTCGAAGCTGCCGGCCGCGGAGATTACGTTGACCGCTCCGTGCCCCACGGCGGGGAGCAGGTACATCCCGCTGCCGTGGGTGAGCGGAGCGGCGTGGAGGAAAACGGCGTCGTCGTGGACCGGGTCGACGTCGGCGTAGTAGTTGAGCGTCATGCTCAGCAGATTCCGGTGAGTGAGGGTGGCGCCCTTCGGCCGCCCGGTGGTCCCTGAGGTGTAGAAGATCCAGGCGGGGTCCTCAGGGCGCACTTCGGCGACCGGCACCGGCCGTCCGGCTGTGAGTGCCTCGTACGAAGGTGAGTCGGTGCGGAGCACGGTGGCATCGGTGGTGTCGCTGCTTGCCGCGTCGCCGGTTTCGGGTGCGACGACGAGGAGCTTCGCTCCGGAATGGCCGAGGACGTATGCCACCTCCCGGGGGTGCAGGTGCCGGTTGAGAGGCACTGTCACCAGCCCGGCCCAGAAGGTCGCCCACAGCAGTTCGAAGAGGTCGGGCCCGTTCGGCAGGACGAGCGCGACCCGGTCGCCGGTGCGGAGCCCGAGCGCCTGCAGTCCTCCGGCCAGGCGGGCGATCCGGTCGCGGGCGAGCGCGTAGCTCGCGGATCGGTCGCCGTGGCGCCAGGCGTCGCGTGCCGGTACCCGGAGCGCGCTCGCTGCCAGCAGAGTTGCCGCGTTCATCGTGTCGTCAGCCTTCGGCGTTGCCCGGTTCGGGGAAGTGCTCCACCGGCGAGCCCGGCGGAATGGCGTCGTTGACGAGCGGGCCGCCGTCCTCGCGCCACATCTCGTAGGCGATCTCCTTGGTGATCTTGCCGTCCTTGAGTTCGAAGCAGTGCACGATGCGGGCGCTGACCCGGGTGCCGACGGGGAAGGGCAGGTTGGGCATCTCGTCGCCGACCACGGTCACGTCGGCGATCGCGTCGTCGAAGACGAAGTTCTCGGTGGCGAAGCGACGCAGCGAGGTCAAGGAGTGGAACTGCAGGGTGCGGAAGATCCCCAGGTAGCCCTCGCGGACTTTGCCGTGGTCGGTGTAGACGAGCCCGCGGTTGGGGGCTTCCCAGGAGATTTCGGGGGCGTAGAGCGCGATTGCCTTGTCGACGTCGTCGGGGTTTTCGTTGTGGAAGTGTTCTTGGACCACTTCGAGATTGCGCGCGATGATCTCGTCGCGGGTCAGCGCCGCGTCCGGTCGCATGGTCGTCATGAGTCAGGGATCCTTACGGCAGAAGGGAAAGGTTAGTTGGTGAGCCACGGGTAGCGGGTGGTGTCCTCGCCGGCGTAGTCCGGGTCGAGGTAGACGAAGAGACGCTGGATCTTGAAGTCGCGGATTTCGAACACGTCGCACCACGGCCCGGCGGAGGTCACTCCCGCCCGCCACTCGACGCCGTTCGCGGTCGTGCCGTGGCTGGTGCCTTCGACGACGACCTTGTCGCCGTCGACGACATAGTTGAAGTACGCGGTGTGGTGTTCGATCGACGAGATGATGCCGCCGAGCTGGCCGAAGAACTCGCGGATTTTGTCGATGCCGCGGACCACGCCGTATTTCGGGAAGCAGAACTCGGCGTCGTCGGCGAAGAGTTCGAGGACGTTGCCGCCGGAATCGACTCGTTTGAGGAACTCCAGGGCGACCGACTTGCGCTGTTCGTCGGTCATGGTGCCGGTCGTGACGGTCATTTCGAGCCTCCTTGATCGAATGAATGGCCGGGCTCAGGTTCGGGAGAGGGCGGCCTTCGCCGCTTCGCGCAGCGCGCCGACCGGGTCGTCGGCCTTGTCGTGGCTGCGCCAGGCGATGTGCCGGTCGGGCCGGACCAGCAGGCAGCCGCCGTCGGTCACCTCGCGGGTTCTGGCCCAGTCGCCGTACACGTCGTCGAAGGCGAGCCGGTAGCCGATGGGTGCGCCGACGATCTCGACACCCAGTTCGGCGCTGATCTTCTCGGCGGCGGCGGTCCAGGCTTCGCCGCCGATCCCGGTGATCAGGGTGAATGTGCCGTGCCCGACGACGTCGAGCGTCGAGATCTGCTTGCCGTGGCGTTCGATCCAGACGTGGGGGAGGTAGGCGCCGGGGTGGGTGGTGGGGTGGTAGTAGAGCTCGGGATCGCGGGGGCAGGCCGGGAACGGGGTGCCGTCGTCGACGACGGCGGCTGAGGTGTAGCGCTGGCCGAGTTCGACCCCGTGCGCGTGGAAGTGGTACGCGTTCTCGTCGAGGCAGTCTTCGAGCGCTTTCCGTCGCCTGCGGCCGTCGTCGGTGTCGGCGAAGAAACCGTCGATCGCCGCCCAGCCTTCCTCGTCGGTCTGGCCCGGCCGGATGCCGAGGATGGACGGCACCCGGCCCACGATGTCGGCGCTTTTCAGGGCGCGGTCCACGACCTGGCGACCTACCGGGTGCCGTTCCTGGTGGTAGGTCTCGAGCAGTGCTTCGCCGGCGTGTCCCTGGATGACCGCGGCCAGTTTCCAGGCGAGGTTGTAGGCGTCCTGGATCGAGGTGTTGGACCCGAGGCCGTTCGCGGGCGGGTGCCGGTGCGCGGCGTCGCCGGCCAGGAATACCCGTCCTCGCCGGTACTCGGTGGCGAGGACGTGGTTGACCTGCCACGTCGAGACGTTCTTGATCGTCACCGGGACGCTGTCGTCGCCGATCGCCTTGTGGACGCGCGGCAGCATCGCTTCCTCGCTGGTGTCGATCTCCTCGGTGTCCGGGTCGTACATGAACACCAGGACCCATTCGTTCCAGGGCCGCACGGTGATGAAGACTCCGGAGCCCAGCCAGAAATCCTTGCCCGGCTGGACCGTCCAGAACAGCACGCCCGGGCGGTGGGCGCGGAAGCGCGAGAGGTCGGCTTCGAGCCAGACGTTGACCGCGTACCCGAGACCGGTTTCTCCCTCCAGCGAGAACCCGAGCTGGTCGGCGACCGTCGAGCGGCCGCCGTCGGCGCCGATGGCGTACTTCGCCTTGATCAGATAGGTCTCGCCGGTGTGGCGGTACCGAACGGTCGCCGTGACCCCGGCGTCGTCCTGGGCGATTTCGATCAGTTCGGTGGAGAACCGGATGTCGGCGCCGCGGTCGAGCGCGCCCTGCAGGATCAGGGGCTCGAACAGGTGCTGGGGCATGTTGCACATGGCCGACGGGCTGCCGGCCTCGTAGTCGGCCTTGCGCTGGACCATCGTCCCCCAGGTTTTCACCCGGGCGATCTCCTTGCCCGCCATGCTCGTGGCCCACACGTTGTCGGCCATCAGCTCGTTGGGCACCGAAACGGCGCGCACCTGCTCCTCGATGCCGAGGTCGCGCATGACTTCCATGGTGCGCTGGTTCGTGATGTGCGCCCGCGGCGTGTTGGCAGTGCGCGGATACTTGGTGACAGTGATGGCCTCGACGCCGTACATCGCCAGGAACGCCGCGGCCGTGAGTCCGCAGGGCCCGGCGCCCACGACGAGGACATCGGTTTCGACGACTCGCATGGTCGGTCTCCTTCCCGGTCAGTCGCGGGACGCGACGAGACGGTGGGTCATCCGGCCCAGCCCGTCGATCCGGGTGGTCAGCACATCGCCGGCGGCGAGGTAGCGCTGCGGGTGCGAGGCGAGTCCGACGCCGGCCGGGGTCCCGGTGAAGATCAGGTCGCCGGGGTAGAGCGTGACGACCTCGGAAAGCTGTTCGATCAGCGCGGGCACCGAGAAGATCAGGTCCGAGGTCCGGCTTTTCTGGACCTCTTCGCCGTTGATCGCGCAGGCGATCTCCAGGTCGTCCGGGTTCTCCAGTTCGTCCGGGGTGACCACCCACGGCCCGGTCGGGCTGAAGCCGGGATGCGACTTGGCCAGGCTGAACTGCGGCGCGGGCCCGGCGAGCTGCCGGGTTCGCTCGGAAATGTCCTGGCCGTTGGTCAGCCCGGCGACGTGCTCCCACGCGTCCTGTTCGCGCACGGCGCGCGCCTCGCGGCCGATCACGACGACCAGTTCCGCTTCCCAGTCGACGTTCCCGTCGACGAGGGCGATGTCGCCGGCCGGTCCGGTCAGCGACGAGGCGAATTTGGTGAACACCGAAGCCTTGTCCGGGATGTCGAAGCCCGACTCGACCGCGTGCGCCCGGTAGTTGAGCGCGATCGCGAAGATCTGCCGCGGCCTCGGCACCGGCGGGCCGAGCAGCGCCTCGTCGAAACTCCGCGGAGCCAGCGTCGCAGTTCGCGCCCACTCACGGAACTCGGCCCACTGCTCCAGGACTGCCTGCGGGTCCGGGCCGAAACGCCCGCCGCTGTCCCGGGCGACGTCAGCCGCTTCGTCGCCGGTCACCAGGACCGCTCGTCCTGCCAGGTTTGCCAACTTCATCGTCGTCCTCCTCGGCCGGGGCGGCCGGCGCCACCCTGCGCTGTGGGACTCAGCATGACCGCAAACTTTCTAAAGTTCAAGCGAAAGAGGAAAGTTGCCGGTACGTTCTCTTCTGCTGCTACTGTGGAACCATGGCGCGATCCACGCACGGGACCCGCGCGGACGACACGTTCGCGACGATGCGGGCCGACATCCTGGCCGGGCGGCTGGCCCCGGGGGAGAAGCTGAAATTCCCGGAACTCGGCGCCCGGTACGGCGTCGGCGTGGGAGTGCTCCGTGAAGCCCTGACCCGGTTGGCCGAGCAGGAGCTCGTCCGGTCGCAGCCGCACCAGGGTTTCCAGGTGACGCCGTTGTCCGCGGAGGATCTGACTGATCTCACCGCCGCCCGCGTGGCGATCGAGTGCCTCGTGCTGCGGATGTCGCTGGCCGAGGGCGACACGCCGTGGGAGTCGGATCTGGTCGCGAAGCACCACACGCTCGAGCGGACTCCGCAGTACGACGAGGACGATCCGGAACGGGTCAGCGACGCGTGGTCGCGCGCGCACGCCGACTTCCACCACACGCTGCTGGCCGGCTGCCGCAACTCCCGGCTGCTGGGCATCGCGAATTCGCTGCGCGACTCGGCAGAGCTTTACCGCTCGTGGTCGCAGCAGCATTCGAGGCATCCCGGCCGCGATGTGATCGCGGAACACCGCACTCTCATGGAACTCGCGCTCGCCCGCGACACCGAAGCCGCTGTCGAGGCGTTGGAGCGGCATATCAGCCACACCACGGAAATCCTGCTCGACGGGGACCGAGCTTCCCGGTCTGACGGCGGGTTTCCGCGTGCACGTCCGGAGCTCTCAGCCCGAGTGGCGGGCGCTGGGCGGATCGCGGTCGAGACGACCCCGTGACAGGTAGGGAGCGCGAACTGCGCACCCGAACCATTCGAGGTCCGCCCGTCGCGCGAAAGGCTGGTAGTCGTGAATCTCGGCCTTGCAGGGAAGAGCCTGCGCGCCATGACCATCGAGTACAGTGCGGTCCTGCACTTCTCCGACGATTGCACGGCGCGCATCGAGTCGCCATTCACCTTCAGCACCGCAGGCGAGCAGTACAGTTTTTCTCCCGACAGCGATCCGCAAGAATCATTTCGGCCGATGGATGTCGTGCTGTCCGATATTGTGACGAAGGCAGACGCTGATGATGCGGGCGCTCTGAACATCGTGTTCGACAGCGGGGCTGTGATTCGGGTGGAACCCGACGACGAATACGAAGCATGGACAGTGTCGGGACCCGGCGGGTTCCTGGTCGTCTCCATGCCTGGCGGGGAACTTGCGACCTGGGACGCAAAGCCTGACGTTTCCTGACGAGGTTTCGCCTGCCTCCAAGCGCACCGACACGGTCAAGTCCGAGGTGTCCTCGGTCGCAGCAAGCTCGTCGTGCGGGTGCGCCGCCGGAATCGGCGCGGCGTGTCTCCGACCGCATCACGGAGCCTCGCAGCCGTTGTCGTCGTCAAGCCCGTCTCCCTGCGAGCCCTCGCCGAGACCGCACTTGCCCAGGTCCCCGACGGCATCGGACTGGTGGAGAGCTCAAGAACCTGACCGGGTTCGATCTCGACGAGCTGTCGCCTCTCGCTTACGCGAAGACGTCACGGTCCCGACGCTGCTCGCCAGGTCCACCACGACTCCAGCACACGCCCCGACGACGTCCAGGGCGGTGACGACAACCTCGCCTCAACGGACCAGAAGTTGTAGCGGACCGAGGGAACTACTCGCCGCTTCGATGGCCTGCTGGCCGGGGCAGCCGTCGCTTCGGCGATGTCCGCTGATCGGTGGTGGCCGTACCGCGGCGGCCGGGGTTCCTGCACCGTCGCCACTGCCCGCGACGCGAGCGAGTAACAGCTCGGCTGCGCTGCAGCTTTCCTTGGCGTACGGCGGTATCCAGGGAGAATTCAGGTCGGGGAATAGTTCCCGGCGAACGGTGCTCGGCCGGTCCGGGTCTGTCCACTGTGGTCATGGCAGCGGCCGGGCTCATACCGTGCCGGGGGACCAGATTCAAGTGAAGAAATCCGAATCGGCGCTTTCCGAGAACCGAAGCTGGTTTTCGGGAGGATCGTTGACGCTCCGCGTGACGGCTGCGTATGGATACAGGCATGCCACAATCCGCGGTTCGCGTCTACGACCGGCTCTACATCGGCGGCGAGTGGGTCGCGCCCGCTGACGGCGAGAACGCCGAGAGCATCGATCCGGCCACCGGACGGGCGTGGGCAGTGGTCGCCACCGGCGGTCCGGCGGACGTGGACCGGGCCGTCGATGCCGCTCGCGCGGCTTTTCCGCGCTGGCGGCGCACTCCGGGGCACGAGCGGGCCGCGCTGCTGCGCCGGTTCGCGGATCTGTTCCGGTCTGCTCTTCCGGAATTGATCGAGGTCGAGTCCCGGGACACCGGGACGCCTGTGACTGATCTGCGTGCTTCGTTGCCCGCGCAAGTGCAGTGGTACCACTGGTTCGCGTCGCTCGCGGACAAGGCGCAGGGCGCGACGATCCCGTTCGACGATTCCGTGCACGCGTTCACGACCAGGGTCCCGGTCGGTGTCGTCGGCGCGATCGTGCCGTGGAACGCCCCGCTGCTGGCCACCTGCCTCAAGCTCGGCGCCGCGCTCGCCGCGGGGTGTGTCGTGGTGCTCAAACCGGCCGAACAGACTCCGGTGTCCGCGCTGCTGCTGGCTCGTCTCGCGCATGAGGCGGGTTTCCCGCCGGGCGTGTTCAACGTGGTCAACGGCGCCGGCTCCCGGGTCGGCGCGCACCTGGTCGCGCACCCCGGCGTGGACAAGATTTCGTTCACCGGGTCCACCGCGACCGGCCGCCGGATGCTGCGCGAGGGTTCAGGCAATCTGAAGCGGTTTACCTTCGAGCTCGGCGGCAAAGCTCCGCACATCATCTTCGATGACGCCGACGTCGAGCAGGCACTGAACGCCGCGACCGCGTCGGCCTGGAGGTTGTGCGGGCAGAGTTGCGCGCTGGGCTCCCGGGTTCTGGTGCACCGCCCGCTGTACGACCGGGTCGTCGAGGAGTTCCGCACCCGCGCCGGTCGCGTCCGGGTCGGGCTGCCGCACGACGAATCCGTCCGGATGGGGCCGCAGGCGCACGCCGAACAGCTGGCGAAGACCCTGTCCTATGTCGAGCTGGGCACGCACGAAGGGGCCGAGCTTGTGCCGGCGGCGCGCGCATCACCGACGGCGGTCTGGCCGATGGTTATTTCGTCCAGCCGACGGTGTTCGCCCGGGCGACGAACGCGATGCGGATCGCCCGGGAAGAGATCTTCGGGCCGGTGGCGACCCTGATCCCGTTCGAAGACGAGGACGAGGCGGTCGACATCGCGAACGACACGGACTACGGCCTGACGGCTGGCCTGTGGACCCGCGATTTGTCCCGAGCGCACCGGGTCGCCGGCCGGATCGAGGCTGGCTCGGTGTGGGTCAACACCTATTCGTTCGTCCGGTGGTCCATGCCCTACGGGGGTTTCAAGGCCAGCGGATGGGGGAGGGAGAACGGGATCGACGCGCTGGCCCCGTACCTGGAGACCCGGACGACCGTGATCGGGCTGAACGGGACCTTCCCCGACCCGTATTCGGCGTAGCACCTCTGAAAGGAAGCGCGATGGCAGCGAAGGCACCCATTCCGGAAGACAAGATCCGGTGGGCGATCGACGTCGAAGAGATCAAGACGGTGATGGCGAAGTACTGTCACGGGATCGACAAGCAGGACGAAGAGCTGTTCATGAGCATCTGGTCCGAGGACGCGGAGTACGTGCTGCCCCGAGGGGAAGGGCGGGGCATCGACGGCGTCCGGGCGTTGGTGCGGAAGGTGTGGGTGCAGGTGCCGCGGTGCCACCACCACATCACGAACCCGGTGATCGAGGTCGACGGCGACACCGCGGCAGCGAAGGCCGACGTCTTCTACTTCCGGATGACCGAAGGCGGTGTGCGGGAGTTGTTGTCCGGCGGGTACGACTTCGAGTTCGTCCGGCAAGACGGCGGATGGAAGACGCGCCGGATGGAGTTCAGCCCGTTCGTCTCCGCCAGCCCGGTATTCGCCGACAATCCGGCTGCCGCCCACGGCTGAGGAGACGACCCCGCTTCGTGGGCTGCAACGGCATCGCTGGCGCAGGCCACGAAGCGGGGCCGTCAGTGCTTGCCGCCTTGCGCGTCGGCCAGGACGTGCCGTTCGGACCTCGTCGCGAAAGACCGTCTTCGGCAATGGAAAAGCCGCAGAAATGGAAGAACAACTGCCAGGTCTACCACGGACAGGCAGAGTGGCGGCCAATGAATCACAGCGGAGACGTGTCAGCTTCAGACTGCCAGGCGGCCTCGATGGAGCGAGACGGCGTCAGTTGGGGCTAACTCGTGCTCGCCGTGGCTCGGGCCAAGCACGAACCGCCCTGGATTGAGATGGAGTTTTACCGCGGGACTCTGAGGGACGCTCAGCCTTGGCGCTACAGCGAACGTGCGGATCCGGACGACTATGACACGGCTGCCGAGCTTCGGAGAGGTGCGCTGGCGGACCGCAGCGGACGCAGCCGCCCAAGGCAAGACCTTCGCGCAAGCCGAGAAGGCGATCATCAGACCCGTCCGCACTTGCCGGGAGATCGTGCCAGTGCTCCGCTCCACGAATTTCCGCACCTGCGGATCCCATGGAACGGCAGCCTCAACAGGTCGCCACCACGGCTAGCAGACGGCACCATCCGAGTGGCCAACCGGCATTGCCGAACCCCATCCACAGTCGCGAACGGTCATCACCGACCGTTCGAAAAGCGCGGTCCGCGACGCCTTCCGCGCCCTCGGCTACTCGCCGCGCCAGCAGGACGCCAACCACGTCGACCGCTGGTGCGGCCTCCCCCGACGATCACGACACAGAGGAGGGGGCGGTCTGCCGGCCGGGTCGAGTACGCCGGACGAACCGATCCCCGCGACCGTTTTCAGAGCCCCGTTGTTCAGGCACGATGATGCCGTGCATGGAAGCGGGCGCGCGTCGAAGGCGGCCGACCGCTTGGTCGGACGCACGGCCGAGCTGGAGCTGCTTCGCTCGTGCCTGGATTCGGCCGGTGGCGGGCGTCCGGTCGTCATGATGTGTGTGGGCGAGCCGGGCATCGGCAAGACGCGCCTGGCGGAGGCTCTGGGCGAGGCGGCTGGGGCGGCCGGTTTCGTGCAGGCTTGGGGCCTCGGCGACGAGGCGGACGGCGCCCCACCCTTCTGGCCGTGGATACGAATCCTGCGCCAACTCGCGCAGGAAACCCGCGTGCGCGAGCGCGTCCTGGCTGAGGCGCTGGAGGTTCTCTCCGGCCGTGACGTGGGGCAGTATGCGGCTGACGCGCAGGCGCGGTTCCGTCGATTCGAGACTGTCGTGGAGGCGCTGCGCGAAGTCGCCGCAGCGTCGCCGACGCTGATCATTCTCGATGACGCGCACTGGGTCGACGAGTCCTCGATTCTGCTGTTGCAGCATGTCACGCGCGGGCTGCGAAGCGAGCGGCTGTGCGTGGTGGTGACGATGCGAGCGACTGATCCGCGCGTCCGAGCGGTGAGGAGCGACCTGCTACGGAGCCCGTTCGCGCGCGAGCTGTCGCTACACGGCTTGCCAGTCTCCGGCGTTCGCGAATACTTGGACGCAGCGGGTCTGCTCGCCGACGATGCGGACGCCGAACGCGTTCATGAGCTCACCGGCGGCAATCCGCTGTTCCTGGCCGAATACGCGCGCACATATCGCACAGGCGGGCTTTCTCCGACCGTGCGCGAGACGATTGCGCGCCGTATTCGGACGTTGCCGGCGGACACGTCGCGCGTCCTGGCCAGCGCCGCCGTTCTCGGGCCGGAGTTTCTGGTGTCCGAGGTGACGGAGGTGGCTGGCTTCACTCAGACGGACGTTCAAGCAGCTCTCGACGACTTGGACCTTGCCGGCCTCGTCGCGCCGACCGCGGCAGGTCGGTACCGCTTCGTGCACTCGCTAGTGCGCGACGCGGTGGAAAGCGGTCTGGGCCATGCCGATCGAGCCGCCCTGCACCGTCAAGCCGCACGAATCGCGGAGGGGCGCCCGGAACCCGACCTGTTCGCCGTCGCGCACCACCTCGCCGAGGCGGCCGACGGTGACCCGGCGGGAGCGCTCGTGGCGATTCGGCGGGCGGCCGACGAGGCGATGCGGCGGCTCGCGTTCGAACCAGCGGTCCGGCTCTACCGCCTGGCGCTGTCGATCGGTGCTGATCTGGAACCAGCCGAACAATTCGAGCTCTTGATGTCTCTCCAACGCGCGAGCCACGACGCGGGTGACCTCGGCGAGCGCCTTGCTTCGGCGACACGTGCCGCGTCGCTGGCTCGGCAGATCGGCCGGGGAGACCTGCTCGCCGAGGTTGCCCTGGCGATGCCGCCGGTCGGCCACATCGGCTTCGACCTCGCGACTCGACGGCTGTGCACCGAGGCGTTGGACGCCGTCGACCCCCAGGACCTACGGCTGCGCGCGATGTTGTCCGCGTGCTATGCGGAAACGTTCAACTACCAGGCCGACGCGCTCGCTGGGCGCCGGGCGAGCCGGGCCGCGCTCGAACTTGCGGAGGCGAGCGGCGAGCCGACCGCGGTGATGGCCGCCTGCCGGTCGTTCCAAACGCTGTTCGCCGGCCCGGACGATCTCGACACGCGCGCCGAGATCGCCGAACGGATGATGCGGGTCGCCGAGTCAACCCAAGATGCCCACCACGAACTCACCGCGCGGACGGCGTGGACAACCGTCCTGCTGGAGCGCGGCGACCTGGACGGCGCTGCCGACCAGGTCGCCGCGTCATCCGTGCCAACCGAGAAAATCGGCACGCCGGTCGCGCGGTTGCATTTGTTGTTGGCGCAGGCGACGCTCGCGCAGGCGCGCGGCCGCGTGGTCGAGGCGCGCCGGCTGGCCGACGCCGCCCACGCCGCAGCGGGCGGGACCGGACTGCCCAACGCACGTCACGGGCGGGCAGCACTGCTGGGCAACCTCGGCCGCCATGCCGGGCACGACGACACGACGCTGTCCGCGTCGGGTGACTCGGCTGCGCCGAACCCCGGTGGCGCACCTCCGGTCATCGCCGGTATCGCCTTGGCGCACAGCCTGGTGACCGCGGGGCACACGGCCGAGGCGGCGGAGGTCTACGACTCGCTCGGGTCGCCGCGGCACTGGCGTCCGGCCCCGCACGTCACCCTGTTGTGCGCGGCCATGGGCATCGCGGTGGCGTCGGAGCTAGGCCGGGGCGAGGATCTGCCGGTCTTCGTCGAACGGCTGGCCAACTATCGAGGTCATCACGTAGTCAGCGGCGTCGGGGCGCTCGCCTATCTCGGGCCGGTCGAACTCTGGCTGGGCACAGCTGCCCGAAATCTCGGAAACCTCAGCGGTGCCCTGGAAGACCTCCAAGCGGCCCGCGACATCTGCGAACGCGTTGCCGCTCTCGGCTTCCAGTGCGACGCCGAAATCGAGATCGCCGCGGCACTCGTCGCACGAGGTGCCCCCGGCGACGCGAGGCGGGCGCGGCAGCTGATCGCGCACGCAACGGCCGTGGCGAACTCCCACCGCATGCCAGGCGTCCGCCGGCGTGCGGACTCGGTCCGCACGCAGCCAACCGGCACGAGTCTGCTCACGCGCCGCGAATGGGAGGTCGCCCGACTTGTCGCGGCGGGCCTGACAAACCGGCAGATCGGTGAGCGTCTCGTGCTTTCCGAGCGGACCGCGCAGAACCACGTCCAGCACATCCTCGACAAGCTCGGGGTGAACACGCGAAGTGCGATCGCGACGTGGGTGGCCGAGAACCGAGGTGAGTAGGAATCTGAGTCATCCGGCGGATCTGCGCGCAGCCGCCGGCTCGTAGCGTCCGGTTCGTCGACGACTCGCGACGAAATCGGAGGGCATCTCATGACCACGACATCCGTGCACGACGCGGCGGTCGATCAGCTGTGGGCAATGACGACGGCCCACCTGCACGCACGTGCCCTCCACGTCGTCGCAGACCTCGGTGTCGCGGACCTGATCGGGGACGATCCGGTCCCGGTCAGCGAACTCGCGGCCGCCTGCGGCGTGGCGCACCACTCACTGGGACGGGTATTGCGACTACTGGCCGACCTTGGGGTGTTTCGGCACGGGCCGGCGGGCGTGGAGCACACAGCGATGTCGCGCGTGCTGCGCACCGACCACGCGGAGTCCCTGCGCGCGTTCGCGCAGCTGATGGCACTCGATGTGGTCTGGCACGGAGTCGCATCACTCGAAACAGCAGTACGGCACGGGACCACCGGCATCGCCGAGATCGCGCCGAACGGCCTCTTCGACTACCTGGCCGAACACCCAGCACAAGCGCAGCTGTTCGACAACGCCATGCAGGCGAAGGCGCGCGCGGACGTGGACGCGGTCATCCGCGCCTACGACTTCAGTCCCTTCGGGACGGTCGCGGACATCGGCGGAGGGACCGGGCAGTTGCTTAAGGCAATCCTGACCAGGCACCGCACCGTTCGCGGCATCCTGTTCGACCTGCCGCACGTGATCGCCCAGGCCGGTGTCGACGACGCTCACCTCACCACGTGCGCGGGAGATTTCTTCACCGACCCGCTGCCAGCGGCCGACCTCTACGTGCTGATGGAGGTGCTGCACGACTGGCCCGACCGGGGCACCACCGCGATCTTGCGCGGCGTGCGGGCCGCGTGCCGAACCGGTGCCGTGGTCCTCGTGATCGAAAGCCTGCCCAGCGACGAGCATCCGGATCCGCGAGCTCGCACGCTCGACTTGCTGATGCTTGCCGTCAGCGGCGGCCAGGAACGCAGCCCGTCAGAACTCGATCGCCTGCTCACGGCCACTGGTTTCCGCCGGACCGCCGTGCTCGACATCGCCGGACCGCTGCGCATCGCCGAAGCCGTCGCCGTCTGATCCATGTCCCGACAACCAGATTCATGTCCCGACTACCGAAGGAGAGCACCCATGCACGCAGTCGTCTTCACCGTCGAATTCAAGCCGTCGGCGACACCACAACAGCTCGACAACGAACTCGACCACCTCGCCAGCCACGTCCGCACGATTCCTGGCTTCGTCCGCGGGACGTGGGCGACCGACGGTCGAACTGGCGTGAGCTTTCAGCTGTTCACCGACGAAACTGCGGCGCGAAGCGTCGCCGCGAACGCGTCTGTACCAGCCGACGCCGCGGTCTCCCTCCGCTCCGCCAACGTCTACGAGGTAGCCCGCGACGTCTGAAGTGCGAGATCAGTCTGCGAAGCAGCCGGAGTTCGGCTTCGACCACGCGCGCGGGCTCGAACGGGACGTGAGCGCTCGTCTGGGAACCCTGGATTCGATACATCTCGGCAGGTCGCCGGGATCAGATCCGCATCGCTTGGGGCAGCACGAAGTAGAACAGAGCTCCGATGCCGATGAGGTAGGCGAGGATGACCAGTGTCCAGCCCATGTTGTAGCGGATGACCTGGCCTTCGTCGCGGACGAATTTGGTGGTCGCGACGCCGACGCTGGCTGTCTGCGGCGCGATCGGTTTGCCGACCTCGGCGCCGAGGGAGTTGAGCGAGGGCAGCAGGAGCACCGGGGCGTGGATCAGTTGCGCCACCGAGTATTGGAAGTGCCCGAACACGGCGTTGGAGGAGGTGTTGCTGCCAGACAAGGCGACCGCGATCCAGCCCAGGACCGGGGAGAGCACCACGAACCAGGTGCCCAGGTGGGAGAACCCGTTCGCCATGGAGTTGGCGATCCCGCTGAAGTTGTAGACCGCCGCCAGCCCGAAGATCAGCGGCCCGACCAGCAGCGCACCCCACATCTGCTGGAACGTGGACCGGAACACCCGGCGCAGCTGGTCTCCGCGCGGCCGCAGATAGGCCAGGATCAGCAGCCAGCTGACCAGGATCGCAGTGCCGGCGATGAAGGGCGCGAACTTCCACGTGACAGCGGAGGCGGTGTGGCCGAGCGAGGACCGCGCCGACACGCTGGGCGCGAACGGGGTCCAGTTGCCCAGCTTCGACCACGGTCCCGTCCAGGCCACGACGACGATGACGAGGATCAGGAACGGCAGCAGCGCCCGCAGCGGCGCGGTCTGCCGTCGGGGAGTATCGGCGACGGGGGATCGGTCGGACGGGATCGGCACACCGCCGAAGCCGAGGGTTTCCTTGGGCTGCCACACTTTCAGCAGGAGCAGCAACGCGGCGAAACAGACCAGCGAACCGATGACGTCGGGCAGGTACGGGCCGAGGTATTGCGAGGTCGGGTACTGCCCGATGATGTAGCCGAACGAGCCGACCAGCGCCAGCGGCCATCCGGTCTTGATGCCGCGTTTGCCGCTCACCAGGTACAGCAAGATCCACGGCGGCGCCAGCGCGAGCACCGCGACGATCTTGCCGATGGACGCGGACAGCGCCGTGGCCGAAAGGCCGGTGACAGCCGCGAGGCCGAGGACCGGGGCGCCCAGGGCGCCGTAGGACACCGGCGCGTTGTTGGCCAGTGCGGCCACCCGCAACGCGGGCAGGTCGGCGATGCCGAACGCGATGAGGATCGGCGCGACAACGGCCCAGGGGTAACCGAATCCGACCAGGCCTTCCAGCAACGCCCCGAAGGCCCACGCGATCAGCAGCGTCTGCACGCGGATGTCAGCGGTCGCCTGCTCGATCAGCCAGTTCTTGAACACGTCGAACGCGCCGGTCACCACGAGCGTGTTGTAGATGACGACGCCCCAGAACACGATCCAGTCGACCGACCAGAAACCCTGGCCGGCGCCGATCCCGTAGGCCTTGGCCGTCGCGGCGAACGGCGCGTGCCACACCGTGACGCCGAGCGCGATCGTCACCAGTGCGCCGACGATCACGGCCTGCCATGCCGAGATGCGGAAAACCGCCAGGAGCAACAGCAAGACGATGACCGGAGCGAGCGCGAGGAGTGTGCTGCCGAATACGCTGTGGGCAGGGTCGAGGACCTGCGAGAACACCATCGTTGGCCTCCGCGCGCCGTCGGGTTCTGCCGGTTTACCTGCCCGTTGACACAGGTGTCAAGGACGTCCGGCAAACCGGCGGGCGTTCACTCCGGAGGCCGGTTGTCAGGTGCTGATCTTCTCGCCAGACAGCAGGACGGACCGCGGGTTCGCGCGGCACCCGTCGGGCCGAGCAGGGGAAAGGGGCCGGTCGACGGACCCTCGCGGCACGTCTGCTGCTGAAACCTTCGGTGGGTGTCGGTTAAAGTCGCGGCATGGTTGACGAGGCTCCGCGCATCGACATCGACCGGCCGAGCGCCGGCCGGATCTACGATTACGTGCTGGGGGGCACGCACAACTACGCCATCGACCGGGAGTTCGCGGAGCAGCAGCTGAAGGAAATGCCGCAGATGCGGGTCGGGATGGTGGCCAATCGGGAGTTTCTCGGCCGGGCTGTGCGGTTCGCGGTGGAGTCGGGCATCCGGCAGTTCGTCGACATCGGCAGCGGGCTGCCGACGCAGGGCAACGTGCACGAGGTGGCCGATGAGGTCGCGCCGGGGGAGTGCCGTGTCGTCTACGTCGACAACGAGCCGGTCGCGCACGCGCACTCGCAGATCCTGTTGGAGGACACCGCGGACCCGTTGCGCCACCGGGCGATCTTCGGCGATTATTTCGACGGTCCCGGTCTGTGGGAGCGGGTGCTGGACGAGGGCATCATCGATCCGGATGAGCCGGTCTGCCTGCTGATCGTCGCGTTGCTGCACTTCATGCCGGACGACCTGGAGCCGGAACGGCAGTTGGCGCACTATCGCGACCTGCTGGCGCCGGGCAGCCTGCTCGCGCTGACGCACGTCAGCATGAATCCCGAGGACGAGGACGCGCTGGGCTCGTTCGGCAAGGTGTCGGGGCAGTACACGCAACGGGCGACCCTGCCGCTGACCCAGCGGAGCCGGGAGCAGATCGCCGCTTTGTTCGGCGACTTCGAGCTTGTCGAGCCCGGGTTGGTGTGGCTTCCGGATTGGCGTCCGGACGCGCCGATCCAGGGAGACTCCGCGGAGGCGAACATCGTCGGCGGGGTCGCGCGCAAGCGAGGCAGCACGAGGAGATGAGCGTGCTCCGACGTGCGGTGCTGATCCATCGGTGGTCCGGCATCCGCGCTGGATCGGCTTGCTGACGTTCGGGATTGTGTTCATTCAGCTGGAACAGTCGGTTGCCGGGATTGACCGGCTGTTGGGAGCCCAGCTGGAGCGGGCAAGCGTCTATCTGGAGTGCGATCGGTGCAGGTGCTGTGCCGGAACCAACCGCTGGGACGGCGCCGAAACCCGCGTCTGCTGCTCCGGTCGGACATTCGCCCTGGGTCGAAAACCCGGGCAGCGACTACAGCACCACCGGGTCTCCGGTTATGTGGTGCACCGCAGTGGTGAACGACTGGATCGCCGTCGGTCCGGATTCCGCATTGCGCGGGACCTGCGCTCCCGCGTCGGCGGTCACGCTGGCTAGGGCCTGGCCCGGAACATGGCGATCCAGTTGGAGAATTCGCACGCCAGGTGGAGCCGGTGCTCGCGGAGCATGGCCGGCGCGGTGAGCTTCGGGAACTCGACGCGGAGCCGGGCGTGGAATCCGCCGTCCTGGTCGCGGAATTCGTGGCGGACGCCGCCGATCGCCTGGCCCGCTGCGGTGCGGGCGACGCCCGACGCGTCGAGCGGGAACTCCGCGTCTCGGGGCGTCACGAGCGACGAGGTGTCGGCGTAGTCGATGAAGAACCGGGTCGCGAGGGGGCTTCCGCCGGTCGTTTCCACCACTTCCTGCCTGCCGTCGGGTGCGGTGTCGATCAGGAAGTGGTCCGGGTTCGCGGCAATCATGCTGCGGGCGTAATCGCTGCGGCCGGTGTCGCTGAACCAGTCGACGAACTCGCCCGCCCGGCCGGCACCAGACACGTACAGGTCGCAGGTGCTCAGTGCGCGGCGTCCGCGCGAGAGTCCGGTGAGCGCCCGGGAAACGGTTTCGCTGAGGCGGAGGTCGCGATGCAGCCGACGGCGCACTTCGTCCGGGCCGAGGGCGAGCTTGGCGTCGGCGAAGCTTGTCCTCATCTGGGCGAGGTCGCCTCGCGGAGCGGGCAAGCCCAGCTTCGCCGCTGCTTTGCGCATCCGGCCGGCTTCCCACTTGAGCACGTCGTCGCGGGAGACCGGACGTCCGTCGAGGACTGTGCGGATGGACAGCGGGGCAGGTGGCATCGGAGCCTCCGGTGGTGGACGTGCCCGCGACGAGGGTGCCTGCGCGGAACTCGTGTGCGTTGACACTGAACAGTGTAGATCCCGCGTGCGCCGGTCCGGGCGGTATCGTTCAGCGAGGGCGGATCAGGTCTGCCCACCTGGACGGCGAGCAGGGGTGACTGTGGAGCACATGATCGGTCCGGCGCTGCGGGAGGCGCGGTTGGCGCGCAACCTGAGCCTGCGCAGCGTCGCGGCGGCGGCCAAGATTTCCGCGAGCCTGTTGTCCCAGGTCGAGAACGGCAAGTCGCAGCCGTCGGTGAGCACGCTGTACGCACTGGTCAGCCACCTCGGCGTCTCGCTCGATGATCTGCTGGGCCTCGGCGGCGGTCGCGCCGTCGCGACCCCGGCCGAGCGGCCGCCGGGCGAGGCGTCGTCCGGGGTGGTCCAGCGTGCCGCCGACAACCCGGTGCTGGAGATGGCCAGCGGGGTCCGGTGGGAGCGGCTGGCGGTCGGCTCGGGTACTGGAGCGGACGCGCTGCTGGTCACCTACGAACCGGGCGCGGCGAGTGCCGCGGACCGGAAGCTGATGCGGCACAGCGGGACCGAGCACGCCTACCTGCTGTCCGGGGAATTGGTCCTGCTGCTGGACTTCGAGCGGCATGCGATCGCCGCGGGCGATTCGCTGTGCTTCGACTCCACCCGGCCGCACCTGTACGTGAACCAGGGCGCCGAACCCGCGCGCGGCATCTGGTTCGTCACGGGACGGCACGAGCTCGACCACACGCAGGACTGGGTCGCCGCGCAACTCGGTCCCGCCGGTTTCGCCGCCTCGCCGTCGAACGCGGCAGAGGCGCTCGAGATGCTCGCAGCGGAGCGCGCCGCGGAAGGCGGAGCCGGCTGAAACAGGAGCGCGAGCTCCGCCGGAAGTGTGCCGGATCTGGGACACCGAGGCCCCGCCGCGGCGGCCTAGCATCCCCGGCGCGGTACGGATCGAAATGCCGTGCCGCTGCCCGGAAATGCTTCTCCTCGGAGGTGTCCTGTGCTGACCAGGCGACGTTTTCTGACTGCTGCCGCCGCGGCCGGGCTCGTGCCCGTCGCCGGTCGGCAAACGGCCGCCGCTGACGACGCGGAACCCGGGCTGACCGCCTACCTCGGCGGCGAGGCGATCGGCCGCGACGCGGTGCTCGAATGGGAGGCGCGACGCCTGCGCGTCGCCGCGGAGCGGTTGCGCGGCAACCTGCCCGCCGCGCTGGCGGCCGAACTCGACGCGCTAGTGCTGCGGCCTGCCCAGAGCACCGCGGAGGTGGCCCGTGACCGCGAGCGTCTCGCCGCGGTGAAGATGCGGATGGGCGAGGCGGAGATCCGCAAGCTGATGGCTCCTGACCTCGCGGTCAGCGGCCCGGCGAGCGAGGGCGCGGCTGCCCCCGGCGAGTGGGCGGTCAGCAGCGCCGGGCTCGCCAGCACGCGCGGCACGGCCGGCGGATTCGCGCGGTGGTTCACCGGCGAGCGGGACCGGAACGACGAGCGAGCCATGCTGGCCGCCTGCCCGGACCACTACGTCATCCGGACTCCCCGCGCCGGCGTCCAGGAAGTGATCGAGGTGACCGGCGGCGCGGTGCTCGCCGCGCGGTTCGTCATCGACTACGCCGACACCGCGGGCGTTCCGATCGCGCGGGACCAGGGGTTCCCGATCGACCTCTCCGGCTGGGCCCGCGGCGGCGACGGCGTCCCGATCGGCGCGGTGCGCCACCAGTTCCGCGACGATCCGCGAGGCGGATTCGCCGCGCGGCTCGCGATCGCGTTTCCGGCGGTGCTGCCGCCGTGGATGATCAGCGAGCACCGCTGGCACCTCGCCTGCGAGTTCTCGAACTGGGTC
The DNA here is from genome assembly GCF_014174495.1 of Amycolatopsis echigonensis. Lineage (GTDB taxonomy): Bacteria > Actinomycetota > Actinomycetes > Mycobacteriales > Pseudonocardiaceae > Amycolatopsis > Amycolatopsis echigonensis. Next base: position 149,918 of record NZ_JACJHR010000001.1, read on the forward strand.
CTCGCTTATCTGGCGGGCCGCCCGGCGACCGCGCACTGAGCTGCCGCGATCTCGGTGCCCAGCCTGATTTTGTGCGCTATGCGTTGACATATGCTGCGCGTTGTTTCATGATACTGAACACCGGCTGAACGCTGCGCTTCCGATGGGCAGTCGAGGGGCGACCGTTCCCTCACTTGTCGGCCAGCCGGAGAAACCAGGCAGTCAATCCTCAGGAGGAGTCCGTGTTGATCGGATTCGCCGGGCTCGGGCGGATGGGCCGGCCGATGGCCGCCCGGCTGGCCCGAGCCGGGCACACCGTCCTCGCTTACGACCCGGGCCTCGGCGCGGCGCCCGACGGCGTGACCGCGGTCGAGTCGGCGGGCCGGCTCGCGGACGCGCCGGTGAGCATCAGCATGCTGCCGGACGGGGCGACAACCCGGGACCTGGTGGAGCGCGGGCTGGCCGGAGCGCGGCGTGGGCATCTGCACGTCGTGATGGGCACCGTCGGGCCCGCGCTGGTGCGCGAACTGGCTGCGCGAGGCGGCCCGGTCGAACTGGCGGACGCCCCGGTGTCCGGCAGCGTGTCGATGGCGGAGGCCGGCACGGTCACCGCGATGGTCGGCGCCACGCCGGATCAGTTCGCCCGGCTCCGTCCGGTCCTGTCCGCCATGACCGCTGCGCAGGTGCACACCGGTCCGGTCGGTTCGGGTTCGGCGGCGAAGCTCGCGGTGAACACGGTGCTGGCCGCGGTCAACCAAGGGGTCGCCGAAGGCCTGCTCGTCGCGGAGGCGGGCGGACTCGACCTGAAGATCTTCTACGACGTGCTCCGGACGAGCGCCGCGGGCGCGCCTTACGTCGGCTACAAGGAGGAAGCGTTCCTCTCCCCGGCCTCGGCCGGAGTCGCCGCACCGGTGTCGCTGATCCGCAAAGACCTCGGCCTCGCCCTCGACGTCGCCGCCGGTCGCCGGCTCGGACTGCCGGGCACCGAAGCGGCTCAGTCCGTCCTCGACGACGCGATCGCGGCCGGGCTCGGCGACGAGGACATGGCTCAGGTCCTTGCGGCACTGCGGCTGCGCAACACCCGCTCGAACGACAAGGAGACGATCTCATGACCGCCGGCACTGCCGCGGACGTCGAAGCGACCATCCGGGATCTGGAAGAAAGCCGTTACGCCGCCGTCATTTCCGGCGACATCGAGGCCTTCTCCGCGCACGCGCACCCCGACCTGGCCTACACCCATTCGAACGGCGTCACCGACACCCTGGACTCGTACCGCGAGAAGCTGCGGGCAGGCTACTACGTCTATCACCGCATCGATCACCCGGTCGACCGGATCCTCGTCTGCGGGGACACCGCCGTCGTGGTGGGAGAGATGCATGCGGACATCACCGCCGGCGGGACCCGCAAAACCCTGGCCAACAAGGCTTTGGCGGTGTGGGTGCGCGAGAACGGCCGATGGCTGCTGCTGGCCTACCAACCCACCGTGCTGCCCGAGGCGCGCTGATGGCCGCCTTTGTCTACGACGCCCTGCCCGGCCGGGTGGTCTTCGGCGCCGGAGCCGCGCGGACCCAGCTGGCCGCGGAAGCGGAAGCCTTGGGAGCCAAGCGGATTCTGGTGGTCGCCGCCGATTCGGAAACCGAGCTGGCCGACGAACTCTGCGGCCCGCTCGCCGGCCGGGTGACGGAGACGTTCTCCGCAGTCCGCCCGCACGTCCCGGTCGAGGCGGCGGACAAGGCACGCGCCGCGGCCGCCGGCGCCGATCTGATCCTGTCGGTGGGCGGCGGCTCGACGACCGGCACCGCCAAAGCGGTCGCGCTGACCACCGGACTGCCGATCCTGGCCGTGCCCACCACATACGCGGGCTCGGAGGTCACCCCGGTCTGGGGCCTGACCGACGCGGGCCGCAAGACGACCGGAACCGACCCGCGCGTGCTGCCCCGCACGGTCGTCTACGACCCGGACTTGACCGCCACCTTGCCGGAGGAACTGGCGGTCGCCAGCGGTCTGAACGCGATGGCGCACTGCGTCGAAGCGTTCTGGGCGCCGCGCCGCAATCCTGTGTCCAGCGCCGTCGCCGAGGACGGGATCCGGCACCTGGCGGCGGGCTTGCCCGGCTCGGGCGCGGACCCCGCCTCGCGCGAAGAGCTGATGCTCGGCGCCTACCTGGCCGGGTCGGCGTTTGCCGTCGCGGGATCGGGGCTGCACCACAAGATCTGCCATGTGCTCGGCGGCGCTTTCGACCTGCCGCACGCGCAGACGCACGCCGTCGTGCTCCCGCACGTGCTGGCGTTCAATGCCGCTCCCGCCGCCGACGCCGCGGCGCGGACCGCCGCCGCGCTTGGCGCGCCGGACCCGGCGATCGGGTTGTTCGAACTGGCCGCGCGACTCGGCGTTCCCGCTGGGTTGCGCGAGCTGGGACTCCTTGAGTCCGATGTGGACACTGTGCTGGACGAGATCCTCGAGCTGGCACCGGCCGACAATCCCCGTCCGGTCACCGCCGCCGGGGTTCGGACGCTGCTGCACGCGGCGTGGGCGGGCATCGAGCCAGGAAAGGAAAGCCGGTGAGCACACGGGAAAGCCTTGCCGCCGAACGGGAACAGGCCGTCACCGACGATGTCCTGGCCAGCTTCGACAACGCCGAGCCACGGCTGCGCGAGGTCATGCAGAGCCTGGTCCGGCACCTGCACGCGTTCGCCCGCGAAACCCGCCTCAGCGAACGGGAATGGGAAGCGGGCATCGCATTCCTCACCCGCGCCGGGCGCCTCACCGACGACCGGCGCCAGGAGTTCATTCTGCTGTCCGATGTGCTCGGGCTGTCGATGCTGACCGTCGCGATCAACCAACCGGCGGAACCGGGCGCGACCGAGGCGACCGTGTTCGGGCCGTTTTTCCACGACGAGGCACCGGAAATCGCGCTCGGCGGAGACATCGCCCGCGGCGCGGCCGGGATGCCATGCTACGTGTCCGGACAGGTCCGCGGCACTGGCGGCGAGCCGATCGCCGGGGCCCGGATCGACGTGTGGGAGGCCGACGAGGACGGCTTCTACGACGTCCAGTACGACGACCACCGCTCCGCCGGTCGGGCGTGGCTGCGCACCGGGCCGGAAGGGGAGTACCGGTTCTGGTCGGTGCTGCCCGCGCCGTATCCGATCCCGCACGACGGCCCGGTCGGAGACCTGCTCAAGGCCGCCGGACGCGGCCCGATGCGCCCGGCGCACCTGCACTTCATGGTCACCGCGCCCGGATACCGGCGGCTGATCACCCACATTTTCCTCGCCGGCGACCCGCATCTGCGCGACGACGCGGTCTTCGGCGTGAAAGACAGCCTGATCGTCGACGCGACCACTCACGCGGGCGGGCTCGCACCCGACGGGACCGAGCCCGCGGCCCCCTGGGCGAGCATCGCTTTCGACCTCGTCCTGGCCCCCGCACCGGCCCGCCCCTGACCCGCTGCGCCCATTCCCGACCGTCCGCGCCCGGACGGCGATCGACCCTGCCCGCACGCCCTGGCAGCTCACCGTGGAGATGCGACATGAGAGATTCCCGCTGGATCGTCCTGGGCGGGTGCTTCCTCGCCTACCTGTTCGACGCGCTCGAAATCGTCCTGCTGTCGCTGGCGTTGCCGGCGATCCGGCACGAGATGGGGTTGTCGGTCACGCAAGCGGGCCTGCTCGCGACCGCGACCTTGCTGGGCATCGGAGTCAGCAGCGTCACCGGCGGCTACGTGGCGGACAACTTCGGCCGGAAGAAAGCGCTGATCGCTTCGCTGCTGGTGTTCGGCGGGTTCACCGCGGCGCTGTCCGCCGTGCCGAACTTCGCGGTGTTCCTCGTCCTCCGGTTCCTCGCGGGCATCGGGCTCGGCGCGGTGTGGAGCGTCGTGTCGGCGTACGTGGTCGAGACCTGGCCGTCGCGGCTGCGCGGCCGTGCCGCCGCGTTCGTGATCAGCGCGTTCCCCGCCGGGGGAGCGATCGCCGCGGTGCTGTCCGCCCCGTTCCTGCCGAACTGGCGGATGATGTTCCTCGCCGCCGGTCTCGCGGTCGTCGTGCCCGTCGCGGTGGTCCTCGCTTTCTTCCCCGAATCGGCCAGCTGGGCCGAGCAGAACGCACAGCACGAGGGCGATCCGGTCACCGCGCGGACCGTGCTCACCGGCTCGCTGCGCCGCACCACGCTGCTCGGCACGCTCATGGCTGCGCTGGCCTTGACCGGGTACTGGGGCACGACCACCTGGCTCCCGACCTACCTGACCACCGAGCGCGGCCTGCCCGCCCCGTCGGTCGCGGTCTTCGTGACCATCCTCAACCTCGGCATGTTCCTGGGCTACAACGGGTTCGGCCTGCTCGCCGACCGGGTCGGCAGGCACCGCACGATCGTGGCGACACTGGCCGGCGTCGCCGTCACCCTGCCCGTCTACGCGGTCGTCACCCATCAGGCGGCGCTGATGTGGCTCGGTCCGCTGTTCGGCGCGTTCACCGCGTTCTTCGGTCTGTTCGGCTCCTATCTCGGGGAGCTGTTCCCCACCCGGGCGCGAGCCACCGGTGCGGGCTTCTGCTTCAACGTCGGCCGCGGCATCTCCGCTTTCGCCCCGTTCGCGCTGGCGGGGCTCGCCGGCACCATCGGCTTCAGCGGCGGGCTCCTGGTCTGTGCGGGCGTTTTCGCCCTTGCGGCCGTGACGGCGCTGTTCCTGCCGCGCACCACGGCCGGCGAGGCCCTTCCGGCCGAGGCCGACCGCGTCCGAGGGGCTGCCGCATGACTGGGACGATGCAGGCAGCCGTTTACCACGGCCCGCAGGACGTGCGGATCGAACAAGTGCTGGTGCCGGCTCCGCGGGATGGCGAAGTGCTCCTGGCAGTGCGGCGCAACGGCCTGTGCGGGACGGACGCCACTGAGTGGGCGAAGGGGCCGGTGCTGGTGCCGCTGCACCGGCCGCATCCGGCGAGCGGGCACGTCGGGCCGATGATCCTGGGACACGAGTTCGTCGGCGAGGTGGTGGACGGGAGCCCCGGCCTTCCCGCGGGCACGCTCGTCGCCTCCGGCGCGGGAGTTTGGTGCGGACAGTGCGACAGGTGTGCCGAGGGCCGCACCAACGTCTGCCGCAACTACTACACGCTCGGGCTGAACGCACCGGGCGGCCTGGCGGAGTACGTTGCGGCACCCGCCGCGACGCTGCGGCCGATTCCTCCCGGCGTCTCCCTGGACGCCGCCGGGATGGCGCAGCCGCTCGCGGTCGGTCTGCATGCGGTGCGCCGGGCGGGCGTACGCGACGGCGACTCGGTCGTGATCATCGGTGCCGGCGCGATCGGCACGTTCGTCCTCGCCGGGCTTATCCACTTGTACCGAGCCGACCTGACCGTGATCGACCTGCCCGGGCAGAAGCTGGAGCGGGCCGCGCAGCTCGGCGCGGCGCACACCGTCTCCGCCCGCGGCGACGTCGTCGCTGCTGTCCTTGAGCGCACCAGCGGGCGGGGAGCAGACGTGGTGATCGAAGCCAGCGGCGCTTCCGGGCAGTTCGAGAACGCGCTGCGGATGGTGTCGGCCGGCGGCCGAGTCCTGGCAGTCGGCCTGCCGAAGGACAAGCCCGCCATCGACCTGGCTGCCGTCGCCCTTCGCGAGATCACCGTCGAGTCCACCGTGGCGCACGTGTGCGACGCCGACCTCGGCCCGGCTCTTGACATCCTCGCCGAAGGACACCTCGAAACGGCGCTGCTCGAGTCGGTGATCCCGTTGCCGGACGTGGTCGCGCGAGGACTGGAACCGCTGGCGTCCGGCAGCGCCGAGGGCAAGATTCTCGTCGCGCCCACCGGCCGGTAGGACCTGCCATGTCCGCCGGAACACAGGAATTCATCGCCGCGGCCCGCGCAGCGTTCGTCGCCGACGGAGTCGAGACGCCAGGCATCCGCGCCGAGACGCTGGCTTCGTGGCGCCGTTGCAAAGCGGCCGGCGTGCCGGCGACCGGTCGTGTGTCGCGCCGGACCGGCCAGGACTTCGATCGCGACAGTGCGCTGCTGCGCGCGGTGCGTCCGGTCACCGAGGACCTGATGAGCCAGTTCCACGCCTCCGACTTCGGCATGGTCCTGATCGACCGCGACGCCCGCGTAGTGGGCCGGTGGACGGCCAACGGCGCGATGGAGAGCCGGCTCGACGGGATGAGCGCCGTCCCCGGAGCGGTCTTCGACGAGTCGTTCGTGGGATCCACCGCACTGGGCACGCCCTTGGAGGAGGGCCGTCCAGCCATTGTGGACGGTGCGGAGCACTACAACGAGACCTTCGATTCCGTTGTCGCCACCGGTGTTCCGGTGACCAACCCGGCGACCGGCGTGGTCGAAGGGGTGCTGGATCTCGTCGCGCCGACCGGTGCGCCGTCAAGCCTGATGCTCCCGCTCGCCGCGCACGCGGCCCGGGACGCGGGCGATCGGCTGGCGAGCGGGCACGCGAGACACGACCGGGAGCTGCTCGACGCGTACCTGCGCCTGGACCGGCGTGGCCACCGGCGCCCGCTGGCAGCGGTGAACAGCCGGCTTCTCGTGGTGAACCGGCACGTCGGCGACGCCTTGGCCGGACATCCGCAGCTGCTGCTGTGGGAACAGGTCGAGCGCGCGATCTCCCGGGGCGAGCGGACGCTCCGCCTCGATCGCGGCGCGCAAACGCCGCTCAGCGCCCGCATCCGGGTGATCGGCGAACCCGGACAGTGCCTGGGCGCGGTTCTCCAGCTGGTGCCCGGTTTCCCCGCATCTGAGCCGAAAGGCGCACCGTGCGGTCCTCGCGTGCTGGAGACCGCGGCGGCGGCAGCCCTGCGCGGCAGCAGCCTGCGGTGGACGAGCGCGGTCCAGCGGGTCCGCGAGGCACTGGCGGGCAGCCGCCCGGTGGTGCTCACCGGGCCGAGCGGGAGCGGGAAGAGCTTCCTGGCCGTATCGGCTGCCCAGCAGCAGGTGGGCAACGAAGGACGAGTCGAAGTGGCCGAGGCATCGGCTGGCGAGACCATGCCCGAGCACTGCGAGGCGGACGCGCTGGTGCTCGACGGCGTCGACTTGCGCGAGGGGCCGGGCGAACTGCTGCGCAGGGTGGTGGACGCGCGCCGGGCTTCCGGCCGCCTGACGGTCCTCGTCTCGTGGTGCAGTCCGGCTCGCGCGGAAGAAGCCGCGGCTGCGATCGGAGGCGACATGGTGGAGCTGCCGAGCCTGGCGCACCGCTCCGCCGACATCGCCGACCTCGTCCGCGCGTGGGCGGACCGCCAGCGTTCCGGCGTGAGCGTCGACGCGACGGCGGTCCACGAATTGGCCCGGCGCAGCTGGCCGGGCAACGTGCGGCAGCTATTCACCACACTGGATCGGGCCCTGGCAGCGCGGCCCCACGGCCGGATCGACCGGGCGGCACTGGGTTTCGCCGGCACCCCCGCCCCGCATCGCGACCTGACGTTCCTCGAGAACGTCGAACGCGAGGCGATCGCCGCCCTGATCGACTCGGCAGGCGGCAGCCGGATGAGAGTCGCCCAGGAACTCGGCGTGTCCCGGTCGACGCTCTACCGCAAGCTCGCCGCACTCGGCCTCGACATCTGAACCGACCACCGGAGACAGGAAAGCGGATGCTGAACTACTTCAAGGACTACCCGGCCGATCTGTCGCTGTCCATGGCCTTGGACATGGGTGCCAACATGGACGAGGTCGACCGGGCCTGCCGCGATCTGCGCGACCACGGCCCGCGGCCTGGCATGGACGAAGCGGACGCGTTCTTCGAGGCCTGGGTCGGCGCCGGTGACCGGCTCGTCGCCGCGGCTCAAGCAGACGAGGCCGTCGGGCATCGCTACTCGGCAGCGGAGAAATATCGCCGCGCCGCCATCATGTACATCACCGGCGAACGGATGCCCGAACACGACAACCCGGCGCGCGTCGAGGCGTACGACCGGCTCCTCCACGCGTTCGGGAAGCACCTCGAGCTCGGCGAGGTGAACTGCGAGAAGGTGTTCGTGCCGTATCAGGGCTCGGTGCTGCCAGCGTTGTGGGTGCCGGCGGCTAGCGGCGCGGCTCCGGCCGTGGTGCACTTCAACGGTCTCGACGGAACCAAGGAGTTCCTGTTCCTCACCGGGTTCGGCGCGGCCCTGAACCGCCGGGGGATTTCGGTGCTGTTCGTGGACAATCCCGGCGTGGGGGAGGCGCTGCGCAAGCACGGCTTGCACAACTTCGCGGAGGCTGAGATCCCCGCGGGTGCCTGCGTTGACTACCTGGAAGGCCGTCCCGACGTGGACCACGACCGGATCGGGATGGTCGCCCTCAGCCTGGGCGGCCACCATGCTGCGCGAGCGACTGCCTTCGAGCCGCGCTTCAAGCTCGGGGTGTGCTGGGGCGCCAATTACGACTTCGCCGCCCGCCTGCGCGGCAGGGTCGCCGGTGCCGGTGCGCAGCCGTCGGTGCCGCACCTGTTCAAGCACCTGATGTGGGTGTTCGGCACCAACACTATGGAGGAATGCGTCCAGGCGACCCGGGACTTCCACCTGCGCGGCATCCTGGACCGGATCACCGTGCCGATCCTGATCACCCACGGCGAGGAGGACCAGCAGATCCCGGTCTCCGACGCGTGGGCGACCTACCACGACTGCGTCAACAGCCCGCGCCGGGAGCTCCGGCGCTTCACCGCGGAGGAGGGCGGCGAACAGCATTGCCAGATCGGGAACATGTCGCTGGGGACCGACTACATGGCCGACTGGATCGCGGACGTGCTGGGGACCGGATCCGCAGTCGGCACACCGGTTCAGGACGCCGCTCGCGTCAGGTGAGAACGGTCGGCGCCACGCCGGACTTCAACCATGACAGTGCCGCTCATGGTGTCATCAGAGCCGGCAGTCCCGTCCGGGGACAGTCTGCCTCACGTGATGCGGGGCTGCTGGTCAGCGCCTTCCGCACCGGCCTGCACGCGTCAGCCCCGATGACGGTGACGCGCTCGCGGTCGGCTTCCAGCTCGCGCACGGCGATGACCTTGTCGTCGGGAATCAGCCCGGCGTGGGCGTCGGTTGTGCGCGGCCGCCTGCAGTGCATTGCCGCACGCGGCCGACCCAGTCACGGGATGGTTTCCGGCGTCTACGGTGATGTGCGGCCAGATGGACGGGTCGGATGCGTCGCGACCGCGGTGAGGCACACGGAGCGTTTCTAGATGCGAGGCTGCCGCATCTGGAGGCGCTGTACCGGATCGCGCGGCACGCGGCGGCCGACGAATTGAGCGCGATCACCGGCTCCGCTGCGGCGTCTCCATACCGGCGACCGCGTGTTGTCGCCTCGCTGACAGTTCCGTGGCCGAACGCGGCACCACCAGGCTGGAATGGTCGGCAGCAACGGCGAACGGAGCATCGTGACCACGTCCCATCGGGAGTCTCCCAGGAAGACCAAGGCCGACCGGCTGCCGGTATGGCGGATCGGCGTCGTCGGCGGGTTGGTGGGCATTCTCTGCTGTGTCGGCCCGACTGTGCTGGCGCTGCTCGGCTTGGTCACCGCCGGAACCGCGTTCGCGTGGGCGACGAACCTCTATGACGGTTACGCCTGGGGGTTCCGGCTCGGCGGGTTGGCCGTTCTGGCTGTCCTGGTTTGGCTGTCCCTTCGGCGGCGCGACCAGTGCAGCGTGGCTGGGATGCGGCGTTGGCGGTGGCGGCTGCTCGGCGTCCTCGGCATCGCCGTCGGCACGTACGTCGCGTTGTACGCGCTGACAACCTGGTTAGGCACCTTCGCCTGAGCAGCGGCGGCCGAACCGGCGCGGCAGCGAGTTCGCGACCACGATGGCCGCTCCGGTGGAATGTCTGTGGTAGCGCTTGCCCTCGGCAGGCGCGTCGATCGGTGCGGGGTGTTGAGTGCGGGTACAACGTTCGACGGGTCGGGAGGGCGCGGGGTATGTCTGAAGTGGTGGTGTATTGGCGGCCGGGTTGTGTGTTCTGCGCGCGGCTGCGGCGGCAGCTCGATCGCGCTGGGGTCCCGTATCGGCCGGTCAACATCTGGGAAGACCCGGCCGCGGCGGAGACGGTGCGGTCCATTGCGCGGGGTGACGAAACCGTGCCGACGGTGGTCGTCGGCGGTCAGGGCTTGGTGAATCCGAGCGTGCGCCAGGTGCAGGCGGCGATGCGGGAGGCGATGCCGGACGTGCCGTTCGCGTCCGATGCCGCGCGCCGCCCGTCGCCGGGTTTGCTGGGGTGGCTGCGGGAGAAGGTGCGCAAGCTCGGGCGCTAGGCACCGGCGGGCAGCGCCATCAGTCTCTGAGCGACCTCGGCAAGGTCAGAACCGACCACGTCGGCTGGCGCGAAGATCCCGGCGTATTGGCCTTCGTGGCGGCTGGCCCATCCCGTGGTCAGGCCTGCCCGGCGTGCGCCGTGGCAGTCGAACGCGTGCACTGCCACCAGCGCGGCCTGCTCGGGCTCGCATCCGGTCTTCTGGAGTGCGTAGTGGTAGACCTGGGCGGGCGGCTTCCAGCTGCGCACGTCGGCGACGGACAGAATTTGCTCGACATACGTCGTCAACCCGGTGCGCTGCAAGAAATCCTGGGTGTTCCGCGCTGCGCCGTTGCTCAGGCATGCCACGCGGACGTCGTGTTCGGCGAGCAGCCGCAGCGCCGGTTCGACGTCGGGATGCGCTGGCAGTTCGGCGAATCCGGCCAGGACGTGCTCGACGGCGTCCTTGCTGACCGCGCCGCGGGTCAGGGTGCGCAGCGCGGCCGCGGCGACCTTCGGGAACGGTTCGTAGTCCCCGGCCAAGGTCAGCGCCATGCCGTCGCGGGCGATTCGGCATCAGGCCTCCCATGCCTGGGCGGTGAACGCGTCGTCCAGGGGCGTGTGGGCCAGATGGTTGATGTAGTTGGACAGGGTCTTCATCGCGACGCCGACGACGACGTCCAGGATCTGCCGCTGCGCGAACCCCGCGGCCAGGAATGCGCGTATCTCGTCGTCGGGGACGTTGCCCTGCTCGGCGGCCACGGCGTGGGCGAAGCGGCGGATGGCTTCCAGTTGCGGGTCGCCGAGCGGCTTGCCGTCGCGCAACGCGGCGACCGTTTCACTGTCCACACCGGACCGCAGGGCGTTCGTGGAGTGCACGGCCATGCAGTAGTGGCAGGCGTTGTAACGGCTGACCGTGAGCCACACGACGTCTTGCCCGCCCTTGGGCAGCGACGTCTTGCGGAACTGCTCCGACAGTGCCTGGTAGGCGTTGAACGCCTGCGGCGACTCGGCCATGATGCCGTACAGGTTCGGGATGAACCCGAGACTCTTGTGGATCTTTTCGAGCGCCGGGGCCACTTCGGCCGGCGCGGTGTGCTCGTCGTGGATCGTGAACTCCGTCATCGAATTCCTCCGTGTTCGTCGGGTTTAGCGCGGCCACGCGTCGGTGGTATCGCCCGGACGGCGCAACGCGGTCAACGCGGCGGCGACGGCGCTGCGCAGGGTCGACGCGTCCGCGCCGGCTCGCGAGCGCAGGTTGACGCCTTGGGCCACCAGCACGAGGTGTTCGGCAGTGGCGTCCAGGTCGAGGTCCGGGCGGAGCTGGCCCAGCCGGTCAGCCGAGTCCAGCGCAGTCCGCAGTGCGTGCCGCACCCGCTGGTGATGTTCGGCGAGCGCATCCGGGATGGGTGCCTGCCCGCCGGTCTGGAGGTTGGTGGCCAGACAGCCCCAGCGAGCCCGCGGACCCGCACAGCGCGCGGTGATCAGCCCGTCGAAGAACTCCGCGATCGTCGACAGCCCGCGCCCGCCGGTCTCGAGCGCGGTGAACGCGGGTTCGGCGTGCTCGGCCAGGTAGCGGCGCAGCGCGGCCAGGCAGAGGCTCTGCTTGCTGCCGAACGTCGCGTACAGGCTTGACCGGCTGATGCCGGTGGTGGCCACGATGTCCGCGATCCCGGTCTCGGCCCAGCCACGCTGCCACAGCAACTGCGTCACGGCGCCGACCACCGCCGAGGGATCGAAATGCTTGACGCCCGACACGGTGCACCTCCAACCTGGACCGCTCGTTCCAGGTTGGATCGCAGGTGTCGATCGCGCCATCGCAGTGTCTGGTCGCTGACAAACTCCGCTTGCCGGGCGGGGCGGGTCTGGTGTGCTGGACGATGAGTCCGAGGCTCGGCAAGGAGGGCGCAGCGTGACGCGAGGCAGTGGCAGGGCCGACCTGGTCATCGTCGGCGGCGGAACCGCCGGCATCATCGCTGCCCAGACCGCGGGCGGGCTCGGCGCGCGGGTCGTCCTCGTGGAACGTGACCGCATCGGCGGTGACTGCCTGTGGACCGGATGCGTGCCGAGCAAAGCACTGATCGCCGCTGCCCGCGCCGCCCAGAACATGCGCACTGCGGGCAGGTTCGGCATCGCTCCGGTCGAGCCGCAGGTGGATTTCGCGGCCGTGACGGCGCATGTCCGCAGGTCGATCGAGCGGATCGAGCCGGTCGACTCGCCCGCGGCGCTTACCGACGCCGGTGCCGAGGTCGTCGCCGGTACCGCGGTGTTCACCGGCCCGGACGAACTCCAGATCGAGGGCCGGTCGCTGCGGTTCCGGCGCGCGCTGATCGCCACCGGCTCCGCCCCGGCGCTCCCGCCGGTGCCCGGCCTGGCCGAGGCGGAGCCGCTGACCAGCGACACCGTGTGGGACCTGGCGGAACTGCCCGCCCGGTTGGCCGTGCTGGGCGGCGGCCCGATCGGCTGCGAGCTCGGACAGGCGTTCGCCCGCCTCGGCGCCGAGGTGACCGTCGTCGAGGCCACCGAACGCCTTGTGCCGCGCGAAGAACCCCGCGCTGCGACCGCGTTGTCGGCCGCCCTGTCCGCGGACGGCGTCCGCGTGCTGACCTCGACTACCGTCACCCAAGCCGCCCGGCAGGCGAAAGGGGTGCGTCTAGATCTCACGGGCCGCACCGGCCCGAGCGTGCTCGATGTCGACCGGGTGCTCGTCGCCACTGGCTGCCGCCCGCGCACCGCCGGGCTCGGCCTTGAGCAGGCCGGGGTTCGCCTGGACGAGCGCGGCTACGTTGCCGTGGACGCCAAGCTGCGCACCAGCAACCACCGGATCTACGCGGCCGGGGACGTCACCGGCGCGCCCGCGTTCACCCACGTCGCCGGGGTCCACGGCAGCATCGCCGCCACCAACGCGCTGCTCGCCCCGATCCGCCGCATCGACCACGACAAGATTCCCTGGGTGACCTTCACCGACCCCGAGATCGCCCACCTCGGCCTCACCGAAGACCAAGCCCGCCAACGCTTCGGCGACGCGGTCCGGGTCCGGCTGCTCCAGCACGAGCACCTCGACCGCGCGATTGTAGAAGACGAAACCGACGGCTTCACCCACGTCGTGCTCGACGCCAAAGGTCGCGTGCTCGGTGCCACAGTCGTAGGACCGCGGGCCGGGGAGATGATCGCCGAGCTCACCGGATTGCTCGCGCGCGGCGGGAGGTTGAGGGATCTCGCGTCGGTGATTCATCCCTATCCGGCGTGGTCCGACGGTGTCTGGAACGCGGCCGTGGCCGAGTCGAGCGACGCACTCCAGAGACCGGTCATGCGCCGCGTCACCGGTGCCTTGTTACGCCTGCGCCGAGTCCGGTGACGCTCCACGTCGGCAACTCGACTGCATGGATTCTCTGGCGGCAAGTCCAGCACCAGGTCGCGATGGTCGGGGACGGCATCAGTGACGCGTCCTCGCTGATGCGCGCCGACGTGGGCGTGCCCATCGGCGGGGCACCGACATCGCCACCGGGTCCGCCGACATCATCCTTGTCCGCGACGACCTCAGGCTCGTGCTCACCGCGCGCCGAGATCAGGTGCCGCTCCTACCGCAGGTTTTAGCAGAACGTCGTGCTGGCGTTCGCGTTCAACGGCCTCGGCCTCCCGCTTCGGCGACCGGGTTGTCAGGTCACCCAGTATCGCTCTGCCCTCGCTGCTGGCTTGTCTCTGTGCTTTCCCACCCCATGACCGTGCGGCCGAGACTTACCATCGACGTCCACAGTGGAGTGATCCGGGGACCGAGCCGATGCACATGATCAGGGGCGAAGATCACCCGCGTCACCGTGGCGAAGCCTGCCAGCAGGACCGGTCGCGGTGAAGCGGCACTTCGCGTCCGCTCAGCGGCGGCGCAGGGTGAACCAGAAAGTGGGGAAGGGGTTCGTGCCCGGGGTGACGTCGACGAGATCCCAGTCGGAGAACCGTGTGCGCAGTTCGTCGGCGGTCACCCCGAAGATCTTGTCGGGCAGTGCGTCCGGCCCGTACCCGAACATCAGCAGGTTCGCCCCCGGTGCCGTGGCGCGGGTGACTCCGGCCGCGTAGCCGTCACGCCGATGCGCCGGGATGGCGCAGAAGCAGCTCAGGTCGAAGACGAGCGAGAAGCCGTCGCCCACGGCCAGCTCGACCAATCGAGTGGCATCGCCGAGCAGCAACTGTGCGGACACTCCGGCCGCGTCCGCCTTCGCACGGGCCTGCTCGATCGCCCGTTCGATCAGGTCGACCCCCACTACCTCCCAGCCGTGTTCCGCGAGGTAGACGGCGTTGGTCCCGGTGCCGCACCCGAGTTCGAGCGCGCGCCCGGCCGGCTCGCGCTCGACCAGCGCAACCAGTTCCGGCGGCGTGACGCCGTTGTCCCACGGCGCTTTCTCCCGGTAGTACTCCTCGAACTCCAGCCGGACCGCCGTCTCTTGTTCCGCCGGGCTCTTCGCCTGCATCCGCTGGACCATGACTTCTCCTCCGGTTACTAGAGTCAGCCTCTAGAGTTCCTCTCTAGAGCTATACTCTTCTTCGTGAGTTCTGACAAGCAGGCCGAACGCTCCCGCAAGACCCGCGCGAAGATCGTCGCCGCCGCGTGCGAACTGTTCGTGGAGAAGGGATACGGGGCGACGAGCCTGCAGGACGTCGCGACCCGGGCCGGGGTGGCCGTCCAGACGATCTACTTCGTCTTCGGCGCCAAACGCGCGCTGTTTAAGGACGTCGTGGACACCACCATCGCCGGCGACGCCGAGCCGGTGGAAACGATGGGCCGGGACTGGTTCCGCCGCGCGGTCGCCGCTCCGACCGCGGCCGAACACGTCCGCCTGCACGTGCGAGGCACGCGACCCGTCATGGACCGGGTCGCACCGATCATCCCGGTCATCGCGGCCGCCACCGCGACGGATCCGGAGATCCCGGCGCTGTGGCCGGACCGTGACCCGCGCTATACCGTCCTGCACACGACCGCGAAGTCCCTGGTCACGAAGCCAGGCGCACGGACGGGAGTGTCGGCGCGGCATGCCGCGGATGTCCTGTACGGGGTGCTGAGCCCGGAGCTGTACCTGGTGTTCACCCGGGAACGAGGCTGGTCGCCCGCGAAGTGGGAGAAGTGGGCACGGGAAACCCTGCTCCAGCAACTGTGCGAGGCGGCCGGTTCCTGAGCCCCAAGGCTCCGTCTCGTTTCATTCGGCTCGTCTGCGGTCCGTCAGCGACGCGCGAGTGACGGTCTGGCCGGACATTGCCAGCGCTACGACACATCTTCCCCGATTGCGGGTATGCCGCTGGAATGCCCGGACCGGTTCCGGGACTGGGGAGTCTGTCTGCTGCTGCGGTAGCCACGCGTCCAGCGGAGGAGGGCGCGGGCGGTGAGCACGGCCTGCATCGCCGCGGCCGGCCGGACGAGGACGGGCCGTGGCGTGTCCACCATCCGGCCGCGTCCGAAGCTGGCCGTGGCGACCGCGACGACCGGAGCCACCCAGGCCGCCAGCGCGGCGGTGCGGACCCGGATGCTTGGTTCGTGGTGCAGGGCGTACCAGGCCCAGAAGGCCGCGTCGGCCAGCGAGTCCGCGGCGGCCCCGAACCGGGATGCGGTGCCGAGCCCGCGGGCGAGACGGCCGTCGGCGAGATCGCTGGCGAGCGCAACGAGGGGGACGGCCCACCCGTCGCTGATCGCGGGCAGGTTGGCGCGGGTCAAGGTGACGATGTCGGCCGCGCCGAGGGAGCGGCGGTCTTCCAGCATGCCCAGGTGGGTGGCCGCCAGCACCCAGCTCGCCACCGTCCACACAGGACGCTTCCGCCGACCGGCCGCAGCGAAGACGAGGTGCAGCACGGTGATCTCGCCCAGCGCAGGTGGCCGCAGCCGGGCTTGACTGATCGAGCGCCGAGTGGTGTCGAGGAGGAATCTGGTCCAGGCTCGCGGCCGCCACCGTCCCTGACGCAACCCGTCCAGGAGCGCATTGGTGGCTGCGCGGCTGTCCGGCTCGGTCGTCACCGGTCGTCGCCGAGCATTGTTTTGAGACCCGCGTATCCGCCGTCGGCCAGCCGCCGCGCCGAGCGGGTGAAGTAGTCCGCGCTGGCCGTGATGCCGAGCCCGTCGACCAAGCGGTTCATGAGGTTGAACAACGCGCACACCGAGACCGCGTCGTGCAGGGCACGCTCGTCCCAGCCCGCAGCGAACACCGCGGCGGCGTCGGCTTCGGTCATCCGGCTCGGGGTGCGGGTGAGCTTCCCGACGTAAGACAGGAGCGGTTTGAGCCGCTCGTCGACCGGCGCGGTGGCGACATCGGCGAGCAGTGCGCTGAGCGTGTTTCCCGGGACGCCGAACGCGGCCGCGGTGGCCGTGTGGACGCCGTGGCAATAGCCGCAGGAATTGAGCCCGGAGACGTAGGCGGCGATGAGCTCGCGTTCCGCCACGCTCACTGGGGACGGCCCACGCAGCAGCGCCTCGTGATAGTCGAGCAACGGTCCTGCGGTGTCCGGATAGGACCGGAACACGTCGAGCAGGACGGCCTCGGCGGGCAGCGACGGCAAATACGACAACAGGTTCTCCTCTCAGCTCGTGAGGGGCAGGTGGGCGACGACGCGGCGCAGCGGGAACGGCAGTCGGCGGCCCGGTCGTGCCCAGGACGCCAGCGCGGCGCGCGCGGCCTCGACGCGGTCGGGTGCGATGTCCGGAAGGTACAGCCCGTCGATGAGCAGTGCCGCCGCGTGCGCATCGCCGATCTCGCGCCGGAACACGCGGCGTTCGCTGGTGTCGACGATGAACCCGTGCGCACGCAGGATTCTCGGCAGTCCGTCGCGGGCGCCGGGGTTGGGCCAGGGCTGGGCGCGGATGCCCAGGGACCGCATCACCCGCCACCAGCCGAGCAGCCCGCGCCCGAACCGCATCCGGGACGGGACCAGTGCCACCAGCGTCCCGCCGGGCCGCAGCACGCGTTTCATCTCGGCCAGCGCCGCGTCGAGCGGGGTCAGCACCGGCAAACACATGGCCGCGCAGACCGCGCCGACGCTGTGGTCGCCGAGCGGCAGCTGCTCGGCGCGGCCGCGGACCACCGGGCCGCGGCCGGCGGCCACGGCGAGCGCCAGTTCCCCGGCGGAGAAGTCGACGCCGAGCCAGCGCGCGTCCGGAAGCAACTCGCGGGTGGGAGCGGAGCCGCAGGCGAGGTCGAGGACCACCGCGTGGCGGCCGGGCAACGGTTCCAGCAGCCACGAGTAGGGCTGTTCCGCCTGCCGGTCCGTGGCCTGCCCCAGGATGAGCTCGGTGATGCCGGGCCGGGCGTCGTGGTAGCGGGCCAGGTAACCGGGCCAGGCCGTGGCGTCCGCTGCGGTGCGGCGTCCGGCGAGATAGCCTACGCTGGCCACGATAAACGGCACCGTGTAGTTCACCGCCACTCGAATCCACGTGCTCGCGGTTGCCGTGCCGGCGAGGATCGTCGAGCCCTGATTGACCAGCGACAGCACCGTGCCGACCACGAGCGCCACCGGAAACGCCGTGCGCGCAGTGCGGCCGCGCAGCACCAGCAGCGCCGCCTCGCCCGGCCGCGTCCACGAACACCGCGGACACACCTGCGAGCCGGTGTGTCGGCATGCCTCGACCGCCACCTCGTCACCTCACAACCGTGGACCCGGGAAGCTAATCGCAGCCGTCGTCCTGCTGACAGGGAAAGTGTCAGCGTGCAGACACCACCGTGAACCGACCAGCACCTCGCGGGTCGTGACCGGACACCGCGATCTCGATGGGGAAGTCTTCGAGCGCGGCGCGAACGACTACCGAACCGCAGTCCGCGAGAGGGCGTCTTCGATGGCGCGGTGGCAGGCCGGGTGGCGTAGCGTCTCGCGGTTTCGTCTCCTATCCGGCGGTGGTGAGCAGTTTGGCCGGGTCGAGCAGGCCGATGGCGGCGTAGCGCACTTCGATCAGGCCGGCGCGCTCGAATTCCTTGAGAATCTTGTTCAGGGACGGCCGCTGCACGCCGAGCATGGCCGCCAGGGTGCGCTGGGGCAGCGGGACCTCGCCGTCGACGGCTTCGTCGAGCAGCAACCGGGCGACCTGTTCGGTCAGCGACCGGCCGAGCAACCCGACGATGCGGCTCTGGCTGGTCGCCAGCCGCTGCGCGACGCTGGAGAGCCAGCGGCGGGCGATCTGCGGGTGCTCGGCCAGGAGTTTCTCGAAGGCTGCGGTGTCCAGTGACAGGGCGGTGACCTCGTCCAGGGCGCGTGCGGTGTAGGTGAGCGGCATGTCGAGCAGGTGCTGGATGTCGCCGTCGACGTCCCCGGGCTGCAGCACGTAGACGACCGCGCGGTGCCGTCCGGAACCCACCGACAGCTCGACGCGGCCGCGCTGCACGATCCACACCCCGTCCGCGGCGTCGCCGCCGCGGAAGAGGAGCGCGCCGCGCTCGTAGGTCCGGGTCCGGAGCGTCGCGGCGAGCGCGTCCACGTCGGCGCGGCCCAGGGGAGCGGCCTCGCCGCGGCCGACGCAGCGGGCTACCCACGCAGCCTGCCGGATCGCCATGTCGGCGGCGGGACCGGTGCCCAGCAACCGCATCGTCTGCTCCATCGCCGCGGCGGGCAGCTTCGACAACGCCATACGGCCAGCGTGACAGTGTTCCGCCGGGAATGCCTGTCCGATCACCGTGGAGTGTCAGCGACCTGACAGAGTTTCCGTCCTGTCAGCGTGCTGACACTTCGGCTGCCGGGCTCCCGCAGGGGTGGTGGTATGGAGGCATGTTGAGTGCCGTGTGGAACGGGATCGTGCTGGCCGAGGCGCCGCGCACGGTCCGCGTCGAAGGAAACCACTACTTCCCGCCGGATTCGGTGCACACCGAGTACTTCGCCAAGAGCCGGACCAAGACGCTCTGCCCGTGGAAGGGCCTGGCGAGCTACTACAACCTCACCTCCGACCGGGGCAGCGAGCTGGACGTGGCGTGGTACTACCCGCATCCCAGCCCGCTGGCCCGGCGGATCAAGAACCACGTCGCGTTCTACCCCGCGGTGCGGATCGAGGGCGAACCCGAACCGCGTCCCGGCGGCAGCTTCTGGAGCCGTCTGTTCGGTCGCACGCCAACGCCGTGACCGGGAACGACACCGGTGCCACCGTGTACTGGCGGCCCGGTTGCCCGTACTGTTCGCGGCTGCTCGGCGACCTGGAGCGGATCGGCCTGCCCGTCCGCAAGGTCAACATCTGGGAGGACGCCGGGGCTGCGCCGCCGGTCCGTGGCATGCGGGCCTGGTGGTCACCCTTCTGGCAGCCGTCGGCTGGTTCGCCCTCGCCACCGCCAACCCGACGGCCAGCTATCACCTGGTCCCGGCCGTGGTCACCGCCGCCTGGCCTATCGGGACCCTTAACTGGGGAGCGCGTTGTCCAGGCTTTTCGGCGACGAGCAGGGCGTATCCGATGAGCTCGTCGGCGACGGCCTGCCGGGCCAGCGCCGTGTAGCGCAGGACGGCCTCGACATCGATCCTGGATTCGGCCAGTCGGGCGGACGCGGTCATCCGCAGGAGCCGCAGCCGGGCGTCGATCTCGTCGATCATCCGCGCGATCGCGGTGTCGTGGCGCTCGGTGTGCACCATACGCAGCCCGGCCCGTTCCAGGATCGCCGCGTAGTCCGCGAGCGGGCGGGCGTCGGCGATGCAGGCGACCCACGCCGCCACTGTCGTCAGCTCCCCGGGCAGTCCGCCCGCGGCAACGGTCACGTCGGTGATGCCGACCCGTCCGCCCGGTCGAAGGATTCGTGCGAACTCTGCCGCGGCGGTGGCCTTGTCGGGGAAGGTGCAGAACGCGCACTCGCACACCACCGCGTCGAAAGTGCTGTCCGGCAACGGGATTCGCTCGGCGTCGCCGAGGTGGAACCGCACCTTGGCAGCCAGCCCTGCCTCGCCCGCCGCTGCCGTAGCGGCTTCCACTGTGGACTGTCCAAGGTCGACTCCGTCGACCGAGACGTCGTACTCGGTCGCGAGCAGCCGTGCGGTGGCACCGGGGCCGCTGGCGATGTCGGCGACCCGCTCGCCGCTGCTCAGCCGCACCTGATCGGCCAGCCGACGGGTCAGGGCGAACCCGCCGGGGTGGTAGGACTCGCCCAGCACCAGGGCCACGGCGTCGAGCTCGTAGGAGGCGGCGCAACAGAGCTTGATCTCGCCCGGCGTGCTCATTCCGGCACCGCCCGCCGACCGACGTTGGTGGTGTCCGGGGCGCTCGGCCGGTGCCCGTTGCCTGCCGCGATTTTGGAACCGTAGGGCGAATCGGCCAGCAACGGCTGGAGTTCTGCCGAGTTGGGCACGACGTCGGCGACCTTCACCCCGGACATCTGTCCGCGTACCTGTTCCCGGTAGCCGACGGAGTTGTAGGCGCAGAAGGGGATCAACCGCCCGTCCGGGGTGATCTCCTCGACGCAGCACTTCATCAGCTGTTTGACGTTGAGGGTGTAGGGGTCCTGGAAGTCCTGCACCACGATCATGAACGCCCGGTCGGTGAGGTTGGCCAAGGCTTCGGGCAGGTTGACCCCGCACGCGTCGGCGCAGTCGAGGGCTTCGGCGGTCTGCCGTAGCCGCTCTTCGGTGGTGTCAGTGCCCATGAACGCCGAGGCGCTCCACAGTTTCTCCAGCGCCTCCCGGATTGCGTAGTCGGGCACGATGCGGTTGGACACGTAGTCCAGGTAGTCCTCGACCTTGAGCAGCCGCGGGATCGGCACGACCCCGAAATCGGGTTCGCCCGGTGTGCCTTCGGAGAGCAGGTAGGTGATCGACCGGCAGGTCGGGAAGCAGCACGGCACCGGGAAGAAGTCCTCCTTGCCGAACCAGTCCGGGCGCTGCGCGGCGATCAGGTTGATGACGTCGGAGTTGGTCAGCCGGGTCAGTGGATCGAACTCCACGTGCCGTCCGGAGTGGGTGACCGGCTGGAACGACACCGACCGCACCGCCGGATGCGCGAGCCCGAATTCGACGATGTCGCCCAGTTCGTGTTCGTTGAGCCCGCGCTCGACCGCGGCGACCAGAGTGACGGTCAGCCCCGCTTCGGCGCAGTTGTCCAGCGCCTGCCGCTTGCGCTCGCGGAGATCCTTGCCGCGGATCTCCCGGTGCGTGCGCTCGTCGAAGCCGTCGAACTGCAGGTAGATGTTGATCGACTTCCCGTTCCGGCCGTTGCGCTCCCCGAGCGCGGTCACGAGTCGCTTGTCGGTGGCGAGGCGGATGCCGTTGGTGTTGAGGGTGACGTTGCGGATCGGCTTCGCTTGGGCGAGGTCGATGAAGTCGAGGATGTGTTTGTGGATAGTGGGTTCCCCGCCGGAGAACATCACTACTTCCGCCTCGCCTTCCGACGCGACGAACACGTCCAGCATCCGCTCGCACTGCTCCAGGGTGATCGCGTAACCGTCGGGCTGGTGGCCGGAATCGGCGAAGCAGATCGGGCAGTCCAGGTTGCAGTTCGTGTTGACCTCGATGATCCCGAGGCAGGCGTGCTGTTTGTGCTCCGGGCACAGGCCGCAGTCCGACGGGCAGCCGTCCTTGACTTCGGTCTGGAAGGTCAGCGGGATCGTGCCGGGCTTGTTGAACCGGGCCGAGGACAGGTACGCCTGAGCGTCGCCGTAGACCAGCGCCTCGAATTCGCCGTGTTCCTTGCAGCGTTTGCGCAGATAGACCTTGTCCTGCCGGATGTTGACGTGCGCGTCGAGCACCACCCTTGCACACCGGGCAGATGCTCTTGGTGTACTCGACGAACACCTCGTCGCGATCCCGCTTCCGCTCCGCCACCAGCCGCTCCTCGGTCCAGGTCCGTGCTCAGGGTGCGGGCATCAGCCCATCAGCCAAGGCCGATCGCCGCAGCACAAATGTCAGCACGCCGACACTGTGCGGACGGCGGTAGTGCACCGGACCCAAGCCGGGCAAGTGTGTCGGCACCCCTGAGACATCAGCCCTTCCGGTCCGCCGTGACCTCCGGCGTTGCTCCCGGCGTGACGGCAGAAAGTACCGGCACCTCACGGAATGAGGATGTATGGCGGGGCATCTCATGATGTCCACATGGGACAGTTGCCCGACGCGGTGGCCCGATGCTCGCGACCGAAGGTTCGCTTCCTGGCACGCCGGTATTCCCCGCGGAATTGAAGCAGGACGAGAGCAGTCGCTGCGGTTCAGTTGGGCTGCGGGGGTTCCGAGCGGGCAGGGTCTCCATGATCTGTCCCAGGGGCGCGCGGAATCGTGCCCACGTCGCTCGATTTCCCCGCATCGCCAGCCGATGGAACACATTCGCGTGGTCTGGATATCCGGGTCGGTCAACGGTGCGCCGACATCGCGGGTACGTCCGGTGACGTAGACCGGGCCGCCAAAGTGTCGCTTCCCGCCCGATGCCTGTGTACGGGCCGCTCGCCGACACTGGCAGCCGAGCCAGTTTCCCGCGGCGAGGAGGACAATCCCGTGGCTGAACAGATCCGGATGGCCCGTACCGCGCTCGGCCGTGCGCAGGGCAGGCATCGGGCGCTTCTCGTCGCGACGTGCGTGGCGCTGATCGTGGCCGCGATCGGGGACGAGGCCACCGGTTACGACGGACCCGGCCCGTTCATCTACCCGGCGTTCGCGTTGCTCGTCGCACTCGTCCCGGGACGGTTCACCCCGCTGGCCGCGACCGTCATGAGCGTGTTCTTCGTCTTCGGCGGGCTCTCCTCACCCGCGTTCGTGCACCAGCTGCTCGACGCCGACCGGCTCGGGCCTTTCGCTGCCGGCTGGGCGCAGATGGCCGGCTTCGCCGTCGCCGCGGTGTGTGCGGTGGCCGCAGTCGTCACCGCGCGCTCGTCCCGCCAACCCTCTGTATGAAGGAGTCCGCCATGTTCCGCCGTCTCAACCGCAACACCCTGCTCGCTTTCACCGGGCTGCTCGCAGGCATCGTCGGGCTGCTGGTGCAGTGGGCCGCCGACCCGGCGAAGTTCTCCGAGGCCCAAGGGTTCTTCGGGCTCGCGTTCCCGCCCGGCATCCTGTTCATCGTGCTGGCCGGGCTGCTGATGCTGGCCACCGCCCGCTGGTGGTGGCATTCGGTGTTCGGCGTGTTCATCGCGTTCTGGATCGTCGGCGTCGGCGGCCTCTCCGGGCAGCTGACCCCGAACCTCGTCTCCTCGAACCCTGGCACGGTCACGGGCAACGTCGTGATGTCCGCCGGGCTGATCCTCGCGTTCGGCGCCGGGATCGCCAGCATGATCGGCGGGCGGCGCGCCACGCGAGCACGCGAGCTGCGGTGAGGCAGCTGCTCAAAGTACGCGCTGGCCCGGTGGTTGCCCGCGTCTCGGTGAGAGTGTTCGGCGTTGATGCCGAGGGGCAGCAGGCCGTGCTTCATGACGGGGCGTTCCCGCGTGCCGGACCCGTGAGCTCTCGCCCTCGGGGCCGACGAAAAGCAGGACGGCCCGCCGGAGATCCGGCGGGCCGTCGTGATGTGCTGCGTCGAATTGTTGCCGCGAACTCGTCAGTTGGGGTCCGCGCCGGGAAGAACCGCGCCCGGAACGTCGTTCGGGGCGTAGATCTTCGGGTCACCGGGGTAGGGCGTTGCCCATTGGTGCGTCTGGTACCAGGTGTAGCGGTTCATCTGCTCCGGGTTCGAGTAATCCGGAACCGCACCGTTGCCGGTGGTGTGCTGGCCGGCGAGCCAGGCCTGCCAGGCGGCGGCGGTGGCTTGCATGTTCGCCGGCACCGCGGTCTTCTGCGCCTCCGACCTGTTCAGCGCGGCCGCCGCGGCGCCGGTCTGGCCCGTGGTGTCGGGACCGCAGGACGGCTGGGTGGCGATGCCTTCGGTGAGCGGAACCTGGTTCGGCGCCGCCGTGTAGGGCGTGTTGTCGGGTTTGCTGGTGAAGGCGTCGTACATCGGCGTCGCGGCCGCGAGCTTCTCGTTGAGCGGCTGCGCGCCCAGGATCTGCTCGATGGTGCGGACCATGTTGATCTGCGAGTAGTAGGTGCTGACGGTCTTGCCGTGCACCGCGTACGGGCTGATCACCTGGACCGGAGCGCGGTGGCCGTCGACGTGGTCGGCCCCGTTCTGGCTGTCGTCGTCGACCACGAAGATGGCCGAGTCCTTCCAGTACTTGCTGTGCGAGATCGTGTCGACGATCTGGCCGATGGCGAGGTCGCCGTCGGCCACGCCCGCGGACGGGGTGGTCGGCCCGCCGGTGTGGTCGCTGGACAGCCACACCATGTTGAGGTTGGCCGGACCGTTCTTCTCGAAGTCCTGCTTCCAGATCTGGGACCGGTAGATGTCCGGGATCGAGAGGTCGAACGGAGGGGACTGCGGGTCGGCGATCGCGTTGAGCGACGGAATCGCCGAGCCGTAGTTGCCCTTCAGCGCGGGGGAGGTCAGCTGGCTGGGGTCGCCGCCCTTCTCGACGCTCCTGGACGCGCAGTAGTACTGCTGCCAGGTCCCCGACGGCCTGCCCTCCATGTACTCGAACTCGCCGTAGTTGCGGGCGGTCTTGCCCGCGTCCTTGACCCCGGTCCACAGGAAGCCCGAACGCTGGTGGCCGAGGACGTCCTCTTCGGTGTCGTAGCTGCGCTGGTATTCGCCGGCCGAGGACTCGGTGTACTCGGGGTTGTCGCCCTGGGTGAGCCAGTTGTGGCCCTCGGCGGAGTTGGTAGCGGGGTCGTAGGTGTTGTCGTAGAGGCCGAACTGCTTGGCCAGGGCGTGCTGGTTCGGCGTGACCTTGGCGCCGAACTGCGTCAGGGTCGGGTCGCCGTTGCCCTGCTTCATGTCGCCGAGGATCTGGTCGTAGGTGCGGTTCTCGTTGATGAGCAGGAAGACGTGCTTGATCGTCGACGGGTCGCCGACGCGGGCCGGCACCGGCACGGCTGCCGCCTTGGCTCCCTTGGCCTGCTGGTCGTCCTTCTTGCCCCAGCCGTTCTGGGCGAAGACCGTGTCGGTGTACTTGCCGGAGATGTCCTTGTCGCTCGGCAGGGCGAACCGGGTCAGCGACGCGGTAGTGCTGTGCGTGCTGTGTCCGGTCGCCGGGAGCGTGCCCGGATAGGAGGTAGTCAGGGCCGGGCCGCGCGCGTCGATGCCGCGGGTGTTGGTGACCACGATCTGGCCGCCGACCGTCGCCACGTTCGACGGGTAGTAGTCCGTCGGCAGCAGGCCGATGAAGCCCACCGGCTGCTGGGGCGCGCCGTCGTAGCGGTAGACCGCGACGGCGTTGGCCCGGCCGAGGGTCACCAGCAGGTGCCCGTCGGCGGTCAGTGCGATGCCAGTGGGCTCGTAGCCGACGCTCGACGACGGCCACGGCTTCGTGTCGATCGTCTGCACGACCTGGTTCTTGGCGGTGTCGACGACCGAGACGGTGTCGCTGTTGGTGTTGGCGACGAACAGCGCGTTGTTCTTGGCATACATCGCGGTGGGGTGCAGCCCGACCGCGATCGATCCGACTGGTGCCGCGGGGTCCGCGGGGTTGATCACGCTGACCGTGCCGGTCGTCGAGGCACCGGTGGACCCGTTGGCGGGCACCTGGGTGCCGTACGAGTCCATGGCGGTCTCGCCGGGCTGAGCCGGGCGGCCGCCCTCGTTGCTCACGTACAGCTTGCCGCCCGCGAAGGCGAGCTGACGGGGCGCGGTGCCGACGTGCCAGGTCTTCTTGACCGCGCCGGTGGCGGGGTCGAGCGCCACGACCGTGTTCTGGCCGTTGAGCGCCGCGTACAGGGCGGAGCCGTCCGGCGCGTACTTGAGCTGGCCGACCAGCGCGGAGTTGGGCGCGGTATGGCGGTCGTTGTCGGCGAGGTGGGTGCCCGACGTGGGGATGGGGAAGCGGGTCGGCGCGCCGAGGGTGCCGCCGGCGTTGACCGGGAACCGGGTGACGGCGTCCTGCTGGGGAAGCCAGAGGAACTTGCCGTCCGGCGAGAAGGTCGGACCCTCCTGCCCGACGGAGCCGTCGGAGAGCTTCTGGTTGACCCCGGACGCGCTGCCCGCCGTCCAGATCAGCCGGTAGCTGTGCAGATCGAAGATCTGCAGAGCCACCGACTTGTCGGCGCTGCTCGCCGCGAGGAACCGACCGTCCGGGCTGACCGTCGAGCCCATGAACTTGCCGAACGGGGTCATCAGCCGGGCGCCGAGCGGGTTGACGAGCTGATTGTCGGAAACCTGCAGCCCGTCGCGGTACTGCGTGCCGACCTGGTTGCCGCCGAGCGGCACAGGGGTGGCGGCGGCTACCCCCGTGCCCACGGTGACGACGACAGCCACGCCGGCTGCCACGGTGCGGAGACTGCGGCCTTGCCGGCGCACTCCCGAGACTTCTCGACGCCGTCTCGTGACTTGCATAAACCTATCCCTTCAATCGGGGCGAGCAGATCATCCGGAACGCTGCCACCGTCGACGACCTACCGCTCACCCGACGACCTCGCCGACGAAATCACTATCTCCGCGAATTACGAGCAGTTTCGTACGTTGTGCCTCGCTGATTCGCGCGGCTCGAAGAACCTAACCACGCTGCATGGAATCGGCAGGGCGCGCCAGACGAACCTTGGGTAACGCGGCAGCGACGTAATCTGAAAGCCGCACGCATGTTCCTGTGCGCGAACACCGCGCTCCACGACCGCCAGGGCGATCCGAAATCCGCTGTTTCGATGCTTATTGTCGCCTGAAATGCGGAAGTGACCCCGTTGTCTGAATTGCCGCGAAAGTGTGTCAGCTGGCGAAGCCACGTCGTGGTGCGGCTGGCCGAGCAGCCGCTGGCCACGCTGACCCGCATGGGCCGAACCGATACCTGGAGGACTGAGGAGCGGCAATGGAGGAAAACATGGTGCGTCGGCCCGCATCCTGGGCATCGCAGCGCCCCGTCCGGACGGGCGGTGGCGTCTACCCGGATGGAGGCGGTCCCAGTCCGGGGCGCGCCGCGGACACAGAACAGGACCACAGATCATGGCCAAGTACGTTTTCTCCTTCCGTGTGCCCTCCGGCTACGCTCCCGGCGCCGGGACGCTGGCCGAGTGGCGGGCCTGGTTCGGCGGGCTGGGATCGGCCCTTGCGGACGTCGGGAACGCGGTGACCGAGTACGCCTCGCTCGGCGAGGTCGGCGGCAGTGACTACCGGATGGCCGGCTACTCGGTGGTGTCCGCCGAGGACATGGACTCCGCGCTGGCGCTGGCCAAGGACTGCCCGGTGATGCGGGTCGGCGGCGGAGTCGAGGTCGGTCCCGTGCTGGAAGCCGCTGAGTCGTGAACAACGTGGTCTCGCACCGGCTATTCCGTTCGCCCGCATGACTGTAATGACGCCAGCACGTCCGGAATTCGTCGCTCAATCCCCCTCGTCGCGCGCGTCTCAACGCACGCAGCACCCGCCAGGCAAAGCAAGGAGAACCGAGATGGGAAAGATAGTGGTCAGCCAGAACGTCACGCTCGACGGCGTCGTCGAGGACCCGAGTGGCGAGGGAGGGTTCAGGCACGGCGGGTGGTTCCAGCAGTTCATGGGCCAGGACTGGGAGGCGTGGGAGGAGCTCGAACTGGCCGAGGCGCAGGGTGCCGAGGCGCTGCTGATGGGCCGGCGGAGCGACGAGTACTTCGGCGCACGGTCGCCGTTGATGAGCGGCGAGTGGGTCGACAGGTTGAATCGCTTGCCCAAGTACGTCGTGTCCGCGACGCTCCAAGAGCCCAAATGGACGAACGCGACCGTCATGTCGGGCGAGGCAGTGAGCGAGGTTTCGAAGCTCAAGCACCAGATACCGGGGGAGATCGTCGTGTACGCCAGCCGCCCGCTCGTGCGCACCCTGATGGAGCACGACCTGGTCGACGAGTTGCGCCTGACCGTCTTCCCGGTTGTGCTCGGCGCGGGCGAGCGCCTGTTCGGCGAGACCAGCGACAAGCGACCTCTGCGCCTGATCCGCACGAAGATCGTGGGGAACGGCCTTGCCCACCTGACCTACGAGCGCGCCCGCGAGGCCTGAACAGCCGAGTCGGGCATCTACGAGATGATCGAGGCCGCCGCCTACGCCTTATGCCGGAGGTGAAAGGGCGCGAACACGGGCGTGGCGAAGGATAAAGCCGGATTGGCCCAGCCTGTTCAGCACCCTTTCCAGCTCGGGCGGGGGCTCGACGTGGCGGTGTCCAGCGGGATCGCGACCAGCCCCCCCTGCTGGTCGCCCACCGCACGCCCCGGAGCACTCACCGCCGGATTCCAGCGGGTGCCGCGGGGAGCCATCGTGTTGCGTGCTTTCGGCACCCGTGGCGAGCCAGCCGCGGTGCCAGAAACCCCGCGAAGATCCGGAATCCTCCTCCGGCCCCGCATCACACAACACGAAGAAAACCCGGGCTGGCGTTCAACGCCAGCCCGGGATTTTCCTTGCCGCCGGGTGCACGATTATGCCCATCCTGCTGTGCTTCCGAGCTCCACAACGTTCTCCACTGCGCTTCCTCGGCCTGGGGCAATGCCGCCCGGCAACCGGCACAGTGCGTCGGCGTCGTGACAGTGGCGCCGCCGGGGCGTGCGGGTGATCGAGTCCGAGATGACGACTAGCCCTCAGCGGCTCGGATCAGCGCCTCGGCCAGGGATTCGGGCTGCGTGAGCTGTGCCAGGTGGCTGCCCGCGGTGTAGATCAACGGAGCTCCCGGCAGGCGCTGCGGGAACCGGGGCGCCCAGGCGAATTCCCCTGGCGGCATGGAGATGTCGTCCGTGCCCAGCACGTAGGACGACGGCAGTTGCAGCCGCTCCCACTCAGTGAGGTCGAGCGCTTCGCTGATGGTGTGGAACGGCTGGCGTTCCAGCAGCGAATAGATCGTTTTCTGGGTCTCGGCCGTGGCATCTTGCATCAAGGCAGTGCAGAAGACCTCGAACGGGAATTTGACCGAGTTGTCCGACGACGCGGCAACCGACGCCCGGAACACCTCGCCGAGTTGAGGCGGGCACAGGTCGATCATCGTTTCGCCACTGTGCGGCACGAATGCGTTCCAGTACACCAGACGTGAGATGCGGGTGGCCAGTCGTGCGGCTGCTCCGGACACCGGGAAACCGCTCCAGCTGTGGCCGACGAGGACCACCTGGCGCAGGTCGGCGCGCTCGACATAGCCGGCCAGGTAGTCGACGGTGTCGGCGAGGTGGACGTTCGCGGGCTGGTCACCGGTGTTCAGACCAGGCAGCGTCGGCGTGTGCACGGTGTGGCCTCGTGCGCGCAGGTGCAGGGCGACCGGCCGCCAGGTCCATCCGGCATCGCACGCACCGTGGACGAGAACGAAAGTACGGGATGTCATCTTCGTTTCCTTGGGTTGGCTTGATTCCGGCCGAGATGGGCCGAGCCGTCGAAGAGACAGACGTCGCGTCGGCGGAAAACGGGTCGGCATCAACCGGCGAGTTCAGTACTGGGGCAAGCGATCCGATGACCATTCCGGCAAAAGCCGGTGCTGCCGCTGAACCGAGTGCAGAGCCAAGGCCGTTCCGTTCATCTGTCGACTTCATAGGTCAGCTTCACGATTTTCGAGAAGGCCTTCACAGCCACGAGCCTCAATTTGGCGTCCTGGCCCTCCCGAAAGAACTGTTTCCCGGACCCCGCCAGAAAAGGGTAGATAGCGAGGTCTATCGCATCGATCACCCGCTCCCGCAGCAGCGTCTCCCCGAGCAGGCCGTGGCCCATGAGCAACAGGTTCCCTCCTTCCCGCTGCTTGAGCCGGGTCACCTCGGCTACCGCATCGCCTCGAACGACGGTCGGGTTTCCCCAGCCGCCCTTCTCCAGCGTCGAGCTGAACACATACTTCGGGATCGCATTGAGCCGCTCGGCCCACATCGGTTTGTGGGTCCCGCCGCCATACAGCTCAGCGAACGCCTCGTAGGTGCGGCGGCCGAAGAGAATCGCGTCGCACGCCGTCAGCAGGCCCAAACCGTCCCGCAGGTAGGCCTCGTCCTGGTACTGGCCGACCCCCATGGCCACCGGGTCTTCGAAGACGCCGTCCGCCGAGACCAGCACGTACCCGATCACCTTCCGCATGGCGTTGACCTCCTTGGTCGAAACCTGCGGCACCGGCTCCGAACCGGCGCCTTCGTCGCCGACGTTGTCGGCTGTCGCGGATCTAGACGCGGCGACGCCGGGAAACGGGGCGCTGATCAACCGCCCCGTTCGCCAGCCGGGCGGCGTCTATACAGGACGGAAGCGCGACACAATGCGGCAGCGACGAGAGGCGGCGAAGGTGGAATTGGACCTGATCAGCAGGGCGCGGGCCGGGGACGGCGACGCGTTTCGGGCGCTGAGCGAGCCGCACCGCCGCGAGCTGCAGGTGCACTGCTACCGGATGCTCGGGTCCTTCCAGGACGCCGAGGACGCTCTTCAGGACACCCTCTTGTCCGCTTGGCGAGGCCTGGCCGGGTTCGACGGTCGCGCTTCGATTCGCACCTGGCTCTACCGGATCGCCACCAACAGGTGCCTGAGCGTGCTCCGGTCGGCCAGCCGGCGTCCGGCCAAGGAGTGGGACATCCCCGGGGTGCGACCGCCCGAGCCGACCCGCCTCGGCGAAGTCGCCTGGCTCGAGCCCTACCCCGACGCGCTCCTCGACGGTGCGATCACTGTGCCGCTGGGCCCGGAGGCCCGCTACGAGCAGACCGAATCCATCTCCCTGGCCTTCATCACCGCTCTTCAGGCCCTGCCACCGCGTCAGCTTGCCGTCCTCGTCTTGCGCGACGTGCTCGGATTCCCCACCAACGAGGTGGCCGACATGCTCGACACAACGGCGGACTCGGTCAAGAGCGCGCTGAAACGCGCCCGCACCGGCCTGCGGAGCCGATGGCCGCAAGCCCTTGACTGCGAGCCTCCCGCCGCAGGTTCCCCCGCGGAGGAGGCGATCGCGGCGAAATTCGTCAGTGCGTTCGAATCCGCCGACGTCGACGCGCTGGTAGCCCTCCTGACCGACGACGCCTTCATCTCCATGCCGCCACTGCCGCTGGAATACGAGGGCCGAGCCGCCGTGGCCGGCTTCTGCGCCGCGCTCTTCGGCACCGGCCGCACGTTCGACCTCGTACCGACTCGAGCCAACGGTCAACCGGCGTTCGGCACGTACCTGCGCACCCATGCCGGCGTTCGCCCCGGAACCGGCATCTTCGTCCTCACGCTCACCGGCGACCGGATCTGCGCACTGACCCGCTTCGAGAACACCGCGCTGCCATCGTTCGGCCTGCCACGATCGCTCCCGCCCGTCCGGAAGAAGGAATGAGACTGTCGGGCCAGGCGGGAAACCAGGTCATGGTGGAGAGCCCTGTGACTCCTGGCGGGATCGGAAGCCGACGCTGTCGCCGGCCCGGCTGGAACGGGATTTTCGGCCGGTGAAACGCGCAGCGGGTACCGCGGCAAGCGGTCCGTCAGCACGAGCGCGGGCAGCGACCACGACAACGTGCCACGGGCGTACGCCTGCTGGCTTCCGAGCTGCGCGAGGGCGAGCAGTGGCCCCTGACCGACCATCCACTTCGGACTGGCCACCAGCCGGCGCAGTTCCACCCTGGCCGGGTCGTCTACAGTCAGCGTTGAACTTCTCCCACTCTTGTCATAGTCCTGGGCCCTCTTCCACGATCCGCACTCCAGGAGCCACTGCCATGACCACCGCGTTGACAGCGGCCGCCGACTCCGGCATCCCCGACAGCGGACTGATGAACGCCGTCAACGACTTCGCCCGCGCCACCCCGTGGCTGCACGGCCTGATGTACGGCTACGCGACCTACGGCATCGCGTTGTTCGCGGTGCTGCTGGTGGCCGGATGGTGGAGCGCCCGCCGCGCGGGCGATCCGGCCGGGGTCGCCGCCGCGATCTGGGCGGGGGTCGGCACTCTCGCCGCGGTCGGGATCAACCAGCCGATCGTCAACGCCGCCCACGAAGCTCGTCCTTACACCACGATGCCGCACCTGCTCGTCCTGGCCGATCGCAGCGCGGACTTCTCGTTTCCCAGCGACCACGCGACGATGGCCGGTGCCGTCGCGGCCGGCCTGTTCGTCGCGCGCCGTCGGCTGCTGGGCTGGATCGCGACGGTCGCCGCGGTGGCGATCGCGTTCGCGCGGGTCTACATCGCCGCCCACTACCCGCACGACGTCGCGGCCGGCCTCCTTCTCGGCGCTCTGGTGGCGGTGTTGGGCTGGCTGCTGCTCAAGCGGATCCTCACCCGCCTGGTGTGGCGGCTGGGCCGGACTCCGTTGTGGTTCGTCGTGACGAGCGCGCCGCGGGAATCGTGGCAAACCCTCGCCAATGGGGCAGAGCAGGCCGCGGAGCCGCCTCATCGACAGGAACACTGACCCTGTTTGCCCGCTCGCGTTCGGCACGTCTCGTGAGGTAGCGCGTGATGCATTCGTGAGCGTGACGCCGTGGAGAAGCGGCTGGTCCTGGTCGCGCTGTTCACTGCCGATCGCGAGGACAAATGGCGCGAATTCCTCGCCGATCGCGGCAAATGCGACGCCGAGATCGACAAGGAAATCCAGAGCCGCGAGTTCACCATGGCGGAACCTGGAGGAAGAGGAGCAAAGGCTCGAACGCCCGGGCCACTGGCACCGCGACCTGAAAGTCCGCGAGGTGTTCAGCTCCCCGTCCGCAGCCGAGGCGGAGCAGCAGCTGAACCACTGCGCCGAGCGGCACGCCGATTGCCCTGAGCGGGTTTCCAAGCCAGATGTGCCTCGAGGATTCACGATGTACGCCGACCTCGCCTCGCCCGCAACGACTGCCATCATTCGCTGCGGCCCGGAGGCGGGCTGACGTGGCCGCGCCGTGCTGCCGGGGTTCCTGGGCAGCCTCACTCCGCTGCCCGACAGCCACGGCTATTTCATCGGCGTTCGTGCGCCTGAGTTGCTCAGCCGTTTTCGACGTTGAAGGTCCAGAGAGCGATGATCTTCCCCGCGTGGCGAAGGGTGATCTGCGCGGCCCCGGTGTGGAAGGTCGCCGCTACCTTGAGCTCCGCAGCGGTGCCCGGCGTACCGGTAGCTCCGCTGGCACCGACTGGGGTGAGCCGGATGTCGTTGCCGCTGTCGTCGCGGCTCGTCAGGTCGGTCGCGGCGACGGTGATCGAGCCGGACTCGGTGGCGACGCGGAGCGTGATGGTGCCGTTCACCTGCTCGGGCGGTTTCGTCGTGCCGGTGGGCAGGTCGATCTCCGGGCCGAGCGCGGTGATGGTGGCACGGCCGGTGGGGAGGATCGCCTCGACCGGGGCGCCGATCGCGAGGAGTTGCGGGTGCTGCTGGTCGGCGGTCGGCGTTGGCTCGGTCGCCGGCGCGGTCGGAATCGGTACGGCGCCAAGGCTCTGCACGACGTCGTGCGCGGAGTCGTCGGCGGTGGACGTGCTGCAGGCCGCCGTGCCCAGGGCGAGCGCGGAGGCGGTGAGCAGGCTCAGCAGGGAGTGGCCGCGGCGGGCGCCGGGCCGGCGGGTGCCGGCCCGGCGCACGGTCGCGGAATGGCTGGTGGTCACGAGGTGTGCTCGGCCTTTCCGGGATGCGACGGAGATCCGGTGGTCAGCGCGCGTAGACGCTGCCGGCCGGGATCACGGGCTCGCCGGTCGCGCCGGCGCCCGCGACGGCCGGGTAGACGATCGCGCCCGACGGGGTCGGGGGGAGCGCCTTGCCGGACGGGTTGTTGTAGATGTCGCCGCCGAACGGGCGCAGCCCGTCGGCCGCGGCGTAGCCCAGGTGGCCGTGGTGGTCAGTGCCGCCTTCGTCGATGCCGAACAGGTCCTCCATGCTGCGCAGCCAGCTGTAATGGTTGTACGGCTGCTTGCTCACCGAACCCGGCTTGATGAACCGCGAGATCATCACCGCGCCGGTGATGCCGCCGCCCGGAGTCGTGTCCTGGTGGAAGGCCTGTGCGCCCGGCTGGTCGGTGTTCGGGCCCGGAAGCTCGTTGCAGCACGCGACGACGGACTGGGCCGTGTTGGCTTCGGCCGCGACCGGCTGGCCGGTCTTGCTGTCCGTGCCGAGAACGGGCGACGACTCGGGGCCCCACGGGCCGGCGTTGTAGGGGAAGTCGGCGGTCGAGTTGCCGTACATCTTGTACGGAGGCATGGCCTCGTCGAAGACGACCTGGATGAGGCCGTCCTTCTGGAACGCCGGCGAGGCCATGATCATCGGGATGTACTTCTTCAGGAACAGGTCCGCCGCGTAGAGGCCGCCCTGGTGGTTGTTCGGGTCGCCGCTGAGGTTGTCGCCCTTGCACGTCGCGTCGTGCGCGTCGGAGCAGTTGTCGGGGGAGATCCAGGAGAACGCGGGCGTGGTGTCGATCGACTTGAGGTCGTTGGCGATGCCGGGCTCAGCGGGGTGCCCGGGGGCTGCCGCCAGGCCGTCGAGCGGCACCACGTTCTTGCACGCGGCCGGGTTGTCGATCATCGAGCGGAACCACGGCGCCGGGTTGTGCTTGGCGACGTACTGGTCAGTCGGCGTCGCCCCGCCCGGGTCCTTCACGCCCGCGCCGGACGGGTCGCCCGGGATGCCGCACCGGTAGGCGTCCTCGCGCGTGGCGTCTTTGCCCATGTCCTGGTTGTAGATCTTCCAGGGGAGGTGCTTGCCGTCCAGCTGGTTGAACAGCGTCTTGACCGAGGACGGGTACACGCAGCCGGAGGAGGCGTGGACCTGGCCGTCGGCGGCCGGGGTCCCCGGCGCGACGTCCTTGTACTGGTCGCAGTCGGCCTGGTTGTCCGGTGCCGGGGCCTGGCCCGAGACGAGGCTGATGTAGTTGTCCAGGCTGAAGTGACCGGTGCCGTAGTACTGCGTCAGCAACTCGCCGTACGACGGGAGCGTCTTCCACAGATAGTCGTTCTTGTTCAGTCCGGTGAACGTCGCCTCGTAGGACTTGTTCTCCAGGATGATCGTCCACACGTGACCGATGTGCGGCTTCGCACCGTGGCCGTCGCTGTCCGCGGATGCGGCGGCGCTGCTGTTTGCTCCGACGAGTGACGCCCCGACCGCGCCGAGTGCCACCACGCCTGCGGCGAACTTGACGAGCCCGCCCCGGCCCCGAAATCTCATGCGTGCCTCCTGCACCTACCGGCAAAACCCTGAGTTGTCCACATAGGACGCCGGGACGCTAGCCGCGGCTGCTTGCGGGAAATCGACCGCGAGGTGAACTCGAGTGGCACGACGGCGAGCATTGGTCACACTGTGCCGTCGCTCACCTTGCCCCGCTGCCAGGTCCTCATCGACTGGTGCTCAGTGGCCGTCTCTAGTGCGGCCGGGTCGAAGCGCAGCTCTTGACGACTGCGCCCCAGGCCTTCATTATTCCGCATGTCATCATATGACCTGCGGAATCCAAGTCCGCGTGAGTGCCGCAAAGGAGCGACCAGATGCACGAGGACACCGCCGCCCGTCCGCGGGTCGGGGTGGTCGGCTTGGGCGCGATGGGCCGGGGGATGGCCTCGTCGCTGCGGACCGCCGGGTTCGAAATCGGGGTGGTCGACGCCCGTCCTGGTGTCGCGGACGAGTTCGCGGCAGGCGGCGGCACGGCGTACCGGACGGCCGGCGAGCTTGCCGCCGAGGTAGAGGTGCTGGTGAGCGTCGTCGTCAACGCGGCGCAGGTGGAGCAGGTGCTCTTCGGCGACCACGGCGCGGCTGAGACGTTGCGCCCCGGGTCGGTGTTCGTGATGTGCTCGACGGTCCTACCCTCGTGGTCGGCCGAGCTTGAGCAGCGGCTGGCCGAGCGTGGCGTCCGGTATCTCGACGCCCCGATCTCGGGCGGCGCGGTCAAGTCCGCCGCCGGGCAGCTCACGATGATGACCTCCGGCGCTCCGGAGGCGTACGCGGTCGCGGATCCCGTCTTGGAAGCGATGAGCGAGACGGTGTATCGCCTCGGCGACGCGGCGGGCAAGGGGTCGACGGTGAAGATCGTCAACCAGTTGCTCGCCGGGGTGCACATCGCCGCTGCCGCGGAGGCGATGGCGCTGGGAATCAAGGCCGGGATCGCGGCGGACGACATCTACGAGGTGATCACCCACAGCGCGGGCAACTCGTGGATGTTCGAGAACCGGATGGCGCACGTGCTCGCCGCCGACTACACGCCCCTGTCCGCGGTGGACATCTTCGTCAAGGATCTGGGCCTCGTCCTCGACGCGGCCCGGCCTCAGAAATCGCCGGCGCCGCTCGCCTCGACCGCGTTGCAGATGTTCCTGCAGGCGTCCGCGCAGGGCCACGGCGGCGAAGACGACAGCGCGGTCATCAAGATCTTCCCGGATGTGGACCTGCCGAAGGCGGGGCGCTGACATGGGAATCCGCCTCGGCTGCATCGCCGACGACTTCACCGGTGCCACCGACCTGGCCAACAACCTCGTGCGGGCGGGCATGCGCGTCGTCCAGACGATCAACACTCCCGCCGGACCGCCGTCCGGCCTCGCTGCCGACGCCGTCGTGGTCGCGCTCAAGTCGCGCACCATTCCCGCCGCGGACGCTGTCGCACAGTCGCTGGAAGCGCTTGCCTGGCTGCGCGCGGCGGGCGCCGAGCAGATCTACTTCAAGTACTGCTCCACGTTCGATTCCACTTCGGACGGAAACATCGGCCCGGTCGCCGAGGCGCTGCTCGACGCGCTCGGCGCGGACTTCACGGTGGCTGCCCCTGCGTTCCCCGACAACGGCCGCACTGTTTACAAAGGACACCTCTTCGTCGGCGACGAGCTGTTGTCCGACAGCGGGATGCGGAATCACCCGCTGACCCCGATGACCGATTCCAATCTGGTCCGGGTGCTGCAGGCGCAGTCGAGGGGCAAGATCGGACTCGTCGAGCACGCCGTCGTCGCCGCGGGTCCGGACGCGGTCCGGGAACGGTTCTCCGCGCTGCGCGCCGACGGCGTGTCACTGTCCATAGTGGATTCCGTGACCACCGGCGATCTGGTCCGGATCGGCCCGGCACTGGCGGAATTGCCGCTGGTGACCGGCGGTTCGGGCATCGCGATCGGCCTCCCCGCGAACTGGGGCATCACGCCGTCCGCCGACGCGGCGAGTCTCCCGGCCGCGAGCGGGCGGGCCGCGATCCTGTCCGGCTCGGTTTCGACCGCGACCAACGGCCAGGTCCAGCGCGCGATCCGCGCCGGGGTTCCGTCCTTTGTGGTGGAACCGCTGCGGATCGCGGCCGGCGAGCCGGTCGTCGCGGAGGCGCTGGCCTTCGCCGACCGTCACCTCGCGGCCGGTCCGGTCCTGGTCTACTCGACTGCCGCCCCGGAGGCAGTCCGGTCGGTGCAGGGGCGGCTCGGCGCGAGCGAGGCCGGCGCCCTCGTCGAGCACGCGCTGGCCGAAGTGGCGCGTGGGCTCATCGAGCGCGATGTGCGCCGCCTGGTCGTCGCGGGCGGCGAGACTTCCGGTGCCGTCGTTCAGGCTCTCGGCGTCGATCAGCTCAGGATCGGCGCCCAAATCGATCCCGGCGTTCCGTGGTGCGCCGCCACCCTGCCCGGCGGCGAAACCCTGCACATCACGTTGAAGAGCGGAAACTTCGGCACCCCCGACTTCTTCACAAAGGCATTGGAGTCGTTGCGATGACCGGACGCGCCGACGTCGTGCGCGCGGGCGCGAGCCTGTTCGCCCGCGGATATGTCCACGCCAGCGCCGGCAACATCAGCATGCGCGTCGACGACGGATACCTGATCACCCCGACCGACGCGCCGCTTGGTTTCCTCGAGGCCGACCGGCTCGCGCACGTCGCCGCCGACGGCGCCCAACTGTCCGGGGACCGGGCGAGCAAGACCCTCGCCCTTCACCGGCGCATCTACGCCGCCGTCCCCTCGGCGCGCGTCGTGATCCACACTCATGCCACCCATCTGGTGGCGCTGACGCTGCTCGGCGTGTGGTCGCAGGACGACATCCTGCCCCCGCTGACGCCGTACCAGGTGATGAAAGTCGGCCACCTGCCGCTCATCCCGTACCGCCGCCCGGGCGATCCCGAGGTGGCGGACCTGGTCGAGGCCGCGATCGCGGCCCGGCCGTCCCTGCGCGCGGTCATGCTCGAACGACTCGGCCCGGTCGTATGGGGGCCTGACGTCGCGACCGCGATGGCCACCCTCGAGGAAGCCGAAGAGACCGCCCGCCTGTGGGTGCTCACCGGCCACCGGCCGCGACCGCTCGCCGACTCCGCCATCGCCGAACTTCGGGACGCCTTTTCCGCCCCGTGGTGACCGGCGACGGCCGCTCCCTCCCTCCCCAGCCTCACCCAGCGACAAGGAGGTCGCATGTCCACGCCGGTAGACCGGTCCGTGTCCGAGCGGGTCACGGAAAAAGCCGTGTTCCGCAAAGTCGTGCTGCGGATCGTGCCGTTCCTGATGCTCTGCTATGTCGTGTCCTATCTGGACCGGGTCAACGTCGGGTTCGCGCAGCTGCAGATGTCCAAAGACCTGAACCTGTCCAACGCGGCGTTCGGCCTCGGCGCCGGACTGTTCTTCATCGGCTATTTCCTGTTCGAAGTGCCGTCGAACATTCTGCTGCAGAAGGTCGGCGCCCGCGTCTGGATCGCGCGGATCATGATCAGCTGGGGCGTGGTGTCCGCGGCGGCGATGTTCACCCGCGACGAATGGTCGTTCTACGCGTTGCGGTTTCTGCTCGGCGTCGCCGAAGCGGGCTTCTACCCAGGAGTGATTCTCTACTGCACCTACTGGTTCCCGGCGCAGCGGCGCGCCAAGGCGATCGCGCTGTTCATGTCGGCGATCCCGGTCGCGGGCATCTTCGGCAATCCGCTGTCCGGCTGGATCATGCACACTTTCGACCAGGTCGGTGGCCTGGCCGGATGGCAATGGCTGTTCGTGCTGGAGGCGCTGCCCGCGATCGCGGTCGGCGTCTGGTGCCTGTTCTATCTCGACGACTCCGTGCGCGGCGCGAAATGGCTTTCCGACGAGGAGAAGGCCGTAGTCGAAAAGGCGGTCGCCGAGGACGCGGGCCGCACCGTCGGCCACGGCAAGCTGTCCGAGGGTTTCCGGAACCCGAAGGTGTGGCTGATGGCCTTCATCTACTTCTGTTTCGTGATGGGGCAGTACGCGCTGACCTTCTGGATGCCGGCCTTCGTCAAGTCCAGCGGGGTCAAAAGCGTCGTCGCGATCGGGCTGCTCAGCGCCGTGCCCTACGTCGCGGCGCTGGTCGCGATGAACTTCTTCGGCTTCTCGGCCGACCGGAGGCGGGAACGCCGCTGGCATCTGGTGATCCCCGCGTTGATGGGCACGGCGGGCTTCTCGGCGGCCGCCGCGGTGCACGGCTCGGTCGTGCTGTCGCTGATCGCGCTGTCGATCGCGGCCGCGGGCGTGCTCACCTGCGCACCGCTGTTCTGGTCGCTGCCGACGTCGTTCCTCGGCGGCGTGGGCGCGGCGGCCGGGATCGCGGTGATCAACTCGGTGGGTAACCTCGCCGGGTTCGTCAGCCCGTACATGATCGGCGCCATCAAGGACTCGACCGGATCGAGCGTCGTGCCGATGTTCGTCCTCGCCGGAGTGCTGGTGATCGGCGCCCTCGCGGTGCTGACGACCGACAAGCGCACCGTGAACCGCTGAGGGAAAGGAATCGCCGATGCCTCGTTTCGCCGCCAACCTCTCGATGCTCTACCCCGAGCACGCGTTCCCCGACCGGTTCGCCGCGGCTGCCGCCGACGGTTTCACCGCGGTCGAGTACCTGTTTCCCTACGACTACGAGCCGGGCGAGTTGCGCGCCCGGCTCGAGGACAACGGCCTGCGGCAGGTGCTGTTCAACGCGCCGCCGGGCGACTGGGCGGCGGGGGAGCGGGGCATCGCCGGCGTCCCCGGACGCGAGGACGAGTTCAAAGAGGCCTTCACGGCCGCGTTGTCCTACGCCGATGCACTCTCCTGCCCGCGGGTGCACGTCATGTCCGGGGTCGGCGAGCCGGAGGACCGGCCGCGCCGGCTGGACACTTACCGGAACAACCTGGCGTGGGCTGCGGCGCAGGCCGGCGACCTCGAGGTGCTCGTCGAGCCGCTGAACCACCGGGACATGCCCGGCTACCTGCTGACTCGTCAGGCCGAGGCGCACGCGCTCGTGAGCGAGATCGGTGCCGCCAACCTCGGGGTTCAGCTGGACCTCTATCACCTTCAGGTCAGCGAGGGCGACGTCACGACGACGCTGCGCCGGGACCTGCCGACCGGCCGGGTCCGCCACCTGCAGGTGGCCGGGGTTCCCGACCGGCACGAGCCGGACCGCGGCGAGCTCGACCTGCGGCGGGTGCTGGCCGTCGTGGACGAACTCGGCTACGACGGCTGGATCGGCTGCGAGTACCACCCGGCCGGGGAGACGTCGGCCGGTCTTGGCTGGATTGCGGAATGCGGTGGAGTGCAATGAGAATCGTCATCACCGGCGGCGCGGGGTTCATCGGGTCGCTGGTCGCCGGGGAATTGCTGGAACGCGGTGTTTTCCGCGGCTCGGAGGTCACCTCGCTGGTGCTCGCCGACCGGATGCCGGCCCGC
Source organism: Amycolatopsis echigonensis (assembly GCF_014174495.1). Classification (GTDB taxonomy): domain Bacteria; phylum Actinomycetota; class Actinomycetes; order Mycobacteriales; family Pseudonocardiaceae; genus Amycolatopsis; species Amycolatopsis echigonensis. The sequence goes on from NZ_JACJHR010000001.1 coordinate 190,401, forward strand.
GTCTCGGACCCGCGCGTCGAGGCGGTCACCGGCGATCTGGCGGAGGTCGTGCCGCGGTTGTTCGCCGAACCGGTCGACGTGCTGATCCATCTCGCGTCCGCGGTCTCGGCGGAGGTCGAGGCGGATACGGAGCTGGGCATGCGGTCCAATGTGGACGCCACCCGCGCCCTGCTGGCAGCGTGCCGCGAGCAGGCCGCCTCGGGCCGGGTCGCGACTTTCGTGTTTTCCAGCAGCGTCGCCGTCTACGGCGCCGACCCGGCGGCGCCCCTGCCGTCCATTGTGGACGAGACGACGCTGCCGGCGCCGCAGTCCAGCTACGGCGTGCAGAAGCTCGCGTGCGAGCAGTTCATCGCCGACGCGACCCGGAAGGGCACGGTGGACGGCCGGATCGTCCGGCTCATGACCGTGGCGGTTCGCCCCGGGCGGCCGAATGCCGCGGCCTCGAGCTTCCTGTCCTCGATCGTGCGCGAGCCGTTGAACGGCGAGCCCGCGGTATGTCCGGTCGACCCGTCGCTGGAAGTCGCCATCGCCTCGCCGGCCCGGACGGTGAACGGCCTTCTGGCCGTCGCGGAAGCGGAGCGCGGGGAAGGACCCGGCCGGCTCCGCGGCCGGATTCCGGTGAACCTGCCCGCGCTGACCGTGACCGTCCAGGACCTGCTGGACGCACTGGAGTCCGTGGGCGGCAGCGACGCCCGGGCGCTGGTGGAGATGCGGCGGGACCCGGCCGTCGAGGCGATCGTGGGCTCCTGGCCGGCCCGGTTCGACAACCGGCGGGCCGCGGAGCTGGGCCTGCACGCGGACGCCGGCGCGCTCGACGTCGTCCGTGCGTTCGCCCGGGACCGGGCTGCCGCCGGCCGGTAGCATGTCGTTGTGCTGACCAGGGTGAACGCGTCGACGAAAATGGCGGACCGGGCGGCGGCCGTGCTGACCGAGGAGATCAGCAGCGGCCGGTGGCCGGTCGGGTCGAAGCTGCCCACCGAGGTCGCGCTCGTGGAGCAGCTCGGCGTGAGCCGCACGGTCGTGCGGGAGGCGATCTCCATGCTGCGCAATGCCGGCCTCGTCGAATCGCGGCAGGGCTCGGGCGTGTTCGTGCTCAAGCCGCAGACGGCGCCGCTCGACCTGTCCGTGGACGAATCGTTCAGCCCGGGGATCAAGGCGAAAGTGCTCCAGATCGTCGAGGTCCGGCGCGCGGTGGAGGCCGAGGCGGCCGGGCTGGCGGCCGAGCGCGCCGACGAAGCGGGCCTCGCCGGGATCGGCGAAGCGCTGGCCGCGATCGACGCGGCCGTCGCGGCCGGCGGCGACGGGGTCGACGAGGACCTGGCGTTCCACCGGGCGATCGCCGACGCGAGCGGCAACCCGGTGCTGGCGGAAACGGTGCGCTACCTCGGCGAGGTCATGCGCACGGGCATCCAGGTCACCCGTGCCAACGAAGCCCGCCGCGAGGACTTCGTCGAGCAGGTCCGCGACGAACACGCCGCGATCGCCGCGGCCATCCGCGCCCGCGACCCGAGAGCGGCGAGCGAAGCGGCGCGTACCCACCTGGTCGGCGCCGACCGGCGGCTGCAGGACGCCGACGATCGTTTCTGGGCAAGGGCCTCCGACCCGACGGCGTAACGAGGCCGGTCGGTCGCCGAAGGAGCACGCATCATCGTCGATCTCGCCACGTTGCCCGACGACGGCCCGACCGGTGGATTCTTCAATGACGAGGGACCAGTACCGTGGTAGTCGCACCGCAACACGATGCCGTGCTTTCGCAGGGACGTCTTCAGCTATCGCCGATATCCAGCGCGCAGCCGCTGCTGCGGTGCCGCACCTGGTTGGTGCAGCCGCGTCGATCCCCACTGAGGTAAGTAGACGTTGAACCAGATAATCATGGATCGCAAAAGTTCCAGCCGGATTGAATGATATCCGGCCGAAATGGCTTGCCACAATTAACCGAAGGGTTCTTGGTTCGAGTGCAAGCGGGGGAGAAGAGTCCAGATCGACGATCTGGGTTTTTGGCCGTGAGCGAGGGCGATTTAGTATCGATTTTGACGCGGGGTCGCTGAGCGCGTCGAGCTGGTTCGACGGCGCGGGTTCGCTGCAACTGCCAAACATGTTGGTGGCGCAAGCGGCGTGCTTGCCGGTGCAGGCCACGGTGTACTGAACGGCGCGGCGGGTGGGCGATATCGCATGGCCAGAACGCGATCCGGGCGGAGAGTCCGAATTCGGGTGCGAGACCGGTGTTCTGCATCGGCTCGAACGGCAAACTGCTGGGGCAGTCGTGGCACGCACCTTGTGCGGGACACGAGAGCGCCCGACTGAATCTGTTCGGTCGCGATGCCTCGCTGGTTCTTTGATCGCTGCCGTTGCGACGCCGACGTACAGTTCAAGCATGCCGCTGGGGATGACTCGGCCGCTCAGGGCGGCACTTGACGGGGTGTCGACGCCCGCTGAGCTGCTCGGCCGTCTCGCGTATTCATCTCTGGCATCCCAGTACCCGCGAACGGCCACGCTGGAGCAGCTCCTGGCCGCCGCGGCGCACGAGGCGGCCCTCCGGCGGCACCCGTACGTTTCGCCGGAACACGTCATGGTGGCTGCTGCGCGTCAGGTAGGCGATGCCCAGCTGGCATCGAGTCTCGCTGCCCGGTTGGAGGCTCGGTCTGTGAGGACGCGGCGCTGGTGGCGGCCGCTGGGCCGGAAGTCGGCCCTTCGGCCCCAGAATCAGCGGTTGCTTGACGATCAGCAACGGGCTGCCCAGGAGCGCGAGCAACGGCACCCCGGCGATGGTGACTTTTCGGAGCCGCCAAGCGGTTGATCCGCGGCGGGGAACTCTCTGGCGGACCTAGCCCGCCGCTGGACGTCCGTCGGGAACTCAACGACAACGAGTTCGCTGCCGCCGGGATGGTGCCAGGTTCGGCGCGAGCAGTGGCGTTCGAGGCCAGGCAACGTCGCCGGACACGCGGTATGTCGCGCAATGAGCTCGCGGCATGTGCTGCTGCCGATCAGCTGCCGCACAACCTGCCGGATGAACGGTCTGGCCGACGGCGGCGGACTGGGCCGCGAGTTGATCGGGCATCGCGGTCCGGTTCGCCGTGGGTGAACTGGGGAATCGGGTGCTTCGCCGGCGGCGTTGTGCGGTCATGGAGAACGACGAGATCGACGCCGGGGCGATGGACGTCTATTCGGCGATCGTCACGTCGGTGGCCGAGCAGCTCACGCCGCGCGTGGCGGCGTTGCGCGTGCGGTCCTCGCGCGGCGAGTCGGCCGGGTCGGCGGTGGTGCTGACCGGCGAGTCCCATCTGGTCACGAATGCCCACGTGGTTGCCGACGGGGACCGGGGGACGGCCCAGTTCGCGGACGGCACTGTGGCGAGTTTCGATGTGGTGGGCCGGGATCCGCTGTCGGACCTGGCGGTCGTGCGGGCGGACCGGCCGCTGCCCGCGCCGCCGGAATTCGGTGATGCGGACCGGTTGCGGGTGGGTTCGCTCGTGGTCGCGGTCGGCAACCCGCTGGGGCTGGCCGGAACGGTCACCGCGGGCGTGGTCAGCGCGCTGGGCCGGAGCATGCCGGCGAGGACTCGGCGCGCGGCCCGGCTGATCGAGGACGTCATCCAGACCGACGCGGCGCTGAATCCCGGCAATTCGGGCGGTGCGCTGGCGGACAGCCGCGGCCGGGTGGTGGGGATCAGCACCGCGGTCGCCGGCGTCGGTCTGGGGCTGGCGGTGCCGGTCAACGCGACTACTCATCGGATCATTCACGCGCTCATGCACGACGGTCGGGTGCGGCGCGGCTACCTCGGTCTGGTCAGTACGCCCGCGCCGTTGACTCCGGTTCAGGCTGACCGGTTCGGGCAGCGTACGGCGTTGCGGATCGTGGAGGTGGTCGAGAACAGTCCCGCCGCGCGCAGCGGGCTGAAGGCGGCGGACCTGGTGCTCGCGGTCGACGGCGTGCCGCTCGGCGACGCGCAGTCGCTGCAGAAGCGCCTGTTCTCCGACTCGATCGGGCAGCCGATGGAGGTCACCGTCCTGCGCAACGGCGCCCTGGTCGACGCGATCGCGGTGCCGGAAGAGTTGAGCGACTGACCCGGAGCCGGGGGCCAACGCTGGCCGGTCGTGCTGGCGGCGGCTGCGGGCTGTGCTGACGATTCAGGCAGGGAGCGGGGCGAATGCCACGTCGCGGATCCGCAGTCAGCGGAGGTCGGGCAGCGCGATCGGCAGGCGGTAGGACGGGCGGTATCCGACGAATCCGCCGGGGCGTCGCACGGGCCGGTCAGGTAGACGAAGCCGTCGTCCGGGGCGGGTCGCGGGTCGCAAGCCCGTGTCCGGACCACATGCGGGGCAGAGTGCGGGCGGCGGCGCAGAATCTGTTCGGATCAATGGCCGCGCCGGGAATGGCGTCGAGGATGTGAATGTCCTTTCCGGACCAAGCTTAGAAATCAGCGCCGAGACGAACGTCGGCCCGTGCGCTCCGGCTGGTCGCGTGTGTTGACTCTGACACTGTGTGAGGCCGTACACCGGGGCCATGAACGACATATTGTTGCGGTCCGCTGCCGGGATCGCGGAGGAGCTCCGTGCGGGCCGGCTGTCTGCGCGGGAGCTGGTCGAGCTGGTGCTCGATCGCGTCGACGCGGTGAACCCTGGAGTGAACGCGGTGGTGGAGCTGCGCCGAGAGAGCGCGCTCCGTGCTGCCGATGACGCTGACCGGGCGCTGGCCCGAGGCGCGCAGGCGGGCCCGTTGCACGGGGTGCCGATGACCGTCAAGGAGGGCATCCGCGTCGCCGGGATGCGTTCCACTTGGGGCGACCCGGCTTTCGCCGACCATGTCGCCGAGCGTGACGCGGTGGTCGTGTCGCGGCTGCGTTCGGCCGGTGCGGTGGTGTTCGGCACGACCAATGTCGCGCAGATGCTGGCCGACGTCGTGGAGTGCGTCAACCCGGTGTACGGGAGGACCGTCAACCCGTGGGACAGCACGCGCTCGCCCGGTGGCTCGACCGGGGGCGGGGCGGCCGCGGTGGCGGCCGGCTTGTCCTTTCTGGAGTACGGCTCCGACCTGACCGGTTCGATCCGGATCCCGGCCAGCTTCTGCGGGGTGTACGGGCTGAAACCTACTGCCGGCACGGTTCCGCTGGAGGGGTTCCAGCCGCCGGGCCCGCCCGCCGGGTCCACTGAGATGGCCTTCCTGTCCTCGATCGGGCCGCTGGCTCGTTCGGCCGCTGACCTGCGGACCGCACTACGCGTCACCGCCGGGCCGAGCGGTCCGGACGCCAAGGCCTACACCTGGCGCCTGGCACCCCCGCGTCATGCCCGGTTGACCGACTTCCGGGTCGGGGCGGTGCTCGACCATCCGGCTGCCGCCGTCGCCTCCGATGTGGGCGCCGTGTTGTCGGACGCCGTGGACGCCCTGGGCGCGGCGGGCGCGACGATCGTGGAAGGCTGGCCGGACGGGATCGACCCGGTCGGCCAGGCCGAGTCTTTCGGATTCCAGGTGCGGCAATTCTTCGCCTTCCACGGCGGGGACCCGGATTTCGCCGGGCTGCCGGCGGTGGTGGAGCAGCAGGACCGGCGGATGGCGGCGCGCGCCGCGTGGGACCGGTATTTCTCCGAGTTCGATGTCTTGCTCTGCCCGGCCACCTGCACCACGGCCTTCCCTCGCCTCGGGCCGGACGACGAGCGGCCCTATCACGAACTGGGGTTCTGGATCGCGCACGCCTCCCTGGCCGGTCTGCCCGCGCTCAGCGCCCCGGCCGGCCGCGCACCGGGAGGGCTGCCGGTCGGCGTGCAGATCCTCGGCCCCCGCCACGAGGACGACACCGCGATCACGTTCGCCGAACTGGCCGCCGAGGTCATCGGCGGATTCACGCCGCCGCCCGTGGCCGGATGAACCATGCCGCCGTCGGTGAGTGGCCGGCATGGCGGTTGTACGGGTTGACGGCGTCGGCGTCGAGCCGTGGCCAGCGCGGTCGATGACGGTGGCCGGGCGTTGGCGTGCGCGACCGCGTTGCGCGTCCAGCCGAGGCTGCCGAACTCAAAACGAGGGGAGCGGGGGACAATGGGCCCGGAGTCGGGTCACTCGACGAGGGTTCATCGCGGCCGGTGCTCGGGTTCACCTCGTCGCGGCGCCGGGAAGAGGTCATCGCCCGGTCTCGCACGCGATCGCCCCGAGGGCTTCGCCGCGCAGGGCGCCGAGGCCGGTGTGCAGGTAGTACGCCCAGTAGCCGAGGTTGTCCCCGTACCGGCTGCGCAGCCGCTGGTTGTCGTAGCCGGGTCCGTAGACCTTGGCGGTCGCGTCGGCGAAGGCGGGCATTTCCAGGGGGACGTGGTCCATCCGGCCCAGGCCACGCAGGAGGATCGCGGCGGCGGAGAACTCGCCGACGCCCTTGATGCCGCGCAGGGCTTTCGTCGCCTGCCCGTAGGAGGCCGTCGCCAGGTAGTCCTCGCCGATGTCGAGCAGGCCCTCGACGAGACTCGCGAGGTACTCGGCCTTGCGCGCGTTCTTGACGATCGCGAGCCAGTCGGCGACCTCGAGCTGCCGCAGATCGGTGAGTTCGGGAAACGCCTGGAAGCGCAGTCCGTCGTAGGCGATCGTGCGGCCGAACCGCTCGGTGATCCGGCGCTTGAGCGCGGTCGACACGTTCTTTGGGGTGCGCTGGGAGAGGATCGCCCAGACGCCGATCTCGGCCACGGTCAGGAACCGCACCTGGTGCAGTCCCCAGAGCGCCTTGACCAGGCGTGCGTAGTCGGGGTGGTCGTCGGCGGCCTGGGCGTAGAACTCGGCGAGGTCGTCGGACAGGCTGAGGTAGCCGTCGATCTTGGCGAGCACGGCCGCGCGCAGGTCGGGCGAGATGGCCCGGTCCGAGCTCAGCGTGTAGTCGACGCCGCCGTCGCACGGGCTGACGGTGAACACGACGGCCTGTCCGCCGATGGCGATCGCCTTGGTCAGCGTGTCGTCGGTCATGACCTGGTCGCCCTTGCAGGCGCCGAAGCCCCGCAGGAACCGGATCGAGGTCCGCAGATCGAACGGCTGGGCCGCGGGCAGCACGCCGGCGGCGGTGGTCGAGGCGATCAGGCTGGTCGTCATGGCGGTCTCCCTCGTCGTTGCTCCCGGCTGACGGTAGGAGCGATCCAGGACAGAATGTGTCCTGGATCGAGGGCGGTTGCGGGCCCTGTTTCCGAAATCCTTGCGTCGTCCCAAGACAGGTACGGCCCGGTGTTCGTCCACATTAGACTTCGGTACGCGCTCGCCGAGGCCGGCGGACCGGACGCGGCATTCTCGCGGCGAGTCTTCAGTTGGGACCGGCAGTCCCATACCGTTTCGGGCATGGCGGAGGCGAGTCGCGGCGAGGGGCTGGACCTGGACAGGCGCAGCGTGCTCGACGCGGCCTTGTCCGCCCTGCAGACGGGTGATCTGGCCGCGGCTGACGAGTTGCTGGCAAGTGCCGCGGCCGGCGGTGAAGCACCGGAGGTGGACGAGGCCAGGGCTCAGCTGTCGGAGGCGAAGGGCGACTATCCGGCAGCGCGGGTTTGGCTTGAACGGGCTTTCCGCGGCTATCGCACTTCCGGTCAAGGGCCGGCGGCTATCCGGGTGGCGGCCGGCCTGGCCCGGGTCCATTACGGCTTCCTTGGCAACCTGGCGGCGGCGAAGGGCTGGCAGGCCAGGGGACGCCGGTTGGCCGCCGAACACGGTCCGTGCCTGGAGGAAGGGTATTTGGAGCTGGCGTTGTTGGCGTGCTGGGAGTCGGACATCCCCGCGCTGACGGCCGCTTCCGAGCGGGCGCTGGCGATCGCTCGCGAGTTCGGCGACGCCGACCTGGAGGTGAGAGCGCTGGCCGACAGCGGCCTAGCGCTGGTCTCGGCCGGACAGATCACCGAAGGCCTGGCCCGCCTCGACGAGGCTGGCGCGGCGGTCACGGCCGGCGAGGTGGCCAATCCGCGGATGGCGTCGGCGGTGTTCTGCGCCATCTTGTCAGCGGCGGCCCGAACCGGTGACGCCGCCCGGGCCGCGGAGTGGACCCGCCTGTTCGAGGAGCAGTGGAACGAACGCGATCTGACGATGGGCGCCTATCAGGTCAGCCATTGCCGCAGCGAGTACGGCGCTGCGCTGTGCACATGCGGTCGATGGGATCAAGCCGAGGTTCTCCTACAAGAGGCGGTGGAGGCGGGGCGGCGCTCCTCACCGGTGACCCTGTGGGAGGGCTTGTCGAGTTTGGTGTCGTTGCGGGTGCTGCAAGGGCGGGTCGAAGAGGCGGCTGCGCTGCTCGAAGGCTGGGAGGACCGGCAGGAGCTGGCCGAGGCCGCCGGCCGGGTCGCCTTGGGCCGCGGGGAACCGGATCGGGCAGTCGCGACGGTCCTGTCCGCGCTGCGGAAGATCCCCGGGGACCGGCTGCGCGCTGTACCGCTGTGGGCGCTGGTCGTGGAGGCGGCCGTTGCCGGCGGAGATCTTGACCGGGCAGCCCAGGCGGCCGAGTCGCTGGAGCAGGCGGCGTCGCGGACCGAGATCTCGTCGCTGGCGGCCGAGGCCCGTCTGGCCGCGGCGCGGGTCGCAGCCGCGCGGGGCGACCACGCGTCGGCGGCCGCGGAGTGCGAAGGAGCGCTCGCCTGCCTGGAAGACGAGGAGAAACCCCTTCTGGGCGGCGCTATTCGCCTGGAACTGGCCCGGGCGGTCGCCGGCACCGATCCGTCCTGGTCGGAAGTCGAGGCACGGGGAGCGTTGGCGATCTTCACCCGGCTCGGCGCCGAAACGGCCGCGGCGGCGGCCCGATCCCATCTCCGGTCCCTCGGCGCCCGGGTCGCCGACGGGGGGAGCTCGGCCCTGGCCGAGCTGACCGGGCGGGAGCTGGACGTGGCGCGGTTGATCGCGGAGGGCCTTTCCAACCAGGAGATCGCCCGTCGCCTCTACCTGAGTCCCAAGACGATCGAGCATCACGTCGGGCGCATCCTGGCCAAGCTGGGCCTGCGCCGGCGAGGCGAGGTGGCGGCCGCCCTGGCGCGGATCGGGGGCCGATAAGGGGGAAACCCCCGATGGCAGTCCGGCCCGGCCGCCGCATGCTCCTCCTGTCCGGCACAAAGGAGGAGATCATGACGGCAACGGCGTTGGGGTATGTCGGAGTACGGACCGAAGCCCCGCGAGAATGGGCCGGCTACGCCGAGGTGTTCGGGCTCAGGCCGGAACAGGACGCGTCCGGGGCGGTCCGCCTGCGTGCGGACGAGCGCGCGCAGCGGATCGTGGTCGAAGCCGGGCAGCCGGGTCTCGGGTATCTGGGATGGGAAGTGCCCGACCGGGACGCCCTGGAGGCGATGGGGAACCGCCTCGACGACGCCGGCGTCCGCCTTCGGGAAGGCTCGACGGAAGAGCTCGATCGCAGATGCGTCGATCGGCTGCTGTGGTGTGTCGACCCTTCGGGGAACCGGGTCGAATTCGCCACGCCGGTCGCCCGCTCGGACCGCGGGTTCGAGCCGGCGGCGGGGATGGCGGGCTTCGTCACCGGCGAGCTCGGGGTCGGCCACGTAGCCCTCTACGTCAGCGATCTCGACGCCTCCTTGAAGTTCTACCGCGACGTGATGGGCTTGCGGATCTCCGAGGAAATCCCCGAAATCGGGGCGGCGTTCCTGCGCGCTGGGGGCCGGCACCACAGCCTGGTCCTTTTCGACGTCGGCATCACCGGCATCGACCACCTCTTCGTGCAAGCCGAAAGCATCCACGACCTTGGCCGCGCGATGGACACCGCTCGCCACGCCGGCGTCGACCAGCCGGTCGCCTTGGGCTACCATCCGCCCGACGGCACCGTCAGCGCCTACTTCTCCTCTCCGTCGCGATTCCGTCTGGAATACGGCTGGGGCGGGCGAACCGTGGATGACACCTGGGTTCCGGGCAGCTGCGACGACACGCCGTGGGGACACGAGGGGCTCCTCGATTCCATCCACGAGGCGCTGGCCGCCGGTGGCCGCCTGGGCGTGCCCGTCGTGGAGGCGACGCGGTGACCGGCGCGCGCGTGGCCCCGCCCCGATCTCTGGGCGGGCCGGCGGACCGCCGGGAGCACCATCCGCGGTTTCCGAGCCGCATCGTGCTCGCACGCGGGCATACCCGCGGGCTCCAGCCGCGGGGCACCGACGCGGTCGGGCGAAGCACCCCGAGTCCCCGCATGGGGCGTCCGTTTTCTTTGTCGAGTGCAGGAGGAGCAGGGCCATGTCGGTAGCAATAGTGGGCGGCGGACCAGCCGGGCTCCTTTCGGCGCTCCTGCTCGCCCGGGACGGTCGCGAGGTCGTTGTCTTGGACCAGGACGACCTGACTCCCGCCGCCGATCCCGAAACAGCGGCCGAAGAGGCTTACCGGCCGGGCGCGCCCCAGGCGGTGCAGCCCCACATCGTCATGCCCCGCTGCCGCCTGGTGCTGGCCGAGCGACTGCCCGACGTCCTCGCCGACCTGATCGACGCCGGAGCGGTGGAAGCCACGCTGGCGGATCGGCGGCCGCCGACCTTGGCCAGCCTGCCCGTCCGGCCGGGAGATGAACGGCTCACCACGGTCATGACCCGGCGGTCCACTTTCGACTGGGTCCTGCGTCGAGCCGCCGCCCGGCAAAGCGGCGTCGAGATCCGCGCCGAGCGGGTCACCGGCCTGGTGGCTCGGCCCGGTCCGGTTCCGCACGTCTGCGGGGTGCGCACCGCACAGGGCCCGATTTCCGCCGACGCAGTCGTCGACGCCTCGGGCCGACGCTCGCCCATCGACAAGTGGCTCGAAGAACTCGACGCCCGCCCGGCTGAGAATCAGTCGGCCGAATGCGGCGTCACGTACTACGGACGCCACTACCGGCTGCGAACCCAGGCCGCTCTGCCCGGCCTTGCCAACACTCGAATCGTGGTGCCCTTCGACGAGTTCACCGCGGTGCTGTTCTGCTCCGACAGCGGTGCCGTGCAGACCGCAGTGGCTCCGCTGACCGCCGACCGCCGCTACCGGCAATTGGCCCATGAGGACGTGTACGACGCCGTGCTGCGGGCATTGCCGACCCATGCCCCCTGGATGCCGTGCATGGATCCGATCAGCCCCGTCCGTCAGATGGTCGCACCGCGGAACACGCTCCGCCGCCTGGTCGTCGACGCGACACCGCGAGCCACCGGGCTTCTGCCCGTCGGCGACGCGGTCTCGACCACCAACCCCACCTTCGGACGAGGCCTGAGCCTGGCCGCCTGGGGAGCCGCCGACGTAGCCGACGTCCTCGCCGAACACTCCGGCGAGCCCGTCGCGCAGGTCCTCGCCCTCGACGCCCGGATCGCCCACCACGTCGTCCCCTACTACGAGGAGCAGGCCAGAACTGACCTGGCCAGGCTCGCCGCCTTGCGGCACGTCGTCCTCGGCACGCCGCTCGTTGTCCAGGGGAGAGGCGCTCAACCGATCGGCTTTGCCCACCTGCGGGCCGCGGCCGCTGTCGAGGCCACCGCCTTCCGCGCCCTCTGGGAGCTCATGGGCATGCTGCGCAGCCCCAAGGAGATCTACTCCGACCCGGACGTTCTCGCCGCCATCTCGAAGACCGCACCCGATCTGCCGTCCCCGAGCCCCGATATGGCCATGCTGCAGGCGGCTTTGTGCCGCCGGTCCGCAACCCGTAGCGCTAGTGGGTCGCGGATCGGGACGGCGGCGCAGACCGGCCGCGCGGGCGCCCCAGTTCCCCATCGGACGGCCACATGACGACCGGCAATCGGCGCAAGATTGCTAAGCAGCGGACCTGGCTCAAGTCAGAGCCAGGTCCGCTGCCGAGAGACAGCGCGTCACCTACGGGCGGTCGGTGAGATATCCGCCCATAGTCGTGAAGTACTCGGTCGCCGACAGCTCCCGGTCATCGGCCGTCCGGACCCGTTCCACCTGCAGACCCGGCGACTGGCCGCGACGCGCATCTCGACCGGCGACGATCACCACTCCCTCGCCTTCGCGGATGAAGATCCTGCCAGGCGTCCCGCCGTAGCGGCCGTCCGAAACCGACGCGCGCACGATGCGCAGTGGGGAGCCGCGGTGGTACGTGAACGCGTTGGGGTACGGGTCGGATTGCGCACGCACCAGACGGTCCAGTTCCTCAGCCGACCACGTCCAGTCGATGAGGCTGTCGCGCGGGGCGCGCTTGTGGAAGAAGCTTGCCTTGGTCCGGTCTTGCGCGATCGGGACTACGGTGCCGGATTCGATCAGGGCCAGGGCTTCTGTCACGAGCGGTTCGATGAGGTCCACGGTGCGGTGGAACAGATCCGTGGCGGTGTCGCGCGGGCCGACCGGAACGGCGCGCTGGGCCACGATGTCGCCTGCGTCGAGTTCGTCGTTCATCATGTGCGCGGTGACGCCGACCTCCGGCTCGCCGTTGATCAGCGCCCAGATGAGGGGGGAGAAGCCGGCGTAGGCGGGCAGCAGCGAGTCGTGCACGTTGAGCGTGCCGTGGCGCGGCAGGGCGAAGATTTCCGGCGGCAGCCAGGTGCGCCAGTTGTTCGCGACGATCAGGTCGAGGTCCGCGGCCTTCAGCTCGGCTTGCAGCTCGCCGTCGTCCGGGCGCGTGCGCAGCAGCGTGCGGATTCCGTGCTCCTGCGCCAGTTCGGCGACCGAATCGCTCCAGATCCGTTCGTAGGCGTGCTCGCTCGGCGGGTGGGTGACCACCAGCCGCACGTCGTGGCCTGCGTCGAGGAGGGCCTTGAGGGTGCGATGTCCCCAGGTCTGGTAGCCGAACATGGCCACGCGCATCGGCGGCACCTTTCGTGGTCGGGACGAACATCACCGGACAGTACTAGTTGAGGCTTACCTAAGTTAGGTTAGGGTTCCTTGGGCAGTGATCAGTCGGGTAACGGTGATGCGGCAGTGCCGCGCTAGGGGACTTTCATGTCACGAGCAGGGGCCGAGGACAGCCAGGTGCCGGTGTACGACGTGGTCGGAGTCGGGTTCGGGCCGTCCAATCTCGCGCTCGCGATCGCCCTCGCCGAGCACAACGCGGGCTCGGGCGAGACGGTCACGGCGCATTTCCTGGAGCGCCAGCCCCGCTTCGGCTGGCATCGCGGGATGCTGATCGACACCGCGACCATGCAGGTGTCGTTCCTCAAGGATCTGGTCACGATGCGGAACCCGGCGAGCGCGTTCACCTTCCTGAACTACCTGCACGAGAAGGGCCGGCTGGTCGACTTCATCAACCACAAGACCCTGTTCCCGCTGCGCGTCGAGTTCCACGACTACTTCGAATGGGCCGCGGCGAAGGTCGACGACCTGGTGTCCTACGGCAGCGAAGTCGTCTCGGTCGAACCGGTGCGCGACGGCGGCGAGATCGCGTACTTCGACGTGCGCGCCGAAGCGGACGGCGAAATCACCGAGCTGCGGGCGCGGAATCTGGTGCTGGGCACCGGATTGCGCGCGAAGCTGCCGGACGGGGTCGTTGCCGGGGAACGGATCTGGCACAACAGCGAGCTGCTGCATCGCGTCGAGTCGTTGCGCGGCACGGACCCGCGGCGGTTCGTGGTGATCGGGGCCGGTCAGAGCGCGGCCGAGGTCGCCGCCTTGCTGCACGACGAATTCCCGCGCGCCGAGGTGTGCGCGGTGTTCGCGCGCTACGGCTACAGCCCTGCCGACGACAGTGCGTTCGCCAACCGGATTTTCGACCCCGAGGCGGTCGATTCCTTCTACACGGCAAGCGAACCGGTCAAGGACCGCCTGATGCGCTACCACGGCGCGACGAACTACTCCGCGGTCGATCTCGACCTCATCGACGAGCTGTACCGGCGGCGTTACCAGGAAAAGGTGCTTGGCGTGGAACGGTTGCGGCTGTTCAACGTCTCGCGGCCGGTCGAGGTCGCCGACCAGGGCAGCCACGTGCGCGCGACCGTCGAATCGCTGGCCACCGGCGAACGCTCGCTGCTGGAAGCCGACGCCGTCGTCTACGCGACCGGCTACCTGCCCGCCGACCCGACGCCGCTGTTCGGCGCACTGGCCAGTCAGTGCCGCCGGGACGACGAGGGCCGGCTGAAGGTCGAACGCGACTACCGGATCACCACCGACCCGGCCGTGCGCGGCGGGCTCTACCTGCAGGGCGGCACCGAACACACGCACGGCATCACGTCGTCGCTGCTGTCGAACACCGCGGTGCGGGTGGGGGAGATCTTGCAGTCCATTGTGGACCGGAGGGTGGCGGAGGCCGATCCGGTGGAGTACGCGGTCAGCGGGATCCGCTGAGGAAGGGACTGAACCATGACGAATCCGTTCGAAAACCCGGACGGCGTTTACCGGGTCCTGGTGAACGACGAGGGCCAGCACAGCCTGTGGCCGGATTTCGTGGCCGTGCCGGACGGCTGGCGGACCACCTTCGGCCCGGACGCGCGGCAGGCGTGCCTGGACCACATCGAGCAGACCTGGACCGATCTGCGTCCGCTCTCGCTGATCAAGTCCCAAGAAGCCTGAACGTCCGTGAGGGAATCAGAGTCCCTCACGGACGGTGGCTGCGCAGGCCGGACCAGGCGGTCCAGAGCGTGGCGTACCGGCCGCCCGCGGCGACGAGTTCGTCGTGCGTCCCGCATTCCACGACCACCCCTGCGTCCAGGACAACGATGCGGTCTGAAGCCGCCGCCTGGGTCAGCCGGTGGGCCACGATCAGCCCGGTGCGGCCTTCGAGCGCGGCGGCCGCGGCGGCTTCCAGCGTTTTCGCCCCAGCGCTGCCCGCCTCGGCCGTGGCCTCGTCGAGGATCGCCACCGGCGGGTCGGCCAGCACCAGCCGGACCAGCGCCAGCTGCTGAGCCTGCGTGACGGTCAGCCGATGCCCGCCCTCGCCGACGACCGTCGCCAGCCCGTCCGGCAAGCCTTCGACCCACTCGGCAGCACCGGCTTTGGCCAGCGCGGCGCGGAGATCCTCGTCGCTGGCCTCGGGAGCGGCCAGGCGGAGATCGTCGGCCAGCGGCCCGCTGAAAACGTGCACTTCCTGGCTGATCAACGCGACCGCGCGCCGGGTGGCGGCCGGGCCGAGCTGGTCGAGCGGGACGCCGCCGACGGAGATCGTGCCGCTGCTGGCCTCGTGGATCCCGGCGATCAGTTTGGCCAGCGTCGTCTTCCCGGCTCCGCTCGCCCCGACCAGTGCGACGCGCTCGCCCGGCGCGACTTCGAGGTCGACGTCGCGCAGCACCGGATGGCCGTCCACATAGGAGTGTCCAACGCCGACGGCCTTCACCGACGCGTCGACCGGACGGCTCACGCGGCTAGGTTCGGCCGGTGAAGGCAGATCCGCCACGCCGATCAGCCGGGACAGGCTCGCGGTCGCCGCCTGAGCGTCGTCCACCAGGGCGAGCGCGGTGTTGATCGGTCCGAAGAGACTGTGGAAGTACAGCGCGGCCGCCGTCGCGACGCCGACCGTGGCGAGATTCGCGCCCACCAGCAGAAAACCGGTCGCCAGGACGGCGGAAAGCCCGACGAACTCGGCGAGGTTCAGCCGCCCGTAGAACCGGGTGGCGAGGCGGACTCCGCGCAACGCCAGGTTCACCGCGCTGTTCGAGCGCTCGCGGACCCGGTCGACGTGGGCGTCCGCCAGCCGGAACGCGCGGACGGTCTTGGCTCCGCCGATGGTGTCGAGAAGTTGTTGCTGCTGCGCGCCGACGGCAGTCCGCTGGGCCGCGTACAGCGGGGTCGCGCGGCGGACATACCAGCGGACGGTGTGCAGCTGGATCGGGACCGCGAGCAGCGCCGCGGCGAGGAAGCGCCAGTCGAGGACCGCCATCGCGATCAGGGTCAGCACGATCGTCAGCACCGAACGGGCCAGCGCGGGCAGGGCTTGCCGAACCGCTTCGGCGACGACCGACACGTCGTTGGTGACCCGGGCGGTCAGGTCGCCGGAACCGGCCTTTTCCACCTGCTCCAGCGGCAGGCCGAGAGCCCGGTCGACGAACCGTTCGCGCAGGTCGGCGAGCATCGTTTCGCCGAGCCGGGCAAGCATCGAGACGCCGATGGCGGTGGCGATCGCGGACGTCGCGGCGACCAGGACGAGGCCGGCCACCGGATAACCGAGCGCGGACGCGGGCTGCCGGGTGGCGACGAGGTCGACGACGCGGCCGAGCAGGGGAGCGGTGAGCAGGCCGATCGCGGTCGCGCCGACCACGAAGGCGAAGGACCCGATCGCGCGGCCTTTCGCTTGCCGCAGCAGGTCGAGCAGGACAGCCCGGATGCGCGGTCCGGCGGCGACCGGCAGGAGTTCGCGTTCGGTCACGAGAGCACCGCCGCTCGGTATGCCGCCTCGGCGCGGACCAGCTCGGCGTGGCTGCCTTCAGCGGTGACCCGCCCGTCTTCGAGCAGCACGACCCGGTCGGCCACGGCGAGCAGCGCCGGGCTGGTGGTGACCACGATGGTGGTCCGGTTTCGGCGAAGCTCCGCGACTCCGGTGGCGATGCGGGTTTCGGTCACGGTGTCGACGGCCGTGGTCGGGTCATGCAGCACCAGGATCGGTGCTTCGGTGGCGAGGGCGCGCGCCAAGGCGACCCGTTGTCGCTGCCCTCCGGACAGCGATCGCCCGCGTTCGGTGACCGTGGTGGCGGTGCCGGAGGGGAGAGTCGCGGCGACCTCGTCGGCGGCGGAGGCGGTGAGCACGCCGTCTGGCACGGCGGGCATTCCGCCTCGGACGTTGTCTTCCACTGTGCCCTCGAACAGATCGGTGTCGTGCGCGGCGACGAGCACGACGTCACGGACCCGGTCGGGATCCACAGTGGACAGATCCACCGTGTCGACGTGCACAGTGCCGGCGCGAGGATCGGCGAACCGGCCGAGGCAGTCGAGGAGATCGGCGGCCGCGGCGGGGTCGGCGGTCACGACGCCGAGCAGTTCGCCGGGCGGGACGGTGAGGTCGAGTTCGCGGAGTTTCCCGTGCGATACCGAGGAAAACGTCACGTGGCCGCGAGCCGGAGCCGGCAATGCGCCGGTGCCGTCCGGGACTGCCGGGGGTGCGCTGAGCACCGCGGCGACCCGGCTGGCAGAAGCACGGCCCTGGGCGAGCTGCCCGTTGACCCAGGCGAAAATGGTGAACGGCGTCTGCAGGAACTGGGCCAGCCCGACCGCGGCGACGAGGTCTCCGACGGAAATCTCGCCGTGCGCGGCCAGCGAGCCGCCGACGAGCGCGACGATCGCGATGAAGATCCCGGTCAGCGCGAGCAGCGCGCCGTTGTGCCACGCCTGCGCGCGGGCCGCGCGGATGGTGGCTTGCAGGGAATTCCGGCTGGTGCGCCGATACCGCGCCGTCGCCGCCGGTTCCGCGCCGATGCCCTTCAGCACCCGCAGCCCGCTGACGAGGTCGGCTGCGACGCCCGAGGCGTGCGCGGCGCGTTCCTGCTCCAGCTCGCTGCGCTTCTCCAGCGGCTTGCCGATGAGATGGGCGAGGAACAGCAGCGGCGGGGTGCCGAGGAGGACGAGCAGTCCGAGCGGAACCGACATCCGGAGGAGCACGACCGCGCTCACGATCAGCCCGGCGAGCGCGGCGATGCCGAACGGCAGCACCGCGTTGATCATCCCGACCCGGCGGGCGTCCGAGGTCCCGACGCTGACCAATTCCCCGGCGAGGGAACCGTTCTCCGCGCCGCCGCGAGGGTGCAAGACGCGACGGCTGACCGCGAGCCGGATCTCGTGCGCGGCTCGTTCGGACGCGCGTTCGGCGGCCCGCGCGCCGAAGCGGTAGCTGGAGGAAAGGACGAGGAAGACGACGGCCAGCACGGCCAGCCAGCTCAGGAGGGTGAGCGCTGAGCTGTCGGCGACGGCCCGGTCCAGCACGACGCCGATCACCACGGGGACGAGCGATTCGCCGCCCTGGTGCCCGGCGGCGAGCATGGACGCGGTGAGCACGGATTTCCGTTGCCCGGCGACGGCACTGCGCAGGACGTCCCGGCCGGTGGTCATCGGCGCCTCCGTTCGTGCGGAGGAGGCCGGTCCGCGCGCCGGTTCCTCCCTTTCGTCCGCTCGCAGGAAAGGCTAGCCTAACTTTGGCTGCGAGGTGGCGGGAGGTGGTGCGCACGAAGTGCCAGCGCGCCGATCGGCAGTGAATCGTCCGTCGGCGCGGAGCCGCGGAACGGCCCGCTCGCCGGGGTCGCCGCCTTCTTCGTCGGCGGGTACTTCGGGGCCTGGAGCGCTGATGATCGCGCTGGGTGCTGGCACGCCTCAGCGGTCGACCTGGCCGAGCCGAGGCGAGGGAGCTACCGGCGGGCGTCGCGACCTGCGGGCTCCGCCTCCGGAGGCTGCCCGCTGGCCGAAACAACGGCCGGTTCGGGTTCGCCGAAGCGGGCCAGCGCGAGCGCCGCGGCGACCGCGAGGACGAACCCGATCAGCGCGACGACAGCGAAGCCGGGCCGCGTCCGGTCGCCGAGCAATAGCACGCCGATCAGCGACGGCATGACCGTTTCGCCGAGCACCATCATCGCGGTGGCGGTCGTGACGCCGCCGCGTTGCAGCGCGGTGGCGAAGAACAGCATGGCCAGCGCACCCGCGACGGCGACGACGTACAGCGCTGGGTCGCGCAGCAGGTCCAGCGGCGCGAGGCTCGGAATGACCCGGCCTGCCACCGCGACCAGCCCGAAGCTCAGCCCGGCGACCAGCCCGAGCCCGGCGGTGCGGATCCGGTCGCCGGCGCGTCCGACGAGAAGCCCAGCGACCCCGAGGACCGCTGCGGCACCGGCCAGCGCCAGCCGGAAGCCCAGGCCGACCTCGCTGGAGCCCTCGCTTTCCGCCGACGAACCGAGCAGCGCGAGCCCGGCGACCACGACGCCGACCGCGGTCCATTCCCGCGCCCCGAGCCGGACACCGAACACCCGCACCGCGACGGCCGTCACCGCGAGGCTCGCGGCTTGCGTCGCCTGGACGAGAAACAGCGGCAGAACGTGCAGGGCGGCGATCTGCGCGACGAATCCGAGGCCGTCGAGCACCAGGCCGACGACGAACTTCCACTGCTTCAGCACCCGCAGCAGCAAGCGCGGGTCGACCCCGGCGCCGCCCTTGTCCGGCGCGGCCTTCGCGGCCACCGCTTGCATCACTGAAGCGACGCCGTAGGCCACCGCGGACAGCAGCGCGCACAGAAATCCCCACACCATGACACCGAGCGTATTCCTCTCCAGTGCTAGTACGGTCGGGGCCATGGCGGAGGCAGAACGCGTCTGGCCGGATCCACTCGACGGCGACGAGATGACCGTGCAGACGCGGTTCCTGGACTTCCTCCGGGCGACCGCGGTGCGAAAGGTCACCGGGCTGACCCGGGAGCGGGCGGCCGCGGCCCCGCTGCCCAGCTCGCCGCGGACCACTGCGCTCGGCGTGCTCAAGCACCTGACCGCGGTCGAGCGGTGGTGGCTGGTGATCGAGGCGGGCGGTTCCGGCGAGCCGTCGCTGTGGCCGGGCTCGCCGGATCCGAGCTGGGACTTGACCCCCGAAGACGACGTCGCCGGGGTCGTCGCGGCTTACCGCGCCGAGTGGGACCGGGCGGCTGCGGCGCTGGCCGGGCTGACGCCGGAGGACCGGACCCGGCGGTCCGGGGAGTTCACCGTCCGCTGGGTGCTGGCGCACGTCGTGCAGGAAACCGCGCGGCACGTCGGGCACCTCGACGCGCTGCGGGAACTCGCCGACGGGTCCGTGGGGGAGTGACCGGCGACCGTTAGGCTGCGGGGCATGGCAGACCAGCTCTACTTCCGCCAACTGCTCGCCGGCCGCGATTTCGCCGTCGGGGACCCCGTCGCGACCCAGATGGTGAATTTCGCTTACCTGATCGGGGACCGCGAGTCGGGCGAGGCGGTGCTGGTCGATCCGGCGTACGCGGTCGGCGACCTGGTCGAGACGCTGGAGGCCGACGGGATGCGGCTGACCGGCGTGCTCGCCACGCATCATCACCCCGACCACGTCGGCGGCGACATGATGGGCTTCTCGTTGCCGGGGATCGCGGAATTGCTCGCGCTGCGGCAGGTGCCGGTCCACGTCAACGCGCAGGAAAGCGAGTGGGTGCGGCGGGTGACCGGGGTGTCGGACACCGACCTGCGCGCCCACGACCACGACGACGTCGTGACGGTCGGCTCGGTCGACATCCGGCTGCTCCACACGCCCGGGCACACGCCGGGAAGCCAGTGCTTCCTGGTCGGCGACCGGCTGGTTTCCGGGGACACGCTGTTCCTGGAGGGCTGCGGCCGGACCGATTTCCCGGGCGGCGACGCCGACGCGATTTTCCGCAGCCTGCAATGGCTGGCGACCCTGCCAGGCGATCCGGTGGTGTACCCGGGGCACCAGTATTCGCCGGAATCGTCGGCGTCGCTGTCGCGGGTGAAGAGCACGAATTTCGTGTTCCGGCCGCGATCGCTCGAAGAATGGCGGAGGATGTTCGGCGGCTGAGCTGGGTCTCGGTTCGGGCCGCCGGCTGTGCGGTCGGACGGGTGCTGGCAAGGCGCGCACGGCCCCGTCGCGCAGACGGGGCGCGGAGCGCGGGTGACGGGCGAGGAACGCTTGCAGTGCCTGCGAAATGAACATAGTGATCTTGTACCGCACAGCACCGACAATTTCGGGCTGAGCCCAGAACGCCGGTGTTCACCTCAGGTCGGTGGTGCTGAGCGGGATCGGCCAGTCACCGTGGCGGCGGCGGGTTTCCGGCTGGGCCCTCGGCGTCGGCGGGGGAACGCCCCCGGAGACGGTCGCCGCGACAGCTGGAGCGACCGCGCAACAGCCTGAGGCACCCCATGTTCGGCAGCGGACCGGGAAACCCGTCCCGCATCGCAGGCCTCCGCGCGCCCGCTCGGTGAACAAACTCCGTACACCGCCGCGCAGGTTCCAGTGTGTGAGAGCCGTCCGGCGCGACATTGACTTCACCCGTCCGGGGATCGAAGCTCGGGGGCATGAAACGCGGCGTCCTCCTCGTGTGCCGCCTGCACGTCGACCTCCGGCAGCAGGCGAGCGCCGTCTGTCTGTCCCGCCGCTGAATTCCTTTTCCCTGAAACGAAAACCCCACCCGGGAGAAATCCGTGTCGATTTCCACCACGGGCGTGCTGCCGCGCGCCGAAACGGCCGCGCCGAAACGCGCGCACCGCTGGCGGGCACCGTCGCTGCGCCGCTGGATCAGCCCGGTCGCGCTGGTCGCGGCGTGGCAGATCGCCAGCTCGACCGGCGCGTTGCCGCCCGACAAACTCAGTTCGCCCTGGACTGTCCTGCAAGCCGGAGTCGACGTCGCCCGCAGCGGCGAACTCGGCAGCGCCTTCGTGGTTTCGCTGGGCCGCGTCGGTGCGGGGTTCGCACTCGGGGCGATCGCCGGGCTCTTGCTCGGGGCCGTCGCGGGCCTGTCCCGCTGGGGCGAGGCACTGGTCGACCCGCCGGTGCAGATGCTGCGCACCTTGCCGTTCCTCGGATTGATCCCGTTGTTCATCCTGTGGTTCGGGATCGGCGAGGAGACCAAAATCTTTCTGGTCGCGCTGGGCGTGGCGTTCCCGCTGTATCTGAATGTCCACTCGGGAATCCGCACCGCCGACCCGCAGCTCGTCGAAGCCTCGCGGGCACTGGGATTCACCCGCGCCGAGCGGCTGTGGCACGTCGTCCTGCCGGGTGCGCTGCCGCAGGCGCTGGTCGGGCTGCGGCAGTCGCTCGGCGTCGCGTGGCTGGCGCTGATCGTCGGCGAGACGGTCAACGCGGACGCCGGGATCGGTTATCTCATCAACAATGCCCGCGAATTCCTGCGCACCGACGTCGTGGTGGTCGGGCTCGTGGTCTACGCCGTGCTGGGCCTCGTCACCGACGCGCTCGTCCGGCTGCTCGAAAGGAGGGCCCTGCGATGGCGAGCCCGGTAGTCGAGGTCCGTGACCTCGCGAAGAAGTTCGGGGATCGGACTGTCCTCACTAGACTGAACCTGGACATCGGCCGCGGCGAGTTCGTGGCGTTGCTCGGGCGGAGCGGGTCCGGGAAGTCGACGCTGTTGAAGGTGCTGGCCGGGCTGGACCAGGAGATCGAGGGCACGGCCAGTGTCGACGGGACGGTCTCCGTCGCGTTCCAGCAGCCGCGGTTGCTGCCGTGGCGCAAGGTCTGGCGCAACATCGTGCTCGGCCTGCGGCAGGACAACGACCGCGCCGTCGCGGAGAAAGCGCTGGCCGAGGTGCGGCTGGCGGAGCACGCCGACAAGTGGCCGCTCACGCTGTCCGGCGGTGAGGCGCAACGGGTTTCGCTCGCCCGGGCACTGGTCCGGGAGCCGGATCTGCTGCTCCTGGACGAGCCCTTCGGCGCACTCGACGCGTTGACCCGGCTGGCGATGCACCGGCTCGTCGAGGATCTCTGGCGCACACATCAGCCCGCGGTGCTGCTCGTGACTCACGACGTCGACGAAGCGCTCGTGCTCGCCGACCGAATCCTCGTCCTGGGCGAGGGCCACATCGTCGCCGAACACGTTCTCGGCCAGCCGCGTCCGCGGAAGGCCGCCGACAATGCCGAGGTGCGCAGCCGCGTCCTGGCCGATTTGGGAGTGACCGAAGGTGCACCTGCGTAACGTCCTGGCCGCGGCGCTTCTGCTGACCGGGCTCGCCGCCTGCTCGTCGTCCGCTTCGGACGGTCGCGCGCCGGTGCCCGCCGCGGTGTCGCCCGCGGAGCTGAAGAAGGTCACGCTGCGCGTCGGCGACCAGAAGGGCGGGGTGAAATCCCTGCTCACCGCGGCGAATCAGCTGAGCGGCACGCCGTATCGGATCGAATGGTCCACGTTCACGTCCGGGCCGCCCTTGCTGGAAGCGGCGTCGGCGGGCGCGATCGACGTCGGCCGGGTGGGCAATACACCGCCGATTTTCGCGGCGGCGTCGAAGGCGAAGATCTCCGTGGTCAGCGTGGCGAAGAGCAATGTGGAGCGGGAAACCATTCTGGTGCCGCCGGATTCCCCGCTGACGGATGTGGCTTCCCTGCGCGGGAAGACGGTGGGGGTTGCGAAGGGGAGTTCGGCGCACGGCCAGCTGCTCAATACGCTGAAGAAGGCCGGACTGTCCACCAAGGACATCAAGATCTCGTTCCTGCAGCCGTCCGAGGCGTTCGCCGCGTTCACGCAGCACCAGATCGACGCGTGGGCGATCTGGGATCCCTACACCGCGCAGGCCCAGATCGACGCCCACGCCCGGGTGCTCGCCGACGGTCGCGGCGCGTCCAACGGGCTCGCCTTCGAGACCGCCAGCACCACCGCGCCGGCCGATCCGGGCAAGAACTCGGCGATCAAGGATTTCGTGCAGCGCGTGGTGAAAGCCCAGCTCTGGGCGAACTCGCATCCGGACGAATGGGCGCGCGCGTGGGCAGCGGAAACCGGATTGAAGCCGGAAGTGGCGAAGAAAGCCGTGTCCGCCGGACGGGACCGTCCGATTCCGCTGGACGATTCCGTCGTCGCGTCCGAACAACAGCTCTCCGACGCGTTCACGAACGAGGGCACGCTGCCCGGGAAGGTCGACTTCGCGGCGTTCGTCGACCGCCGTTACGGGCCCGACATCGAGGCCGCGAGGAGGAACGGATGAGCGTGAAACTGCACTGGTTCCTGCCGACCACCGGGGACGGCCGGACGATCGTGGAACGCTTCCACGCCAACAAATCCCAGGGTCCGAGCGCGCAGCGGCCCGCCGATCTCGACTATCTCGCGCAGGTCGCCCGCGCGGCCGAGCGGCTGGGGTTCGAGGGCGTGCTGACGCCGACCGGGACCTGGTGCGAGGACGCCTGGCTGACCACCGCCGCGCTGATCCGCGAGACGAGCAGGCTGAAGTTCCTGGTCGCGTTCCGGCCGGGCGTCATCTCGCCGACGCTCGCCGCGCAGATGGCCGGCACGTTCCAGCGGCTGTCCGGCGGCCGGGTCCTGCTGAACATCGTGACCGGCGGCGACGCGATCGAACAGCGCCGCTTCGGCGACTGGCACGACCACGACGCCCGCTACGCCCGGACCGACGAGTTCCTCTCCATCGTGCGCGGCGTGTGGTCGGGCCAGCCGTTCGACTTCGCCGGCGACCACCTGCGTGTCGAAGGAGCCACCACGCTGGCCGCGCCGGATCCGGTGCCGCCGCTGTACTTCGGCGGCTCGTCGGCGGCGGCGCTCCCGGTCGCCGCGCGGCACGCCGACGTGTACCTGACCTGGGGCGAGCCGCCCGCCCAGGTCGCGGAGAAGATCGCCAAGGTGCGGGAGCTGGCGGAGCAGGAGGGACGGACGGTCCGGTTCGGCGTCCGGCTGCACACGATCGCGCGCGACACCTCGGCGGAGGCCTGGGCGGAGGCGCAGAAGCTGCTCGACGCGCTGAGCCCGGAGCAGATCGCCAAGGCCCAGTCGCAGCTGGCGGCGAGCGAGTCGGTGGGGCAGCAGCGCATGGTCGCCCTGCACGGCGGCCGAGCCGGCACGACCGCGCGGGACCTGGAGATCCACCCGCATCTGTGGGCCGGGATCGGTCTGGTCCGCGGCGGTGCGGGGACGGCGCTCGTGGGCAGTTACGCGGAGATCGCGGACCTGATCGAGGAGTACCACGAGGCCGGGGTGTCGGAGTTCGTCCTTTCCGGGTATCCGCATCTGGAGGAGGCGTACTGGTTCGGCGAAGGGGTGCGGCCGGAGCTGGCCCGGCGCGGGTTGCTGGGCGAGGTTCCGGCGGTGCGGGCGGTGCCGGGGGAGCGGGCGGTGGCTGCTCAGTAAGGAGAGCCGTGAGTGGCGGCGCGTGCGCGGCCCGCCGCGGCTACTGGGAACGGCAGGTCCGGAGGTAGCTGAGGAACGAGGCTTGCAGGCCGGTCACGTGCGTTTCGCGCAGGACCTCGCTGGTGACGGTTCCGTCGCGGGAGCCGAGGCGGTGCAGGAGAACGGCCGTGTTCTTCGCGAGGTTCTGGTAAACCGCCAGGTCCCCGAAAAGCTCCCGTTCGTTGACGGTCACGTGAAGCTTGGCGGCGGGCAGGTTGTCGCCGAGTTCGCGGAGCCGGGCGAAAATTTGGCTGTCTTCACCGACGACGCCGGGGCTGCCCGCGCCGATGCTCTCGAAGAGCGGGCAGCCGCTGAGCCAGGCGTAGAGGCTGAACAGCCCGCCGTAGGAGTAGCCGAAGAGGCCGTGACCGCTCGCCGCTGTCCCGTATTCGCGTTCGATCCGCGGGTTCAGTTCTTCGGTGAGGAAGCCCAGGAACGCATCGGCACGGGTGTCGCGTAGTTCGGCGAGGTAGGCGTCGGCCTGCTCGCGGGTCATCCTGCCCGTGTCGACTCCCATTTCCACGGCATCGACGAGTTCCGGGGCGACCGGCTCCCCAGGCGGCACGAGGTCGCGGTTGCGCAGCGTCGCCCACTGCTGTGCTTCCTCGCCCGCGTACCCGACGCTGACCTGGACGTACGGCCGGACCTTCTGCATGGGATCCGCCTGGGTGACGATGAGCGGAGCCGTCATGCCCACGGTCCAGTTGCCGTCGAGCACATACATGACCGGTGCTGGCGCGGCGGGGTCGTAGCCGGGCGGCGTGGTGACCCAGACGCCGTACTCGTGCCCGCCCCGGGAACGCATTTCGAAGTAGTCGGTGTCGGCGAGGCAGCCGTTCCACATGGCGGTCATCGGAGGTCCTTCACGATACGTCCGGCCTGGACGACGACAACGGCGTTGTCACGGTCGGAGAAGAGCTGCGGATTGTCGAGCGGGTTTCCGTTCCAGAGCACGAAATCCGCCTGCCTGCCGGGCGCGATGAGTCCCACCTCGCCGGACAGGCCGAGGATTTCGGCGTTGGTCTTGGTGGCCGCTACGAGAGCTTCCATCGGCGTCTCGAGCTCGGCGCGCAATCGGAGTTCTTCGCCGCGGCGGTCCTGGCCCGGGCCGATGAGATCGGACCCCAGCCCGATCCGCAGCCCGGCCTCCTTGGCGACCGCGAGCGCCTCGGCCATCCGCTCGCGAACCCCCAGCACGCGATCGCGGATCGACTCGTTGAGCCCGGTGCCGGCGGAGTCCCGCAGCAGCTGCTCGACGACCGCGAAGGTGGGCACGAGAGCGACGCCGCGCGCGGCCATCAGGGCGGCGGTCGGCTCATCGAGGTCGGTGCCGTGCTCGACACAGCGCACCCCGGCTTCGACCGCGTTCCGGATGCCCTCGTTGTTGTGGGCGTGCACCGTCACGTAGGTGTTCCGTGCCGCGGCCTCCTGGACCGCGACGGCGATTTCTTCGACGGTGAACTGGGTGTCGGTCAGCTGGTCGTGCGCGCTGACCACCCCGCCGGTCACGCAGAGCTTCAGGAACGAGGCTCCGCGGCGGAACGCCTCGCGCACGTTGCCGCGCAGCTCGTTCGCGTTCCCCGACTGCATGGACAGGGCGTAGAGACCCGGAATGTGGTGGCTGCTCCAGAGTTCGGTGGGTTCCCACTCGGCTCCGTAGTAGCCGTGCCCGCCGGTCTGGCACTGAACCGGCCCGCACGACAGCACGCGCGGCCCCCGGACCTTGCCCTTGGCGATCGCGGTGACGACGCCGCCGTCGATCCCGCCGGTGTCCCGGACGGTCGTGAAGCCGGCGTCGAGCGCCGCGCCGGCCGTGGCGAAGATGTCGGCCGCGATCTCGGCGGCACTGAGCCGAAACGAGAACTGCGGCTCGATCGGGCTCGACAGGCCCAGGTGGGCGTGGGCGTCGATCAGGCCGGGCGTCATCGTCAGCCCGTCGGCCTCGAGGCGTTCGCCGGACGCGCCGGGCTGGGCGATCCGGCCGTCTTCGACGGCGACGGTGACGTCCGCGGGATCGCGGCCGGACCCGTCGACGACCGTCGCGCCGACTACCTGAAAACGTCCCACGAGCGTTCCCTCCGCCGTTGCAGCGTTCTTTTCCAATGGATAAACTGCCGGAGTGAGCCTGTCAAGCGCGGAACCCCGAGACGACGCCCGCACGCGCCTCCTGGTCCGGCTTCTCGATGCCTTCGACGAGGCCCTTCCCTCGCCGGACGTGTCGCTCCGGGAGGTCGCCGCCCGGGCCGGAACCAGCCACGCGCTGCTGCGCTACCACTTCGGGTCGCTGCCGGGCGTCTTGACGGCCATGCTCGAGGCGCAGCGATCCCGCGACAACGAGGTGCTTTCCGAAACCGCCCGCCGTTGCACCTTTGACGAGTTCGTCGTGGAGATCTGGCGGACCTACACCCGCCCGGAGCTGCTGTCGCGGGTCCGCGGGTTCTTCCACGTCGCGGGACTGGCCGCGTACCGGCCGGAGGACTTCCGCGAGTTCATCGGCTCGCTCGACGATCTGACGAAGATGCTGGCGTCTCTCGCCGAACGCGAAGGGCGCGATGCCGGGGAAGCGCGGACGATGGCGACTGTCGCGGTTGCCGCGATTCGGGGTCTGTTGTTGCAGGAAGTGCTGACTCCGGGAACCCGCCCGGACGACGCCCTCGCCCTGGTTCTGCGGATGAGCAAAGGGCAATCCTAGGGACGGTGATCAGGTTTCGGCGACGGTCCGCGACAACGCCAGCGCCACGGTCCGCACGGCAGGCGCGACCCGTTCGGTGCGCATCCGCGTCGCCCATCCGGAGATCGACACCGCGGCTACCGCGAGTCCGTTCGCGTCGACCAGCGGACTGGCCGCGCATACCACGCCCACGCCGGATTCCTCGCGCTCGAACGCGATCCCGTCCTCGCGGATCCGCGCCAGCTGGCGGCGCAGCAACCCCGGCGCGGTGATCGTCCGCGCGCTGACCCGGGGCAGCCCGGCATCGATCACGCGCGTCACGACGTCCTCGGGGGACCGGGACAGGATCGCCTTCCCGACCCCGGTCGCGTGCGCCGGAAACCGCCCGCCGGTGCGCGAGGGCAGATCCGGTGCGTCCGGCCCGCGCAGCACGTCCAGGTACACCACCTCGGTGCCTTCCAGGACCGCGAGATGCACCGTGTTCCGCGTGGCCTCCCGCAGATCCGCCAGGTAGGGCCGCGCCGCCTCGACCAGGCCGCGGCGGCGCACCGCGAGCTGGCCGATCTCGAACAGCCGCAGTCCTAACCGGACGGACGTGCCGTCGCGTTCCAGCAGGCCGGTGTCGGCGAGATGCCCGGCCAGCCGGTGCACGGTCGTTTTCGCCAGCCCGGTCCGGCGCGCCAGTTCGGAGACGCCCAGCGCGTCGTCGCCGGGGCGGAACGCTTCCAGCACGGCGGCGACGCGGGCGGTCACGAGCCCGTCGCCGTTCCGTCCAGTGGTACGCATGGGTTGAGTGTGCCCCATCCCGGCGAGCACCGTGCAGGCATGGCGGAACGCAAGGTGACGGCCGCGATCGTCGGCCCGGGCAACATCGGTACGGACTTGCTGGCAAAACTCCAGCGCAGCGAGCACGTGGAAGTGCGCTACATGGTGGGCGTCGACCCGGCGTCGGACGGGCTCGCGCGCGCCGCGAAACTGGGGCTCGAGACGTCCGCCGAGGGCGTCGACTGGCTGCTCTCGCGGGCGGAACTGCCGCAGCTGGTGTTCGAGTCGACGTCGGCGAAGGCGCACAAAGCCAACGCGCCGCGGTACGCCGAGGCCGGCATCCGCGCGATCGACCTGACGCCGGCCGCGGTCGGCCCGCTGACGTGCCCGGCGGTGAATCCGCCCGACCAGCTGACCGACCGGAACGTCAACATGATCACCTGCGGCGGCCAGGCGACCATCCCGATCGTGCACGCGGTTTCGCGGGTGACGCCGGTGCCGTACGCGGAGATCGTCGCGTCGGTCTCGTCGCGGTCGGCCGGTCCCGGCACGCGCGCGAACATCGACGAGTTCACCGAGACCACCGCGCACGCGATCGAGCAGGTCGGCGGCGCGGACAAGGGTCGCGCGATCATCATCATCAACCCGATGGACCCGCCGATGATCATGCGCGACACGGTGTTCTGCGCGGTGGACCCGGACGCCGACTTCGACGCGATCAGCGAATCCGTGCACCGCATGGTGAAAGACGTCCAGCAGTACGTGCCGGGCTACACGCTCAAGGCCGATCCGCAGTTCGACCCGCCGCGGCCGGACTGGAGCGGCCGGGCCCGCGTGGGCGTGTTCCTGGAAGTCGCGGGCAACGGCGACTACCTGCCCAAGTACGCGGGCAACCTCGACATCATGACCGCCGCCGCCGCGCGCGTCGGCGATCTCTTCGCCGCTCAGGAGGTGGCCGCGTGAACAACACCGACGTCCGGCTGGTCGACACCACCCTGCGCGACGGCAGTCATGCCATGGCGCACCAGTTCACCGAAAAGCAGGTGCGCGACACCGTCCGCGCGCTCGACGACGCGGGCATCTCGCTCATCGAGGTGACCCACGGCGACGGTCTCGGCGGCTCGACCTTCAACTACGGCTTTTCCTTGGTGGACGAGCGAAAGCTCATCGCCGCGGCGGTCGACGAGGCGAAGCAGGCGAAGATCGCCGTGCTCCTCCTGCCCGGTCTCGGCACGGTGACCGACCTGCGCGCGGCGGCCGACCTCGGCGCGGGCGCGGTGCGGATCGCGACGCACTGCACCGAAGCCGACGTGTCCATCCAGCACTTCGGCGCGGCTCGCGATCTCGGCCTGGAAACCGTCGGGTTCCTGATGCTGTCGCACATGTCGTCGCCGGAGGACCTGGCGAAGCAGGCCCGGATCATGGTCGACGCGGGCTGCCAGTGCGTCTACGTCGTGGACTCCGCGGGCGCGCTGATCCTGGACGACGCTTCGGACCGCGTCGCCGCGCTGGTCGCGGAACTCGGCGACGAAGCCCAGGTCGGCTACCACGGGCACCAGAACCTGAGCTTCGGCGTCTCCAACTCGGTGCTCGCGTACCGCGCGGGGGCCCGGCAGATCGACGGTTCGCTCGCCGCCCTCGGCGCCGGGGCGGGCAACTCGCCGACCGAAGTCCTCGCCGCCACCTTCGACCGGCTCGGCATCAAAACCGGGGTGGACAAAGACGTTCTGATGGAAGCCGCGGAGAACGTCGTGAAGAAGTACCTGACCCGGCTGCCGGTGATGGACCGCTCGTCGATCATCCAGGGCTACGCCGGCGTGTACTCCAGCTTCCTGCTGCACGCCGAACGCGCCGCCGAGCGCTACGGCGTCCCGGCGCACGAAATCCTCTACAAGGTCGGCGAAGAACGCTACGTCGGCGGCCAGGAGGACATGATCATCGACATCGCGCTGAGGCTGCGCGACGAGCGGGCAGCCGCTCAGTGAGCTTCCGGGTCGAAAGCGTCCGCGCCGAGCACCAGCTGCACGCAGTGCTCGACGAGACGCTCGCGGCTCACCTTCAGCGTGCCGTCGAGGTAAGCGATGAACACGTTGCTGAGCGCGCCGACGAGACCGATCGCCACGAGCTGGCGGCCGGTTTCGTCGCCGCGCGAAAGCTGTTCCCCGACGAGCGTGGTGAACGCCGGGAGGAGGTGCAGGCCGCGCTGGGTCAGCGCCGGATCGGTGAGCGGCGCGAGCAGCAGCACGCGGCCCTTGCGCGGATCGTCCAGCACCAGCTCCACGAACGCGGTGACGGCGCGTTCGGCGCGGCGGCTCGGATCGGCCTCGCCGGAAACCGCGTCGGCCAACGCTTTCCGGGCCTGGTCGCCGACGTCCTCGTACACCGCGGCGACCAGGCTTTCCCGGTCGGCGAAGCTTTCGTAGAAATACCGCTCGGTCAGCTTCGCGGCCCGGCACACCGCGCGGACGCTCACCGCCGCGCTGCCCTGCTCGCCCAGCAGGTCGAGCCCGGCGGCCAGCAGCTGCGCGCGACGCTGGGCCTTGCGGTCGTCCAGCGTCGTGCCCGCCCACGTGCGGCCCGGCATACCCGCTCCCGTCCCGAGTTGACCACAGATGTTGTCACATCCTAACCTGACAACAGCTGTAGTCACTTCGCCGACCCGCCGAGGAGCCGCGATGAGCAGGGACGCACCGGAGCCGCTGGGGCCGGACTCGCTGACCTGGAAATACTTCGGCGACTGGCGCGGGCTGCTGATCGCGCTGTGGGCCGGGTCGATGCAGAACATGCACCCGGGGCTCGGCGCGGGCGTCGAGCAGCATTCGAAGTTCTTCGAGGAACGCTGGCAGCGGCTGTTCCGTTCGCTGTACCCGATCGGGGGCGTGGTCTACGACGGCCCGCTCGCGCACCGCACGGCGCTGGAGGTGCGCGGCTACCACGACCGGATCAAGGGCGTGGACGCGCGAGGCCGCCGCTACCACGCGCTCGACCCGGACACGTATTACTGGGCGCATTCGACGTTCTTCGTCAGCACGATCTTGATCGCCGACAATTTCATGGGCGGCATCGGCGAAGAGGAAAAGCGCACGCTGTTCGACGAGCACGTGCGCTGGTGGCGGATGTACGACATGACGATGCGGCCGGTGCCCGAGTCGTGGGAGGACTTCCAGCGGTACTGGAAGCACATGTGCGCCGAGGTCCTGGAGGACAACAAAGCCACGCGCGACGTCCTCGACTTCCGCGGCATCGCGAAACCGCCGTTCCTGCCGTGGCTGCCGGACGCGCTGTGGAAACCGGTCGCGAAGATCATCGCGAAACAGTTCGTGTG
Organism: Amycolatopsis echigonensis; assembly: GCF_014174495.1. Classification (GTDB taxonomy): domain Bacteria; phylum Actinomycetota; class Actinomycetes; order Mycobacteriales; family Pseudonocardiaceae; genus Amycolatopsis; species Amycolatopsis echigonensis. The sequence continues at coordinate 221,793 of NZ_JACJHR010000001.1, forward strand.
GCTGACCGTCGGGATGTACGACCCGGAAGTGCGCGACCTGCTCGGTTTCCGCTGGACCGGGCGGGACGCGCGGCGGCACCGGCGCGTCGGCAAGCTGATCAACGCGGTGTTCACGCTGGTTCCGCACGATCGCCGCTACCATCCGCGGGCACGGGCGGGCTGGCGGCGCGCCCGCGGCGAACTGGCCCCGGGGACGCCGCCGGTCGAAACCCCGCGCCGCAATCTTCCCCCGCTCGCCGAGCGCGGGAAACCGGAGCACTACTCGCCGGACGTGCCGTGAAGGACTCCCCGCGGGAATCTGATTCCCGCACGGAGTCCTTCACGGGCTTCGAGATCAGGAGGGCTGGATGAAGCTGGGCTTTCACCTCGGGTACTGGGGGAGCGGGCCGATCCCGGGCGCGCGGGAATCCGTGCTCGAAGCCGAACGGCTCGGGTTCGACTCGGTGTGGTCGGCCGAGGCGTACGGGTCGGACGCGTTCACGCCGCTGGCCTGGCTCGGCGCGGCGACCAGCCGGATCAAGCTCGGCACCAACATCGTGCAGATGTCCGCGCGCACCCCGACCGCGACGGCGATGAGCGCGCTGACCATGGACCACCTGTCCGGCGGCCGGTTCGTGCTCGGGCTGGGCGCGTCCGGTCCGCAGGTGGTGGAGGGCTGGTACGGCCAGCCGTATCCGAAGCCGCTGGCGCGCACGCGCGAGTACGTCGAGATCGTGCGCAAGGTCTTGGCCCGCGAGGAACCGGTGACCATCGACGGGCAGTTCTTCCAGCTGCCGCTCAAAGGCGGGTCCGGACTGGGCAAGCCGCTCAAGCCGACCGTGCATCCGCTGCGCGCCGACCTGCCGATCTACCTCGCCGCCGAAGGCCCGAAGAACGTCGCGCTGGCCGCGGAGATCTGCGACGGCTGGCTGCCGCTGTTCTTCTCGCCCAAGTCCGACGGCTTCTACCGGGCCGCGCTGGAGGAGGGTTTCGCCCGCCCGGGCGCGCGCCGGAGCCTGGCCGATTTCGAGGTGGCCGCGTCGGTGCCGGTGATCGTGCACGACGACGTCGAGGAGGCGGCGAGCTGGATCAAACCGCCGCTGGCGCTGTACATCGGCGGGATGGGCGCGAAGAGCGTGAACTTCCACCACGACGTCTTCGCCCGGCTCGGGTACGCGGATGTCGCGGACAAGGTGCAGGAGCTGTACCTGGCCGGCCGCAAGGAGGAAGCGGTCAAGGCGATCCCGACGTCGCTGGTCGAGGACACTTCGCTGATCGGGCCCCCGGAGAAGATCCGGGAGGAATTGGCCGCCTGGGAGGCCACGGTGGTGACGACGCTGCTGCTGCGCGGGGACGCGGGGTCGTTGGCGCGGGCGGCGAAAGCGCTGTCCTGAGGAGAGAAGCTCGTGAGTGCCTGTCGCGGTGAGAACCGCGACGGGCACTCACGACGGCGTAGTCGGCCCGGTACTGCCGGTGCATCACGACGGTGGCACGATTCCTCCCGACCACTACCGGGAACCGGCGAAGATCCATTAGGCATGCGTTCGTCGTTCCGCCCTCGAGGAGGACCTTTGGCGTCGCTGTCCCGCCGCACGAGATTCCGCTACTCGCTCGGCTCCTTCGTCACCGGCGGGTTCGGCACGGTGCCGGGGCTGCTCCTGCTGCCGTACCTCACCGACACGATGGCGGTGCCCGCCGCGGCGGCCGGGATCATCGTGTTCGTGCCCAAGGCGTGGGACGTGGTCTTCAACCCGGTCGCCGGACGGCTGTCGGACGCCGACCTCGCGCGCACCGGCAGCAGGCGGCGGTTCCTGCTGCGCGGCGGGCTCGGCGTCGCGGTCCTGTTCTTCGCCCTGTTCGCGCATCCCGGCTTCGGCACGCCGCTGTGGGACGCGACGTACGTCGTCGTGATGTTCTTCCTGTGCGCCACCGCGTACGCGTTCTTCCAGGTGCCGTTCAACGCGCTTCCGGCCGAGCTGACCGATTCCGCCGAGGAACGCACGAAACTCACCAGCGTCCGGATCGGCGTGCTCGCGGTCGCGGTGCTGGTGTCCGGCGGCGGCGCCCCGGCGATCACCGACCTGCTGCCCGGCGTGGCGGGCTACCGGGTGATGGGCCTGGTGATGGCCGTGATCATCCTGGCCGCCACGCTCGGCGTCTACTTCGGCCTGAAGGGCGCGCCGGTCGGCTCGCTGCGGCCCAACACGGTGCGGCTCAAGGAATTGGCGCGCACCATCGCGCAGTGGCGTTCGTTCCGGTGGCTGATGGGCGTCTATTTCATCCAGGCGCTCGGCATCGGCACCGTGCTGGCCGCGATCCCGTACTTCGCGCAGCACGTCCTGGGCGACCCGAGCTACCGCACCTACCTGTTCGTGGGGTTCGTCGGCCCGGCGCTGATCACCATGCCGGTCTGGCCGCGGCTGGGCGCGCGCTGGGGCAAGCTCGCCGGGTTCCGGATCGCCACCACGTCGTTCTTCGTCGGGCTGGTGGCGATGTACTTCGCCGACCGGCTCCCGTTCGCCGCGACGCTGGTGTTCGTCGCGCTCGCCGGCGTCGGGTACGCGGGCATTTCGGTGTTCCCGCTGGCGATCCTGCCGGACCTGATCAGCGCCGAGGAGGAGCGGACCGGCGAGACCAGGGCGGGCGTCACGGCCGGCGTGTGGACCGCGTCCGAGACTCTCGGGCTCGCGCTCGGGCCGGGACTGTTCGGGCTCGTGCTGCAGGCCGGGAGCTACGTGTCGAGCACCGGCACGACCGCCGTCCCGCAGCCGCCCTCGGCGATCACCGCGATCGTGCTCGGCGCGTCGGTGCTGCCCGCCGTGCTGATCGCGCTCGGCATCCCGCTGCTGCGCCGTTCGGTCCTGGAACGGCCGGCGTGACCGACGTGCTGGCGCGGCTGCGCGAACTCCGCTCCGGCGACCTGCCGACGCACGGCGGGCGCACGCTGGCCTACGTGTACGACAGCGGACTGTCCGAAGTAGACGAAATCGCCGCCGCCGCGCACGCGCTGGCCAGTTCGGCCAACGGGCTCGACCCGACCGCGTTTCCCAGCCTGTTGCGGATGGAGAACGACCTGGTCGCCCGCGCGGCCGGACTGCTCGGCGGCACGCCGGACACCGTCGGCACGGTGACGTCCGGCGGCACCGAATCGTGCCTGCTGGCGGTCCTCGCCGCCCGCGACGCCCGGCCGGATGTCGCGTCTCCGTCGATCGTGCTTCCGGAGACCGCGCACGCCGCTTTCCACAAGGCCGCGCATCTGTTCGGCGTGCGGAAGATCGTGGTGCCGGTCGATCCGGACACCTTCCGCGCGGAGCCGGCGGCGATGGCCGCGGCGATCGACGATTCCACCGTGCTTGTCGTGGCGAGCGCGCCTTCGTACGCGCACGGCGTCGTCGATCCGATTTCGGAGATCGCCGCCGCCGCTTCGGCACGCGGGGTGCGCATGCACGTCGACGCGTGCATCGGCGGCTGGGTGCTGCCGTACTTCGCGAAGCTCGGCGCGGACTTGCCGCCGTTCGACTTCCGCGTTCCGGGCGTCACCAGCATTTCGGTGGACCTGCACAAATACGCCTACTGTGCCAAGGGCGTCTCGGTGCTGCTGCACGCTTCGGCGGAACTCCGGCGGACGCATTTCTTCGCGAGCGCGGCCTGGCCCGGGTACACGATGCTCAACCCGACGCTGCAGAGCACCCGGTCCGGCGGCCCGCTCGCCGCCGCGTGGGCCGTCGTGCACCATCTCGGCGAGGACGGCTACCTCAAGCTGGCCTCGCGTGCGCGGGAGGCCGTGGAGCGGATTCGTGCTGGTGTAGCGGGGATTCCGGGCTTGCGCGTGCTGGGCGATCCGGTGTCGACGCTGGTCGCGTTCACCGGCTCGGACGGTTTCGACCTGTTCACCGTCGCCGACGAGATGAAGGCGCGCGGCTGGTACGTCCAGCCGCAGTTCGCGCACGGGACTTCTCCGCTGAACCTGCATTTGACTGTCACCGCCGCGAACCACGGCAGCGAGCGGGAATTCCTCGCCGATCTCGCGGCTTCCGTCGAGGCGGCGCGGGCGGAAGGCCCGGTGCGGGTCGATCCGGACGTCGCCGCCTTCGTGGCCGCGCTGGACCCGGAAACGCTGACGGCCGAGCAGTTCGGCGGCTTGCTCGCCGCGGCGGGCCTGACCGGCGGCGACGGGCTGCCGGAGCGGATGGCGCCGATCAACGCGCTGCTGGCCGCCGCGCCGGAACCGTTGCGGGAGCGGCTGCTGGTGGAGTTCCTCGGAGCGCTGTACACGCCGTCTCCGGAGTAGCGCAACCGAACGGCCGGTGGGGTTCGGCCGTCCGGCGGGACCAGCTGAAACGGCGCGGGCTGCGCTAACCAGCCGGGAGGACGTTCAGAGGGTGCGCCCGAGGAGCGGCAGCAGCCGTTCCCCATGACGGTGCAGACCAGCGGAATTGAACGCGTCGGTGTCCGCCATGGTGAACCCGTGGACCGTGCCGGGATAAATCTCGGACGTGCAGTTCACCCCTGACGCATCGAGAGCCTCGTTGAGTTCGCCGAGAGTCTCCGGCGTCAGGTCCGATGCGGCATGGCCGAAATGCGCCTGAGCAGTGATCCGCGAGAAGCTCTCGGACCCCGCCGCGCCCACCGGCGCGTGAAATGCCGCCACAGCAGCCACCGGGTCCGGATGCGCCGCGGCGGTGCGGACGGCGAGAAGGCCGCCGATGCAGTAGCCGGTCACCCCGACCGGTCCGGTGCTGACTTCGGGCTGGGCGGTGAGAAATCCGAGGTAAGCGCTCGCGTCGCGCAGGACCAGTTCGGGGGTATGCGCTTCGATCAACGGCAGCACGCGAGCGAACACCCCGGGGCGCTCGTCTTCGCCGATGAACTCCGGAAGTTCGAGTACTGGCGCAGGGGCACGCCGGGGTGCTGCTTGCCGTCGTCAGGGAACACGGCGAAGGCGTCCGCGACACCGTCGGCGGTGGGGATCTGCACAGTCTTGTCGGGCATGAATTTCTCCTGTCGTCGTTGAGGTTCCGGTGTCAACGACGAAAGAGGAGGAGCCCGCGCGGCGCTCAGAAGAGCGCCGGGTAGCCGATCCGTGAGTGGCGCGAAGCCGTCCCGGTAGTCATCGCGGCCCACCTTATCCCAGCGATCGCGGTGGGCGGGCTAGTCCTGGTGGAAGTACCGCTTTCCCCGCGACGCGGACGCCAGCGCGGCGACCAACGCCATCGCCGCGGCCGCGACGAAGACCGTGACCAGTCCGTCGTGGAACGGCCCGGAGATGAGGTGGGGGAAGAACTCCTTGCCGGTCAGCGCCGCGGAATCGGCGGGGGAGAGCTGATTGAGCAGCCCGGGTCCGACCAGATGCGCGACCGGGTTGCTGCCCAGGAACGCGGCGAAGAGGGTGCTCACCGGCGGCAGCTGGGCGATGTTCGCGGCGACGTCCGCCGGGACGCCGTGCGCCTGGAGCCCGCCGGTCAGCGTCGAAGGCAGCGAACCGGCCAGCCCGGCGATCATCAGCGAGAAGAACACGCCGATGGACAGCGACGTCCCGGAATTCTGGAACGTCGAGCGCATGCCGGAGGCGACGCCGCGCTGGTTGTCCGGCACGCTGCTCATGATCGCCGAGGTGTTGGGCGCGGAGAACATGCCCTGCCCGATCCCGCTCAGCACGAGCAGCAGCGCGAACGCCGGATAGCTGAAGTCCACCGGCAGCGCGAGCAGCCCGAGGAACGACCCGGCGACCAGGAGCAGCCCGCCGGTGGAGAACAGCCGCGCGCCGAACCGGTCGGAGAGGAAGCCGGACACCGGGCCGGCGATCAGGAACCCGGCGGTGAGCGGCAGCAGGTAGATCCCCGCCCACAGCGGGGTTTTCTCGTAGTCGTAGCCGTGCAGCGGAAGCCAGATCCCCTGCAGCCAGATGATCAGCATGAACTGCATCCCGCCGCGCGCGATCGCGGTGAGCAGCGCGGCGAGGTTCCCGGCGGTGAACGCGCGGATCCGGAACAGCGAGAGCTGGAACATCGGCGACGGCACCCGGGTCTCGATCACGCAGAACCCTGCCAGCAGCGCGATGCCGGCGCCGAGCCCGCCGAGCACCCAGGGGTTGCCCCAGCCGGTCGCCGCGCCGCCGTAGGGCTGGATGCCGTAGGTGATCGACGCGAGGATGACCGCGGTGCCGAGGGCGAAGGTGACGTTGCCGCCCCAGTCGATCCGCGCCCGTTGCGGACGGCCGATCTCGCGGAGGCTGCGGATCGACCAGACCGTCCCGAAAATGCCGAACGGCACGCTCACCCAGAACACCGCGCGCCAGTCGAGTTCGGCCAGCAGCCCGCCCGCGACCAGGCCGAGGAACTGCCCGGCCAGCGCGGTGATCTGGTTGACGCCCAAGGCCATTCCGCGCTGCTCGCGTGGGAACGCGTCGGTGAGGATCGCCGCGGAATTCGCGGTGAGCATCGAGCCGCCGACCGCCTGCACGACCCGCCAGCCGATCAGCCACAGCGCCCCGCCGCCCGCGTGGAACGGGTCGAACGACAGCGCCACCGAGGCGACGCTGAAGATCACGAAGCCGACGTTGTACATCCGGACGCGGCCGAACATGTCGCCGAGCCGCCCGAGCGTCACCACCAGGACCGCGGACACCAGCAGGTAGCCGAGGATCATCCACAGCAGGTAGCCGATGTTGGCCGGCGCCAGCGGATCCAGGCCGATGCCGCGGAAGATCGCGGGCAGCGAGATGATCACGATCGACCCGTCCAGCGCCGACATCAGGACGCCGAGCGTGGTGTTGGAGAGCGCGACCCACTTGTAGCGCCCGCCGCGGCGCGTCTGGGTGTCCATCGTCCGGTCCGCCACAATCAACAGCCTAGACTGATAAACCTAGCCTGTTCAACTCGTGCGAAACGGGTATCCCGGACGAACCATCCTGGTAGCGGCGCGCTCCTGGTTGCCTTCTCCCTCCTCGCCGACGATGGGGCGAGAGAGAAGGAGGATCCGGTGAAAGCTGCCGTGCTCAAGGAATTCGGGCGTCCGCTGTCGGTCGAGGAGGTCGCGGAACCGGTGCCGGGCACCGGGGAAGTCGTTGTGGACGTCGTCGCGGCGCCAGTGCTGCACTACACCGCCGAGGTGATCAGCGACGTCCGGCGGTATCTCCTCGACCTGCCCGCGATCCTGGGCACCGGCGCGGTCGGCCGCGTGCGTTCGGCCGGTCCGGACGCGACGAAACTCCGGCCGGGCGACTGGGTCCGCTGCGATCCGACAGTCCGCTCCCGCGACGACGCGGTTACGCCGGACATCGTGCTGCAGGGCCTGACCGCCCGCGGCGACGGAGGATTGGCTTTGCAGCGCCACTTCCGGAACGGCGGCTTCGCTGAGCGGATCATGGTCCCGACCGAGAACGCGGCCCCGCTGGGCGAGATCGACGAGGCCGACGCCGGCCGGTGGGCAGCTCTCGGGATGTGCTTGGTGCCCTACGGCGGCCTGCTCGACGGCGGACTCCAGCCAGGGGAGACAGTGCTGGTCAGCGGTGCGACCGGTGCCTACGGCGGTGCGGCGGTGGCCGTGGCGGTCGCGATGGGTGCGGGCCGCGTGATCGCGCCGGGCCGCAACCGGGCGGCGCTCGCCGATGTGGAGCGGCGCTTCGGCCACCGGGTCCGGACGGTCGTGTTGTGCGGCAACGAGGACGAGGACCGCGCGGCGATGCGGGCGGCTGCGGCGGGACCGGTTGATCTGGTGCTGGATCTGCTGCCGCCGTCGGCTTCGGTCGCCGCCGTGCGCGCGGCCGCGATGACGGTCCGGGAGTTCGGCCGCGTCGTGCTGATGGGCGGGGTCGGCGACGAACTGGCGCTGCCGTATCCGTGGCTGATGCTGAACAGCGTGACAGTGCGGGGCCGGTGGATGTATCCGCGCGACGCGGTGCCGAAGCTGATCGCGCTGGCTCGGTGCGGACTGCTGGACTTGACGCAGTTCGAGGTGGACGAGTTCCCGCTGTCCTCGGCGGGCGAGGCGGTGGAGCACGCGGCCGAGGCGGGCGGACGGTTCCGGCTCACGGTGCTGCGGCCGTGAGCCGGATCCGTCCTCAGTGGACGTGAACCGGTTCCCACTCGGGGAACGGGTCGTCGGCGGCGACAGCGTCGGACAGGCAGCTTTCGAGCGCGTCGAGCAACGCGGCGTGCTCGAGACCGACACCGATGAACACCAGCTCCTGCTGGGGTTCGTCGGCGACGCCCTGCGGCTCGAACCGTGCGACGCTGCCCGCCTGCGACCACAGGCCAAGCGTGCCCGGACGGGTGCTGAGGCTGAAGAACCCCTTCGACCGCAGCACCGTGCCGAACTCGCCGGAGTCGAGCCGCGTCGTCACGAACTCCCACAGCCGCACCGGGTCGAACGCGCGGGCGGAGCGGAACACGACGCTGGAAATGCCGTACTCCTCGGTCTCCGGCACGTGGTCGCCGTTCAGTTCCGCCACCCAGCCCGGTGCTTGCCGCGCGCGTTCGGCGTCGTACCGGCCGGTGCCGAAGACCCGCGCCAGCGGCACCCGGCCGAACTCGGCGGGCACGACGTCGGCGGCTGGGTTGAGGCGGCGCAGCGAGGCGAGCAGCTGGTCCTTTTCGGACGGAGTGACCAGGTCGGTTTTGTTCAGCAGCAGCACATCCGCGAACTCGACCTGGTCCATCAGCAGGTCGCTGACCGTCCGTTCGTCGCCTTCGTACTGGTCCAGGCGACGCTCGGCGAGGCTGTCCCCGCGGGCCAGTTCCCGGGCGAAGTTCGCCGCGTCCACCACGGTGACCATCGTGTCCAGCCGCGCCGACGACAGCACCGGGGAGCCGTCCTCGGCGGGGAACGAGAACGTCGCGGCGACCGGCATCGGCTCGGAGATACCGCTGGACTCGATGAGCAGATGGTCGAACCGCCCGTCCTCGCAGAGCCGGGCGACCTCGTCGAGCAGATCCTCGCGCAGGGTGCAGCAAATGCACCCGTTCGTCATCTCGACCAGCCGCTCCTCGGTCCGCGACACGCTGTCCCGCACGAGCGCGGCGTCGATGTTGACCTCGCTCATGTCGTTCACGATCACCGCGACCCGCAGGCCGTCGCGGTTGGCCAGGATCTCGTTGAGCAGCGTCGTTTTGCCCGCACCGAGGAATCCGGAAAGGACAGTGACCGGGACGCTCACCGCTCGAGCCGCTGGAAGTGCTTGATCAGCTTGCGCGGCACCAGTTTCCGCTTGCCGTCGACGACGATCGGCACCAGGTCCGGCGCCGTCGCCTTCCACTGCGAGCGGCGGGACCTCGTGTTGCTGCGCGACATTTTCCGCTTGGGGACGGCCATCAGCGCGCCCCTCCGCTCTTGCGCTGCCCGTAGCGGCGGTGGAACTTCTCGACCTGGCCCGCCGAATCGAGGACCCGCTGGGCGCCGGTCCAGAACGGATGCGACCACCCGCTGATGTCCACCGTCACGAGCGGGTAGGTGTTCCCGTCGGACCATTCGATCGTGCGGTCGGAGGTGGCGGTGGACCGGGTCAGGAACGCGTCGCCGGTCGACGAGTCCTTGAAGACCACCGGGTGGTAGTCGGGGTGGATGCCGGGTTTCACCGAGTTTCGTCCTTCTGGTTGGCGGCGTTCGCGTGCCGGTCGGGTTCTTCGGTTTCTTCGCAGGGGTCCTCGTGCCAGTCCCCGAACGGATCGGGATACTCGCGCCAGGCGGCTTCGCCTTCGGCGAGTTCGGCGTCGGTGAGCAGGGCTGCTCGCAACGCGCTTTCGATCTCCGCCGGAGCGGCCTGGTCGGTGACGATCACCAGCTCCTGCGCGCGGTCGCCGTGCACCGGGTCCCAGCGCAGCGAGGCGAGCGTGCGGCGTTCGGGGGAGACGTCGGCCCAGTCCGGTCCGTCCGGCGAGGCGAGCCACGGCCCGGCGTGCCCGATGCCGAGCCCGCCGCCCGCCGATTCGATCCAGAACGCGACGTCCGGCTGGCTCGCCACCCAAGCCCGGCCGCGGGTGCGGACCACGCCGTCGAGCAGCAGGTCGATCGCCTCGTGCAGCCGCTCCGGATGGAACGGGCGCTGCGCGGTGAACCGCAGCAGTTCGATCCCGCAGTCCGGATGCAGCGGCGGGGCCCCGCGCAGCAACGCGCCGTGCAGGTCGGTGACCTCGCCGCGGCGCGCGTCGGCCGGGATCGCGGCGAACAGCCCGGCGGCGTCGGTGCGGGCCAGCTCGACCCGCGGGACGGACGGCGCGACCCGGTCCAGCACTGCCGAGGATTTGGCCGCGCACCAGGCGTCCGGCGCGGCTCCGGCGAGCACGAGGACGTCCGCGGATTCCACTTGGGACAGTGCGACCTGCGCGACCGTCCGCTCGTCCTCGGGGCTGCCGTGCAGACTGCGTTCGGCGAGCAGGTCGTCGCCGGTGACGTCGGCGAGCCAGGTCGCGCAGTCGAGCACGGTGAACACCGCTTCGAGTTCGACGTCGTCGCTCACCGGGCGGTCGCCGACCAGGACGTTGCGGATCGCCCAGCTCACCGGCTCCGGCTCCATCGCCTCGTCCAGCCGCACCACGATGCGGTCGACCTGCGGCATCCGGGCCAGCCGGCGCAGCAGCGGCAGCAGGTCCTCGCGCAGCGTGCAGTTGACGCAGCCGTGCGCGAGTTCGAGCGGCGTCAGCTCGTCGCGGCCGCGCAGGCGGATCCGGCGGCGCACGATGCCGGATCCGATGTCGCGGAGGTCGTGGTGGACGACGGCGGTGCCGGGGCTCGCTCGGAGCAGGAGCGCGGCGAGGGCGTCGGCTTGCCTGGTGCGGGCGATCCCGCCGCAGAGCACGAGCGGGACACGCGGACGTAGGGGCACTGGATCTCCAGACGACGGGTCGGGGTACGGTGGCGAGCGTAATTGAACATGAATGTCACTATCAACTTGGGAGGGTCCGTGTCAGCCGTGTGCCAGGTCACCGGCCGCGCGCCGGGCTACGGCAAGCAGGTCTCGCATTCGCACCGCCGCACGTCGCGGCGGTGGGAGCCGAATCTGCAGACGCGCCGCTACTACGTGCCGAGCCTCGGCCGCACCGTGCGGCTCAAGGTGTCGGCGAAGGGCATGAAGACGATCGACAAACACGGCATCGAGGCCGTTGTCGCCGGTCTCCTGGCGAAGGGGGCGAAGTTCTAGATGGCGAAGAGCACCGACATCCGGCCGATCATCAAACTGCGGTCGACCGCGGGGACCGGCTACACGTATGTCACGAAGAAGAACCGACGCAACGACCCAGACCGGATGGTGTTGCGCAAATACGACCCCGGGGCGCGCAAGCACGTCGAATTCAAGGAAGAACGCTGATGGCGAAAAAGTCGAAAATCGCGAAGAACGAGCAGCGGAAGGTGATCGCCGCGCGGTACGTGGAACGCCGGCGCGCGCTCAAGGCGGTGATCGCATCGCCGACCGCGTCGGCCGAGGAGAAGGCCGACGCAGTGGTTGCACTGCAACGGATGCCGCGCGACGCCAGCCGCACGCGCATCCGCAACCGCGACGCCGCCGACGGCCGTCCGCGGGGATACCTGCGCAAATTCGGGCTGTCGCGGGTGCGCATGCGGCAGATGGCGCACAACGGGGAACTGCCCGGCGTTTCGAAGTCGAGCTGGTGAGCGCGATGCCTAAACCGGACCGGACGCCGCGCCGTCGCCCGAACCCCTTCCACGCGGCCGGAATCACCAGGGTGGACTGGAAAGACGTCGACCTGCTGCGGAAATTCATCTCCGACCGCGGCAAGATCCGAGCCCGCCGGGTCACCGGACTGACGCCGCAGCAACAGAAACAAGTGGCGACGGCGATCAAGAACGCGCGGGAGATGGCGCTGCTGCCCTACCCGACGGCGGCGCGGAGCTGAAACGGAGGCGCGGCTGGGCGGACGCGGGGCTCGTCCAGCCGCGCCCGGATCCGTCGGGTGAACTGCCGGAAAGGGACAGTCGGCACCGTCGTTCCGAGATCTGTCAGTGGCATGACCCACACTCGGCGTGCGAATCGGCACCCCGCCCATAACTTCGCCTTCCTCCCCTCCGCTGCCCTCAACGGAGGCGCTTCGCGCCGCTGTTAGATTCCCAGCATGGACGACCCGCACTACCTTTCCGGCCTGAACCTGACCGGCCGCCGCGTCGTGGTGTTCGGCGGCGGTTCCGTGGCCCAGCGCCGGCTGCCCCGGCTGATCAGCGCGGGCGCCCGCGTCGAACTGGTGTCGCCGCACACGACGCCGTCGGTGCAGGGGATGGCGGACGCGGGGGAGCTGGTGTGGCATCAGCGCCGCTACGCCGAGGGCGATCTGCGCGCCGCTTGGTACGCGCTGGCCTGCACGAACGACCCGGAGACCAACGCCGCGATCTGCGCCGAGGCGGAACGGGAACGCGTCTTCTGCGTCCGCGCCGACGAGGGCGAGTCCGGGTCGGCGGTGACCCCGGCGACCGGACGGCACGGCGGTCTCCTGTTCGGCGTCCTGTCCGGCGGAGAACCGCTCCGCTCGGCCGCGGTCCGCGATTCGATGCTGGACGGCCTGCACGCGGGCACCATCGAGGACGGCCGCCAGCCGCATCCGGAAGGCACGTTGCCCGGGATCGCGCTGGTCGGCGGCGGGCCCGGCGACCCGGACTTGATCACCGTCCGCGCCCGGCGGCTGCTGTCGCGCGCCGACGTCGTGGTCGTCGACCGGCTCGGACCGCGCGAGCTGCTCGACGAGCTCGCGCCCGAGGTCGAGGTCATCGACGCGGCGAAGATCCCGTACGGCCGCGCGGCGAGCCAGGACGTGATCAACCGGACGCTCATCGAGAAAGCCAAGGAAGGCAAGTTCGTCGTCCGGCTCAAGGGCGGCGACCCGTACCTGTTCGGCCGCGGGTTCGAAGAGGTCCAGGCGTGCGCCGAAGCGGGCGTGCCGGTGACCATGGTCCCGGGCATCACCTCGGCGTTCGCGGTGCCCGCGGTGGCGGACGTCCCGGTGACGCACCGCGGGGTCGCGCACGAGGTGGTCGTCGTGTCCGGGCACGTCGCGCCGGGGGACGAGCGGTCGCTGGTGGACTGGTCGCTGCTGGCCCGGATGCGCGGGACGATCGTGCTGATGATGGGCGTCGAACGGCTGCCGAAGTTCGCCGCCGCCCTGCTCGAAGGCGGCCGTCCGGGCGACACGCCGGTCGCGGTGGTCGAGGACGGGACGATGCGGACCCAGCGCGTGCTGCGGTCCACGCTCGCCTCGGTGGCCGAGGAAGCGGAGGCCGCGGGCGTGCGGCCGCCCGCGGTGATCGTGTTCGGCCCGGTGGCCGGTCTGGACCGGAACCAAGCGGGATAACGCAGACAGCGGGGCCGTCCGCGCGCGAAGATGGCGGCTATGACCTTGCCTGCCCTGCCCGAGGAATCCTTCCGGCGCGTGCTCTGCGTCGTCGCGCACCCGGACGACATGGAGTACGGCACGTCCGCGGCCGTCGCGCGCTGGACCGCGCGCGGCATCGAGGTCGGATACCTCCTGCTCACCCGCGGCGAGGCAGGCATGCCGAATCCGCCCGAGGAGACGGCCCGCCTGCGCGTCGCCGAGCAGCGCAACGCCTGCGCGGCCGTCGGCGTCGAGCGCCTGACCGTCCTCGAACACCCGGACGGCGTGCTCGTCTACGGCCTTGACCTGCGTCGGGACATCTCCCGCGAGATCCGCCGGTTCAAGCCCGACGTCGTGCTCGGCTGCGGATTCGACGTCGAAACGCCCTACGGCTTCGACCAGGCCGACCACCGCGCGGCCGGGCTCGCGACGCTCGACGCGATCCGCGACGCGGGCAACCGGTGGGTCTTCCCGGAGCAGATCGACGACGAGGGCCTGGCCGCGCATTCGGCGCGCTGGTACCTCGTCCCGGGACTCCCCGGTTCCGGCGCGACGCACGGCGTCGACGTCACGGGCGAGCCGCTGCGGCGCGGCGTCGCGTCCCTGGAGGCGCACGCCGCGTACCTGGCCGCGCTCCCGGACCATCCCGCGCCCGCGGACTTCATTCCGCAGTTCACGGCGATCAGCGGCAAGGCCGCGGGCGTCGAGCACGCCGTTCTGTTCCGCGCGCACGACCTGCAGGCTCCGCCGGACTTCCCCGCTCCCGACGAGGACTGATCCGAGACGTTCCGTGAAGGACTCCTTGAGGGAATCTGATTCCCTCAAGGAGTCCTTCACGGACCTCGGGGCCGAGGGAATCAGGCGGGATAGCGGCGGAAGGCGAAGTCCCGGATCGCCGCGCTGAGCCGTTTCGGGTCGAACCGCAGCTCGACCGGGCTGCGAGCCTGCACGAACTCGGCGTTCGGCAGGTCCTCGGCCAAGCTGCCCGCGTCGCCGAACGGGTGGATCGGGTCGCCCTCGTGCCCGATCACCAGCGTCGGCGTGGTGATCGTGCCCCGGATCGACTTGGGCGGCGCGATCCGGCCGAACAGGACGCCGTGCAGCAACGCGGCCATCGGCGCCGGTTCCTGGCTCAGCGTGTCCGTGATGACGTCCACCCACTGGTTGCCGTGCGGCACGAGCTGCGCGGCCAGCGACACGCCGCGCACCGTCGCGGGCAGGAACCGCGCGGCGAACAGCAGCGGCGCGAAGGTCAGCAGCCCGGCGATGATCGCGTTGTCCAGCACCGGCATTTCGACGATGAGCCCGCGCGTCCGCGACGGCGCGGCGACAGCCACCTCCAGCGCCACGTTCGCGCCCAGCGAGGTGCCGCCGACCACCGCGTCCTCGATCTCCAGATGGTCGAGCAGCGCGACGGCCTGCTCGCCGAAGGCGGGCATCGAATAGCGCCACGACTGCGTCGGCCGGTCGGAATCGCCGTGGCCGAGCAGGTCGAGGGTGACCACGCGGAATCCCGCGCGGGCGAGCCGCCGGGCCAGCGGCGCGTGCATCCGGCGGGTGAACATGATCCCGTGCATCAGCACCACGACGCGGTCGCCGCTGCCGTATTCGGTGTAGCACAGGCGCTGGCCCTCGTGCCGGAACGAGCCGGACAGCTCGATCGGCCGGGCCTTGCGGGCCGCCGCGGGTTCCGCCGGCGGGGCGTCGGCGACGGGCACGGGTGCCGGGTCCATACGGGCGCCTCCCTCTCCACCTCGGGTCTCCAGGAAAGCATCCCGCGGCTGTGTTGGCACAGTGTCAACCGGATGAGCTGGGGTGCGGACGATGAGTCAAGATGATCGCATGACCGAACCAGTAGCCGCCCTTCCCGAACTCGCCTCGCTCCGCGTCGGCCTCGACGGCCCGGTCGCCGAGGTCACCCTGCTCGGCCCGGGCAAGGGCAACGCGATGGGCCCCGACTTCTGGCGCGAGCTGCCGCAGGTGTTCGCCGCCCTCGACGCCGACCCGCGCGTGCGCGCCGTCGTCCTCGCCGGAAGCGGCAAGCATTTCTCCTACGGACTCGACCTGCCCGCGATGATGGGCAGCTGGGCTCCGCTGCTGGCCGGCGACGCGCTGGCCGGGCCGCGCACCGAGTTCCACCGCGAGGTCCAGCGGCTGCAGCAGGCGGTCAGCTCGATCGCCGAATGCCGCAAACCGGTCGTCGCCGCCGTGTCCGGCTGGTGCATCGGCGGCGGCGTGGACGTCATCACCGCCGCCGACATCCGCCTGGCCAGCGAGGACGCCAAGTTCAGCGTCCGCGAGGTGAAGGTCGCGATCGTCGCCGACATCGGCAGCCTGCAGCGGCTCGCGCCGATCATCGGCGAGGGCCACGTCCGCGAGCTCGCCCTGACCGGCAAGGACATCGACGCCGCGCGGGCGGAGAAGATCGGCCTGGTCAACGACGTGTACCCGGACCAGGAGACGCTGCTGGCCAAGGCCCGCGAACTGGCCGCGGAGATCGCCGCGAACCCGCCGCTGGTCGTCCAGGGCACCAAGCAGGTGCTGTCGACCAACACCGAACGCCAGGTCGCCGAGGGCCTGCGCTACGTCGCCGCGTGGAACTCCGCGTTCCTGCCGAGCAAGGACCTCCAGGAAGCCGTCCAGGCCTTCCTGGAGCGACGCGCGCCGGAGTTCAAGGGCGAGTAGAACAGGCACGGAAGGCGAGCACGAGGAGTACGACGTGAGCAACGGCGCTGAGGTCACCGGCTACCAGGCATTCCGCGCGGCGCGGGACTATCTGCAGGCCCATCGCGAGGACTACGACACCGCTTACCGCGAGTTCTCGTGGCCGCGGCTGGACGAGTTCAACTGGGCGCTGGACTGGTTCGACACCGTCGCGGCGGACCCGGCGAACGCGCAGCGGTACGCGCTGTGGATCGTCGAAGAGGACGGCACCGAGAACCGCTGGACGTTCCCGGAGATGTCGGCCCGGTCCAACCAGGTGGCGAACTGGCTGCGCGGCCTCGGCGTCGCTCGCGGCGACCGGGTGATCGTCATGCTCGGCAACCAGGGCGAGCTGTGGGAAACCATCCTCGCCGCGATCAAGCTGGGCGCCGTCGTGATCCCGGCGTCGACCCTGCTCGGCCCGGCCGACCTCGTGGACCGGGTCGAGCGCGGCCACGCGAAGCACGTGATCGTCCGCGCGGTCGACACGGAGAAGTTCGCCGACGTCGCGGGCGACTACACGCGGATCGCGGTCGGCGAACCGGTTTCCGGGTGGCACGCCTTCGACACCGCGTACGCCTCGTCTGCCGACTTCGCCCCGGACGGCGTCACCCGCGCCGAGGACCCGCTGCTGCTGTACTTCACCTCAGGCACCACCGCGAAGCCGAAACTCGTGCAGCACACGCACGTTTCCTATCCGGTCGGCCATCTGTCCACAATGTACTGGATCGGGCTGGAACCGGGCGACGTCCACCTCAACATCTCGTCGCCGGGCTGGGCCAAGCACGCGTGGAGCAACTTCTTCGCGCCGTGGAACGCCGAAGCTACGGTGTTCCTGTACAACTACACGCGGTTCGACGCGGCGGCTCTGATGGCGCAGATGGACCGCTGCGGCATCACCAGCTTCTGCGCGCCGCCGACGGTGTGGCGGATGCTGATCCAGGCCGACCTCAGCGCGCTGAAGACGCCGCCGAAGAAGGTCGTCGGCGCGGGGGAGCCGCTCAACCCCGAGGTGATCGAGCAGGTCGAGAAGGCCTGGGGCGTCACCATCCGGGACGGGTTCGGGCAGACCGAGACCAGCGTCCAGGTGGCGAACACGCCGGGCCAGGACGTCGTGGCCGGTTCGATGGGCCGCCCGCTGCCCGGGTTCGCGGTCGCGCTGGTCGACCCGGTCACCGGCGAGCGCGCGAGAGAGGGCGAGATCTGCCTCGACCTGGCGCACCGCCCGGTCGGCCTGATGGCGGGCTACGCGGACGACGACGAACGCACGTCGGCGGCGTTCGCGGGCGGCTACTACCACACCGGAGACGTCGGCTCGATCGACGAACGCGGCTACATCACGTACGTCGGCCGCACCGACGACGTCTTCAAGGCGTCGGACTACCGGATCTCGCCGTTCGAGCTGGAGAGCGTCCTGCTGGAGCACGAAGCGGTCGCCGAGGCGGCTGTCGTGCCCGCGCCGGACCCGATCCGGCTGGCCGTGCCCAAGGCGTACGTCGTGCTCGCCTCCGGGCACGAGCCGAACGCCGAGACCGCACGGGCGATCCTCGCGTACGCGCGGGAGCACCTCGCGCCGTACAAGCGGATCCGGCGGCTGCAGTTCGGGGACCTGCCGAAGACCATTTCGGGCAAGATCCGCCGCGTTGAACTGCGCGGCCGCGAAAGCGGCGAGCGGCCCGAGGGCGAGTTCCGCGAGGACGACTTCCCGGATCTCAAGTCCTGAGAAGCGGTTCCGGCCGGGTGTCGTTACTCGGCCGGAACCACCGCCGCCAGCACGGTCTGCTCGCCCTTGCTGCACGTGGTGCCGCCCTGCGCGGCGGGCGGGCCGGAAACGCACAGCCAGCCGTCGACGGTCGCGTTGACCGGGTTGTTCGAGCCCGCGGCCTGGCGGCCGTTGATCGCCTGGTGGAACTTCTCGACCAGAGCCATCGCGTCCGCGCACGGGATGGCTTTGTTGTCGTAGACGTACAACGTCATCCCGCTCGCCGCGGTGACGGTGCCGCACGTGCCCGGAGCGGACGGCGGAGGCTGGTTCGACGGCTTCGGCGCGGCCGCGGTGCTGCTGGGCGCGGCGGGCGGGCTGCTCGCGCCGGCGGTCTGCGGCAGCGGCGGCGGAGCGTGCGTGCTCGGCGCGGCCGAGGCGATCGCGGAGGGCGCCGACGACGCGGCCGCGGGTGGCGCTTGATCCCCCGAACAGGCGGTGAGCGCGGGCAAAACCACCACAGCCGCGCACAGCGGCCCGTACACGGTTTTCGACGGGAGCACCGCGATCCTTTCTCCGGGGTCGCGCTCATTCTGGCCCCTCGCGCCCCCGCTGAGCGGCACCGACACACCGGAGCGGCCGGTGTTCAGTCTACTGTGGACGGTTGGTTTCCGGTTCCGGACTGAGAAATCCGCATCGCCGGGGCGCATCGTTCGGAGGAATCCGGCCCGGGGCGGTTAACGCTCGGCGGGCCCGCGCCGACGTACAGGACAGGCGCCCCGCGCGCTCCAGGTCCCCGAAGCCCGACGCCAGAGAGCACGAGTCACCGAGAGCATGAGCCCCGAAACCGCCCCCGCAGCCGACCCCGACGCCCCGACCGACCCGCCGACCGAACCCTGCAGCGTGGTGTGGTGCGGCGGCCGCCCCTACGTCCTCGAAGCCGGAGCCGTGCGCCCGCGCTGGGTGGGCACCGACGGCCGCGGCCGTCCGGAAACGCTGAGCAACGCGCAGCTGCGGCGCCGCGGATGGAGCCACCGCCGCGCGGCCAGCAGGCGGCACACCCGCTGAGACTTCCGCCGGACCGCGGCCGGAACCGGGGAGGGGTTCCGGCCGCGGCCCGGCGGATCCGCCGGATTCCGTGCCACCGCACCGATTCACCCCCGGCTTCGGCCCCGGGCGCGGATGCGTTCCCGGGTGCGGATACGCCCCGGTGCCGATTCGTCCCCGGCATCGATTCACGCGCGGGGCATCGCCCGTGCGGCCGTGTGCCGCCGACCCGCTTGCGGTCGATCCACCCGGGCCGCCGGTCTGCTTGCGCCGCCGATCCGCTCCCGCGAGCGATGCGCTCGCGTGGCCGATCTGCTCGCGCCGTCGGCGGAATCGGTCCAGCGCCGGACGAGCAGGGTCCGTTCGATCCTCCGCCGCGCTGAGCGCCCGCATGCGGCACATCGGGTGGGTTCAATGCACCGAACGCCGCATTGGGCGCATCTGACGCATTCACTGCCACCTTGGGACGTTCTCGGCAGCGCGGTGTGCTTGCGGGTTCGCTGTCGCGATGCGGAGCACCCGTTGAGCCGAGACGGCCCCTAGGGCTTCGCACCCGCAGAAGTCCGTGAGGGGCACCGATTCCCTCAAAGGCCCTCGCCGACCTCGGCCTCGCGAGCCCGGCCTGTCGGCAGGGGGCGAGAAGCCCCGCGCGCTAGTGCGAAAGGCTCACTTGGGGACGCCCGAGAACCAGACGCCGCGCCGACCAGCGATGCCGCTCCGTCTGGGCGGGAGGCACCGACTGCGGCAAGCGGGCGCCAAGGCCGCCCGCCCTTCGCGCCCCGGACCGCCGCCTGCCGAGGCGGAACCCCTGAACTTCACCCGCCGGGAGAAACCTCGCGCCCGCGCTCGCTCTAGGCTGGCCGCGTGACCACGGTCCCCGACGAGCCCAAGACGGAGCCCTCCCTGTGGCGGCAGGCGCTCAACGTTCCCAACCTGCTGTCCCTGCTGCGCCTGGCGGGCGTCCCGGTGTTCCTGTGGCTGCTGCTCGGCCCGAAAGAGGACGGCTGGGCGCTCGCCCTGCTGATCTTCTCCGCGCTCACCGACTGGCTCGACGGCAAGCTCGCCCGCTGGCTGGACCAGATGTCGCGGCTCGGGCAGCTGCTCGACCCCGCCGCGGACCGGCTCTACATCCTCGCCACGCTCGTCGCGTTCCTGATCCGCGACATCGTCCCGTGGTGGGTCGTCGTCCCGCTGGTGCTGCGCGAGCTGGTCCTGGGCGTCTGCGTGCTGCTGCTGCGCCGCGGCGGGTTCGCGCCGCCCGAGGTCACCTACATCGGCAAGGGCGCGACCTTCGTCCTGATGTACGCCTTCCCGTTCCTGCTGCTCACGCAGGGCGGCTCGGACGTAGCCGCGGTCGCGCGGCCGATCGCGTACGCGTTCATGGTGTGGGGCGGCGTCCTGTATGTCTGGTCCGGCGCGCTCTACGTCGTGCAGGCGGCTCGCGCGCTGCGCACCCGGTGATAGAAGATTGTCCGCAGGAAAGCCAGCATCAGGAAGGGGAGCGGCGTTGACCACTCCGGAAGAACTGCGCTACACCGAGGAACACGAGTGGGTCGCGACCCGCGAGGGTTCGCTCGTGCGGGTGGGCATCACCGAGTACGCGCAGGACCAGCTCGGCGACGTCGTGTTCGTCGACCTGCCCGAGGTCGGCAAGCAGGTCGGCGCGGGGGACCCGTTCGGCGAGGTCGAGTCCACGAAGAGCGTCTCGGAGCTGTTCGCGCCGGTCGACGGCGAGATCGTGGCCGTCAACTCCGCGGTCTCCGATTCGCCGGAGCTCATCAACTCCGACCCCTACGGCGAGGGCTGGCTCGTGGAGATCCGGCTCGACGACCCGGCCGGTCTCGAGGCGCTGCTCGAGGCCGAGGCCTACCAGGCGCTCATCAAGGGCTGAGCCGCCCGGCCCGGCACCCGGAGCCTCAAGGGGAGCCCGAGGGTTCCGGGCCGGTCGGGCACGGTACGTTGGCAGCTACACGTTCTTGGTCGATGACAACACTTCATGCGTAGAGGAGAGCTCAGGTGAGCACGAACGACGGGCCCGGCGTTCCCCCGGAGCAGTCTCCGGAGCGGACCTCTGTCTTCCGGGCCGATTTCCTGGCCGACATGGAAGGCCAGCAGGAGTCCGCGCCGGCCGCCGAGGCACCGGTGCAGGGCGTCGACGCCCTTCCGCCGGGTTCCGCCCTCCTGGTCGTGAAGCGCGGGCCCAACGCGGGCTCCCGCTTCCTGCTCGACCGCGACACCACCAGCGCGGGACGGCACCCCGACAGCGACATCTTCCTCGACGACGTCACGGTTTCCCGCCGCCACGCGGAATTCCGGCGCGAGGGCGGGGAGTTCGTCGTGATCGACGTGGGCAGCCTGAACGGCACCTACGTCAACCGCGAGCCGGTCGACCAGGCCGTCCTCGCCGGCGGCGACGAGGTGCAGATCGGCAAGTTCCGCCTGGTCTTCCTGACCGGCCCGGGGCACGGGGGCCAGGGGGCGCAGTGACGGCGGCCGGGCAGCCCGGTCGTCAGGAGGCCCGGCGGGACGGGTTGAGCATCGGGGCGGTGCTCGCGCAGCTGCGCGGGGACTTCCCCGATGTCACGATTTCCAAGATCCGCTTCCTCGAGGCGGAAGGCCTGGTCCGCCCGGGCCGCACGCCCTCGGGATACCGGCAGTTCTCGCCCGCGGACGTGGAACGCCTGCGGTACGTGCTGTCGGCGCAGCGCGACCACTACCTCCCGCTGAAGGTCATCAAGGAGCAGCTCGACGCGGCCGACGCGGGCGCGCAACCGCCCGCGCCGGTCCCGGCGGCCCCCCAGCTGCCGCGGCGGCTCGTGCCGCTCGGCGACGGGAGCGATCCGGCCGGACTGCCCGCGGCGGCGGACTTCGAGACCGGGCCGGACACCCGGCTCACCCAGGAAGACCTGCTGGACCAGGCGGGCATCGACGACGCGATGCTGGCCGAGCTGTGCCAGTACGGCCTGCTGCGCCCCGGCGCGGCGGGTTTTTTCGGCCCGGAATCGGTGCTGATCGCGCGCACCGTCAAGGCGATGACCGAATTCGGGCTCGAACCGCGGCATCTGCGCGCGTTCCGCGCCGCGGCCGACCGCGAGGTCGGCCTGCTGGAGCAGATCGTGACCCCGGCGTACCGGCATCGTGACGCGGACGCGAAAGCCCGCGCGGACGAGGTCGTGCGCGAGCTGGCCGCGCTGTCGGTCACGCTGCACACGCTCCTCGTCAAAGCCGGCATCCGCGGGGTCGCCGGCGATTGACCCCGCATGCCCGAGACGCGGTTTTCGTCACTTGTCAATGACTGAACCTGAGCGCCGGGATGCCGTACCGTGAGAGACGGTTCGCGAGACCACGAACCGAGAAAGTCCGCTGCGAGCGAGCACAGCGCCCGGATGACGGGTAGCGTCGGAGACAACGGTCGTCAGCCGTCGCCAGCGCTGCGGCCCGTGTGCACGAGAGGGAGGCGAAGCCCGATGAGCGAGATGCGCGTCGTCGGAGTGCGGGTCGAACTGCCCGCCAATCAGCCGATCTTGTTGCTGCGGGAGACCGAGGGCGAGCGGTACCTGCCGATCTGGATCGGCTCGGTCGAAGCCACCGCGATCGCCCTCGAACAGCAAGGCGTCCGGCCCGCCCGGCCGCTGACCCACGATCTCCTCAAAGAGGTCATCGGCGCGCTCGGCCGCGAGCTCGAGCAGGTCGTGATCACCGACCTCAAGGAAGGCACGTTCTTCGCCGAGCTGGTCTTCGACGGCGACATCCGGGTCTCGGCCCGCCCGAGCGATTCGGTCGCGCTGGCGCTGCGGATCGGCGTCCCGATCCACGCGGTCGACGCGGTGCTCGAGGAAGCCGGGCTGATCATCCCGGACGAGCAGGAGGACGAGGTCGAGAAGTTCCGCGAGTTCCTCGACTCCGTGTCCCCGGAAGACTTCCGCGGCGCCGACACCTGACCGGCCCCCTGCCCGGCGGCGTCCCGCCGGGCAGCGTTCACCGCGCGGTGGCGCGGGCGAACAGGTCGGCCAGCTCCCGGCCGTAGCGGTCCAGGTCGATGGCCGGATCCGCGGCGTACGCGGCCGCGACCCCGTCGATGGCCTGCGCGATCGAGAGCGCCGCGATGTCCGGCGAGATGTCGCCGAACGCTCCCTCTTCGCGGCCTTGTTCCAGCTGCCGCCGCAGCGCACCGGTGCGCAGCTGCCCGACCATGACGCCGGTCATCGCCCAGCCGTCGCGGTCGTCGGCGTGCGCGGCCATCTCGACCAGCACCCGCTCGCAGTGCGGATAGTCGCGCAGGAACGCGACCGAGGTTTCGATGTACGCGCGGAGGTTCCCCGGCCGGTCCGCCGGGTCGAGGCCTTCGCTGCGCCGGCGCAGGTATTCCGATTTGGTCTCGGACACCGTGCTCAGCACCGCCTGCATGAGGCCGGCCTTGTTCGTGAAGTGGTACGAGATCAGCCGCGTGCTGCTGAGCCCGGCCCGCTCCTTGATGCGCGCGAAGGTGGTGCGCGCGTACCCGTGGTCGGCGATCGTGGCGATGGTCGCGCCGATGATCTGCGCCCGGGTGGTCGCCTCGGTGACGCTGAGGCCGAGTTCGGCTTGCGTGTCGATGCTTACCTGCATGAGTAATAAGTTACTCGGCTGAGTAAACCAGGGCAATCCCGTACGGCGAACGGGCCAAAGCCTCGACACGGGCTTGAGGGGCGCCGCGCGTCGCGTTGACCGGGTCGCGGCGCAGCCTTACCGTCAAAGGCGGTAAATCGCCACGATGTGATTCGCCGACCCGGCGCGCTCGTGGCAGTTTTCCCCGGCCGATCCCGATCCTGGGCTCGACCGGCCTGTCGAACGCCCCGCCGCGAGGCCGGGCGAGGGGAGGCTTGCGGTGGTCGAGGCTGGTCGTCCGGAGAAACCCGCCGGACCTGTCGCCGACGGCGAGCAGGGCGAGCTGTTCCCCGACGCCTCGCTGCCCGACGAGCTGGTCGGCTACCGCGGTCCCGCGGCCTGCCAGATCGCCGGGATCACCTACCGTCAGCTGGACTACTGGGCGCGCACGAAGCTGGTCGCGCCCAGCATCCGGACGGCGCACGGTTCGGGGTCGCAGCGGCTCTACTCGTTCAAGGACATCCTGGTCCTCAAGGTCGTGAAACGCCTGCTGGACACCGGGGTCTCGCTGCAGAACATCCGCGTGGCGGTGGACCACCTGCGCGTGCGCGGGGTGCGCGACCTGGCGAAGGTCACGCTGTTCTCCGACGGCACCACGGTGTACGAATGCACGTCGCCGGAGGAGATCGTGGATCTGCTCCAGGGCGGCCAGGGCGTGTTCGGCATCGCGGTGAGCGGGGCGATGCAGGAGATCAGCGGCACGATCCACGAGTTCCCGGCCGAACGCGCCGACGGCGGACTGGTCGAGGCCGTCGTGCCGGACGAGCTGACGCAGCGCCGCAACGCCCGCCGCACGGGCTGATCTTCCTCCGCGCTAGACTGGGCGCGCGATCGACGATCCCGCGCGGGAGAGACCGGACCGGGCATCCCCGGCCCGGCGCCGAAGGAGCAAGTCCTCCCCGGAACCTCTCAGGCACCCTGGACCGCGCGGACGAGACGCCTCTGGAAAGCGCATCGGCAGGAGACCACCAGCCGGTGCCGCCGACGGTGCAAACCCGGCTATCCACGCGGGTGAAACTCTCAGGCGCCCCGCGGGGTACGGACAGAGTGGGGAGGGCCACGCCTTCGCGCGTGTGCGCCGGTGAGGTTCAGACCTCCCGGGTGGTCTGAACCTCCAGCTGTGGTCAAGACCACATGCCCGGCGGTTTTCGGCGCGTCAGCCCGGCATCTTGTCCAGGAAGCCGTGCACCTTGGCGATCCGGCCGTCGGCGATCTCGACCACGTCGAAGCCGATCGCGATCGGGTCCGGGTCGCCCGGAGCCGACAGGTGCCACTGGAACCGCGCGAGATCGTGGTGCGCGTCCGGCTCCGCGGGCAGGCTGAAGACGAGCCCGGCGAACTGCGCCTGCGCGCCGCCGATGAATCCGTCGATCTCGTCCTGTCCGGCGACCGCGCCGAGAGGGTCGGTGTAGGTCGCGCCCGGCGCGAAGACCTCCGAGACGAGCTGGCGGCGCCGCTGCGGGTCGGTCTCGTTCCAGACGTCGACGTAGCGGCGGGCGAGGTCGGCGGCGGTCGGGGCGATGGCGGTCATGACGGGTTCTCCTTGTGTCGGCCGGGTTTTCGGTGTCCCGGTTTCGGTAGGGCCAAGCCTGGCGGAGGATCGGCGGCTGGTCGATTACCCGGGAGGTAACCGGCTGGCCGTGCTAAACCGGGGCATGGACTACGGCCGCCTGACCATCGACGGGCAACTCGAGAAGTTCCGCGAGATCGCGACTCGCAACGACCTGGTGCCGGAAGTGCTCGGCCGCGCGGCGGCCCTGGATCTTCCCGGCTGGTACCTGACCGCGGGCTGCCTGTGCCAGACCGTGTGGAACGCGGTGACCGGACGTCCGCCCGCCGAGGGCATCAAGGACTACGACCTGTTCTACTTCGACGATTCCGACCTCAGCTGGGAAGCGGAGAACTCGGTGATCGAGGAGGGTGCCCGGCGGTTCGGGGATCTCCCGGCGACAGTGGAGATCCGCAACGAGGCGCGGGTGCACCTCTGGTACGAAGACCACTTCGGCATTCCGTGCGCGCCGTACTCGTCCACCGAAGCGGCCATCGACTCGTTCCCGTCCGCGACGTCTTGCCTCGGGGTCCGGCTGGGCAGCGAAGGGGAGTGGCGGGTCTATGCGCCGCACGGGTTCGCCGACGTCTTCAACCTCGTCGTGCGGCCCAATCCCGGGCACGCGCCGCGGAGCAGCTACGAGGCGAAAGCCCGGCGCTGGCAAGAACAATGGCCGGAGCTGACCGTCCTGCCGTGGCCCGGTTGACGCACGCCTCGAAGATGGCGTACTTTCGATACGGGACAGTAGCGTATCGAAAGTGGGCGCAGGTGTCGGAGTCGTCAGGAGTGGGCAGGCCGCGCGATGTCCGGAGGGATGTCGCGATGCACGAGGCGGCCTTGGCGTTGCTGACCGAGGTGGGCTACGACCAGCTGTCGATCGAGGCGATCGCGGCCCGTGCGGGCGTGGCCAAGACGACGATTTACCGGCGGTACCGCGACAAAGCGGCCTTGGTCGCGGCGGCGGTGGAGCAGCGGCAAGGGTCTGCTCCGCCCGAGCCGGGAGGCGGCGGACTGCGGGAAAACCTGCTGGCCGTCGTGCGGTGGCTGGCCCGGGAGATCGCCGAGCAGGAGATCGGGGTGCTGGGCGCGCTGTTCGCGGGCATGCGCGGCGATCCCCGGTTGGCCGAAGAGATGCGCCGCATTCTGCGCCGGGACCAAACGGCGATGACGGATCGGCTGCGGGGCGAAGAGCTGGCGCCTGGTGCGGCTGAGTTGTTCGCCGAGGTCGCGCCAGGGGTGATCGTGCATCGGATCGTCTTCGCCGGACAGCGGTGCGACGACCGGTTCGTGCGGCATGTCGTGGACGACATCCTGCTTCCATTGCTGCGGAAGGGAATCCGGACATGATCGTGATCATGGGGGCGACCGGTGCGCTGAACGGAGCGACAGTGGAGCACCTCCTCAAGCGGGTTCCGGCGGAGGAGATCGGCGTCAGCGTCCGGGATGTCGCCAAGGCGCGGCACTTCGCGGACCGAGGCGTGCGGGTGCGGCGGGGTTCCTATGAGGACCCGGCAGCGCTGAGGAATTCGTTCGAGGGGGCGGAAAAGGTTCTCCTCGTGTCCTCGAACGATCCGCACGCGGACGGGGTCAGCCTGCACCGTGCGGGCATCGAGGCGGCGGTAGACGCTGGAGCGCAACGGATTCTGTACACCAGCCATCAGAATTCCCGCATGGACACTCCGTTTCCGCCGGGGCCGGAGCACGCGGCGACCGAGCGGATTCTCGCCGAATCCGGGGTCGCGTGGACGGCGCTGCGCAACGGGTTTTACGCGCACAGCATCGGCTGGCTGCTCGGGAACTGGCGGGAGGACGGGGTGATCACGGCCCCGGCGGACGGCCCGGTTTCCTGGACCGACCGGGCTGACGTCGCCGAAGCGGCGGCGGTGATCCTTGCCGGGAACCGGGCGTTCGACGGTCCGGTGACACTGACCGCGCGGCAGGCGGTGACGTTCGACGACGTGGCCGAACTCGCGTCCCGGGTCAGCGGACGCGAGGTGAAGCGGGTAGTCGTGGACGACGAGGAGTGGACCGCGGGCGAGCCGGAGGAGATCGCGCGCATGAAGCTCACGATGTTCCAGGCCTCTCGCCAAGGCCACTTCGCCGAGACGAGTCAGGTGCTGGCCGAACTTCTGGGGCGCGAACCGCGCGGAATTACGCTGTAGACCCGAAAAAACTCGCGGCAGAAGGTGCGGAACGTTTCGGCTCGCCGGGTCAACCGCGCGCCCTCCGCGCGGGCGAGCACGACCGGTGTTGTCGGGACTCGCTCGCGCAACGGGCGTACGGCGAACGGTGTGCCCTCGACGGAAAGTTCCAACGGCGGGCGCTGCACCGACAGCGTGTAGCCGAGACCCCGCGCGACCAATGCGCGGGCCAGCTCGAAACTCGTCGTGCGATGCGCGACGGGCATCGGGAGGCCGACGGCGGCGAAGACGTCCCGGAAATAGCGCTCCGACGGCGGTACGTCCAGCAGGATGAACGGCTCGTCGGCCAAGGCGCGCAATGAAACCGTCTTGCGGCGCGCCTGCGGATGGTCCGGCGGGAGGAGCACGCTGGGCGGCTGGTCGTACAGCTTGTCCACCGCGATTCCGGGCACGAGATCTTGCCGGTACAGCACGGCGAGGTCGCAACGGCCCTCCAGCAGGAGACGCTGCAGGTCCGGCAGGGTGCCTTCGACGAACGTGACCTCGACTTCCGGGTGCTGGGCGCGGAAGGTCGCCAGCGCGGCGGGCACGTGCAGCGGCGCGAGGGGCGTGTAGCAGCCCAAGTTCAAGCGTCCGGCGAGGTCGTGGCCGAAGTCGCGGGCGGCGGTGCCGAGTTCGGCGACCGAGGTGAGCACCGCGCGGGCCTCGCCGACGACCTGGCGGCCGGCGTCGGTCAGCGCGGTCGTCCGGCCGGGGCCGCGCAGGATGAGCTGCACGCCCAGAGTCCGCTCCAGCGAAGCGAGCGCCAGCGAGACCGCGGACTGCGACACGTGGCAGCTGTCCGCGGCCGCGGTGAGGCCGCCGGTGTCCGCGACCGCGACCAGATACTCGAGCTGGCGCAACGACGGATTCATGAGCTCAGCTTATGTCCTTTACCAGAAATGTGAACTGGACCGATGACCGGTGCCGCGGCAGGGTCGAGACATGACCCGGCACCAGCACCCGTTCGTCCCGTACGCGCCGCCGCGGCTGTCCCCGGAGGAAAGCCTCGCGCGCGGGCAGGAGCTGTACCGGCTGCTCGACCGGCGCCGGTCGGTCCGCTGGTTCTCCCCGGACCCGGTGCCGCTCGAGGCGATCGAGACCGCGGTGCGGATCGCGAACACCGCGCCGAGCGGGGCACACCACCAGCCGTGGACGTTCGTCGCGACGGCCGACCCGGACGTCAAGCGTGCGGTCCGCGAGGCGGCCGAGGTCGAGGAGCGGAAGTTCTACCGGGAGCGCAGCGCGCCGGACTGGCACGCCGCGCTCGCCCGGCTCGAGACCGATGAGCACAAGGAGTTCCTCGAGATCGCGCCGTGGCTGGTGGTCGCGTTCGCGCAGAAGAGCACGCCGCTGCCGGACGGTTCGCTGCGGAAGAATTACTACGTCAACGAGAGCGTCGGCATCGCGTGCGGCATGTTCATCACCGCGCTGCACACGATGGGTCTCGCGACGCTCACTCACACGCCGAACCCGATGGGCTTCCTCACCGAGGTCTTCCAGCGCCCGGCGACCGAACGCCCGTACATCCTGTTCCCGGTCGGCTATCCCGCGCCGGACTGCGAGGTGCCGGACCTCGAACGCAAACCGCTCGGCGAAGCGCTGGTGGTGCACGGCGCCGTTACCTCGGGGGTAATGGTCTCGCGACCGGCGACGCCGTAGCGTCGTGCGGGTGACGACCACGGTGAAGGCCCCGATCGGCGAACTGCTCCGGGAATGGCGCGACCGCCGCCGCATCAGCCAGCTCGACCTCGCGATTTCCGCGGACATCTCGACGCGCCACCTGAGCTTCGTGGAGACCGGCCGGTCCAAGCCGAGCCGCGACATGGTGCTGCGCCTGGGCGAGCACCTCGACATCCCGCTGCGCGAACGCAACCGCCTGCTGCTCGCCGCGGGCTACGCGCCGGCCTACGGCGAGTCCGACATCGGAGCGCCGGAAATGACCGTGATCCGCGAGGCCGTCCGGCGGCTGCTGGCCGGGCACGACCCGTACCCGGCGGCGGTCGTCGACCGCGGCTGGAACCTCGTCGACGCCAACCTCAGCCTCGGCGTGCTCACCGAAGGCGTCGCGCCGTCGCTGCTGACCGGCCCGGTGAACGTCCTGCGCGCCACGCTGCACCCGGACGGGATGGCGCCGCGGGTGCTGAACCTCGGGGAGTGGCGGGCGCATCTGCTGGGCCGATTGCGCCGTCAGGTCGAGCAGACCGCGGACGCCGGGCTGGCGGAGCTGCTGGAGGAGCTGCGGGGCTATCCGTGCGACGACGAGGTCCCCGAGGTGGAAATCCCCGGCCCCGGCGACATTTTCGTGCCGTTGCGCTATCTGCACGGCGACGTCGAGCTGACGTTCTTCAGCACTGTCGCGACCTTCGGGACTCCGCTGGACGTGACCGTCGCCGAGCTGGTGATCGAGTCGTTCTATCCGGCCGATCAGGCGACCGCGGCGTTCTTGCGCGAGCGCGTGACCGGCTGAGCGCCGCTACGATCGGGGCTATGCGGGCGTTCGTGGTGACCGGACCGGGGGAGGCCGGACCGGCCGAGGTGCCGGAGCCGGTCGCCGGGGTCGGCGAGGTCGTCGTCGACGTGGAGCGGGCCGGGGTGTGCGGCACCGACGTCGAGTTCTTCACCGGCGAGATGCAGTACCTCGCCGACGGGCACGCCCGGTACCCGATGCGGCTCGGCCACGAATGGTGCGGCACGGTGTCGCAGGCCGGTCCTGGTGTGCATCCGGCGTGGGTCGGTCGCCGCGTCACCGGCGACACGATGCTCGGATGCGGGGAGTGCCGGCGGTGCCGGAGCGGCCGCCAGCACGTCTGCGCGGACCGGCAGGAGGTCGGCATCCGCGGCGGCCGGGCGGGGGCCCTCGCCGAACGCCTCGCGGTGCCGGTGCGCTCGCTGCACGAGCTGCCGGACGGGGTGGATCCCGTCGCGGGCGCGCTGGTCGAACCGGGCGGCAACGCGTGCCGGGCCGCCCGGGCGGCCGCGGGCGAGCGGGTGCTGGTGCTCGGCCCGGGGACGATCGGGCTGCTCACCGCGTTGTTCCTGCGGGCCGCGGGCAGCGAGGTCTATCTGGTGGGCGCGACGCCGTGGTCGGTGGAATTCGCGCGCGGCTTGGGTTTTTCCGCCGGGACGAGCGTTCCGGAGCCGCCGTTCGACGCGGTGGTGGACGCGACCGGCGATCCCGCGTCTCCCGCCCTCGCGGCCGAGGTGGTCGAACCCGCGGGCCGGATCGTCTGCATCGGACTGTCCGGGCGGCCGAGCATGCTGGACACGCGGACGCTGGCGTTGAAGGACGTCACCGCGATCGGCGTGCTGAGCGGGTCTCCGGGGCTGGAGCAGGCGATCGACGCGTACGCGTCCGGCGAGGTGGATCCGCGGCCGCTGGTGGCGGCGACGGTCGGGCTGGGCGAGGTCGCGGCGGTGCTCGGCGGGGAGCGGCCGGCCGGCGCGCCGAAGATCCACGTCGACCCGCGCCGGTAACTGGGTTGCTTGGCGGGTGCGAAAACGAAAAGGTCGGGACATGAGCGCCGACCTGACGTTCCGCGAGCCGACCGAAGACGACCACGCGCGCGTGCTTGCCGCGCTGGGCCCGTGGTGGGGCGGGTTGAAGGGCGAAGCGGGCGCGAAGGAGCGGGCGCTGCTGGTGCCCCGCCTGTACTTCCAGCACTTCACCCCGACCAGCCGCGTCGTCGAGCGTCCGGACGGGGCGTTGGCGGCCTTCCTGATCGGCTTCGTCTCGCAGACCGACCCGGCGACCGCCTACATCCATTTCGTCGGCGTCGACCCCGCGTTGCACGGGCAGGGGATCGGCCGCTCGTTGTACGAGTGGTTCTTCGAGCGGGTGCGGGAATTGGGCGTGCGGAAAGTCAAGTGCGTCACCAGCCCGCAGAACACCGCTTCGCGGGCGTACCACGCCCGGCTCGGGTTCGAGGTGTCCGACGTGCTTCCGGACTACGACGGGCCCGGGCTGGACCGGGTCGCGTTCACTCGCGGCCTGGCCGCCGGCCCAGCCTGACCCGGTCCCTCCGGGGCCTGCTCAGCGGGCCTCGATGACGGTCTGGAACTGTTCGGCGGCCCGCTCGACCTTCTTCTGCGGGTCGGCCAGCAGCGACGCGACCGCCTCGCCCAGTTTGCCCGCCGGGGGCCGGTATTCGAGCGAAATCTCCACGCCGGTGCGGCCGTGGCCCTTGTCCTCGAACCGGACGACGCCGGAGTTGCGCACGTCCGGATCGGCGTCGTCCACCGTGGTCCAGGCGATCTTGCGCGGCGGCGCGTCCTCGACGATCCGCGCCTCCCACTCCACTGTGGACCCCGCCGGTCCGTCGACCTTCCACCGGGTGCGCGTCCCGTCCTGGTCGACGGCTTCGACCGACCGGACGTCGGAGAACAGTTCCGGCAGCCGGGTCAGCGGCCGCCACCAGTCGTAGCACGCCTGCGCGGGAGCGTTGACCTCGACGTAATGCGCTGCAGCAGCCATGGCACCTTTCCTCGGGAATTCAGCGGAATCTTGCCGAGTTCTCCGGCTACCCGGCCCCTCGGCGGGACAAACCGGCGCTTCCGTTTCCGCGCGGGGGGAATCGCCGGACGGGGGTCAGTCGTCAGGAAGGCTTCGCGGACCGGCGGAGGTGTCTTCCGGGAGCTGTCCGGCCGGACTGCCCTGCGGGTACTGGCCGCGGGCGCGTTCCCCGGCGGTGCCCGTGACGCCGAGGACGATCAGTCCGATCCCGAGGCCGAGGTGCAGCCAGTCGTCGGCGTGGTCGAGGGGGACGAAGTTGGCGGCGCTGTGCTTGTCGATCGCGGCATGCCGACGACAAGGGCGGCCGCCGCCGCGAGCAGGCCGCCACCTGGACCGGCCGCCGGGAAGCGGTGGTCTCGTGCTGGGAGACGGAGGCCCGGCTACCCGGCGGCGAGCGGGGCAAACGGCCGGGTCGACCGCTGAGACAGCTTCGGAACTACGGGAAAGAGGCGCCTTCGCAAGCGAGTCCCGTTGTGCTGCGCGGATTTCCGCCTGCGGTCCAGCCGGAGAGATCGGCTGCGCCGACGTTCCTGGTCAGCGTCGGGCGAACGCTTCCTCTCCGGCCCGCGCCCGCGCCGGCTCCAGGAGCGAGCGCTGCCGGTCCGCGCGGGCGAGGAGGCCGTCGAAATCCACGGCGGCCAGCCGTTTTCCCAGGTTCGCCTGGTCCCGCAGGGTGGTCCAGAGGATTTTCTTGCCCTCGATTCCCATGGCCAGCGCCTCCAGTTCCCAGAACCGGCTCAGCGGCGAGGACGACGCGATCCGGCCGTTCGGCTTGAACCGTCCCAGCCGCTCGGCCGCGAACGCGAAACCGGTCTTGACGGGATTCGCCCGTACCGGCACCGCGCGCATGATTCCGCGGAACGTCTCCAGGTCCTGCGCGATCGCCGACGCCACTTCCCGCAGCGGCACCTCGAATTCGGTGCCCCGGTTGTTGCGGGCGGCGCGGCGCGCCAGCTCGCGCCACGCCAGTCCCATGGCCAGCTGGTCGTTGAGATAGATCCCGAGCAACGTCTCCATGCGCGCGGAGATACCCGGCACGGTCGCGGGCAACCGGGGAGCGGCGGGCGCGGCTTCTCAGCTCTCGACCAGGGCGGCCAGCCGGTCGAGGGACTCGCGCAGCTGCCGGTCGACCTCCTCGGCCGGTTCGCCGCCGTGGTTGCGCGGATCGTCGCCGAGGAAGGACAGGTGCAGCGTCGCGTAGCTGGTGCCGCCCTCGGCGGACGCGACCTGGAGCCAGCCGCTGTAGTCCGGGCTGCCCCGTCGTCCCCACTCGAGCCGGAGCTGGTCGCGGCGTTCCCGCAGGAGCCCGGGTTCGCCGGTGGAACCGGCCACGTCGACGTCGACGCCGGGCGGTTCCGCGGGGTGGACCCGCACGGTGCCGGGCAGCCAGCGGTCCAAAGAGGACCGATCGGCCGCGGTGCGGAACACGGTGCTGGCGTCCGCGTCGACCCGTCGTTCGCATTCGAATTCGGCCATGGCGCATCACTCCCCGGAGCCGACGAGATGGTCTCGCAGTTGCTGGCAGGCGTCCGCGCAGCCGCGGCAGGCTTCCGCGCACAGCGCGCAATGCCGGTGGCGGGCGGCGTGCCGCTCGCATTCGTCGGCGCACGCTCGACATGCTTGCGCGCAGGCTTGAAGCAGCGTGCCGACGACGCTCTGCGTCCCGGTCCGGCGGGAGAGCACTCGCGCCGTTGTGGCGCAGAGGTCAGCACAGTCGAGATCGGTGCGGATGCAGTGGACCAGACTGGCTGGATCTCGTTCGGACAGACAGGCATCGGCGCAGACCGAGCACGCGCGGGCGCAGGCGAGGCATTCGTCGACGCAGTTCGCGATGGCCGCCGGGTCGAGCCCGCCGAGCTGCTCGGGGTGGCTTTCGATCAAGGGCAGCGTCATGGCGTCTTCTCCTTTCGCGGGACGGCCGGCCTCAGAGGCAGGGGTGGCTTTGCTCGTCCCGGACGGTGACCCATTGCCAGCGGGTGAATTCCTCGAGGTTGACGAACGCGCCGAACCGGCTGCTCCCGCCGGAATCGCCGATCCCGCCGAACGGCGCGAGGGTTTCGTCGTTCACGGTCTGGTCGTTGACGTGGATCATCCCGGCGTGCAGCCGGTCGCCGACCGCGCGGGCGCGAGCGGAAGATCCGCTGTGGACTCCCGCGACGAGGCCGTACGGCGTGGCGTTGGCCAGGCGGACGGCCTCGTCGTCGTCGGCGAACGTGGTGACGGCCGCTACCGGGCCGAAGACTTCCTCGGTGAAGGCGGCCGCGTCGGGCGAGACGCCGGCGAGCACAGTCGGGCGGACGAACAGGCCGTCGCGGTCGCCGCCGGCAGTGACTTTCGCGCCCGCGTCGACCGATCGGCGGACGACGTCGTCGATGTGGTCGGCCTGGCCGGAGGTGATGACCGGGCCGAGATCGACGTCCTCGCGGGGATCGCCGACCCGGAGGCCGTCGGCGAGGCGCGTGAGCTCTTCGACGTAAGCGTCAGCGATCTCCTCGGCGACCAGGTGCCGGCCCACAGCCATGCAGACCTGGCCCTGGTGGACGAAGCTGCCGAAGGCGCCGGCCGCCGCGGCGGCCGGGATGTCGGCGTCGTCGAGCACGACGAACGCGTTGTTGCCGCCGAGTTCGGAGACGAACTTCTTGAACCCGCCGGCCGCGGCCTTGGCCAGTTCGCGCCCGACCGGGGTCGAGCCGGTGAAGGAAATCATGTCGATGTGCGGGTCGTCGGCGACGGCGGTGCCGAGCTCGCTGCCTTTGCCCGGCAGCATGTGCAGCACGCCCGACGGAAGTCCGGCCTCCTCGAAGAGGCGGGCGATGACGACGCCGCAGCAGATCGCGGTGTCGCTCGCGGGTTTGAGCAGCACGGCGTTGCCGGTCGCCAGCGCCGGGGCGACGGAGCGCAGGGCGAGGACGAGCGGGAAGTTCCACGGCGCGATCACCGCGACGACGCCGAACGGGACGCGCCGGGCGATGCTCGTGCGGCCTTCCTGGGTGGTGGGCAGCAGCGTGCCCCACGGCGCGCTCGCCAGCGACGCGGCTTCATGCAGTTCGTCGAGGGCGAGGTCCAGTTCGAGCTCGACCGCGGTGGCCGTCTTCCCCGCCTCGCGGGTGAGCCAGCAGGCGATCTCGTCCCGGTGCTGTTCGAACAAGGCCGCCGCGCGGCGCAGGACCCGGGCGCGCTCGCGGTAGTCGGCGTGCGCCCAGTCCTGCCCGCGCTCGGCCGCCCTGGCCGCGGAACGGGCGAGGTCGCCGGCGGTGGCCGTGCCGACCTCGCCGAGTTCGTCGCCGGTGGAGGGTTCGGTCGAGGCCGCCGCCGCGCCGGTGCGCGTCCACTCGCCGGTGAACACCCGGCCCGACCAGCGGCCCCGGTCGTCGAGCAGTCCCACGTCCTGTCCTTTCGTCCGGGTACGCGGGTCGGCTACCCGGGCGCCGGACCGGCAAACCCGGACCGGGCCCGGGAAGACGTTTCGCCGGGCCGGTGCCGGGTACCAGGGCGGAATGTCTGTGCAAGCTGTGGTGATGGACGAGTTCGGCGGCCCGGACGTCCTGGCGGTGCGGGAGATCGAACGCCCCGAAGCGGGACCGGGTGAAATCCTGGTCCGGGTGTTCGCGTCGGGGACGAACCCGGTGGAGGCGAAGATCCGGCAGGGGGTGGCGATCCCGGACCTCGAGCTGCCCGCGGTGCTGGGCGGCGACGTGTCGGGCGTCGTGGCGGCAGTCGGCCCCGGCGTGACTGACTTCGCCGAGGGCGACGAGGTGTTCTACACCCCGGAGATGGCGTCGCGCTTGGGCAGCTACACCGAGCTGAACGTCGTCGCGGCGGCCATCGCGGCGCCCAAACCGCGCGGGCTCAGCCACGTGGAGGCGGCGGCGATCCCGCTCGCCGGCGGGACCGCGTGGGAGGCGATCGTCCGCCGGCTGGCGGTCCGGCCCGGGGAGACGGTGCTGGTGCACGCCGGCGCCGGCGGGGTCGGCTCGTTCGCCGTGCAGTTCGCGATCGCCGCGGGCGCCCGGGTGCTGGCCACGGCGGGTCCGGACAACCAGGACCTGCTGCGCGACCTCGGCGCCGTCCCGATCGACTACCACGAGACCGACCCGGTCGAGGCGGTGTTCGAGCACACCGGCGGCCGGGGCGCCGACGCGGTGCTCGACCTCGTCGGCGGGGAGAACGTCGCGAAGAGCTCCGCGGCGGCCCGGGCGTTCGGCCGGATCGCGACGGTGCTGCCGCCGAAGGGCGAGCTGCGCGCCCTGTACCAGCGGAACCAGGAGCTGCACGGGATCCTGCTCACCCGGGAGCGCGGCCGCCTGGAGGAGCTGACCCCGCTCTTCGAACGCGGCCAGGCCCGCCCCGTCGTCGACCAGGTCCTGCCGCTCGACCAGGTGCGGCGAGCCCACGAACGGCTCGATTCCGGGCACGGGCGGGGAAAGACAGTTCTCGCGCTCACTTGAGCGGCGGGCCGCCGCGCCCGTTGCCGCGATTTCCCTTCCCCTGACCGAGACGGCGGCGATGCCTGGAGAAAGTG
Source organism: Amycolatopsis echigonensis (assembly GCF_014174495.1). GTDB lineage: Bacteria > Actinomycetota > Actinomycetes > Mycobacteriales > Pseudonocardiaceae > Amycolatopsis > Amycolatopsis echigonensis. The sequence continues at coordinate 257,951 of NZ_JACJHR010000001.1, forward strand.
CCCTGAACCCGCGGAGCGAGGCAGTCGTCAGTTGTCCCGAAAAGGCTTCTGGCGCAGGAAGTTCGGGCAGGTCACGAGGCCTGTCGCCCCCTAGGATCCCCGCCGCCGGTGCGTGTGCGTCCGGCGGCTGAGTTAGCCTTGGCCGGCAAGGTGAACCGAGCTGTCCGGCGGACGGCAGAGGTGAGGTTGTGATCGTGGTGCCCGCGGAGAAGACGCTGTTTCCGGCGGGGTGTCCGTGATGGACACGGGGCAGGCGTTCCTGCATCCGGCGCTGTTCTACCGCGACGCCGGCGAGTTCGCGGCCGGGGTCGGCCGGTTCGTCCGCGACGGGCTGGCGGCGGGCGAGCCGGTCGCGGTCGCCGCGCCGCCGGAGCACGTGCGCCTGGTCCGGGCCGAACTGGGCGACGACGCCGGGCGGGTGCTGCTGGTCGACATGACCGAGGCGGGCCGCAATCCGGGCCGGATCATCCCGGGCGTGCTGCGCGCGTTCGCCGACGAGCACCCGGACCGGCACGTGCGGATCGTCGGGGAGCCGATCTGGGCCGGCCGGTCGGCGGCCGAGTACCCGGCGTGCGCCCAGCACGAGGCGTTGATCAACGTGGCGTTCGAGGACCGCTGGGCGACGATCCTGTGCCCGTACGACGCCGAAGCGCTGGGCCCGACGGAACTGGCCGACGCGCTCCGGACGCATCCGTGGCTGATCGACGGCGCGGGGGAGTGGCGAGCGAGCGCGGACTACGCACCCGACGCGGTGGTCGCCGACTACAACCGCGAACTGCCGCCCCCGCCTGACGCCCGGTCCTTTGTCGTCGCGGAACCGGACCTCGTCCACCTCCGTCAGGTGGCCGCCGAGGCGGCGCGGCGGCACGGTCTTGCCGAAGACCGGGTCGAGGACGTGGTGATGGCGGTGTCGGAGCTGGCGGTCAACAGCGTGGAGCACGGCAGCGGAGCCGCGGTGGTGCGGCTGGGTTCCGCCGACGGCGAGCTGGTCTGCCAGGTCTGGGACGAGGGTTGGCTGGCGGATCCGATGGCCGGCCGCGTCCCGGTTCTCCCGGATCAGGTCCGCGGCCGGGGGCTGCTCCTGGTGAACCATCTCGCGGATCTGGTGCGCATGCATTCGGACCCGGCCGGGTCGACGGTGGAGGCGCGGTTTGCCGCCGGGTGAAGGGCGCTGGGAAGCCGCGTCTTAGGCTGATGGCCGACAGAAAGCTATCCGTCTGGCAGGAGAGTGCGAGCGTGACCGCGGCAGCTGGCGACATCGAGAAGGCGGCCGGGGTGCTGCGCGACGGGGGCCTGGTGGCCTTCCCGACCGAGACGGTCTACGGCTTGGGCGCCGATGCCTCGGATCCGGCGGCGGTATCCCGCATCTTCCAGGCGAAGGGCCGCCCGCCCACGCATCCGCTGATCGTGCACGTCGCCGGTGCGGAGCACCTGGACGGCTGGGTCGAGAAGGTCCCCGAACCGGCGCGGCTGCTGGCCGAGCAGTTCTGGCCGGGCCCGCTCACCCTGGTGCTGCGGCGCGGCCCGCGGGCGTCCTTGGCGGCGACCGGCGGTCTGGAGACCGTCGGCGTGCGCGTCCCGGACCATCCGGTGGCGCTGGCGCTGCTGTCGGCGTTCGGCGGCGGCGCGGCGGCTCCGTCGGCCAACCGGTTCGGCTCGGTCAGCCCGACCACGGCGGACCACGTCCGCGCGGAACTGGGCGACGCCGTCGACTTCGTGCTGGACGGCGGCCCCTGCCAGGTCGGGGTGGAGTCCACCATCGTCGACGCCACCGGCGACACCCTCAGCGTGCTGCGGCCCGGCGGCGTGGCGCGGGAAGACCTCGAAGCCGTGCTCGGGTTTTCCCTCGAAGTGCCGTCCGCGAGCCCGATCCGGGTTCCCGGCCAGCATCCGTCGCATTACGCGCCGCGGGCGCGGGTGGTTCTCGTCGAACCGGACCAGGTCGTCGCCGAGGCGGAACGCGCCCAGGGGCTGGGGCACCAGGTGGGCGTCTTCCTGCCGCCTTCTCACGACGGCGCGCCGCCGGAGGTCCGCGCCGTCGTGGCGGTTCCGGCTTCGCCGGCCGAGTACGCCCGCGGCCTGTATGGCTTCCTGCGCGAGCTGGACCGGCAGGGGTGCGACCTGATCGTCGCGTCGCTCCCGGAGGAGAAGGGGCTGGGCCTCGCGATCGCGAACCGCCTTCGCCGCGCCGCGGGGCCTCGCCCCTGACCGCTTCCGCGCCGCGGGGAACCCTGAGGGAATCAGAGTCCCTCAGGGTTGCCCTCACGGACGGTCTTTGACGCTCTTGGCGGCGTCCTTGACTTTTTCCGCCGCCTGCTTGAGCGCGCCCTTGGCCCGCTCGGCTTTGCCCTCGGCCTGCCACTGCTCGTTCCCGGTGGCGTCGCCGACAGCTTCCTTGGCCTTGCCCTTGAGTTCCTCGGCCTTGTTTCCGGCGGTGTCGCTCATGTCGATGACCTCTTCTCGTCTCGGGGATTCCTCATCCCGCGGCGGAGCACGAAAAACGATCTTGGCGATGACTCCGGATTACCCGTCCGGAGCAGTGCGCAAACCGGCGGTCAGCGGCGAACCTTGGCGGCGGCGATGTACTGATTGGCTTCGGGGAGAAACGACAGGACGACGCCGAGCACGGCGAAGGCGGCGCCGACGTAGCTGACGACTGTGCCCTGTCCCGCCAGCAAGGAGACGACTTGGAGGGCGGTGAGCACGGTGAGCACGATCCTCGCCCAGTTGCGGCCCGCGCGGAGTTTGAACGCGAACAGCAAGTGCAGCAACGCGAACACGACAGCGATCACCGCTCCGACGACGATGCCGATCGTGACCGCCTGGTCGATCTGGGCCTCGGTGAGGCGGGTGGCGTTCTGCCCGTTCGCTCTTCGCATCGCGTCCGTCAACGTGTCTCGCGCGAAGAACAGGAACACGGCTCCGGCCAAGCCGACGACCGTGGCGGCGACGAACGACCAGAACGCGCCCGTGATCACCGCCGGGCGCGGCGGGGCCGCGGCGGGAGTTCCGTCGGAAGGGGAGGGGTAGGCAGGCATGTCAGTCATGAGAAAACGGTGGCACAGTGCGCGAAACCCCGCACGGCAAGAGAGAAACAGAGGCCGGAAAACCTGGCGGTGAACGAGATCGCGCACCTGTGCCGGATTTCCGGTTTGGGATTGCGCTCGCCGGGTATTCAGGGGAATTCCCGCGAAATCGCTGCGGAATTCGCGGGGCGCCCCGCGAATTGCTGATCCGTCTTCTCCGCGGCGAGTTTACGGTTCCGGCACTGTGGCTGGAGTGGACAGACGCACGCGCGGGTACCTCCTTCTTGGCTGGGGCGCCGAGGGGAGGTCAACCGTGAGTGTGGACGAATTCCGGCACAGTCGGTTGCCCGTGCGAGCTGCGTCGCCGGAGGGCGGGGCCGCCCGTTTGGATCTGGTGCTGGGCCGGGATTTCCCGGCGTTGCGACGGGTTCGCGACGAGGCGGTCGCGTTCGTGCGCCGCCACCGCCCGCATGCTGCCCCAGACGCGGTGGCCGACGCGAGACTGGTCCTCGACGAGATGGCCAGCAACGCGATGCGGCACGCCCGCCCGCCGTGCGAGCTGGCTCTGTCGCTGCGCGGAGACCGGCTCCTGATCGAAGTGTCCGACCCGCTCCCGGTTCTCGCTCGTTGCCGGGAAGGCTACGAAGGCGGGGGACGCGGGCTGGCCCTGATCGACGCGCTCGCCGCCCGCTGGGGCCAGACACCCGGGGCGGCCGGGAAGACTGTTTGGGCAGAGCTGCCCCTCTGAACCAGTCCCGGTCCGGTGCGCTGCCAGTGGGGAGGGGAACCCTGAGGGAATCAGAGGCCCGCAGGGTTCCCGTCACGGACAGCCTTACGATCGAGCCAAGTGCTCCGCCGCGGCCCGCAGGCTCACGTAGGAACCGCTGAAGGTGTCGATCCTCGGCCCCGGCCCGGTCTCCGGCCCGGGAACCCCGGTCTCGACCCGGATGTAGTCCACAGTGGACAGACCGGCCAGGAACTCCCGCACCGCCGGATGCCGGTGCGCTTCCCGGGTCACGATCACGACGCTCTCCGCCGAGGAGGCCTCGGCCAGAACCGTCGAGACGTCGTCGGGCGAGACCGAGAGGGTCCTGGTGCCCGGGACCAGCTCCGCCAGATGCGCACCCAGCCCCCACGGCATCGGCCCGGCCGCGATGCCCGGCTCGGTCTGCACGTCCACCACCAGCGACGGACCCGTCAGCCGGGGCGTGCCGGTAATCCGCAACGCGGCTCGCGCGGCGGACAGACCGAGCGAGTAGTCCACCGGCTGCACCGTTGCCGGAGCAGGGGAGGTGCCCAGCGAAGCGGTCCGGGCAGCGGCATCAGCCAGCCGCTCCAAGGAAAGCCGTCCCTCGGTCACGGCCGCGACAATCGCCTCCGCGGTCCGGTCGAGCGTCTCGGCATCGAACGCGGCCCCGCCGAGGCACAGCGCGTCGGCACCGCCCAGGAGGGCCCGGACGGAAGCCTCGCCGAGACCGTCGTGCCGTCCGTACGCCCCGGAGACCGCCCCCATCTCCAACGCGTCGGTGATGACCGCCCCGGTGAACCCCAGTTCGCCGCGCAGCACGTCGACGAGCGCGGTCCGGTTGAACGTCGCCGGTTCGTCGCCCCATTCCCGCACGACAAGGTGGCCGGACATGACCGTCCGGACGCCCGCGTCGATCGCGGCGGCGAACGGGACGAGTTCGACCTCCCGCAACTCGGCCGCGGTCCGCGGCAGCACCGGCAGCGAGAGATGCGAATCCTCGGTCGCCGCGCCGTGGCCGGGGAAGTGCTTGGCGCACGCGGCGACGCCGTACTTCTGCAGGCCGGTGACGAAGGCCGCGACGTGCGGCGAGGCTGCCGCCGGATCCGAGCCGAACGCGCGCACGCCGATGCCCGGATCCTCCGCCGCGAGCGTGAGATCCGCGCAGGGCGCGAGGTTGACCGTGACCCCGCACGCCGCCAGCCGCTCGCCGAGAGCCGCGGCGACGGACGCGGTCAGCTCCGGATCCCCGGCCGCGCCGAGGGCGAGCGGGCCGGGCACGAACGAGCCCTTGCCGACGTCGAGGCGGGTGACGTCGCCGCCTTCCTCGTCGATCCCGACGACCACGCCGTCCCGCTCGGACCGCAGCGCGGAGGTGAGCGCGGCGACCTGTTCGTCGTCGACCACGTTGCGCCCGAACAGGATCACGCCGCCGAGGCCTTCGGCGAGGCGGCGGCGCACCCAGTCCGGCGCGGTCGTCCCGGCGAATCCGGGCAGCAGCACGGCTTCGGCGAGCCGGCGGGTTTCGGACAGCTCAGCCACCGTCATCCCTTCACCGCGCCGGCGGTCATGCCGGACACGAGTTTCCGTTGCACGATCAGGAAGAAGATCACCGCCGGGATCGCGTAGACCACCGACGCGGCCATGACGCCGCCCCAGTCGATCGAGAACGCCGTCTTGAACGACGACAGCCAGACCGGCAGCGTCTGCTTGGATTGGTCGCGCATGAACACCAGGGCGAACAGGAATTCGTTCCACGCGGTGATGAAGCTGAACACCGACGTGGTCACCAGGCCCGGTCCGAGCAGCGGCAGCGTGACCCGGCGGAACGCGCCGACCCGGCTGCAGCCGTCGATCATCGCGGCCTCTTCGAGGTCGTACGGGATCCCGTTGACGAACCCGTAGAGCATCCACACGGTGAACGGCAGCGACGTCGCGAAGTACACCAGCAGCAGCGACGGCAGCGTGTTGAGCAGCCCGATGTCGCGCATCAGCAGGTACATCGGGATGAACAGCGCCGAGAGCGGGGCCAGCTGCGCGACCAGGATCAGCAGCAGGAACCCCTTGCGGCCGCGGAAACGGAAGCGGGCCAGCGGGATCGCCGCGAGCACGCCCACCACCAGCGCGGCCAGCACCGCGCCGAGCGTCACGATCAGGCTGTTGGTCAGGTACGTGACGAATCCGGGCTTGGTCAGCGCCGACGCGAAGTTCGACAGCGTCGCCGAGGTCGGGATCAGGTCGTACTTCGGCGACAGCACGTCGCCCGGCGTCTTCAGCGACGTCGTGAACATCCAGTACGTCGGGAAGAGGAACAGCAGCGCCACGAGCACGCCGGCGACCGACACCAGCACCCGGGCGGGCAGGGACTTCCTCATGCGATCTCCCCGTCCTTGGTCCGGACCAGCAGCTGCACGTACCGGCCGGTGACCAGCAGGAGCAGCACCAGCATGATGGTCGCGATGGCCGCGGCGGAGCCGAAGTGGCTGCCCGCGATGCCCTTGAGGTACTGCAGGATCGCCAGGTTCGTGCTCGCGCCGCCCGGGCCGCCCTGGCGGATGGCCCACACCTGGGCGAACATGTTGAAGTCCCACAGCATCGACAGGAACGTCACCATCGTCAGGATCGGCCGGATCGCCGGCCAGCTGACCGCGCGGAACGTCTGCCACGGCCCGGCCCCGTCGATGCCCGCCGCCTCGTACTGCTCGCGCGGCACCCCGATGAGGCCCGCGTAGAGCGTGAACGCGACGAACGGGACCGCCTGCCACAGCACCAGCAGCCCGATCACCACGAGCGTGCTCGTGCCCGTGGAGAACCACGAATACCCGATGAAGGAATGGAAACCCAGCCGGTCCAGCGTCTTGTTGAGGATGCCGTACTGCTGGTCGAAGATCCACTGGAACACCGTGGTGGTGGCGATGACCGGCACCGCCCACGCGAGCACCAGGGAAATCTGCACGAAGATCCGCAGCACGGGGTGGAGATGCCGCATCAGCACCGCGATCAGCAGCGCCACGAGCAGTGTCGCGGCGACGAGAGCGCCGGTGAAGAGGACCGTGCGGAGCGCGACTGCCCAGAACTCGGGGTCGGACAGCACGTCGGTGTAGTTCTTGAAGCCGATCCACACCATCTTGCCGGTCACCAGCTCGCGCAGGTCGAGCCGGCGGAGGCTGATGCCGAGCATCTGGACGGTGGGCCAGCCGAGCAGCACCAGCACGGCGGCGAGCGCGGGCAGGAGCAGCAGGTACGGCATGAGCCGTTCGCTGATCCAGCCGCCGCCCCGCCGGCGCGCCGCGCCGACGTGCGCCGGCGCCGGCGGGGTCGCCCCCGCCGGCACCGGCGTGTCCTTCGTCGCGGTCATCCGCCGATGATCTTGTCGAGGGCCGTGTTCGCGTCGGCCGCGGCCTGGTCCAGGGTCTTCTTCCCGGTCAGGTAAGCGGTCAGCATGTCCTTCAGCGGGTTCTGGCCGGATTCGACCTCGCCCCACTTCGGGCTGGCCGGCATCGCGCGGCCGTTCTTCGACGCCTTCGCCATCACCGAGCCCAGCGGGTCCTTGTCCAGGGCGCTGACGTCGGTGGAGGTGCCCGGCACGTAGCCGCTCGCGGCCAGCTGCGTCATGTACTTGGTGCTGGTCAGCAGCTTCAGGTAGTCCTTGGCGAGGTCCTGGTGCTTGCTGTTGAGCGGGACGACCAGGTTCGAGCCGCCGAGGAACACCGGGGCGGTCTGGCCGGCGGTCTTCGACGGGATCGGGAACGCGCCGGTCTTGGCGGTGATGCCCGGGTCGGTCTTGGCCGCGGTCGCCACCTCGTTCGGGGTGCCGATGAACATGGCGACCTTGCCCGCGCCGTAGATGCCCGCCTGCTGCGGCGTGGCCTCGTCGTTGTCCTTGGGCGCGGTGGTGCCGGAGGTGTCCACGAGCTTCTTGTAGAACTCGAGACCCGCCTTGGCTTCGGGGGTGGTGAGCGAGGACTTGAAGGACTTGCCCTCGGCCTTGGCGATGTCGCCGCCGTTGTCCCAGATGAACGACGACAGCGCGTACCAGTTCTGGCCCGGCATGTAGAGCGGCTGGAACTGCGGGTCGCTGCCGAACTTCGCCTTCAGCTTCGCGATGTCGTCGAGCCATTCGTCGTTCGAGGCGGGCGGCTTCGCGATGCCGGCCTGCTCGAACATGTCCTTGCGGTACATGACGACGCGGTTCGCGGCGTAGAACGGCACGCCGACGGTTTTGCCGTCGTACTGGCCGGACGCCTTGAGCCCGGCGAGCCACTGTCCTCCGTTGAGGTTGTTGACGTCGCCGGACAGGTCGGCCAGCACGCCCTGCGAGGCGAACGCCGGGGTCTGCGTGTTGCCGACCTCGATGACGTCCGGCGGGGTGTCGCTGGCCAGCGCGGTGGTCAGCTTCTGCTGGATGCCGTTCCACTGCTGGATCTGGTAGTCGACCTTGACGCCGGGATGGGCGGCCTCGAATTCCTTGTTCAGGGCGGAGGTCAGGCTGTCCGGCGCGGAGCCGGTCATCAGCCAGACTGTCAGTTTGCCGTCCTGCGCGCCCCCAGCGCTCGAGGCGTTCTCACTCCCGCCGGAGCCGGCACACCCGGCCGTGGCGAGCGTGATGGCGGCGGCTCCCGCCGCCAGCTTGAGCCAGCGCTTCACGTGTCTCGTCCTTTCGGTGCCCGGTCGTCGGCGACCGGGGCTGAATGACAAATGGTGTAGACCAATGTCCAGCAGAGTGGTCCGGACCACAGCCGGTGTCAAGCCGGTTGCCAAGATGTTGCGAAGACGGCCGCCGGGGTGACGCTGCGTATCCGCGCGGTTACCCGTGTCGCGGCGGAATGTGCTGGTAGAGCGCGGTTTCCGCAGTACGGGCAACGGTTTCCGGGGCGGGGGAGTTGTTCGTGAACGGCTCGCCGGGCCGGGCGCTGCGCGGTCACGTCTGCAAGCTCCGCGCGGACGACTTCCGGCCCTTGTGCGAGGACGCGGCAGCGGGCTCGCGACAGCTGTCGTCCGGCCCGGCGCGGCGCCGCGTTTCGGCCTCCAGGAGAGGTGATTACCCACTGCGACGAGTGCCGGACTGGCCGCCGACAGTGACCCGGGGTGGGTGAGTTTCATTCCGGCCGACGCTGGCCGTACCCCCGATGACCTCGGAAAACCTCTTGTGTACCACGTGTCACAGCACTCCCGGTGGTTTACAGGCGTCCCGCGTGTCACACACACTGGGGCTCGCCCAGGTGATCCGGTGCCGCTCTTGGGGAAGAGACGCGGACGGCCGGAGCGCTCCCAGGGCGGGAAAAGAAGAGGGAGTAGAGGATGACGGGCTCCGGGCGGATAGCGGCTCGGGCGGGTGCGGTCGTGGCGGCGGCAGCGGTGGCTGCCGCCGGAGCGCTGGGGCTGCTGCACGCGCCCCAGGCGGCTGCGGCACCTGCCGAGGTGCCGGGCATGGATGTGTCCGGGCACCAGGGCAATGTGGACTGGAAAGCGGCCTGGAACGCCGGTGCGCGCTTCGCGTACGTCAAGGCGACCGAGGGCACCGGGTACCAGAACCCGTATTTCGCGCAGCAGTACAACGGCTCTTACGACGTCGGGATGATCCGCGGCGCCTACCACTTCGCGCGTCCGGACGTGTCCGACGGCGCGACGCAGGCGGACTACTTCGTCGCGCACGGCGGCGGCTGGTCCGCGGACGGCCGCACGATGCCGCCGATGCTGGACATCGAATACAACCCCTACGGCTCGACCTGCTTCGGCCTGTCGCAGTCGGCGATGGTGTCGTGGGTCCGGTCGTTCTCCGAGCGGCTGCACGCGAAAACCTCGCGCTGGCCGATGCTCTACACCACCACCGACTGGTGGAAGACCTGCACCGGGAACTCGGGGGCGTTCGGCGACACGCATCCGCTGTTCATCGCCCGGTACGCGCAAAGCGCGGGTCCGCTGCCCTCGGGCTGGCGCTACTACACGGTCTGGCAGTACTCCGACTCCGGCAGCAAACCCGGCGACCAGGACTCGTTCAACGGCTCGATGGAGCAGCTGATCAAGTTCGCCGGCGGCGACGCTCCGAAGAGCGAGGCCCCGGCTCCGCCGAAGCCGACCACGTCGACGAAGCCGCCGACGTCGACCACGCCGACCACGAGCGCGCCGCCGACCTCGTCGGCCACGAAGACGCAGACTAAGACACCGACGAAGACGCCCACCAGTTCGGCCACGACTTCGCCGACGACGACCGCGAAGGCGAGCCCGACGACGTCCGGCAGCCCGACGTCCTCGGCGACGAAGCCGACCCCGTCCACCCCGTCCACCCCTTCCACGTCGTCGCCCGCGGCGAAGAAGGACATCAGCGGTCTCGTCTGGGCGGGCGGCAAGCAGGCGAACCCGCCGGGGTCGCTGTCGGACGCCAAGCACGCCGATTCGCTGACCGCCAACGTGCACGAGGTCGCGAAGGTGACGCCGAAGGCTTCGGCCCCGCAGGAGGTGACCACCAGCCAGCCGACGCAGACCTCCGCGCCCGATGCGAGCCAGCCGAAGCAGCAGGCGCTGGCGAAAACCGGCGTGAGCACCCCTCGGCTCGCCGTGTTCGGCGCGGCGCTGCTCGTGTTCGGGGCGATCCTGATGACGCTCTCCCGGATGGTGGCCCGGCGCTGATTCCGGCCGGGTCCGCGACTCCGCGCACGGAGCGCGGGCCCGGCCGTTAGGCTTCCCGGCGTGACCACGACTCGACCCGAATTGCGCGGTTTCCCCGGCGCGGTGCTCGTTGTCCGCTTCCTGACCGAACTGGCGCTGCTGGCCGGTCTCGCGGTCGCCGGCGCGCGACTCGGCGGGAGCGTGTTCCTCGACATTCTGGCCGCGGTCCTGTGGCCGGCGCTGGCGGGGGCGATCTGGTGGCTCGTGATCGCGCCGAAGGCCAAGCGGCGCAGTCCGGAACCGACCCGGTTTTTCCTGGAGGCGGGTCTGTTCGCGGTGGCCGCGCTCGGGTTGATCGCGTCCGGGCTGCTGGTCGCGGGGATCGTGCTCGGCGTGGCCGGGATCGCGGTCGCGGTGGCGGTGCGGATCTGGGCGAAGGACGGCTGAGCGGATTTCCCGAGCCGGGACCGGTCCCGGCCGTTGCTCAGTACGGTCCCCGCATGGACTTTCGCACTGCCGCCCGGACGGTGTTCGCGCCGGTCGCGCTGCTCGCCGCGCTGACCGCGTGCTCGGGCGGCCCCGCCCCGGCTCCCGCGCCCAAGCCGGCGCCACCCTCTTCGCCGGCCGCGCCGGTCGAGGAACAGGTGCCCGATCGCCCGCCGCACACACTCGTGCTGAACGCGACCGGGTCCGGTTCGCTGAAACAGGTCACCTACACCTTGGACGGCAGCGCCAAGGAAACCGGACAGGTGAAGATGCCGTGGCGGCAGTCGCTGACCGTGCCCGCCGACGGGAAACCGCGCCAGTGGACGCTGGAGATCACCTACTCCGGAGCGAGCGGCCACGTGGAGATGTATTCGGTCGTGGACGGCAAGGAATCCGTGCACACCGCGAGCGGCGGTTCCGGGAACGTCACCGGGTCGGCCTCGATCGGCGGCTCCGTCCAGGGTTGAGGGCTCAGGACGGGCCCGCGTCGTGGGTCCACCAGTCGATCATCGCGAACGGTTCGGTGCCGCGATGCGCGACCGCGAAGATCCTCGTCTGGTCGTCGGTCCACTTGAGATAGCGCTCGCCGCTCGACTCGAGAGTCGCGCAGGCGAGCCGTCCGGTGTGGCCGCCGCGGGAGTACGGGCGGTCGGCGGAGAAGCCGGACGGCTGGTCGGTGCAGGCCTTTTCCGTGGTCTGGGTGCTGTTGAAGACCTGGTTCATCGTGGCGGTGTCGGGCAATTGGTAGTAGACGACCAGTTCGGCGCCACTGGTGCGTCCGCAGGCGACGGCCGCGTCGGCCGGCGCCACGCCGACGTCCTGCCATCGCTGGTCCGCGGACGGGCGCACGCAGTTGACCCGGGACGCGGCGGGAATCCGTTGCAGCAGCGCGTTTTCCGCCGGATTCGGGAACGCGGGGGTGGCGTCGCCGTTGACCTGCGCGACGATTTGGGTCAGCGGCGCGAGGTGCCACTGCGACCACCATCCGCCGACGGTTGCCGGGACGGTGCCGGCGACGTGGCCGATGACGCGGAGGGATTCGAGGCTCCAGTCGATCGCGACGGTGCTTTCCGGGCCTGGATGGCAGAGCACCTGCCCGAGGTCGACGCTCAGCCAGTCGAAGCGGGTCGTGCTCAGGAAAGAACCCGGGCAAGGTCCGCCGCTCGGCGCCTTCGCGGCGGCGACCAGACTGCCGAAGCTCTTGCGCACTGCCGCGGCGTCGGCGAAACGGTAGTAGGAGACGTCGCGCGCGCCGGTGCCGCTCGGCGTGCAGGAGACCCCGGCGACGGCACCGGGGTAGCCGCTGAGGTCGCCTGGTGTCGCCCGGCGGCACTTGTTTCCGGCGGCGAGGTGAGTGAGGGCGACTTCGTCCGGGGTCGGGAAAGCCGGCGCGCCGGTCCAGCTGACCCAGGCCGCCCGCAACGCGGTGTCGTCGTTCGCCGAGGCTCGGGCGGTGGTGACCGCGTAGGCGGCGTCGTCCTTCCAGACCAGCACGGACAGGGAGGGCCCGGCCCAGCAGAAGACGCGGCCGAGGGCGGGTCCGGTTGCCGGGTAACGGTGTTCGGCTCCGGCGGCCGACGCGCAGTCTCCCTGCCCTGACGCCACCTTGACGCGGGACAGGGCGGCCGAGTAGGCGTCGTCGGCCTGTTTCTGGTCGGCGTACAGCGCGGTGGTGGCGGCGCGGCCGGACGGGTCGCGACAGGTGATGGTCGCGGTCGCGCCGGAGACAGGCGAGTCCGCGGTGGAGCAGTCCGCGCGGAGAGCGGCGGGCAGCCGGGCGAGAGCGGCGTCGTCGATTCCGGACGGGCTCGCGACGATCAGCCCGGCGAGGAGCAGTGCCGCACCGGCGGTCGCCGGGACTCCCGCGCGCATCACCCGGCGGCGGCGCCGGTCCCGGCGTGCGGCGGCGATCAGATCCTCGACCAGCGCGGTGCACGTCGGATGCCGGGCGGCCGGATCGGTGCTGAGCGACCGGCGGAGGGCGGCGCCGGGCTGGCCGAGGTCGGTGTGGTGGCCCGGGGGAGCGCCGGCCAGGCATTCGCAGAGCACGCAGGCGAGCGAGTACACGTCGGCGGCCGGTCCGGCGGGTTTGCCCTGGCGTTGCTCGGGAGCGGCGTAGCCGACCGTGCCGAGGAACGCCCCGGTCTCGGTGAGCTGCGTGAGGTCGAGCTGGCGGGCGATGCCGAAGTCGCACAGGTACGCGCGGCCGCCGGCGCCGAGCAGAATGTTGCCCGGCTTGACGTCCCGGTGCACGAGCCGGCGTTCGTGCGCGGCGTCGAGGGCGGCGGCGATCCCGCGTCCGATCTCGGCAGTCTCCTGGAAGGACAGCGGGCCTCGCTCGGCGAGAACGCTGCCGAGGTTCGCGCCCCGGACGTACTCCATCGCGAGGTAGCCGAGACAGCCGTCGCCGGTGAACCCGGCGTCCAGCACGGGGACCACGTTCGGATGCACCAGGTCGCGGGCGATCCGCGTTTCGCGCTCGAACCGGGTGCGGAATCCGGGCACCGCCATGAACTCCGGGCCGACGACCTTGAGCGCGACCGCGCGGTCGTCCTCGAAGGTGTCGGCGGCCTCGAACACCTCGCTCATCCGGGTGCGCGCGAGCTGGCGGACGAGCCGGTACCGGGGCAGCCGGCCGGTGATGTCCGGCCGGTCGAGGGTCGGTGCCTCGGTCTCGTCCACGCGCCCCTCCCCAGGTGTGCCGGAAAGCCTACCGAGGGCCGCCGCCGCTCCTGCTTGCGCGCGCCGCGCCGGTGGATGAGACTCCCGCTATGCCGAGCCCGTTCAGCGCCGAAACGGCGGAAGCGATCCAGCACGCCCGCCAGCATTCCGTCGGGGATCTCCTGCGGCGCACCGCGTTGCGCCTGCCGGACAAGCTCGCGATCGTCTCCGGCGAGCGCCGGGCGACGTACCGCGAGTTCGACGCGGCGGTCAACCGGTGCGCGCACCGGCTCGCCGAGCGCGGCCTCGCGAAGGGCGACCGGCTCGCGCTGCTCAGCCGCAACTGCTGGGAATACGCGGTGCTCGTGTTCGCCACGGCGAAGCTGGGCGTGGTGCTGGTGCCGGTGAACTTCATGCTCGGCGCGGAGGAAGTCGCGTACATCCTCGGCCACGCCGGAGTGTCCGGGCTGATCGCCGAGGACGCGCTGCTCGACACCGCGGCGGAGGCGGTGAAGCGCTCCGGCCGCGCCGATGTCGTGCGCGGGCGGATCGGCGGCAGCGGCGGCGAATGGGAGAGCGTCGCGGACTGGATCGACCAGCCCGGCGACGAAACCGCCCCGGCCGTGGCCGTGGCAGACGACGATCCGCTGCGGCTGATGTACACCTCCGGCACCGAATCGCGGCCGAAGGGCGTGCTGCTGTCGAGCCGGTCGCTGATTGCGCAGTACGTCTCGTGCGCGATCGACGGGAGCATGACCGGCGACGACATCGAGGTGCATTCGCTGCCGCTCTACCACTGCGCGCAGCTGGACTGTTTCCTGTCTGTGGACGTCTATCTCGGTGCTACCAGCGTGATCCTGCCCGGTCCGGACCCGGCGGCGCTGCTGGCCGCGGTGGAACGCGAACGCGCGACGAAGCTGTTCGCGCCGCCGACGGTGTGGATCTCGCTGCTGCGCCACCCGGCGTTCGACACGACGGACCTGTCCAGCCTGCGGAAGGGCTACTACGGCGCGTCGCCGATGCCCGTCGAAGTGCTGCGCGAACTCGCGCGCCGGCTGCCGGACGTCCAGCTGTGGAACTTCTACGGCCAGACCGAAATGGCCCCGCTCGCCACGATCCTGCGCCCGCACGAACAGCTGGCGAAGGCGGGTTCGGCGGGCCGGGCGTCGATCAACGTCGAGACCCGGATCGTGGACGAGGACGGCCGCGAACTGCCGCCCGGCGAGGTCGGCGAGATCGTGCACCGCAGCCCGCACGCGACGCTCGGCTACTACGAGGACGAGGAGAAAACCGCCGCGGCCTTCGCGGGCGGCTGGTTCCACTCGGGCGACCTCGGCGTGCTCGACGAAGAGGGCTATCTGTCGGTGGTGGACCGGAAGAAGGACATGATCAAGACCGGCGGCGAGAACGTCGCGAGCCGCGAGGTCGAGGAAGCCCTGTACCTGCTCGACGGGATCGCCGAGGTCGCGGTGTTCGGCGTCGCGCACCCGCACTGGATCGAGGCGGTCACCGCCGCGGTCGTGCCGCGCGAGGGTGTGACGCTCACCGAGGACGAGGTCCTCGCGCACGCCCGGAAGCATCTCGCCGGGTACAAATGCCCGAAGTACGTGGTGTTCGTGGACGCGTTGCCGAAGAACCCGAGCGGGAAGATCGTCAAGCGCGCGCTGCGGGAGGGGCACGCGGACCTGGCGAAGTCCTGACCTCCTCAGGAGTGTCTTTGCCGGTTCTCACCGGCATGGCCGCTCGCGAGGTCAGGTGCGCAGGTACCGCCGGGCGACCGCGGCGTTGTACCGGTCGAGGAATCCGGCGAAGGCGCGGAGCTCGTCCGTCGTCCAGTCGTCCAGCAGGTCGCCGACCGACGACCGGCGTCGGGCGCGGGTCAGATGCATGAGTTCCCGGCCTCGGCCGGTCGGGGTGATCACGCAGCGGCGGCGGTCGTCGCTGGCCTGGCTGCGCTCGACGAGGTCCTTGCCGAGCAGCGCCGACACCTGGCGTCCGGCGGTGGACGGGTCGAGGCCCAGCGCGCCGGCGAGCGTGCCGATGTCGGCCGAGCCCAGCTCGTCCAGGGTGCGCAGGATCAGGTACTCCGCCTGGTCCAGTTCGGCGTAGACGTCCGTGCGGCGGCGCAGCAGCTCGAAGTTGCGCACCAGCACCGCGGTGGCGCGTTCCAGCACGTCGAGCGCCTCGCTGGTCTGCTCCATGGCCAGGTCCTCCGATGAGCCGAAGAAGCGTCGCGGGAATACCGGTATCATACCGATGATTGGCGGAGACGGACCGGAAGGCGGGTTGATGCTGTCCAGGAGCACGGAGATCCGGGACCGCGTCGTCTCGTCGGATCCGGGGCTGAGCAGGCTGCGCTCGGCGCTCGGCGCGACCGTCTCGATGGCCACCGCGCTGGGCGTCGAATACCTGCTGGCCCATCTCACCGGCGCGGACGCGAAGGGCGCGCTGGTCGGCATGCTGCTCGGCGCGGTGGTCGCGATGATGGGATCGATGGCCCTCGGCGACGCGGGCGCGTGGGCGAAGGTCAAGACCGCGGTGTTCTTCCCGGTCGCGTTCGCCGCCGGGATGGCTCCGGGCGCGGCGGTCGGCGCGCATCCGGATCTGATGCTCGTCGTCTTCGTCGTGGTGATGTTCCTGGCGGTGTTCGTCCGCCGCTTCGGGCCGGTGTTCTTCTTCTACGGCTTCATGGCCTGGATGGGCTACTTCTTCGCGTCCTTCCTGCACGCGACGATGGCGGCCCTGCCCGCGCTGCTGCTGGCCGTCACGGTCGCGTCCGCGTGGGTGCTGCTCCTTTCGCTGACCTTGCTGCGCACCAATCCGAAACGCACCCTCGGCCAGGTGGTCCGCTCGTTCGACGCGCGCGGCCGGTCGCTCGCGCGCGCCTGCGCCGACCTGCTGGGCAACCGGGACCCGCGGCAGGAGACCCGGCTGCGCCGGCGAGTCCAGGCGAAGCAGGCGAGGATCGCCGAAGCGGCGCTGATGATCGAAGCCTGGTCAGCGCAACCGGGGGCGGTCCCGGCCGGGTTCTCCGCGGCGGCGCTCCGCCGGGCGATGGTCGACGCGCATCACCTGCTGGACCAGCTGGCCACCGCCGCGTGCGCGCTCGTCGACAGCGGGTCCGGGCTCGCCGTGCCTGCCGCCGAGGTCGCGGACCGGCTGGCGCGGCATGACGACCGGGGTGCGGCCGAGGTCGCGTATCGGCTGGCCGCGCTGGCTGAGCGCGCGGGCGGCACGGCGGGCGGCTGGTGGCCCGCGCGGCACTTCGCCGCGGCCGCGCTGGAAATCGCGCCGGTGCTGGAGCGCGCGCGGAAGCCGGGCGCGGTCGGCGCGGAACCGGTCGACGACTTCGAACCCGCGGTGGGGCTGGTGTTCGGCGCGCTGCCGGGTTCGGCCGCCGCCGCGGGCGAGGTCCCGGCGCGGCAGGCGCGCTGGAATCCGTTGTCCCGCTTGGACTTCGTCTCCCGGCAAGCGGTGCAGGGCGCGATCGCGGGCACGCTCGCGATCCTCGCCGGCAAACAGCTGTCGGACGCTCGCTACTACTGGGCGGTGCTGGCCGCGTTCATCATGTTCACCGGCACCGCCACCCGCACCGAAACGTTCCTCAAGGGCTTCAACCGGGTGCTCGGCACGCTGGTCGGGCTGGCCGCGTCGATCGGGCTGGCCGAGCTGACGGCGGGCAACACCGCCGCGGTGCTCGGGGTGATCTGCGGGAGCATGTTCCTCGGCTTCTACCTGATCCGGCTCTCGTACGCGTACATGATCTTCTTCATCACGATCATGGTCGGCCAGCTCTACAGCGTGCTGCACGAGTTCTCGCCCGGCCTGCTCCTGCTGCGGCTGGAAGAGACCGCGATCGGCGCGGCGGTCGGGCTGGTGGTGGCGATGCTCGTCACGCCACTGTCCACTCGCGACACTGTGCGCACGGTGCGGAACAACCTGCTCGACTCCCTGCGCGAACTGCTGACGGCGGCCGCAGCGCGGCTGGAGCGGCAGCACTCCGATCCGCCGCCGGACTTCGACGCGCTCGCCCGGACGCTGGACCACCGGCTTTACCAGCTCGCGCTGGTCGCCCGCCCGCTCACGCGCCCGGTGCTGGGCGGCACCACCTCGCCGCGGCTGCGGCACCGGTTGTCGCTCTACGCCGCGCTGACGACGCATGGCCGCGCGCTCGCGGTCGCGATGCGGATGCCGCCGGGTTCGTGCGCCCGGCACCCGGACGGCCCGGCCGCGGCGTGCGCCGCGCTGGCCGAGGCGGTCGAGGAACTCTCCCTGGCGCCGCCGGGCACCGGCCGGACGGCCGCCGAGGGACCGCTGGCCCGCGCGGACCTCGCGTTGTTCGCCTACACCCCGGCCGCGCCCGGCGACCGGGCGAACGACCCGGCGCTGCGCGCGTTGAGCCACCTGTACCACGTGCTGTGCGATCTCGCGGCGACCGGACCGGCGGGTCCGCGCCGGTTGCCCGCCCTTCCCGCACCGACGGTGCCGAGGCTGTATCGGCAGGTCCGCGCGGGCATCCCGGGCGAGCGCTCGGCCGGATAGGGCGGCTCTCAGGCGAGCGCGGCCCCGTAGGCGGCGAGCACGGGCGGCAGCGGCTGGAAGAAGCTGACCCGGTTGTTCCCGCCGGACAGGACGCCGTATCCGACCCCGGCATAGAACAACGGGCCGCCGCTGTCGCCCGCCCCGACCGGGATGTCGGTGGCGATCGTCCCGACGACCTGCTTGCCGTCGCCGAAGTTCACGGTCTGGTTGAGGCCGAGGACCTTCCCGCACGTCTTCTTCGTGGTCATGCCGCTCTTGCACACCAGCTGTCCCACCTGCGGGGTGCCCGCGCGCAGGATCCGCTGGGTGCTGCCGTCGTAGAGGTCGACCCGGCTGTGCCCGGAGCCGGACGAGTCTTCGACGCGGCCGTAATCGGTGACCGGGAAGTGGGAGTCCACGTTGCGGCCGATGTCTTTCCAGTCGAGCCCGTGCTCCGTGCAGTGCCCGGCGGTGAGGACGTACCGCACGTTCTTGACGAGGATCGCGAACCCGGCGGAACAGTAGTACGGCTCGCGGCCGGGCCCCGGAGAGACGGTGTACATCGCGTCGCCGCCGCTCACCGCCCCACTCGCCGCGGAGGGCGTCGCGGAAGCCAGCAAGGCGACAACCGCGGAAATCAGCACCCCGACCAGTTTTCGGCGCGAGCAGCGAGACGTCGGCAGATCCTTCCGTCCACAGGAGACTCGATACGTGCGGCCAGTCCAGCGCCGGGCAGCCGGCGGGACAAACCGAGTCAGCCGACTGTTCCGGGAGTGCGTCCGAACGGGTGACCGCAACGGTGGCCGGACCGGAGGTCGAACGGCGTGTTGAGCCGGGCCATCGGGCCGTCGGCGACCTGCGCAAACGTCGGTCGATGGCGTGGACGTCGCGCGAGCTTCGGCCCGGCGTTCGCCCTCAATCCGCGCGCGACGACCGGCGCGAGCAACGGCCGCGGGTGCTGATCGCGGACGAGCCGACGAGCGCGCTGGACGTCTCGGTGCAGGCTTCGGTGCTGGACCTGCTGGCGGACCCGCAGCGGGAACTGGCGTTCGCGTGCCTGTCCATCGGCCGCGACTTGGCCGTGATGGAGCGGGTTGCGGACCGGGCCGTCGTGCTGCACTACGGGGCGGGGTGGTCGAGGAGGGCCCGATGGCGGATCCAGCGCGGCACCGAGAACGCCGTGAGGCTCGCGCTGTCCGGCTGACCGATGAGTTTTCGTGCCGTCCGGAGTCGGTACCGGAAACCGAATCGGAGGTGCACCACATGGGAAAGCTGCTGTATTCCGCCGCGATGTCGCTGGACGGGTTCATCGCCGGACCCGGCGGGGACATGGGCTGGCTCGCGCCCTACACCGGGGAGGCTTCGGCGGACGAGCTGGCCGCGGAGGTCGGGGCGCTGCTGGTCGGCCGCCGGACCTTCTCCGGCGATGACCCGTATCGCGGCACTGAAGGCGAGGGCAAGGCTTTCGGCGGCGGATGGGACGGGCCGCAGGTGGTGCTGACCCGGCGGCCCGCACCGGCGGCAGTTCCTGGGGTGACGTTCTGTTCCTCGCTGGAGGAAGGCGTCGCGGCCGCTCGCGCGGCGGCGGGGGAGAAGACGGTCAACGTGCTGGGCGCTTCGGTGGGGCGGGTTTGCGTGGAGGCCGGATTGCTGGACGAGGTGGAGGTGCTGGTGATGCCGGTGCTGCTGGGCGGCGGAGTGCGGTTGTTCGAGCGGCCAGGCCCGCCCGTGCGGCTGGAGCTGGTGGCGCAGCAGGGGACGAGCCTTCGGTATCGCGTGCTGCGCTGACTGTCAGCGGTCCTCGAACCGCGCGATCGCTTCCAGAACTGCTGTCCCCATCGACGGGCTCCCGGTGTGCCCCGCGTCGATCACGACCAGCTCGGCGTCCGGCCAAGCCTGGGCGAGCTGCCACGCCTTGCGCAGCGGCGCGCTCAGATCGGCCCGCCCGTGGATCAGCACCGCCGGAATGCCGTGCAGCAGGTGGATGTCGCGGAGCAGCTGGTCGTCCTCGAGCCAGGCGTGGTGGCGGTAGTAGTGCGCGCAGAGGCGGGCGAGCGTGATCAGCTCCTCGTCCGTGCCCGCGCTGAACTGGCCGGTGCGGCCGCCGACCCATTCGTGCGAGATCACCGCGTCCTCCCAGGAGCACCAGTCCCGCGCGGCTTGGAGCCGCACCGCACGGTCCGGGCTCGCGAGCAGCTGCGAGTACCCGGCGAGGAGGTCTCCGTCCGGGTCGGGCCGCCCGCGCGGAACGCTTCCCATTGCGCGGGCAGCAGCCGCCGGACGCCGCGGTAGAGCCAGTCGATCTCGTCCGGCGACGAGGTGAACGCGGCGACCAGGATGATGCCGCTGACCCGGTCCGGATGCCGCTGGGCGTAGGCCAGCGCGAGCGTCGCGCCCCAGGAACCGCCGTAGAGCAGCCAGTTTTCGACGCCGAGGTGGACGCGCAGCTTCTCCATGTCGGCGATCAGGCGCTCGGTGGTCTGGTGCTCCAGGCTCACCGCCGGGTCCGCGACGCTCGGCGTGCTCCGTCCGCAGCCGCGCTGGTCGAACACGACGACGCGGAATTTCGCCGGGTCGAATCCGCTGCGGCCGAAGCTGCCGCCGCCCCCGCCGGGACCGCCGTGCACGCACAGCACCGGCCGGCCGGCGCCGCTGGCGTCCCAGTAGATCTGCTGTCCGTCGCCGGCGTCGAGCATGCCGGCGGCGTCGGGCTCGACGGAAAACGGCCGCATCGCGGGCCTCCTCCCCAGGCCGGAAACCCGTCGAGCGTACTGGATCACGTCCGGCGCGGGTTTACAGCGCGGACCGGGGGTCCCTAGGATCTGCGGCGCCGGAAGCGCCGCGGACGCGCGGCCCCGGCGGGGTGGAGGTCTGGATGGGGAACCCGGAGTCCGGCAGCGACCTCGAGTCGGTCGCGAACCTCGTGCGGCTGTCCGAGACGGCGCCGATGCCCCGGATCGACGGCAGCGAACCCCCGCCGCTCGTGCGGCGGCCCCGGGCCGACAGCACCGACGACCCGGCCTCGGCGGCGTTCGGCGGGGTCCTCGACGTCTCGACCGGCTCCCCGGTCGAACAGCTCGCCAAACGCGGCCCGGTGCCCCTGGCCGAGCCGCCCGCGCCGCCCGCCGAGACCGCGCCGCCGCCCCAGCGAAGGCCAGCTCGGTACGGCGTCTTCGCCGGTGCGGCGGTCCTGGTGTGCGCCGGACTGGGTTCGTGGGCGTTGTGGCCGTCGGCGTCCGGCGGGACTGATTCGCAGCCCGTGGAGCCGCCGCCCGCTCCGGTCCACACGTCGTCGGCGCCGCCCGCGGTGAGCACGCTCAGCGCGTCCCCGGCCCCGGCGACCGGCCAGGTGCGCGACACGGTCGTCCGCGCCAGCAGCCGTCCCGCGACGACCGCGCCGCCGCCGCGCGTCCAGCCGACGCAGAAACCGGAGCAGGAGAGCGGAAACCAGCCGCACGACCCGTGGGACGACACGTTCCGCTCGGCGGTCAGCTCGTACCTGGAGGAATGGGGCGGCGGCGACCAGGCGCCGCGGCGCTGGCACGGCTGAGCGGCGGGAGTACTACTCTGAGTAGGTCACTGCCGACCGACTGCTCCGCGAGGTGTCCATGACCGGCTCGTCGTCCCCGTTGTCGCCCAGCCAGGTGCCGGTGGGGGTGGACCCGAACCGCCCGAGCATCGCGCGGATCTACGACGGATTCCTCGGCGGGAGCCACCACTACGAGGTGGACCGCGCGGTGATGGAGAAGATCAGCACGGCGGTCCCCGAGGCGGTGCACATCGCCCGCGGCAACCGCGGTTTCCACAACCGCGTGCTGCGGATGCTGGCGAGCCAGACCGACATCCGGCAGTTCCTCGACTGCGGTTCCGGGCTGCCGACGGCGGAGAACACCCACCAGATCGTGCAGCGCTACCACCGCGACGCGCAGGTGGTGTACGTCGACAACGACCCGGTGGTGCTCGCGCACGGCCGCGCGCTGCTGGAGGACAACGACTTCACGCACATGGTCGAGGCCGACATCTTCGAGCCGCAGGCGGTGCTGCAGCACGAAACGGTGCGCGAGTACCTCGACTTCTCGGAGCCGATCGCGCTGCTGCACATCGGCACGATGCACCACTACGAGGGCGACGGCGCGGTCGAGGTGATGCGCGAGTACATCGACGCTCTCGCGCCTGGCTCGTACGTCGCGCTGGCGCATTTCTACGACCCCGAGGTGCCGGAGCTGACCGCGGTCGCGAAGCGGATCGAGGAGATCCTCGTGTCCGGCCCGCTGGGCGCGGGCCGGTTCCGGACCCGCGCGGAGATCGAGGCGATGCTGCCCGGTCTGGAACTGCTCCCGCCGAGCCGCACGGACGGCCCCGGCCTGTCGGTCGCCGACGAATGGTGGCAGGACGGCCCGAGGCTGAAGCCGCTGAGCGACGCGGCCCGGTGCGTCGCGGGTGTGGTGGGCCGGAAGGTGTGACCGCTACGCCGGCTGCGGGACTTCCGTGACCGGTGTGGGTTGTCTGCGGGCGATGAGGTAGCCGGTGAAGCCGAAGCCGATCAGGACGGCGAGGGTGCCTGCGGTGAAGAGTTCGAAGGTGAGCCGGGAGACGCCCCAGGTCGCTTGGAAGTCGTAGGGCAGGCCGAGGGCTTGGTCGAGCACGCCGGGCGCGATGGTTTGCCAGGCGCCGAGGAGGATCCACGCGTAGATCAGCACGGTGCTGATCCACAGCCCGGCTCGTCCGCCGGGTACGCGGAACGGCCGGTCGATCGACGGGTATTTCCGGCGCAGCACCAGGATCGTCGGGAAGATCAGCAGGTAGGACAGCAGCAGCGTGCTCACCGCGATGTTGAGCACGACGGCGAACACCGCCGACGCGGAACTGCTCTGCACAATCGTCGCCACGACGGTGAACGCGGTCGCGACCACGCCGGAGAGCAGGTTGACCCGCAGCGGGGTGTTCAGCTTCGGGTGGAAAGCGCCGAACCAGCGCGGGAACGCGCCGTCGACGGCGGCCATCGCCTGGATGCGGTCGGACGCGATCATCCACGAGCAGCCCTGGTTCAGCAGGACGAAGACGAACACGACGGCGGCGAGCGTCAGCATCGCGCCCGAAGCGCCGCCGTAGACGGAGAACACCTGGCGCACCGCGTCGAGGAAACCGCCGAGTCCGTTGATCTTGTCCGGCGGCATCACCAGCACGATGCCGAAAACCGGCACGAGATAGCACAACGCCGACACCAGACCGGACACGCCGACCGTGACCGGGACGTCGCGTCGCGGGTTGTGCATTTCCTCCGCGGCGCCGTTGGGAGCCTCGAACCCGACCAGGGCGAACATCAGAACCGGGACGACAGCGAGGAATCCGCCGATGCTGGGGGAGAAGGCCAGCGATCCGTGGACGCCGTTGCGGGCCGCGTAGATCGCCGCGGTGACGGCGAAGAGCACCACCAGGCCCACCTTGAGCAGAGCCCCGGCGGCGATGAACCACTTGCCGTACCGCAGGCTCACGACCGCGCCGAGGATTGCCAGCCAGATGAAGACGAGCTTGAACGCGTAGTCCGCGAACCCGCCCGGCGAAGCGGGAACGAGGTAGTGCTGCCAGGTCGCCGCGGCGAGGAAGGTGATCGATCCGCCGAGCCACACCGGATTGGTGATCCAGTACAGCAGCGTGCCGAGCGCGGCGGGCAGCTTCCCGAACGCGAGCCGCAGCCAGACGAACGGCCCGCCCTCCGCCGGGAACGCGCTGCCCAGCTCGGCCATGACCAGGCCGTACGGGAAGAGGAACAGCACCAGGAGCACGGCGGTCCAGGTGACCGCCTCCGCTCCGGAAGTCGCGATCTGGCCGATGGTGTCCACGGAGATGATGGCCGCGACCGCAAGGAAGATCGAGTCGATCCGGCGCAGATTCCGGCGCAGGTTTCCTGATTCGGTGTTGACGAACTGAGGCTCGGACACGCTTCACCGCCTTTGGTGAATCGAGGGCAGGAGTCAGGCTTCGGTGTTCTCCAGGTCTTCCTTGTGCAGCAACGGGGTTCCGACGGTCTCGCGCATCGAAAACGCCGCGATGAGGCCGACCGCGGCGGCGACCATCAGGTACGGACCGGGCACGAGCGTGCTGCCGGTGGCGGAAATCAGGACCGTCATCAGGTACGGCACGGTTCCGGCGAACAGCGCGGCAGTGATGTTGTACGCGATCGAGAGCCCGCTTTGGCGGGTGCGGGTCGGGAAGATCTCCGCCGACCACACCGCGTAGGTGCCGAGAATCGCCGCCAGGATGGCGCCGAGGGCGAGCCCGCCGATCCAGGTGCCGACGAGGCCGGTGCGCATCAGCAGGTACGCGGGGATGGCGAGGACGAAGAGCGCGACACCCGCGCCGATCAGGACCGGTCGCCGTCCGACCCGGTCGGAAAGGCGGCCGAAGAACGGCACGAGGAACAGCCCGACGAGCGAGATCACTGTGGACAGTGCCGCCGCGCTGCCGGACGAGTGGCCGAGGTAATCGGTCTCGTAGGT
The DNA here is from genome assembly GCF_014174495.1 of Amycolatopsis echigonensis. Classification (GTDB taxonomy): domain Bacteria; phylum Actinomycetota; class Actinomycetes; order Mycobacteriales; family Pseudonocardiaceae; genus Amycolatopsis; species Amycolatopsis echigonensis. Next base: position 282,499 of record NZ_JACJHR010000001.1, read on the forward strand.
GACCAGATACGTGAGCACGGCGTAGAACGGCACGTGCATCATGGTCATCAGCCCGGCCGCCTGGAGCAGCTGCTTCTTGTTGTGGCGGAACAGTTCCCGGACCGGGCTGCGCGGCACGTTGTCGGTCGCTTCGAGGGCGCGGTACTCCGGGGTGTCCTCGATCTTGCTGCGGATGACGAACCCGATGACGCCCAGCGGCGCGGCGATCAGGAACGGGACGCGCCAGCCCCACGACGCCAGCTGCGGGCCCGTCAGGCCGACCGACAGCAGCAGGAACACGAACGAACCGGCGAGGAAGCCCAGCAGCGAACCGACTTCCAGCCAGCTGACGCCGAAGCCGCGACGCCGCCGAGGCGCGTACTCGGCGAGGAAGCTCGCCGCGCTGCCGAACTCGCCGCCCGCGGCGAGACCCTGCAGCAAGCGCAGCAGCACCAGCAGGATCGGGGCCGCGATGCCGATCGTGGAGTACCCCGGCAGCAGGCCGATCACGAGCGTCGCCCCGGACATCACGAAGATGACCACCGACAGCGTGCGCTTGCGGCCGATCTTGTCGCCCAGCGGCCCGAAGATCAGCGCGCCGATCGGGCGGATCCCGAACGACACCGCGAAGACGCCGAACACCGCGAGCAAGCCCGCGGTCGAGTTGCCCGCCGGGAAGAACACGGACGCGATGGTGCTGGCGAGGTAGGCGTAGGCAGCCCAGTCGAACCAGTGCACGAAAACGCCGACGGCGCCGGCGGCCACGCTGCGGCGGAGCATGGCGGGATCGGCGCTGTGCCCGGCGAGATCGGGCGCCGGAGAGGCGTCGGGTGCGGTCATGAATGGCCTCCTTGGACCGGTTCTCCGGGAGGACGCTAAGAGCGGCTCGCGGCATCTAACAAGAAGTAATAAGCAAAGCAAGGCATCTGTTCGGGTTATGCAGAAGCGCTGAGCTGTGCCGACACGAGCGGCTGACGGCGGGGAAACACAGCGTTCACGTGCCGGACGGTCCGCCGGTGAGGGCCTGCGGGGTGATCAGCGTGCCGACTTCGGCATCGGTCAGCAGCCGCCGTTCCCGCACCAGTTCCAGGGCAGGACGGCCGGTTCGGTGCGCTTCCAAGGCGAGCGTGCACGCGGTTTCGTAGCCGAGCACCGGACTCAGCGCGGTGACCAGCCCGGTCGAGGCGGCGACGAGGTCGGCGAGGTGTTCTCGGCGTGCGGTGATGCCGCGTACGCACTGTTCGGCGAGCACCCGGGCACCGGCGGTCAAGTGGTCGAGCCCAGCCGTCAAAGCCCGCGCGATGATCGGTTCAAAGGCGTTGAGCTGCAGTTGCCCGCCTTCGGCGGCGAGCGTGATCGTGACGTCGTGGCCGATGATCTCGAAGGCGATCTGGTTGACCGCCTCCGGGATGACGGGGTTGACCTTGCCCGGCATGATCGACGACCCGGCCTGCCGCGCGGGCAGCGTGATCTCGCCGAATCCCGCCTGCGGCCCGGAGGAGAGCAACCGGAGATCGTTGCAGATCTTGGACAATTTGACCGCCGCGCGTTTCAGCACGCCGGACAGCTGCACGAAGACGCCGACGTCCTGGGTCGCCTCGATCAGGTCGGGCGCGGAGACGAGCGTCGCGATGCCGGTCAGCTCGCGCAGATGCTCGACGGCTCTCTCGCGGTACCCGGGGCGCGCGTTGAGGCCGGTGCCGATCGCCGTGCCGCCGAGATTCAGCTCGTGCAGCAGCAGCCGGGCTTCGGCGAGCCGCTGCTCGTCCTCGCCGAGCGTGGCGGCGAACGCGCCGAACTCCTGGCCCAGCGTCATCGGGACGGCGTCCTGCAGCTGGGTGCGGCCCATCTTGAGGACGTCGGCGAACTCGATCGCCTTGTTCGCGAACGCTTCCCGCAGCGCGGCGAGCGCACCGAGCAGTTCGGCGAGATGCCGGTCGAGGGCGAGTTTGACCGCGGTGGGGTAGACGTCGTTGGTGCTCTGGCCGAGGTTGACGTGGTCGAGCGGATGCAGTTGCGCGTAGTCGCCGCGGGCGTGGCCGAGCAGTTCCAGGGCCCGGTTGGCGATGACCTCGTTGGCGTTCATGTTGGTCGAGGTCCCGGCGCCGCCTTGGATGAGGTCGACGACGAACTGGTCGTGCAGGCGGCCGTCCCGGATCTCCGCGCAGGCTTGGACGATGGCCGCGGCCCGTTCCGGGGAGAGCGCGCCGACCTCCGCGTTGGCGCGCGCGGCGGCCTCCTTGACGGTCGCCAGCGCGGTGACGAGGTGCGGCCGGTCGGCGAGCGTTTCGCGCGTGATCGGGAAGTTGACCAGCGCACGGGCGGTGTGCGCGCCGTAGTAGACGTCGGCGGGCACGCTGATCTCGCCGAGCATGTCGTGTTCGGAGCGGGTACTGGACATCGGTGTCCTTCCCGGGGAGGGGCAGTTCAGGAGATGCGGTCGGTGCGGTCGACGCCGGTCCACGCCAGCGCGATCGCGCCGTCGAGCAGGGCCCGTTCCGCGGTGCCGCCGACGCAATGCGCGGCGAACTCGCGCTGATGATTGATCGCGGGCAGCGAGCCGATGCCGATGTAGGGATGAATCGCGGGCACGACCTGCGAGACGTTGCCCATGTCGGTGGAGGCGCGGTTCATCCGCGACGCTGTGCCGTCCGGCGCGAACTCGCGGCCGAGTTCGAGGGCATTGGCGCGGTAGGCGGCCAACGCTGTCTCGTCAGCCCGGAATTCGGCGTAGGGCTTGCTTTCCGGTTCGACACTCAGCTCGCAGCCGGTGGCCAGCGCGCCGGCCTCGAACGCCCGCAGGACGCGTGGCTCCACTTCGGACAGTTCCGCCAGCGTTTCGGCCCGTACGTACCATCGGCCGGACGCGTGCTCGGGGATCGCGTTGGGGGCGTCCCCGGCGTGCGTCACGATTCCGTGCACCCGGACCGAGGCCGGAAGGTGTTGCCGCAGCAGGCCGATCGCGACCTGAGCGACAGTGAACGCGTCGGCCGCGTTGACCCCGGCCTCGGGATAAGCGGCGGCGTGTGCGGACTTGCCGGTGTAGGCAACCTTCGAGTGGCTGACGGCGAACGGCCGGGCTTCGGCCACGTCCACCGGCGCCGGATGCACCATCATCGCGAGGTCCACCCCAGCGAACGCGCCGCGTTCCAGCAGCTCGATCTTCCCGCCGCCGCCCTCCTCGGCCGGGGTGCCGTAGACCTCGACGGTGATCCCGAGGTCATCGGCAACTCGAGCGAGCCCGAGCGCGGCGCCAATCGAACTGGCCGCGATGAGGTTGTGCCCGCAGGCGTGGCCCAGGCCGGGCAGGGCGTCGTACTCGGCACACAGCGCGATCCGCCGGGGACCGGAGCCGAAGCTGGCGTGGAACGCGGTGTCCAGTCCGAGGTACTTCGAGGTGACGGCGAACCCGGCCCGGTCGAGCAGTTCCGGCACCGCAGCCGCCGAGCGGTGCTCTTCCCAGGCGGTTTCCGGGTCGGCGTGCAGCCGCTCGGACAGCTGGATCAGCTCGTCGGCGTGCCGTTCCACCTCGGCGCGCGCGGCCGCTTTGCTGGTGCCCATCACTCGTCACCCGGCACGCCATAGGACGGTGCAGCGGCAGGGTCGAGGCCGCGGGTCACGTAGTCGTCGCGCTGCGGGAGCCAGACGTCGAGGAGTTCGGCGAGCTGCTCGATCGGCTCGTCCGCCCAGTCCACGCGCAGATCCGTGACCGGCCAGTCCGCAGTGGACACGACGACGAGCCCGGCGGACCGCACCGGTCCTTCCTCGCCGCCCGCCGCGAGCCCGGCGCGCATGGCCGCGAGGAGACGCTGTTCGAGCTCGCCGCTCGCGTCGGCGAAAGCGTCCACCATGGACTGGGGGACGTGCTCGCCGGCCAGCATGTTGCCCGCCGCGACCACTCCGTCCGCCGTCGCCGACGCATGTGTACCGAGGGTTTTCGGGCCGCTGTAAGCGAAACCGGGTCCGGTGCGGCCGACCACAGTCAGCTGCCGGTACTCGATGTGCTCCGCCGCCGACGTGACGTCGGCGAGTGCTTTCTCCGGATCCCCGTGCTCGGCGAGCCGGTCGAGCAGCCGTCCGCCGAGCCGCGGGTCGGTGATGTTCTGCGAGGCCGCCGCGCCGAGGCCCGGGCGCAGGTGCGCGACGCGGGCGACGACCGCCGGACTGGACGAGCTGGCCGCGATGCCGAACCGGACGGCGTTACCGGCGGTGTCGCGGGCGACGATCGAAAAGGTCACTTCTCCTCCTCCGGGATCACCGCGATCGCGTCGATCTCGCACAGCCATTCCGGCCGGGCGAGCGCGGACACGACCACGCCGGTCGAGATCGGGTGCACGCCTGTGGTCCAGCGCCCGACGGTGCGGTAGACGGCCTCGCGGTAGCGCGGGTCGACCAGGTAGATCGTGAGCTTGACCAGGTGCTCCATCCGGCTGCCCGCTTCTTCGAGCAGCATCTTGATGTTCGCCATCGCCCGCTCGGCCTGCGCGGCGACGTCACCGATCCCGACCGATTCGCTCGTGTCGAGGTCCTGCCCGATCTGGCCGCGGACGTAGACCGTCCCGTTGGCGACGACGGCCTGGCACAGGTCGTTGTCGAGGTTCTGCTCCGGGTAGGTGTCCCGGGTGTTGAACGGGCGGATGCGACGGTGGACAGTCACTGCGTGGCCTTCCGTGCGGCGGTCGTCGGACGCCTCAGCCTGACCGCGCGGCCGAGGTTCTGTCCAGTAGATCTTTCCGGACCAATGCATCGGAATCAGTGATGCAATCTGCATCGGGAAAACAGATCTTGAGTGCCGGAAACATCTGTTGGACACGGGCAGTGCGGGCCGTGAGGATCCGGGGAGACGGCGCTGAACCGCGCTGAAGCCGGAGCGGAGGTCTGGGATGTCGAGCGAACAGGTGGAGGCCCTCGTCGTGGGCGGGGGACAGGCCGGCCTGGCGATGAGCGAGCACCTGAGCGAGTGCGGCGTGCCGCACCTCGTCCTGGAGCGGAACCGGATCGCCGAACGCTGGCGGACGGAGCGCTGGGACTCGCTCGTCGCGAACGGCCCCGCGTGGCACGACCGGTTCCCCGGCCTGGAATTCCCCGACGTGGCCCCCGGCGAATTCGCGTCGAAGGACCAGGTCGCGGCGTATTTCGAGGCGTACGCGGAGAAAATCGCCGCGCCGGTCCGCACCGGGGTCGAGGTGACGTCGGTGCGGAGGCACGAGGGCAGGCCCGGGTTCCGCGCCGAAACCTCGGACGGAACCGTCGACGCCCGGTTCGTCATCGCCGCGACCGGTCCGTTCCAGCGGCCGGTGATCCCGCCGATCGTGCCCGCCGACGCCGGTCCGGTGCAGCTCCACTCGAGCGGCTACCGGAACCCGGAGCAGCTTCCCGAAGGTGCGGTGCTGGTGGTCGGCGCGGGTTCGTCGGGCGTGCAGATCGCCGAGGAACTGCGTCGTGCGGGACGCGAGGTGTACCTGTCCGTCGGCCCGCACGACCGTCCGCCGCGCAGCTACCGCGACCGCGACTTCTGCTGGTGGCTCGGCGTTCTGGGCAAGTGGGACGCCGAAACGCCGCCCGCCGGCGCGGAACACGTGACCATCGCGGTCAGCGGCGCGCGCGGCGGGCACACCGTGGACTTCCGCGCGCTGGCCGGGCTCGGCATCACGCTCGTCGGCATGACCGGCGCGTATGCCGACGGCAAGCTCAGCTTCGCGACGGACCTGGCGAAGAACATCGCGGCGGGCGACGAGAATTACCTTGCCCTGCTTGACGAAGCCGACGCCTACGTGGCCCGCAACGGGCTCGACCTGCCCGAGGAACCGTCCGCCCGCGAGTTGGGCCCGGACCCGGAGTGCGTCACCGATCCGGTGCTGGAGCTGGATCTGGCCGCCGCCGGAGTGACCTCGATCGTCTGGGCGACCGGGTTCGCCGTCGACTACAGCTGGCTGCAGGTCGACGCCTTCGACGAGAACGGACGGCCGAAGCACCGCCGCGGCGTGTCTGTCGCGCCCGGCGTGTACTTCATCGGCCTGCCGTGGCTGGCGCGGCGCGGGTCGAGTTTCATCTGGGGCGTATGGCATGACGCGAAATTCGTGGCAGATCACGTCGCGATCCAGCGCGGGTACCAGAACTTCTGATCGAGTGGGCGGCGCGGGTTCGCTCGCGCCGCTATCGCGAGTACATGGCGCGGCACAGCTCTCGGAATTCCTGTGCTCGCCGCGTGAGCCGCACGCCGCGCATCGTCGCGAGCACGATCTCCAGCGACGGAACATCGTCGGTCAGAGCGAGCGGCACGACGCTGGCGCCCGCGTAAGTCGTGTCATTCGGCGGACGCTGGTTGAGCAACGCGAATCCGTGCCCGGACGCCACCAGCGCCCGCACGGTCTCGTACCCGCTGGTCCGATGCCGGATCCGCGGCGCCACCCCGGCGTCGCTGAGGATCGATTGCAGGTACTCCCGGCTGTGCGGCAGGTCGAGCAGCACCATCGGCTCGTCCGCCAGGTCCTGCAGCGACACCTTGCGGCTCTTCCGCCGGGCGAGCCGGTGGTCCTCGGAGACGAGCGCGTACGGAGCGGCGGTACCGACCACCTCGCGGTCGATGTCGTCGTCGAGGTCGTAGCCGTACAGCATCGCGAGTTCGGTTTCCCCGGCCCGCAGCGCGGCCTTGAGCGCTTTGTGCTCGCCCTCGCGCAGCGACACGTGGACGCGCGGGTGCCGAGCCTCGAATTCGGCCAGCAGGCTCGGCAGGCGGAACGGCGCGAGCGTGGTGAAGCAGCCGACGGTGAGCGTCCCGACCAGGTCGGTGCCGGATTGCCGGGCGGTTTCGACCAGTTCCGCGCCGTGCGCCAGGAAATCCAGCACCCGCTTGTAGAACTCCTCGCCGGCGGTGGTCAGGCTGAGCCCGCGGGCGTGGTGGCGCAGCAGGAACTGCACGCCCATTTCCTTCTCGAGCTGCGCGATCGCCGTCGAAACGGCCGACTGCGACACCATCAGCTCCTTCGACGCGGCTGTCATGCTCAGATGCCGCGCGGCCGCCTCGAAGTAGCGCAGCTGCACGAGGGTGAAGGAAGGCTCGCTCATGCCGACATCCTGCCTCAGTGGCAGCAATCGGGACGCTGCGGTTGCGGGGCGGGCGTGTCCAGCGCCGGATTGGCGTCGAAGAATCCGCTGGGTTTGAGCGTGAACCCGGTGTGGTCGACGGGCATGATCGGCCAGTCCTCGGTGCGCGGATAGTGCGTGAGCCCGAAGGTGTGCCACACGACGAGGTCGGCGCCGTCGAGGTCGCGGTCGGCCTGGATCCAGGTGTCGATGCCGGTCTTGCCGTCGTTCTGGTTGACGTACTCGCCCGCCGGGAAGCGCTCGTCCTCGGCGTAGGCGGTGACCCACAGGTGTTTGCGGGTGAAGGCGGCGCGGCGGGCGATGGACGACGCGTCGTCGGCCAGCAACGGCGGCAGGCCTTCCGGGTGCAGCGTGTACCCGACCGGTTTACCGAGCGCGTTGCGGGACTCGGGATTGCTGATCCGCCAGGTGCGGCCGAGATTGCCGTCGGCGAGCCGGGCTGCCTCGGATTCCTTGGCCAGCCTGGTGATCTTCCGGGTGAAGGCGTTGCCGTATGGATTGCCGGGGCCGATCGGGACTCGCTGCACGTCGATCTCGTCGACCGCATTGGAGAGGCCGTCGACCATCATGTCGAGCCGCGCGGAGAACAGGTGCTGGTGGAACGGCGCGCCGATGCCGGGGGCGATTTCAGCGGCCCACGGATAGTCGTCGTCGGCGGGGAAGGCCGAGGTGAAGACGATGCCGGTGGCTTTGCACTCGAGCTCGATCGTGCCGTCGAGGTAGAGATACCAGTAGAAGCCGTAATCGTAATTGCCGACGGTGACGAAGAACGAGATCACCAGCCGACGCTGCCGCCGGGTGGAGGCACTCCCGTTGTAGTGGTCAGTGTGCTTCCACAGCACGCCGGCGTCTTCCTCGTGCATGCAGATCGCGTTGGCGATGGTGTGCGGCTGGCCGTCGTCGTCGTGCACGGTGGCGTCGAAGTAGCGGATCTCGCCGAGGCAGTCGCAGCCCAGGGTGAGGGAGTTGGCTTCCTTGCCCAGCGAGTATTCGCCCGCGTCGAAGTAGTTCTGCCAGAACCGGACCGGGCTGGGGTCGCCGTAGGGCACGACCATCTCGGCGACCGAGGCGCGGTAGACCACCGGACGCAGCCGTTCGCCGTCCTGGAACCCGATTTGGTGCAGAGTAAGACCTTCGACCGCGGTGAAGCCGATCCGGAACTGCCACTTCTCCCACGTGACGACGTCGTCCTCGACGATGAAGCTCGGGCCCTCGGGCTGGGTGATCACGATGGGCTTCTGGGTCGTCCGGGCCGGCCGGTCGAGGTGGTAGTCGTAGGCGGTGCGCGGAATCTCGGCCGGACCGTCGTCGACCAGGCCGTGCACGCGGCCGGCGATCAGGTCGACGTAGGCCACGACGCCGTCGATCGGATGCGCCCAGAGGTTGTCGTCTTTGTTGAGCTGCAGGAACGCCAGGCAGCGCACGAGCCGCAGCCCGGTTTCGCCGGGAAGGTCGAAGCATCCGGCGCTCAACGCGGAGATCCGGACCGAACGCGGTTCCTCGATGCCGCGGCGGCGCATCGCCGCGTTCCACGCCTCGTCCTTCCAGAGGATCTCCTCGACCAGGTCGAACTCCTCGTGCAGGATCGGCGGCTGCCCCTCGGCCACGACGTCGACCGCCCGGTCGGCCACGATCTCGCCGCTGGTCAGCGACACGATCGTCTCGCGCACCGCGCCGGTCTTCCGGTGGAGCAGCAGCGAGCGGACGCGGCGGTCCACCGGGTCGCCCGGCCGCCAGGCCAGCACAGCCGCCTTCGCCGGTTCGAGCAGCGAGACGAGGGCGAACCGGGTGCTCTCGGTCGCGATGCCGGCTTCGACCAGCAGCGCGCGGTTGCGGGCGACCTCGTCTTCGGCCAGGCGCGAGAGGGGGTGGGCCATGCGCGTCTCCTCATTCTTTGCGGTCTAGCGCAAAGAATGCGCCGTGGCGGTCGGGCCTGGCAAGGCCCTTAAGGGGCGGATTCTCCGGAACCGGTACTGGGTTTTTCGATGCACGTCATCAATAATCCTGGACGTGGCACGACCCAAGGACCAGGCGAAGCGGCGCGACGAGCTGGTGGCGGCGGCCGCCCGCGCGATCCGGGCGCGGGGGCTGGCCGGCCTCCGCGTGCGCGACGTCGCCGAGGAGGCCGGGCTGTCGGCGGGCTCGGTCAGCTACTACTACCCGGACCTCGACGATCTGCTGTTCGAGCTGCACCGCGACGCGGTGGACCGGTTCTACTGGGCGCGGGCGCGCGCGGCGGAGGCGGAGGAGGATCCGGTCCGGCGGCTGGTGCGGCTGGTCGACGCGGGGCTTCCCGCCGGGGAAGGCGATCCGCTGTGCCGGGTGCTGTACGAAATGCACGTCCACGCGGCGCGCAACCCGGCGCACGCGGTGCTGATGACCGCGCTGTGGGACCGCGAGGTGTCGCTGTACTCGGCCGCGCTCGCGCACGGCCAGGACACCGGGGCGTTCCAGTTGCGCTCGCCCGCAGCGGACATCGCGGCGAACGCGGTGGCGCTGGAGGACGCCTACGGCCTGCATCTCGCCGGGCGCAACACCAGCTTGTCTGCAGGCAGGACGCGCGAGCTGATGCTGGGATATCTGGCCGCGGAAACCGGACGCGATCTCGGTCAGGCGTAGGCCGTCCAGACCGTCTTGAGGCCGGTGTACTTGTCGAACGAATGCAGTGAAAGGTCGCGGCCGAAGCCGGACTGCTTGAAGCCGCCGAACGGGGTCGCGACGCTGAGCGCGTCCACTGTGTTCACCGAGACCGTCCCGGCGTGGATTGCATCCGAGAGGCGGTGTGCGCGGGCGAGGTCGCGGGTCCAGACTGACGCGGCGAGGCCGTATGCGGTGTCATTCGCCAGCCTGATCGCGTCCGCTTCAGTCTCAAAGGGCTGCGTTGCGAGCACGGGTCCGAATAGTTCGTCGGTGACCAGCGGATCGTCCGCGCGCAGGTCAGTCACGATGGTCGGGTCCAGGAACGCGCCCCGGCGAGTGCCGCCAGCGACGACGGTTCCGCTGCTGGCCTCGACGGCGGCCAGCACCCGCGCCGCCGCGCTCTCGTCGATCATCGGGCCCAGTCTCGTGGCCGGGTCCAGCGGATCGCCGGGCACCCACGCGGCGACCTTCTCCCGCAGCAGGGCGAGGAATTCGTCGGCTGCCGCGGCCTGGACGAGGAGGCGGGTCGTCGCCGAGCAGACCTGGCCGGAGTTCGCGCAGAAACCGAACGCGACCAGGTCCGCGGCGGCGTCGAGGTCCGCGTCGGCGAACACCGCGACCGGGCTCTTGCCGCCGCATTCGAGCCAGACCTGTTTGAGGTTCGACTCCCCGGCGTAGCGCAGGAACAGCCCGCCCACCGGTGTCGACCCGGTGAAAGCGAGGACGTCGACGTCCGGATGCCGTCCGAGCGCCTGCCCCGCGGTCTCGCCGAAGCCCGGCACGACGTTGAGCACTCCGTCCGGAATTCCCGCCTCCGCCGCGAGTTCTCCCAGCCGCAGGGCGGAGAGCGGGGATTGCTCGGCGGGTTTGAGGACGACGCTGTTGCCCGCGGCCAATGCCGGAGCGAGTTTCCACCCGGCGATGTCGAGCGGGAAGTTCCACGGCACGACCGCGCCCACCACACCGAGCGGCACGCGCCGGATCGCGGCGAAAGCGCCCGGAGGGGTGGGCGCGACCTCGTCGTTGCGTTTGTCGAGAGCTTCGGCGTACCACGCGAAACACTCGGCGGTCGCGGGCACGTCCTGGCCGAACGTGTCCGAGATCGGACGGCCGACGTCGAGGGTGTCGCAGAGCGCCAGTTCCCGTCCGTGCGCACGGATGAGCTCGGCCAGCCTCCTGAGGCGCTTCTTGCGTTCGGCGATGGCGAGCCGGGACCAGCGGCCGTCCTCGAACGCTCGCCGCGCGGAGGCGACCGCGGCGTCGATCTCGTCTCGGCCGCATTCGGCCACGTGGGCGACCGGGTGCCCGGTGGCCGGGTTGACGGTGGCGAAAGTCCTGCCGGACTTGGCGTCGAGCCAATCACCGTCCACAAAGGCCGCCGTACGGGGACGCAATTGCGCAGCCTCGTGCACCCAGTCGCCCTGGTTCATTCTCGGAACCGCCTTTCGTCGCTTCCGCTCACTATCGCCAGGTACCGCGGTGCGGGAAAGCAGAGCTTTTCGCTGCCGTGCATCAGGCGAATCGATGCAACGTCACTGCGTCAGCTCCCACAGCGATGCCCACTGCTCGGCAGTCAAGTCGCGCGGGAGTGCCTGCGGCAACAGGCGGTTCCGGGCCAGCCAGGTGTGCGCCGCGCGGGCGCTGACGCGGCCGGTGCGGGGAAGGATCCCGCCCAGCCCTCGGCCGCGTCCGGTGAAGACTGCGCGGACGAACTCCTGGTACCCCGCCTGATCAGGGACGAGCGGGTCCGTGCGGCGGGTGATCACGAGGATTCCGCCGTCCACGGCCGGGCGAGGGCGGAACGCGTGCGCCGGGACCCGGGCCGGGACGGCGAATTCGAACCACGGCCACCAGGCAGCGGTCATCTGGGAAGCCCCGCCGATTCCGGCCCGGCGACGGGCGACTTCCCATTGCACCAGCAGCACCGCGAGTTCCCAGTGCGGCTGCCGGAACAGCCGCCGCAAGGTCGCGGTGGTGAGGTGGAAGGGAAGATTGCCGACGACGGTGTGCGGAACCTCGGGCAGCCGATGCCGGAGCAGATCGTCGTGGACGACTTTGACGTGGTCGCCGGTGCGCCGAGCCAGGCGGCGGGCGCGGCGGGGATCGAGTTCGACCGCGGTCAGCGGGCGGCCGGTGCGGCTGAGCGGGAGGGTCAGCGCGCCGTCGCCCGCGGCGAGTTCCGCGAGGGGACCGGTCGTGCGGGCGGCGGCAGTGCAGACAGCGGCGATGACGGCGGGGTCGGCCAGGAAGTTCTGGCCGAGTTCGTGCCGTCCGCCGTAAGGTCGGGCAGACATGAGGATGCGGACTCCGCGCAGGAAGAAGCGACCCGGGGGCCAGGAAGGCGGCCCGGACGGACAACGGGGGAGAGCGCGGCGGAGCGGTGTGCGCCCGGCGCTCAGGCGTTGCGGAGGCGAGTCACTGCGTATGCGGCGAAAGCGGCACCCATGGGCGAAAGCCTAGCCGACCGGCGCGACCGGCCGCATCCGAGTTTTCCCGCCGGGCCGCGCGGAGCTGCCGGAATGGGGTCGCGCCTTTCCGGGATCCGGCAGCTGAACAATTTTCGGCAATTCCGGCGGGAACCGCCTTCGCGCGGTCCTCTCGTGACGGAACTACCCGCTGATCACGGCCCGCAAACTGACACGAAACGGGGTCGCTCGGCTGAGGGGTGCGGACCTTGCGCGGCACTTTGACCAGCCGGACAGTGGGAACCGAAGCACGAAATCCGATTCGGGAAATGGAGTGGATCCATGGTACGCGCAATCCAGCCGCAGGATCTCGTCGACAGCACCGTCGTGGACAATTCGGGCAGCAAGATCGGCAAGGTCGGCACGGTTTATCTCGCCGACGACACGCGGCGGCCGGAGTGGGTGACGGTGAAAACCGGGATGTTCGGCCAGAAGGAGAGCTTCGTGCCGCTGTCCGGTGCGGGCATGGAAAAGGACGGGCTGCACGTCCAGGTCGCGAAGGACCAGGTGTCCGACGCTCCGCGCATCGACGCCGAGGGCCACCTTTCCGAAAAGGAAAGCGCTGAGCTGTACAAGTACTACGGCTTGCCGACGCCGCGCGCGACTGGCGAGAACGCCCGGAACCGCGGCCGTGACGCGGCGGCAGGCGGTGCCGCGGGCGGTGCGGCAGGCGGTGCCGCGGGCCGTGGGCGCGAGGCTGCGATGGGCGGCACCGCTGGCCGCGGGCAGCCGACCGGCCAGGAGACCGCCGCGGCCGAGGGCGGACGGCACGACGCGTCCGGCCGAGGCGACGTGGTCCGTTCCGAGGAACGCCTGCGGGTCGGCACCGAACAGGTCGAAACCGGCCACGTCCGGCTGCGCAAGTACGTCGTGACCGAGGACGAGCAGGTGACCGTGCCGGTCACGCACGAGGAAGTGCGCGTCGAGCGCGAGCCGATCACCGACGCCAAGGCGGCCGGCCGGGCCGAAATCGGCGAGACGGAGCAGGACGTCGTGCTGCACGCCGAAAAGCCGGTGGTGCAGAAGGAAACCGTGCCGGTGGAGCGGGTGCGTCTCGGCACCGAGCAGGTGACCGAGGAGCAGACTGTCGAGGGGAAGGTCCGCAAGGAGCGGATCGACATCGACGACGACAGCCGGCGGGGCAAGAAGTCCTGACCCGCCCGCGACGCCGCTGTCTCCCGCCGGATCGATTCCGGGCGGGAGGCAGCGGGCGCGCCCGGCTAGCGCCGCGATCGGCTGGCTTTCAGGAATTCCCGGTTGAGGTTCGCGATGCTCGTCAGCGGAATGCCCTTGGGACACGACGCGACGCATTCGCCGGTGTTCGTGCACCCGCCGAAATCCGCCGCGTCCATGGTTTCCACCATGTCGAGCACCCGCTGGGCGCGTTCCGGCTGCCCCTGCGGCAGGGAGTTCAGGTGCGCCACCTTCGCCGCGGTGAACAGCATCGCCGAGCCGTTCGGGCACGCCGCCACGCAGGCGCCGCAGCCGATGCAGGTCGCGTTGTCGAAGGCGAGATCCGCGTCCGGCTTGGGCACCCGCGTCGCGTGCGCCTCGGGAGCGCTGCCGGTCGGTGCGGTGACGTAGCCGCCCGCCTCGATGATCCGGTCGAACGCCGAGCGGTCGACCACCAGGTCCTTGATCACCGGGAAACCCTTGGCGCGCCAGGGTTCCACGTCCAGGACGTCGCCGTCGCGGAACGAACGCAGGTGCAGCTGGCAGGTGGTGGTGCGTTCCGGGCCGTGCGCGTGTCCGTTGATCACCACGCCGCACGAGCCGCAGATGCCTTCGCGGCAGTCGTGGTCGAACGCGATCGGCTCGGCGCCGTCCTCGATGAGATGCTGGTTGAGGACGTCGAGGAGTTCCAGGAAGGACATGTCCGGGCTGGCGTCGTCGACCGGGTAGTCGACCAGCCTGCCGTCGTCGTCCGGGCCGGACTGGCGCCAGACCCGCAGGGTGAGTTTCACGTGTAGCTCCGCTGGGTGGGGTGGACGTGCTCGAAGTCCAGGAATTCCTGGTGGAGCACCGGGTGTTCGCCGTACTCCCAGGCCGAGACGTACGAGAACCGCTCGTCGTCGCGCTGGGCCTCGCCGTCTTCGGTTTGGTGTTCCTCGCGGAAATGGCCGCCGCACGATTCCTCGCGCACCAGGGCGTCGAGCAGCAGCAGTTCGGCGAGTTCCAGGAAATCGGCGACGCGACCGGCTTTTTCGAGTTCCTGGTTCAGTTCGGCGCCGGTGCCCGGGACGCGGACGTCCCGCCAGAATTCGGCGCGCAGTTCCGGAATGCGGTCGAGTGCTTTCCGCAGGCCTTCGGCGGTCCGGGACATTCCGCAGTGGTCCCACATCAGGTGGCCCAGTTCGCGGTGGAACGAGTCGACGCTGCGCGTGCCGCGCACGGACAGCAGCCGTGCGAGTCGGTCGCGCACCGAGGTTTCGGCTTGGGCGACCGCCGGATCGGCCGGGTCGAGTGCGGGGAAGCTGCTCCGCGCGATGTAGTCGTTGAGCGTGGCCGGGAGCACGAAGTAGCCGTCGGCGAGGCCCTGCATCAGCGCGGACGCGCCGAGCCGGTTCGCGCCGTGGTCGGAGAAGTTGGCCTCGCCGATCACGAACAGGCCGGGCACGGTGCTCTGCAGGTCGTAGTCGACCCACAGGCCGCCCATCGTGTAGTGGATCGCCGGGTAGATCCGCATCGGGACCTCGTACGGGTTCTCCGCGGTGATCCGCTCGTACATGTCGAACAGGTTGCCGTACTTGGCTTCCACCGCAGGGCGGCCCATCCGCTCGATGGCGTCCGCGAAGTCGAGGTACACGCCGAGCCCGCCGGGACCGACGCCGAACCCGGCGTCGCAGACGTTCTTGGCCGCCCGGGAGGCGATGTCGCGCGGGACCAGGTTGCCGAAGCTCGGGTACATCCGCTCGAGGTAGTAGTCCCGTTCGGACTCCGGGATCTCCCGCGGCGGACGCGGGTCGCGCGGCTGCTTCGGGACCCAGATCCGGCCGTCGTTGCGCAGCGATTCGCTCATCAGCGTCAGCTTCGACTGATGCTCGCCCGAGCGCGGGATGCAGGTCGGGTGGATCTGCGTGAAGCACGGGTTCGCGAAGTACGCGCCGCGTTTGTGCGCCCGCCAGATCGCGGTGGCATTGGAGCCTTTCGCGTTGGTGGACAGGTAGAAGACGTTGCCGTAGCCGCCGGTCGCGAGGACGACGGCGTCCGCGAGATGCGTGGTCACCTCGCCAGTCACCAGGTCGCGCGCGACGATCCCGCGCGCCCGGCCGTCGGACACGATCAGGTCCAGCATCTCCGTCCGCGGGTGCATCTCCACGCCGCCGGCGTCGATCTGCCGCGCCAGCGCCTGGTACGCGCCGAGCAGCAGCTGCTGTCCGGTCTGGCCGCGCGCGTAGAACGTGCGCTGCACCTGGACGCCGCCGAACGACCGGGTGTCGAGCAACCCGCCGTACTCGCGGGCGAACGGCACGCCCTGCGCCACCGCCTGGTCGATGATCTGCGTCGACACCTGCGCCAGCCGGTACACATTGGACTCCCGGGACCGGAAGTCGCCGCCCTTCACCGTGTCGTAGAAGAGCCGGTAGACCGAATCGCCGTCGTTGCGGTAGTTCTTCGCGGCGTTGATGCCGCCCTGCGCGGCGACTGAGTGCGCGCGCCGCGGCGAGTCCTGGAAACAGAACTGGACCACGTGGTAGCCCTGTTCGGCGAGCGTCGCGCCGGCGGACGCCCCGGCGAGGCCGGTGCCGACCACGATGATCCGGTGCCGCCGCCGGTTGGCCGGGTTGACCAGCTTCGCGCCGAAGCGGCGGCTGTCCCAGCGGTCCTCGATCGGACCGGCCGGCGCTTGCGTGTCGGCGATCGGCTCGCCGACCGTGTAGTTGGTCATGTCAGGCCACCCATCCCGCCATCACGGCGATCGGCACGATCAGGAAGCCGCCGGTGATCACGACGGCGAGCACGGACCCGACGGTTTTGAGCGCCCGGTCCCGGGTTTTGCTGGTGATGCCGAGGGTCTGCGCGGCGCTCCAGAAGCCGTGGTTGATGTGCAGGCCGAGCATCAGCAGCGCCACGATGTAGATCAGGTTGACCCACCAGACCTGGAAGTCCGCGACGATGTTGTGGTACGGGTGGCCCTCGCGGAAGTCC
Organism: Amycolatopsis echigonensis; assembly: GCF_014174495.1. GTDB lineage: Bacteria > Actinomycetota > Actinomycetes > Mycobacteriales > Pseudonocardiaceae > Amycolatopsis > Amycolatopsis echigonensis. Next base: position 298,839 of record NZ_JACJHR010000001.1, read on the forward strand.
TGGTTGGCCACGCCGACCGTGAGGTCCAGGATGTGCCACACGATGTAGAGCGCGAGCGTCGCGCCGCCCCAGCGCATGGTGTGCGTCGCGAAGCTGGCCTTGCGCCGCTGCCCGTGCGCGTACTTCACCGGGCGGGCTTGCCGGTCCCGTTTGGACAGTTGCACCGCCGCGACGACGTGCAGCACCAACGCGATGACGAGCACGACTCGCTGGATCGAGAGGTACCAGGCGTTCTGCAGCACCGGTTCGCCGATGGTGCGAAGCCAGGCCGCGTAGTCGTCGAAGTGCCGCGGTCCCAGGAAGACCTTGAGGTTCCCGGCCATGTGCACGAACAGGAACGCGACGAACATCAGCCCGGTGACGGCCATGACGACCTTCTTGCCGATGGTCGAACGCCAGAAGGTCACCAGCGCCGGGCGACGGCGGGGCGGAGCGGGTGCGAGTGCCACGCCTCCGACGGTAGGTCGGCGCTGACGAGAGGGCAAACACATGATTTCTCTCGAAACGAGAGGCAGTGCCTATGATGGCGGTCATGCAGTTCCAGCAGCTGGCGTATTTCCTGGCAGTGGCGGAGACGCGGCATTTCACCCGGGCCGCGGAACGCATGCGGGTGGCGCAGCCCTCGCTGTCGCAGCAGATCCGCGCCCTGGAACGGGATGTCGGCGCGGCGCTGTTCCACCGGATCCGCGGGAATGTCACGCTCACCGAGGCGGGGGAGACGCTGCTGCCGATCGCGCGCCGGATCCTCGCCGAAACGGAATCCGCGTACCGGGCGATCCGGGAACTGGACGAACTGGGCCGCGGCCGGGTGCGGCTCGGCGCGACCCCGAGCCTGTGCACCGGCCTGCTGCCCGCGATGCTCGCCGCGTTCCGCCGGGACTATCCGGGGATCGAGCTGGTGCTGCACGAAAGCGGGTCCCGCGACCTGCAGACCGCGCTGTCGGAAGGCGGGCTCGACCTGGCGATGATCGTGGACAGCCGCGTCCACGACGATGCGCGGCTGGAGAGCCGCGCGCTGTTCGTCGAGGACCTGGTGGTGATCTCGCCGAAGGACGCGCCCGCGCCGGTGCGCGGCCGGATGCCGATCGCCGCGCTGCGCGGCCAGCCGCTGGTGATGTTCCGGCAGGGCTACGACCTGCGCGAGGCGACCGTGGCCGCTTGCCGTGCCGAAGGCTTCGACCCGCTCTTCGCGATCGAAGGCGGCGAAATGGACGCGGTGCTGGAGCTGGTCCAAGCCGGATTGGGGCTGGCGGTCGTGCCGAGCACCGTGGTCGGGGACCGGTTCCGGCGGACGCGGTTCACCGAGCCGGGCCTGAACCGCGTGGTGCGGCTGGCGTACCGGCGGGATGTCGAGCAGCCGCGCGCCGTGCGGGCGCTCCAGGAGGCCGTGGTGCAGTACCTGGGCGGCGGGGTCGCTCGGCTGCCGCCCGGCATGCGCCCGCTCGTCGGCCGGTGATCAGCGGGCGAGGGAGTCCAGCACCAGGTCGATGAGCCGCTGCGCCTGCGGTTCTTCGCAGTGCTGCGCGGAATACGCGACGCCGCCGATCAGGAGCAGGACGTCTTCGGCGGGCACGTCGGACCGGAGCGTGCCGTCTTCCGCGCCGGCCGCGAGCAGTTCGCCGACGGCGTCGAGGAGCAGCTTCCGGCTGTCCGAAAAGGGATCGACGCCGGACGCGATCACGGTGTTGAGCGCTTCGGACATCCCGTGCTTAGCGCTGACGTAGGCGAGGAACCGCCGCAGCCACGCCCGCATCGCTTCGTCGGCCGGGTGCTGCGCGAGGAGCGCCGGCGCCTGCTCGCAAACCCCCGCGAGCTGATGCCGGTAGGCGGCGTCGACGAGGGCTTCGCGGGTCGGGAAATGCCGGTAGAGCGTGCCGACGCCGACCCCGGCTTGCTTGGCGATCGCGGCCGGCGCCGCGTCGAGCCCCTGTTCGGCGAAGGCCCGCGCGGCGACCTCCAGCAGCCGGGCACGGTTTTCGAGCGCGTCTCGCCTGGTGCGGCGCGGGGCGTCGGACACGGGTTCCCTCCCGGGTTGCTATCCGGAACGAATTCCGGATAAGGTCAAGCGGAACGCATTCCGATTAACTCTAGCCCTCCGGGAGCTCTCGTGACGTCCGCACCTCGGCATTGGTTCGTGACCGGCGGTTCCGGCGGCCTCGGCCGTCATCTGGTCCGGGAGGCGCTCGACCGCGGGGACTACGTGACCGCGACGGCCCGGCGGCCGGACGCGCTGCCCGCGTCGCCCCGTCTCGTCGTGGAGCGGATGGACCTCACCCGCCCGGCCGAGGTCGCCGCGGTGATCGACCAGACGCAGCGGGCCAGGCCGGTGGACGTCGTCGTGAACAACGCCGGGTACGCCGTCGTGGGCGCGGCCGAGGAGATGACGCCCGGGGAGATCCGCGACCAGATCGAGGTGCTGCTGCTCGCCCCGATGCTGATCACCCGCGCGTTCCTCGGCCCGATGCGCGAGCGGGGCGGCGGCCGGATCATCCAGATCTCCAGCATGGGCGGCCAGATCGGCTCGCCCACGCACAGCGCGTACCACGCGGGCAAATGGGGCCTGGAGGGATACACCGAGAGCGTCAGCCGCGAGGTCGCGGACTTCGGCATCCACCTCACCGTGGCGCAGCTCGGCGGGACGCGGACCGGCTTCGTGTCGGCGTTGCGCTACACGACCGAAACCGAGCCCTACCGCGACAATCCGGTCGGCCGGACCCGGCGCTATCTGGAGTCGCTGGAAGACCGCGACCTTCCCGGTGACCCGGCCAAGATCGCTGCGCTCCTGTACGAGACCACCCTTCAGCCGAACCCGCCGCTGCGCCTGTCCCTGGGCTCGGACACCTACTCGGCCGTCCACAATGCACTCACCGAACGGCTGAACCGCCTTGAAGCACAACAGGAATTGGCCGCGTCCGTCGCGTTCTGACTACATCCCGACCGATTGAGTCTCCGGCTCGATCAGGCCGACGATGCGCACCTGCTCCCGCGGGTACGGCTGCCCGATGTACTTCTTGGCCACCTCGTCGATGATCGCCCACGCCTCGTCGCCTTCGATCCACTCGGCGACCCGGCCGCGGATGGTGATCGGCTCGAACGGATTGTCCGGCGGGGTAAGGGAAATCGCCACGCGCGGGTCGCGGCGGAGGTTGCGGGCCTTGCGGCTGTCCGGGCCGGTCAGGAAGACGATCCGGTCGCCGCGCGTGCCGATCCACACCGGGACCACGTGCGGCGACCCGTCCGGGAGCACGGTCGCGAGGTGGGCGATCGGGGTGCCGTCGAGGACGCGGCGGACATCGGGGTTCAGCATGGGGATTCCTTTCAGCGGAGGATTTCGTAGTGCAGGTGGGTGACGCCGGGCGCCGGGACGGCTTCGACCAGCCGCAGCCGGACGTGCTCGGGCAGCTCGCCGAAGAAGCTCCGCCCGCCGCCCAGCAGGATCGGGACCTGGTGGAGGACGAACTCGTCGACCAGCCCGGCCTTGATCGCCTCGGTGACCAGGACGCCGCCCATGAGCGCGACGTCCTTGCCGCCCGCCGCGGCCCGCGCGCCCGCGACGGCCTCTTCGACGCTGGTCGCCTGGGTCTGCGCCTCGCTCAGCTCCGGCACCGGCTGGTGGCTGACCACGAACAACGGCGCGGTCGGATGCGGGCCACTGCCGCCGAAGTGGCTTGAATGGTCGTAGGTGGCGTGCCCGACGACGGTCGCCCCGACGCGGGCGGCGAGCGAGTCGAAAACCCGGGCGCTGGGCTCGGAAAGGCTGAATCCGTCGAAGACTTTGCTCGGGGTGTCGCCGGTGAAGTACCAGTCGAACAGCGCCCCGGCGTCGCCGAGCCCGCTGCCGACCTCGTCGGCCCCCGCCGGGCGGCGGCCGCTGATGTAGCCGTCGACCGAGACGGAGAGGGCGCTGAACACCTTGGTCATGCTGCTCCTTAGTAGTCGTTCACAGAGCCTGGGGAAAGTCGAAAACCCGAAGCGGGTCGTACCTGTTCTTGAGCGCGGCGAGTCTGGGGTAGTTGCCCGCGTGGTACGCCCGGGCCGGATCCTCGAGCGCGAGGTCCGGAAAGTTCGGGTAAACCCGGCCGGAGCCCTCCGCGTGCGCCGCGCGCCACGCCTCGTCCACCCACGGATCGCCCGGGTCGCCGACCTGTTCCAGCAGAAACCGCTCGCCGCGATGGGCGAACGCGGTCGCTTCCTCCGCGACCCGGTGGTACGCCCCGCCCATCGCCGTGAACGCCAGCCGCCGGGTTCCGGTCAGCTGATCGAGCAGCTGGCTCGTGGTGCGGTCCGACAGCGTGCGGGAGAAGAACTCCGACCGGACCCGGCGGCTCCCGCCGACCGGGTCCAGCACGCTGAAGGTCGGCTTCACCATGCTGTAGGGAACATCCAGTCGGAGGTCTATTGCATACAGAACACCGGCCCGCGCGGTGAACTCCCTGAGCAGCTCCTCGGTCTCGGCGGGCGGCAGGGTGGAGGCGCCGAAGAGCGTCGTGCGTCCGGTTTGGACGGTGAGGTTCGCGGTCAATCCGTCGGGCGCGTCGGGCGCCCAGTCCTGCCATGCCGGGACGAGGTTTTGCGGTGCCGGCCAGTGTCCCTCGATCCGGCAGACCGACGGCTCCGGCACGGTCGCGAACCGCAGCTCCGTGACGATGCCGAACTGTCCGCCGCCCGCGCCGCGCAACGCCCAGAACAGCTCGGATTCCCGGTGTTCGGCGCACTCCACGACACTCCGGTCGGCGAGCACGACCTGCGCGCCGACGAGCCGGTCGCAGGTCAGCCCGTACTGGCGGCCGAGAAGCCCGATCCCGCCCCCGAGCGTCAGCCCCGCGATGCCGACCGTGTCGCCGCAGCCAGCTGGAATCGTCCGCCCCTCGTCGTGCAGCGCCGCGTACACCGCTCCCAGCCGCGCGCCAGCACCGATCGTCGCTACGCCGCTGTCGTCGACCGTGATTCGGTCCAGCCCGGACAGCTCCACGACGATCCCGTCGGCCGGACACCGGTTCACCAAGCAATGCCCGCCACCGCGCGGCACGATGCGGGCGCCGATCTCCGCCGCGTAAGCCATGGCTTGAACGACATCGGAGATCGACCGGCAGGGAAGCACCAACCGTGGACCGGTCTCGGTGCCCGGCGAGCCGGGGGAGAAGCCGTCTTGCGAGGTCAGGTCGATCACGGAGCTGACGCTAGGCTTCGCGGCGCTGCTGTTCTTGAACGAAACGCGCATGCGTGCTGAGCGCCGTGGCGTTCCGCGCGGGATAGCCTGAGCGCGTTCGGAGGTGGTTGACGGTGCCGTTGTGGTTCGAGGACTTCGCGGCGATGGGCGCGGACGAGGCCCTCGTTTCGCCCGGCCGCACCGTGACCGAAGCGGACGTGGTCTCGTTCGCCGCCACGACCGGCGATTACAACCCGATGCACACCGACGCGGTCGCCGCGGCGGAAGGGCGCTTCGGCGAACGGGTCGCGCACGGCGCGCTCGGATTGTCGTGGTGCCTCGGCCTCAGTTCGCGGACCGGCGCGTTCGAGGGCTCGGCGCTGGCGTTGCTGGGTATCGAGAACTGGGAGTTCCGGGCACCGCTGCGGTTCGGCGACACCGTGCACGCGAGGGCGCGGGTGACCGGCGCTCGGATGACCGGCCGCGGCGATGCCGGGGTCGTCCGGGTGCAGTACGACCTGGTGACCCAGGACGGCGTCGTCGCGCAGACCGGCCTGATGTCCTACCTGGTCCGCACTCGCCCCTGACGCGCGTTCAGCCGAAGTCCGGGGCGATCATCACGTGCACCGCGTCCTCCCCGGGCACGCGTCCGGCCAACGTCTCCACGGCTCGCGCGACGGAGTCGAGGCCGAAGGTGTGGGTGTGCATCCGCATCAGCGGATACCTTCCCGATTCGATGAGCCGGAGCGCGGGCTCGAACGCGCGGATGTCTTGCGACCACAGGCCTTTCACGGTGAGTTCCTTGGTGATGACCGCGTCCGGCAGGAAGCCCGGCACGGTCGCGCCGGAGCCTTTGACCCCGGCCAGCACGACGGTCGCGCCGGGCTTGGCGACCGCGATCGCGTCCACAATGGGCTGCGTCGACACCGCGGTGACGTCCACGACCACGTCGGCTCCTTCGCCGCCGGTGTGCTCGAAGACGGCCGCGACGGTGTCTTCCTGGTCGGCGACCACGGCGACGTCGGCGCCGAAAAGCTTGGCCAGTTCCAGTTTGTGCGCGTCGCGCGCCAGGCCGGTCACGATGATCCGGCCGGCTCCGGCGTCGCGGGCGGCGACGACACCGGCCAGCCCGCGCTGCCCGCAGCCGAGAATGACCACGGTGTCTCCGCTGCGCAGCCCGGAATCGTGGGCGAACCAGCGGATCCCGGCGGCCATCGGTTGATAGAGCGCGGCCAGTTCCAGGGGCAGATCGTCGCGGAGCTTGTGCAGCACGGTGCGGGGGTGCAAGTACAGGTATTCGGCGTAGCCGCCCCACAAGCTCGGCGTCAGCGAGGTCGGCAGGTAGCCGTAGGCGTTGATGGCCGCGCCGTTGCCGGATCCCTTGCAGCGGCGGTAAGAACCGGTGAGGCAGGCCCGGCAGGAACCGCAGCCGAGCACCGGTTCGACCGCGACCCGGTCTCCGGCGCGCACGCCCCAGCGGCGGGCGGCCTCAGACCCGATCTCGGCGATGGTCCCGATCGGTTCGTGGCCGGGGATGACCGGATAGGTCACGCCGAGCGCGGCGAATCCGCCGTCGTACTGTTCGACGTCGCTGCCGCACATGCCGCAGGCGTCCACCCGCAGGAGCGCTTCCTCGGGGCCGATCCGGGGCACGGCGAACTCTTCGATCTCGAAGCGCCGGTCGGCGACCTGCACCGCGGCGCGGGCTTTCATTTCGCTCCCATCAGGTCCGAGCGGCCGGGGCCGGTGACGAAATCGGCGTCACGGCGGGCGCCCTGGACGAACGCTCCGCTGGCGACACTGCCCAGCGCCCACGGGGCGAGCACGGTGGAACCGCTCCAGTCGTGGATCATCTGCCGGTAGGCGATGCGCCAGCTTCCGTCGCGTCGTTCGACGCGGTCGACGTAGCGGCCGCAGAAGACGTTGATCTCGTCCTGGTCCTTCTGTTTCTGGAAGGTCAGCACGATCGCCTCGGAGAACGCTCGGTCGCCGTCGAGTTCGACGAGGTGGTTGGCGACCGCGTGCGTTGTCCATTCCGTGGTCGCGAGTTTCGCCGCGACGATCCGGTCCGCGAACTCCCATGCCGGGCCCGCGTCCGCGCCGTGGTTGTCGTAGGCGTCCGGCCAGAACGCCTGTTTGACCAGTTCGGCGTCGCACCGGTCGATGCCGCGGCAGTAGCCGAGCAGCAGGTCGGCGATTTCCTGTTTCGCGGCCAGTTCTTCGTGGGTCAGCATGTCAGGCCTCCTTCGGGCGGGGCGAGAGTTCGGCGCCGTAGTAGCCCGCGGTCCAGCCGCCGTCGACGGGGATCACGGTGCCGTTGACGAACCGGGCTTGCGGGCCGCACAGGAACACGACCGGTTCGGCGATCTCCGCCGGGCCGCACCAGCGCCGCATCGGGGTGTTGGCGCGGATCGAGGCGGTCATGCCGGCGGAGTGGAAGAACGAACTGGTCATCGGGGTTTCGACGACGCCGGGCGCGACGGCGTTGCACCGGATGCCCTGGTCGCCGCACTCGACGGCGATGACCTTCGTCAGCATGATCAAGCCCGCTTTAGCGCTGCTGTAAGCGGCGCGGTCGCGGAACGCGGCGAGCCCGGCCATCGACGCGATGTTGACGATTTTGCCGCCGCCCTGGGCGATCATGCCTGGAATGGCCGCGCGCGCCAGCGTGAACGGCGCGACGAGGTCGATGTCGAGGGTCCGCCGCCACTGTTCGGGAGTGAGGTCGAGCAGCGGGAGCACCTCGCGGACCCCGGCGTTGTTGACCAGGATGTCCAGTCCGCCGAAGTGCTCGCGCACCCGGCCCGGCAGTTCGGCGGACTGCCGGTCGTCGGCGAGATCGGCCGCGAAGGAGGCGAGGTCGTCTCCTGGACCCAGCTCGGCCGTGGTCCGTTCGAGCGCGGCTTCGTCGACGTCGGCCAGCGCGATCCGCGCCCCGGCGGCGCGCAACGCCCGGCAGATTTCCGTCCCGATCGCGCCCCCGGCTCCGGTGACGAGCGCGATTTCCCCGTCCGCTGAGGTCATGGCGGCTCCCTTCGTCCGCTCTAACCAGTATCATAGTTCTCGCCTCTTGACAGCTCCTCGGCAGCTCGCGCTTACTAGTATCAGAGTTATCCGAGGAGGTATCGACGTGAACGACCCGGCGCGCACCGCGCGGCAAGCCCGCGGCGGCCCGACCGTCGCGTCCGTGCTGCTGCGCGGGCACCGCGAGTACGGGGACCGCCCGGCGATCGTGGAACCCGGCGGCCGCACGGTTTCCTACCGGGAACTGGGTTCGCTGGCGCGGCGGCTGGTCGGCGGCCTGCGCTCGCTCGGGCTGGCCAAGGGCGACCGGGTCGTGGTGCTGACGAAGAACCGGTCCGAATGCTTCGTGCTCGACCACGCGCTGGCGATCGGCGGTTTCGTCCGCGTCGCGCTGAGCTACCGGCTGCATCCGCGCGAGGTCGCCGAGATCGTCGCCGACTGCGGGGCCCGTGCGGTGGTCGTGGACGGAGAACGGCTGGCGGAGATCAGCTCGGTGGTCAGCGAAACCCTGGTGGCGCTGGACGATCCGGCCGGGGACGCGGTGCCGTTCCAGGAGCTTTTCCCGGAACGGGAGGCCGATCCGGCGGAGGTCTGGCCGGGCGACGTCGCCTGGATGCCCTACACCTCGGGCACCAGCGGGCGGCCGAAGGGCGTCGTGCACACGCACCGGAGCCTGCTGGCGATCATCCGGAACATGCTCGTGGAGCTGCCCGGCGCGGCGAGCTCCGACGTGCTGGCGCACACCGCGCCGCTGACCCACCTCAGCGGCTACGCGATGCTCGCGTGCTTCCTGCGCGGCGCGAGCCAGATCGCGCTCGGCCGGTTCGACGCCGAAGAGCTGACGGAGATCGTCGAAAAGCACCGGGTGACCGTGCTGCCGCTGGTGCCGACGATGATCAACCTGATGCTTCCGGTGCTGGAGTCCGGCAAACACGACGTGTCGAGCGTGCACACCGTGCTCTACGGCGGTTCGCCGATCGCGCCGGACCGGCTCGCCCGCGCGATCGCCGTGCTGGGCCCGGTGTTCGTGCAGTCCTACGGGCTCACCGAAATGCCGTGGTCCTCGTGGCTGCCGAAGCAGGACCATCTCTTCGACCCCGGCGGCGAGCTGCCGGCGCGGCTGGGCTCGGCGGGCCGGGTGAGCCCGTTCATCGAGATGCGGCTGGCGGACGGCTCCGGGCAGCCGGTCGCGGACGGCGAGGCGGGCGAGATCCAGCTGCGCGGGGACGCGGGGATGGCCGGCTACTGGAACCTGCCGGAGGAGACCGCGGAGACGATCCTCGACGGCGGCTGGATCGCGACCGGAGACGTGGGCCGGATGGTCGACGGGTACCTGCGGATCGTCGACCGCAAGAAGGACATGATCGTCAGCGGCGGGTTCAACGTGTACCCGACCGAGGTGGAGAACGCGATCTACGCGCTGCCCGGCGTCGCGGAGGTCGCCGTGAT
>NZ_JACJHR010000010.1 GCF_014174495.1 Amycolatopsis echigonensis
GGATCGGCAAGAACGAGCTGACCTACTCAGGCTTCGGGGTGCCCCACCGCACCATCCCCCCGCAATGTCGCCGCCAGGCGACGAGCCGAACTACTGCCCCGCATTAGACGGAACCGCAGGCGCAGTAGGCGTCTGACTAGCACTAGGCACCTGCGAACTAGTCGTCGGAGTCGCAGACGAGGACGGCGTACGCGTCGGCTGCTGCGTAGCCTGCGAAGACGGCGGAGCGGACTGCGTAGTACTCGGCACCGACGTCGGGGTGTTCTGCCTCGACTCCCCAGACGACGGAGTCTGCGGCGCAGTGCTAGGCGTGTCGTCCCGGCGTTGATCCTGATGCTGGCTGGTATCCGGCTGCCGAGGAATCAACCCCGTAGACACGCTGCCCTGAGTCGACCAATCCAAGCCGAGCAAGACCACCAACGCGGCGACAAAGGCAACGGCACTCGACCCGATAACCAACGGCCACCGCATCTTGCGCAGCTTCTCGCCCAGAGTCTCAGCCTTCTCCGGTTCAGTCGGCTTCAGTTCGGACAACCGAACCGTAGGCATGTTCGCCAAGTCAGCAGGGAGATACACCGTCGGAGCCTCGCCAGGCCCGGGCTGGCGAACCTGCTGGCTGAGGCCAGGCTCACGAACCTGCTCGCTGTGGCGGGTCTGGCGAACCGGATCGCCGGGCTGGCGAACCGGATGGCCGAGCGGCACGCGCACCGGGGCGAGGCTGCCGCGGCTTCGCCGGGCCGCCGTTTCCATCGCCTTGCGCGCGGCCTCGCGAGTGCGTTGCAGAGAACGCAGGTACAACTCACCGCCGACCGTGCTGACCACACTGGCCACGCCGGCGCCGATCACTGTTCCCGCGACCCCCAGCGTCGAACCCAGCAACGCGGCGGTGACCGCCGCCAGTGCCGAGGCCAGCACCGAGGTCATCCGGAGGTTTTTCTCCTTCTTCTCCGGCGCTTCTTTCTGCTCCTCGCTCATGATCCCGTTCTGATCGTTTCCCGCCCGTTGTTCTCTGTTTCTTCAACGGTTAAGTCGTCCGAGACGCTCCCCGCGTTGCCCCGGCGTGAGGGACGCCACGTTGACTGTCCACAATGGATGGACTAAAGCTCACACATTCCTGACATACTCGCCTCATGCAGCTCGTGACGATCTCCGACATCGAAACCGCGGCCGGGCGGATCAAGGGCACCGCGGTGCACACCCCCCTGCTGCGTCAGCTCTGGGTTCCCGGCGAATTCTGGGTGAAACCCGAGAGCCTGCAACCGATCGGCGCGTTCAAGATCCGCGGCGCGTACAACGCGATCGCCGCGCTCACCGACGCCGAACGGGAACGCGGAGTGGTCGCGTATTCGAGCGGCAACCACGCGCAAGCGGTCGCCTACGCCGCCCGCGAATTCGGGATTCCCGCGGTGATCGTGGTGCCGGACGTCACTCCGCGACTGAAGGTCGAGGCCACCCTCCGCTGGGGCGCGGAAGTCCGCGAAGTGCCGATCGCGGAACGGGAATCGGCGGCGCTCGGACTCGCCGAGGAACGCGGTCTCACGCTGATCCCGCCGTTCGACCACCCGGACATCATCGCCGGGCAGGGCACCGTCGGTCTGGAGATCGCGCAAGACCTGCCGGACGTCGAGACCGTGCTGGTCCCGATCAGCGGCGGCGGCTTCGCCTCCGGCGTCGGGACCGCGATCAAGACGAAATGCCCGAACGCGAAGGTCTACGGCGTCGAACCGGAACTGGCGGCTGACACCGCCGCCAGCCTCGCCGCGGGCAAACGCGTCGACTGGCCCATCGCCGACCGCGCCCGCACCATCGCCGACGGTCTGCGCGCGCAACCGTCCGAGCTGACCTTCGCACATCTGCAGCGCGTCCTGGACGGCGTGCTCACCGTGACCGAGGACGAAATCCGCGACACCGTCCGGGTGCTGGCCCAGCAGGGCCGCCTAGTCACGGAGCCGAGCGGTGCCACCGCTCCGGCCGCCTACCTGCACCACGCCGACGAACTCCCCGGCGGACGCACCGTCGCAATCGTTTCCGGCGGCAACATCGATCCGGCGATGCTGGCCGAACTGCTCGCCTGACGCCGGGCGGTCACCAGTTGACGGTCTGGCCTTGGCGGTCCAGATAGTGCAGCCCGCCCTTGCCCGCCCAAGCCTCGATCGTGTCGGCGACGCCCGGGATGCTCTCGTCGATGGTCAGCCGCGCGCGGGGCCCGCCCAGGTCCGTCTTTACCCAGCCGGGAGCCATGAGCAGCAGCGTGCGCGGGTCGTCGGCGTGCCGCGCGGCGTAACTGCGCATCAGCTGGTTCAGCGCGGACTTGCTCGCCCGGTAGACCTCGAAGCCGCCGTTCGTGTTGTCGGCGACGCTGCCCTGACCCGACGACATCACGCCAATGGTGCCCGTCGCGGGGACCAGGTCCCGCAGGGTCTCGACGGCGCGCATCGGGCTCAGCGCGTTGGTCACCATGACCTGGACGAAGTCCTCGGTGGACACGTCGGCGAAGGTCGCCGCGGGGTCGGTCGTGTAGTTGGTTCCGGCATTGACGAACAGCAGGTCGAACGCCGACCCGGCCAGCCGCTCGCGCAGCGCCGAAACCTGGCCGGGCACCGCGATGTCGACGGTCTCCACCGTCAGCCTTCCCTCGGCCGAGCCGGCCAGCTCGTGCAGCGCGGAGGGCGTGCGCTCGGTCGCGGTGACCTGCCAGCCGCGGCGGAGGAACTCGGCGGCCAGCGCGTAGCCCAGTCCGCGCGACGCCCCGATGATCAAAGCACTCTTGCCGGCCATGCTCGCTCCTTAGCTATCAACTGATAGCTAATCTACGGCGCGCGATGGATACCTGTCAAACGATAGCTATGCTGACCCGGTGAAAGACGAGCAGCTCTTCGAGGTGGCCGACCTGATCCTTGCGGTGGCCCGGCACATCAACGCCGCCAAGGAAGCCAACGCCGAGTCCGGGACGCCGCTGGAAGGAGCGGTGATGCGGTTCGTCGACCGGCACCCGGGAACGACGGTCAACGCCGCGGCCGAGGCCACCCAGATGATCTCCAGCAACGTCAGCCGAGCTGTCCGGGGCTTGGAGAACAAGGGCCTGCTCCGCCGCGAAGCCGACCCCGACGACGCCCGGCGAGTACGCCTTTACCCGACCCCCAAGGCGGCCGAGAACCTGCAACGGCTCCGCGACACCTGGTCCGATCTGCTCGACGGGACGCTCACGGATGCCGAGGAGCTCGGCACGTTGATCACCGCGCTGCAGCGCATCGAGACCCGGCTAGTCGCCCGATCCCGCGGCACCGGCTGACCCGCGCAACCGAGCCAGGACCGCGTCCAGCCCCTGCCGCACCATCTCCGGCATCCCGTCGCGGCGCAGACCGGTCAGCAGCTGCTCGTTGATCCCGCCCGGAGTCATATGCCGGGCGGTCAGCTCCGCCAGCGACCCGCCGTCGGCCAACGACTTTCCGACCTGCCCGAACACGTGCGCCACGTACGCCGAAGCCACCTCGTCCTCGACCCCCTGCGCGACCATCCACCCGGCAATGGTCGCCAGATAGTCCAGGTGCGCGGCGAACGTAGACGTAGCCGCGCTGAACGCTTCCAGACTCGGCTCGTCGCGAGGCACCACCACCCCGCCGACGCGCTCGAACAAGTCCCGTGCGACGTCGTCTTCCGGGTACATCGCGGTAAGGCTCTGCCGCTGCGCCGCCTGCGGCAACGGACCGGCGGACGCACTGCCAGCGCCACTGTGTCCGCGCGATCGAGCACTTCCTGATTGCTCGCGCCCACCCGCACGTCCAGGTACCGCGCAGCCAGCCCCGCGCTGATCTCCCGCGAGCGCGGCGACAACACCACCGGCAGGCTCCCGTCGAGCCCGGTGACGATGGCGGCCGTCAGCTCCCCCGTACCGACAAACCCCACCCACCGAAAGATCAGCGATGCCCGCCTGGATGGACGTGCGTGGGCGGCCCTTCCACCCCGCAGTGCAAACAGTCCCCGGGATGCGGCGAATCATCCGCTTCGGCGGCGCCGAGCACGCCGTTGTGAATTCCTAACGCGATAAGCCCGCCGACGATCGCCAGCACCGCGCAGATCACCAGCGCCGTCTGCCATCCGGCGGTCAGCGCGACCGGATCGCGATAAGCCGAACCCGTCAGACCCGCCGCGGCAGGCAGAACCGCCACCGCCAGAAGTCCACCCGATCGGGCGATCGCGTTGTTGACCCCGGACGCGACCCCGGCGTACCGGTCCGGTGCGGCGGCCAGCACCGTCGCGGTGACCGGAGCGACCACAGTGGCCAGTCCCAGCCCGAACACCACCACCGCGGGCAGCACCGACCCGAGATACGACGACTCCGGTCCCACCCGGGTCAGCAGCAACATCCCGGCACCGACGACGATCGGGCCGACCACGAGCTGCAGCCGCGGTCCGATCCGCTGCGCGAGCGCTCCCGACCGGCCGGAGAGCAGCAGCATGATCACCGTGATCGGCAATCCGGCCAGCCCGGCCAGCGTCGGCGAGTAACCCAGCGAGACCTGAAGCTGCAGCACCAGCAACATCATCACGCCGCCGAGTGCCGCGTAAACCACGAACGTCAGCGCATTCGACAGCGTGAAGGTCCGGTCGCGGAACAACGAAGGCGGTACCAGCGGCTCAGCCGCCCGGTGCTGGAGCCAGAGGAACAAACCCAACCCGGCCACGCCGACCGCCAAGGCAATCAGCACGACCGGATCGCCGATCCCGCGCACCGGCGCCTCGACCAACGCGCCGGTCACCCCGGCGAGCCCGAGCGCGCCGACCGCCGCGGCCGCGTAGTCCGGATGCCCGGTCGCCGCCGTGTCCCGAGACTCGGGCACGAACCGCCGCGCCATCAGTACGACGATGACCGCGAGCGGCAGATTGATCAGGAACGCCAGCCGCCACGACCACGCCTGCACCAGCAGTCCGCCGAGCAGCGGCCCGACCGCCGCGGCGATGCCGCCGAGCCCGGACCACGAGCCGATCGCACGGGCCCGGTCGTCGTGCGAGAACGACGACTGCAGGATCGCCAGCGAACCCGGCGTCAGCAACGCCCCGCCGATTCCCTGCAGCACGCGGAACAGCACGAGCAGTTCCGTCGACGGCGCCGCCGCGCACAGCCCGGACGCGAGGCCGAACCAGACCACGCCGACCAGGTACACCCGCCGCCTGCCGTAGCGGTCGCCGAGCGACCCGGCGACCAGGATCAGCGCGGCCAGCGCCAGCAGGTAGCCGTCGAGGATCCACTGCAGACCGGCGACCGACGCGCCCAGCTCCTCGCCGATCCGGGGCAGCGCGACGTTCACGATCGTGCCGTCGAGCATCGCCATCCCCGAACCGAGGATGGTCGTCCAGAGCACGCCGCGAGCCGCGGGCGTGCCCCAGCGGATGCCGGTCTCCCCCGCGGTCGTCACGCGGTCAGGGCAGCAGCGTGGTGACGAATTTGTACCGGTCGCCGCGATAGACCGCGCGGGCGAACTCGACCGGCTTGCCGTCGGTGGCGAACGAATGCCGGGTCAGCATCATCACCGGCATGCCGACGTCCGCGCCGAGGATCTCCGCTTCCTGCGGCCCGGCCAGCGACGTCTCGATGGTCTCCTCCGCGCGCTCCAGCTCGACGCCGTAATGCTCGCGCAGCACCGCGTACAGCGAACCGCCCGCGGTGATGTGCTTGCGCAGCCCGCGGAACCGGCCGAGCGGCAGATGCGTGGTTTCGAGCGCCATCGGCTGGCCGTCGGCGAGCCGGAGCCGGCGCAGCCGCAGGATCTTCGCGCCGTTGCGCAGCTGCAGCAGCTTCGTCATCTCGCCCTCGACCGGCAGCTCTTCGAGCTCCAGCAACTGGGACGACGGCTTCAGGCCCTGCTTGCGCATGTCCTCGGTATAAGAGGACAGCTGCAGCCGCTGCGCGAGCTTCGGCTCGGCGGCGAACGTGCCCTTGCCCTGGACGCGGTGCAGTCTGCCCTCGGCGGTCAGATCGGCCAGCGCCTGGCGCACGGTGGTGCGCGAAACGGTGAACTCGCCCGCCAGCGCCCGCTCGGTCGGGATCGGCGATCCCGGCGGCAGTGCGTCGAGCAGGTCCAGCAGATGCTGCTTCAGCGCCCAGTATTTGGGTTCGCGCTGCCCTCGCGCAGCAGTCCCCGCCTCGCTCGCGGGGGGTGTCTCCAGCATGCCCGGCTCCCTCAGTCTTCCCACATTAAACGCGCCACTGCCCCGTGAGGAAACGTACCCTTCTCCCGACACCCTCCGCCCGGCTAGCATTGGTCTAGACCTGACCGGACGCCGCTCAGCACACCGGGACCCCCGTCCCGGCGGAGAGGAAAGTGATGACCCAACTACGCCCCGGCGAGCACATGGCCGCGGAAATCTCGGAGCAGCCCGGCATTCTCGCCGGGCTGGTCGAGCGGCGGTCCGGCATCGCGGAAGTCGCGGAAAAGGTTTCACAGAAACCGCCCCGGTTCGCTTTGCTCGCCGCTCGCGGTTCGAGCGACCACGGCGCGCTGTACGCGAAATACCTGATCGAGGTACTCCTCGGCCTTCCGGCCGGGCTCGTGTCGCCGTCCACCGCGACGCTGTACGGCGCTCGTCCGGACCTGCGCGACGTGCTCTTCATCACGGTCAGCCAGAGCGGCGGTTCGCCGGACTTGATCGAGGTCACCGAGGCCGCCCGCCGCCAGGGCGCGCTGACCGTGTCGGTCACCAACACCCCGGACTCGCCGCTGCGCGCGGCTTCGGAGCTGGGCGTGGACATCGGCGCCGGGGTCGAGAAGGCGGTCGCGGCGACCAAGACGTACTCCGCGACGCTGATGGCGCTGTACCTCTTCATCGACGCGATCCGCGGCGGCAAGGGCGAGGACGCCGAGAAGATCGGCGAACTGGCCCAGCAGACGCTCGACGGCGCCGTCGAAGGCGTGCAACGCGCGGTGGACCGCTATCGCTTTGTCGACCGCGTACTCACCACCGGTCGCGGCTATTCCTATGCCAGTGCGCTAGAAGCGTCGCTGAAGCTCGCCGAGACGAGCTATCTCGCGGCCCGCGCGTACAGCGGCGCGGACCTGCTGCACGGTCCGGTCGCGGCGGTCGACGGCGAGACCGCCGTGCTCGCCGCCACCAGCCTCGGCCGCGGCGGCGAGGCCATGCGCGAGGTCCTCGAAGCGGTCGGCGAGCGCGGCGCGGACGTGCTCGCGATCGGTTCGGCGGCCGACGACGTGCCCGCGGCGCTGCGCATCCCGGTCGCCCCGACCGTCGAGGAATTGGCTCCAGTGCTGGAAATCCTGCCGATCCAGCGGATCGCGCTCGGGCTGTCGCTCGCGCGCGGCGGCAACCCGGACAACCCGCGCGGCCTGCTGAAGGTGACCAAGACCCGGTGAGCCTCGTAGTAGGCGTGGACGCCGGCGGCACCTCGACGCGAGCGATCGCGGTCGACGCCGCCGGCGTCGTGCACGGCACCGGAGCCGCGGCGGGCGCGAACCCGAATTCGCATCCGCCCGCGGAGGCGGCGGCCCGGATCGCCGGAGCCATCGAGTCCGCAGTGGACGGACGGACCGACGTGCTCGGCGTCGTCGTCGGCATGGCGGGCGAGAGCAAGCTGTCCGACCCGGCGGTCGCCGCGGAGTTCACCGCGGCGTGGGAGCGGATCGGTCTCGGCGGCCTGGTCCGCACGACCGGCGACGCCGAGGTGGCCTACGCGTCCGCGACGGCCGAGCCGGACGGCACCGTGCTGGTCGCGGGCACCGGTTCGATCGCCGGGCGCATCCGCGGCCGCCGGATGGTCGCGACCGCGGGCGGGCACGGCTGGCTGCTCGGCGACGAAGGCTCGGGCTTCTGGCTCGGCCGCGAAGCCGTGCGCGCCACTCTTGCCGCGCTCGAAGGCGACGGCCCGCTCGACGGTCTGGCCGAGGCGGTCCTCGCCGAAGCGTTCGGACCGTCCGCAGTGGACTTGTCCGATCGCTTCGCCGTCATGTGGTCGCTGGTGACCCATGCCAATGCGGAACCGCCGGTCCGGCTGGCCCGGTACGCACCGCTGGTGAGTGCCGCGGCCGCGGCCGGCGAGCCGGTCGCGGAGGAAATCGTCGAGCGCGGCGCCCGGCATCTCGTGCGCGTAGCTCGCGCCACGCGCGAGCCGGGAGAAAAAACTCCGATCGTGCTCGTGGGCAGCGTGCTGGCCGAGAACAGCCCGGTCGGAGCTCGCGTGCGGGCCGAATTCGCCGGGCTCACCGTTCTGACCAGCTCCGATGGCGTGCTCGGCGCGGCCTGGCTCGCGGCGGTTCAAGCGTGGGGCGAGGACACCCCGCGACCATCCCGACGGGTGAATGCCACCAAAACTTGAGCGGAAGAGTCGAAACCGTCGACTCAACCCCTCCCGTCCGGGTACCGTAGGAACCGGCCCCCGGACCCTCCCCCCTCGCCGGGGGCCGCCTTAACTTCCGGGTCCGTTTCCGGACTCGCCCGCACCCGGGTCTTTCGCCAGGCGAAGGCCCGGGTGTTCTGCGGGAAGGGTCCGGTAGAGGACCCAGCCGCTGACCGCGACGGTCGCGGCCACCAGCGGCCAGGAGAGCACCGTGCGCGCCACTCCGAGCGCCACCACCTGCCCGGTCCACCACAACAGCCCGTAAACGACCACTCGCAGCAAGTACTGCAGTACCCACACGCCGCTCGCCCACGAGTACGCGCGCAGCAGGGCCGGATCGCGCCGCCAGCGGGTCTTCTGCCCGAGAAGCACTCCCACGATCACGCCGAGCAACGGCCAGCGGACCGCGATGCTCGCCGCGAACAGCAGCGCGCTCGCCGCGTTCGAGAACAGCTGCAGCAGGAAGAAGTCCTCGGCCCGGCCGGTGTGCATCGCGATCAACGCGGCGATCACCACCGCGGCGAGGCTGACCACTACCGCGCGCGCCTTGTCGCCGCGGACCAGCCGGTACGCGCCGAGCAGCACGGCGACGCCGATCGCCACTCCGGCTCCCCAGGCGATCGACTGGCCAGAAGCGAGCCAGCCGACGACGAACGCGGCGGGCGGGATGCTTGCGTCGATCGCGCCGCGCCGCCCGCCGAGGATCTGCGTGAGCGACTCCCGCGCCGGCCCTTTCGCAGTCTCGTCTGTCACAGCTTCCAGCCTGCCGCAACTCGCCGCGGACCCCCAGGTCGGGAGACCTACCCCACATGGAGTCCGGTACATGCCCGATCGCGAGGTTCGTCCCGGTGAAATCGGCGTAATAGGGAGGCGCGAAACCCCGACAAGGTAAGAGACTGTGACATCCGGCTGAACCGGTCGTGTCCGGCGGGAAGGATATGGGGATATCCGACTGTTAGTTGGGGTGTACAACTAGGTCCGGGAGTTCACGGGGAACAGGCGCACACCAGCGGGAAAGGGGAACCCAGCGTGTACGGGATCAACAGCTACGTAGCCATCGGGGACAGCTTCACCGAGGGCCTCAACGACCATCGGGGCGACGGGACGTTCCGCGGCTGGGCGGACCGGCTCGCCGAGATGCTGGCCGGCGACGAGCCCGGTTTCCAGTACGCGAACCTCTCGCTGCGCGGCAAGATGCTCGACGAGATCATGGACGAGCAGCTCCCGATCGCGCTGGAACTGAAGCCGGACCTGGTCACGCTGTGCGCGGGCGGCAACGACGTGATCGTGCCGGGGGCGGACGTCGACGCCATCGCGGAGCGCTTCGAGGCGGGGGTGGCGAAGCTGCGCGCGGCCGGGATCCCGGTGGTGATCTTCAACGGGCCGGACACCAAGACGCTGTCGGTGATGAGCGTGCTGCGCGGCAAGGTCGCGATCTACAACACGCACCTGTGGGCGATCGCGGCCCGGCACGGCGCGAAGATGGTCGACCTGTGGACCATGGAGCCGCTGCACGACCGTCGCGCGTGGAGCGACGACCGGCTGCACTTCACGTCGGACGCGCACCGCCGGATCGCGCTGCACACGGCCGAGGTGCTCGGCGTCCCGGTCACCGAGGACTGGCGGGAGCCGTACCCGGAGGGCACCGAGCCGGCCACCTGGATCACCTCGCGGCGGTCCGACCTCGCCTGGACCAAGGTCCACCTGCTGCCGTGGATCCGCCGTCAGCTGCGCGGCGAGTCCATGGGCGACGGCCTGTCCCCGAAGCGCCCGGAACTGGCTCCGCTCATCCCGCTCGTGCCGGACAACCCGGCGAGCATCGACCTCGACGTGCGAGGCGATGTGCGAGGCAACGCGACCGCCTCCTGACCCCCGTCCCCCGACAGTGCCGGCACCGGTGACCACCGGTGCCGGCACTGTCGGGAGAGCCACCCGAACGGCGGCCGTCACCAGGTCGCCAACCGGACGGGCCCGGCATATGGTCCTTTTATGTCCGGTGCACGAGGGTGGCTTCGCTTGATCCCCGTCGCAGTGGTGGTCACGGCCCTGCTCGCGGGCCTCGTGACTTGGCTGCAGGGCAGCGGAATCCAGGACGACCTCGCCGCGCGGTCACGCTCCGCGCTCGACGCGGCCGGCCTCCGCGGCGGCGAGGTGAAATTCTCCGGACGGCAGGCGACCCTCGAAGGGTTCCCCGCCGACGAAGCCGGGCGCGCGCTGGGCATCGTGCAGGGAGTCGACGGGGTCGAATCCGCGCAAGCCTCCGGCGGTGCCGGGCCGGCGCAATCCGCGCCCTCGCCCCAACCGTCGACGACGCCGCCCAGCCCGCCGCCCTCGAGCCCGCCGCCGAGTTCGTCCGCCCCGCCTTCCGCGCCGCCGACCGACCGCGACGGAATCCAGGCCGAACTGGACCGCAAACTCGCGGCCGCGCCGATCACCTTCGAACCGGACAGCGCACAGCTCACCGACGAAGGCGAGCAGGCCGCGCGCGACCTCGCGCCGTTGCTCCGCGACGCGCCGGACAACTTCCGCTACCGCCTCGTCGGCCGGGTCGCCGACGGTCCGGGCGGACGCGGGGCCGCGCTGAAGCTTTCCCGCAACCGGGCGCTGACCGTGATCCGGCTGCTGATCCGGGAGGACGTGCCGCCCGACCGATTGCTCGCGGTGGGCAGCACGAGCGGTTCGGACAACGGGGACGACAGCGACCGGCGGGTCGAGATCACTGTGGAACAGAGGTGATGGCGGATGCTCTGGCTCTTCGGGCAGATCTGGCTGTGGCTGCTCGTCTCGTTCCTGCTCGGAGCAGCGGTCATGTGGCTGTTCACGCGGGTCTCCCGGCCGAAGGCCGAAGCCGAGGCTGAGCCGTACCGGCCGGCCGCCGCTCCGGTGGAGGAGCCTGCCGAGGAGACCCGGCACATCCCGCCGGCGAACCCCTACGAGGACTACGAGGAACCGGCGTACCCGCACTATGAAGACCCGCCGGAGCGCGTCTACAACGACTATCCGGAAGTCGATCCGGACGAGCCGTACCGCGGGCAGGACTCGGCCGGGCATCCGCTGCCCGATCCCGAGCCGCGGCTGTCCGGCGAACTGAGCTGGCCCGAGGACGACCAGCGGAGTCCGCACTGGCCGCACGACCAACCCGCGCCCCGCCGACCTGGACGCAGTGGCTGACACCCACCTGGTAGATTCGGCTACGCACGGTAAGCGGGCGCCGAGGGCCCCGGGCGATGTCAGGAGGTCCGATGGCGCTTCCGCACTGGACGCCACAGAACCTGCTGCCGCCGGGACGCCACCACGCCGACCTCGCCGACGTCTACGAGCGGCTGGTCTACGACGCGCCGCACCAGAACGAGCGCGAGATCCTCTTCAGCGCGCTCAACAGCTATCTCGGGGTCGCCCAGCGAGTGATCACGTCCGGGCGGGCCTGGCTCGGCGGCGCGTTCGTCACCCGCACGGCGCATCCGCCGCGCGGGCTCGACGTGGTGCTGCTGCCGGACGAATGGGGCGCGTTGAAGCGGCTTGACGACACCGGCCGCACCGCGTTGTACGGCCTGCTGACCCTGCGCGGCATCATCGTCGGCCAGCCCGCGATGTACCTCGACCAGATCCAGCCGGTCGGCGGCATGCTCGACGGTTTCCTGTGCCGTCCCGGCGACGAGGACGTGTGGGAATCGGTGTGGGCCGAGGGCGGCAGAGGCATCCCGGAGATGGTGTGGTGAGGAACGAGTTCCGGCGGATCGCGGACGAGATCCCCGGCGGCACGTGGCTGGACGACCTCGCGCGCGCGTCGGCGATGGCGGCGAACGCGAAGTTCGAGCGCACCTGCCGCGCGCCTTTGCTGCACGTATCGGTGATCGGCGAAACGCACATCGACGCGTACACCTTTTCCGACATCAGCCGTGCGCTGCAGGACGCGACGGCGAAGATCGGGCACATCATCCGCAATCCGTCGAACGAGGTCACGTTCGTTCAGCAGGCGGACCGGGACAAGGCCCCGCTGATCCAAAAGGGACAGGCGGGCAACGCGATCTTCTTCGGTTTCCCGGAACCGGCGGTCGACGACGCGCTGATCCACGACGGCATCGAAACGCTGTCCGAGCGCGCGGTGAAGGAACTCTGCGATTTCCTTCCCGCCAACGGTTCCGACGACGGCGCGCTCGACGCGGTGCTGCTGCAGCGCGACACGGTGCGCAACGCGGTCAGCGACGTCGTCAACGCGGTCAGCAAGCACGCCGGCATCGGGATGGCGCTCACGCCCACCGCGGGCGAGCAGGTGACCCGGAGCATGACCACCGAACAGGCCAGGGTGCTGCAGGGCAGTCTGCGCGAGTCGCGCGAGGCGGTCGGCTACGAGACGGTGACCGGACGCCTCGACGGCGTGCGGACCCGGCGGCGGATTTTCTACCTGGAGCGGGAATCGGGCGGAACCATTCAGGGCGCGGTCGCCCCGGATCTGCTCGACCAGATCAAGGAAAACCTCGATCGCCCGGTGACCGCGCGGTTGCGCGTCGTGCGCACGACGACCATCGACGGGCGGCGCGGCAGGCCGGTGCACGAACTTCTCGAGATCACTCCGGAAGTCAGTCTTTTCGATCAGTGAATGGCGCGCGGACCACCGCGTCGCCAGGCCAGGCTGTCGGCAAGCCCGCGGCCCTCTTCGGAATCATCCGGCTTTTCCGGCCAGCAAATGGCGCCGCTTCGCGCAATCCGACGGGAAATGACCTCGATCGCCCGGACGCGGTAAATGGATGACATTGTCACTCGATAACGATTATTCCAACCTCTCGGACATCTGCGTTAGCGTCTTCGCCATCCCAGCGGAAGAGGCACGCATGACGACCGAGCAGCCGTATCCGGCCGCACCCGCGCGACACAGCAGGACCACCACTCGCCCTGGTCCGCACCGTCCGCCCCAGCAGGAGTCACCCCGGCGGCGCGCGAACTGGCCCGGCGGTCTCGCGGTCGTTCTCGGACTGGCCGCGCTCGGCATCGCCTTCCTCCCGGACTGGGGTTTCCTCGCCTGGCCGGTCGCCGGGGTCGGGCTCGCCGCCGGAATCGCGGGAATAGTGCTGTCCTCCAAGGGAGCAATGCGCGGATTGGGTGTCGCGCTCACCGGAACCGCGCTTTCCGCACTGGCCGCCGTGCTGTGCGGCACGATGCTGCTGTACCCGTCGATGTTCGGCACCGCACGGGCGGGCGAACTGCACATCCCGCCGCAGCCGGGCGAGAAGCATTCGGTCGACTTCGTGGTGACCTCGGCGGGCGGCGCGACGGTCCGCTACGGCACGCTCAACGACCAGCGCACCGCCTCCACCCCGCCGAGCACCGACGACTGGCACGGCCACGCCTCCTACAACGGCGGCACGCCGATCCTGTCGCTCACCGCGGACACCGCCAACGCGGGCGTGACGAACCAGATCAGCTGCCAGATCCTCGTCGACGGCAAGAAGGTCGCCGAGAGCAGCGGCAGCTCGATCGCGCTCTGCACGGCGAACGTCGACTAGGGCCTGGCGGCCGGCCGGCCTACCCCCATCTCGGCCGGCCAACCGCCACCGAACCGCTCCTGGCGGCTCTTCCAGGTCCGCGCGGTACTGCCGCGGTCCCGTCGCCGGCTTCACAGCCTGCCCCTCCCCTAGGGCTCCGCCAGCGTCGCGGCCGACCCTACGCGCGCTGACCGCCCGATGGCTAAGAATCCGCTAAGCGGACGCGATTATTACCACGCCGACCTGCGAAAACACAGCTGAACATTGTACAAGAGCCGGGCTCGCCGACCGCCCGCTCACTCCAGGTCGGCCGCTTGCCTGGCCCACCGGCACATTCTCCGGGCCGACCCAGCTCGGAGACCAGCGGCCACAGTCCTCCGGACGAATCGCCCTCCGCTGACCACACGCCACCTGCCACCGGCTGTAGCACTGCGGCCGGTATCAGCGGCATCGTGCCAGTCACGAGCCCCGAGATGGCTGCACAGCGTCAGGTGGCGTGGCGCTAGACCGACTCCAGGTCGGCCGCTTCCTTGCGCAAGTCCTCGACCTGCCGGGGGTTCATCCGCTCGTACCGCGCCACCGCGAGCCGGTACTGCTCGCGCGCCTCGTCCAGCCGTTCCTGGCCGCGCAGGATCCGCGCCAGGGTGACCCGCAGGATGCCCTCCTGCAGCTCGAACTGCCGCGATACAGCGAGGGACACGGCCTCCCTCGCGTAGCGTTCGGCGGCTTCCAGGTCGCCGATGCCCAGATGCAGTTCGGCGAGGTTGTTCAGGGACACCACGGCATAGCTGTCGTCGCCGAGCTGGCGGTCTATTTCCAGCGACGCCAGCTGATGCGTGATCGCCTCGGCGGGGCGGCCGGCGCGCTTTTCGGCCTCGGCGCAGTTGTTGAGCGCTTGGCCGCGCAGTTCGAGATCGCCGGTGCGTTCGGTCTCCGCGACGGCTTCCAGCAGCCGTTCGATCGCCTCCGAATAGCGGCCGAGCAGGGTCAGCACGCTGCCGAGGTGGATCTTGGCGACGATGAGCGAACGCCCGTCGAGGCGGGTCGCCAGGCCGACCGCGCGTTCGGCGTCGGCGATGCTGCCCTCGACCAGTTCGAAAGTGAGCGCGATGGCGCAGCGGGAGATCAACATCCAGCACTGGCCGAGCGGTTCGTCCGCGGCCTCGGCGGCGGCGAGACCGAGGTCGACGAGCCGGATCCATTCCTCGTACAGCGGGCAGACGACCCGGTAGGTGTGCGCGACGCGGGCGAGCCGCCAGACGTCGGCGTAGCGGCCGTCGGCGTGCGCGGCGTCCAGCACGGCCAGCAGGTTCGGCCATTCCGCGGCGAACCAGTCCTGTGCCTGGGCAAAGGTTTCCAGCGGCGGCAGCGCCTCGGCCGGCACGAGGCCGGTGAGGTCGAGCGGGTCGACGATGCGCAGCATCTTCCGCCGTGCGGTGTCGGAGGCGGCTTGGTGGTACCGGATCGCCCGGTCGAGCACCGCCGCGCGTTCCGCGGGGTCCAGTTCGGTTTCCGCCAGGTCCCGCAGGTACAGCCGGACGAGGTCGTGCGGGGCGAAGGCGTCGCGCGAGATCTCGGCGATCAGGTTGTGCGCGGCGAGCGTGCGGAGGTCGCGGCGGGCCTGCTCCACCGAGATCTCCGCGATGGCCGCCGTCAGGTGCGGTCCGGTGTGCCGGGCGGGCACCGCGGCCAGCAGCAGCAGCGTCCGGGCGAGTGCATCCGGCAGGCCGCGGAACGAGACGTCGAACGCGGCCCGCACGCCGTCGTCGGCTCCGGTCACGTCGAGCCCGGCCAGGCGGGTCCGTTCGTTTCCCAGCTCCCCGACGAGATCCTTGAGTGTCCACTGTGGACTGGCGGCGAGCTTGGCCCCGGCGATCCGCAGCGCGAGCGGCAGGTAGCCGCACAGCCGGGCGAGCGCGTGGTTGAGGTCGAAGTCCGCGGGCCCGGCCAATTCCTCGATGACGCTCACCGCGTCTTCCGGCGCGAGCGTGCCGAGCACGCGCAGCTTCGCCGAATGGGACACCGCCAGCGCCTCCAGCCGCGACCGGCTGGTCACCACCGTCATCGACCGCGCACCCGGCGGCAGCAACGGACGCACCTGTTCGGCCGAACGCGCGTCGTCGAGCAGCACGAGCATCCGCCGCCCCGCGATCAGCGAGCGGTACAGCGCGACGCGCTCGTGCAGGTGCTCCGGCACCTCGTCCGCGGGCACGCCCAGCCCGAGCAGGAACTGCGACAGCAGATCGCCCGGTTCGAGCGGCGGCTGATGCGGATCGAAGCCTTGCAGCGCCGCGTACAGCACGCCGTCCGGGAACAGCCGGGCCGCGCGATGCGCCCACCAGATGACCAGTGCGCTCTTGCCGACTCCAGCGGTGCCGGACACGATCACCGTGCTGTCGCCGCGCTCAGCGAGCCCGTCGAGCCATGCCACCTCGGCCTCGCGCCCGGCGAGCGTCGGCAGCGCGGGCGGCAGCTGGGACGGGGCGACGGCCTGCTCCGGCACCGCGCTCTCGTGCGCGGCGAGATCGTCGTTGAGCACCCGCTCGTGCAGCACGCGCAGATCGGCACCGGGTTCGACGCCGAGCGAGCCGAGCGTGGCCCGCGAGACGGTGCGGTACAGCTCGAGCGCTTCCCCGCGTCGCCCGGCGTGGTAGAGCGCGCGCATCAGCTGTCCGGCGGTGCGTTCGGCAAGCGGGTCGGCGCCGACGATCGGGCTCAGTTCGACGATCAGCTCGTCGTACCGGCCGAGATCGAGGTCCGCGTTGACCCGGGCGTAGCGGATCGCGCGCCGCAGCTCGTCCAATTCGGGTGCGCGCACCGAATCGGGCACGCCCGACAACGTCGGGCCCTGCCACAGCGCGAGAGCTTCGGCGAGCAGCTTCGAGGCGTTCTCCGGCGATTCCAGCGCGGCCTGGTCCAGCAACGCCCGGGCCCGATGCGCGTCGATCCGGTCCGGCGCGACGGAAAGCTGGTAGCCGGGCGGACGGGTGCTGATCTCGGCGACCGGATCCGACATCTCCCGCAGCAGACGGCGCAGCTGCGAGACGTTGCCGTGCACGATCGTGCGTGCGGTGGCGGGCGGATCGTGGCCCCACAGCGCGTCGATGATCTCCTCGAGCGGCACCACCTTGCCCACGCGCAGCGCGAGCAGCGCCAGCAGCCCCTTCACTCCGGGACCGCCGACGGGAACCGCGCGGCTGCCGTCGAGCAGCCGCACCGGGCCGAGCAGTTCGACCCGCGCGCCGCCATCGGCCATGCTCGCGCGCACCTCCCAGGCTCACCCCCAGCCAGACAGGCCAACTTACCGTCAACGGCACCCGGCAGAAACCGCTCTTTCGTGAATTTCGACCCCCGAACAGACGAGTCCGGCCCCGCACCATCAGTCCCGATCTGATGGTGCGGGGCCGGACTCATTGATCGTCGGCCGGGCCGCCAGGGGGCGCGGTCCACCCGTGCATCGCGGCCGTCCGCCCGCGGTTCGGGGGGCTCACCCCGAGCAAGAACCCGGACCGCCTGCGGACAACCATGCCTTCGCAGCGCGGCTGCGAGGTGGCGACAACGTAACAGGGCGCACATTCTTCGTTACGAGCGACCCGCCGTTGGCGAAGGTGTCGCTGGTCACCGCGTGATCGGGGTGGAGTTGCGGCCGGCGATGAACGACGGACGCGGCTCGCTCGCGGCGAACGGCTCCTGCAGCGCGTTGTCCACGCTGTTGAACACCAGGAAGATGTTCGACCGCGGGTACGGGGTGATGTTGTTCGCCGACCCGTGCATGATGTTCGAGTCGAACCACAGCGCCGAACCCGCCGAGCCGGTGAACTGCTCGATGCCGCAGTCGGCGGCGAGCTTGGTGATGTCGTCCGGCGACGGCACGCCCACCCGCTGGTCCTTCAGCGAGCTCTTGTAGTTGTCCTCCGGGGTCTCGCCGACGCACTGCACGAACGTGCGCTGCGAACCCGGCATGACCATGAGCCCGCCGTTGTACGGGTAGTTGTCGGTGAGCGCGATCGAGCAGCTCACCGCGCGCGGCGACGGCATGCCGTCCTCCGCGTGCCAGGTCTCGAAATCGGAGTGCCAGTAGAAGCCAGTGCCCTTGAAGCCCGGCATGTAGTTGATCCGGCTCTGGTGGATGTAGACGTCGGAGCCGAGGATCTGCCGCGCCCAGTCGAGCACGCGGGGGTCGCGCACCAGCTCGGCGATCAGGCCGGAGATCTCGTGCACGTCGAAGATCGACCGGACCTCGCCGGTCCGCGCCTCGGTGATGACGCGCTCGTCGTCGCGCAGCTTCTCGTCCGACGACAGCCGGACGACCTCCTGCCAGTACGTCTGGACCTCACCGGGCGAGAGCAGTCCGTCCACGACCGTGAAGCCCTTGGCGTCGTGGTTCGCCAGCGTCGCGGCGTCGATCGGGCCGTCAGCCTCGGTACCCCACACGGTGGGGTGCACGCGCGGAAGGTGTTCCGGCGTACCGGTGATCCGGGTCGGGTAACCGTCGTTGACCCGGGTGTCCATGATCGTCACAGTGGCTCGCCTCCAGTTCTTCTGGCGTTTCTTCTTTCTTGTGGTGGTGGGAGTGACGCAGTGTCAGGAGTCTTCGGTGACGAGCGGGTAGACCCCGTTCTCGTCGTGCACCTCGCGGCCGGTGACCGGCGGGTTGAACACGCACACGCACTTGATCTCGGTCTTCGGGCGGACCTGGTGCTTGTCGTGGTCGTTCAGCAGGTACAGCGTGCCCGGCTTGAGCGGGTACACCTCACCGGTCGCGAGGTCTTCGATCTCGCCTTCGCCGGAGGTGATGAAAACGGCCTCGATGTGGTTGGCGTACCAGAAGTCGTTCACCGTGCCCGCGTACAGCGTGGTCTCGTGCACCGAGAACCCGACGCCCTCCTTCGCGAGGATGATGCGCTTGCTGCGCCAATTCGGGGTCTTGATGTCAGCGTCGGTGTCGGTGATCTCGTCGAGCGTGCGGACCAGCAAGTGACGGGCTCCTTCTTGTTCTTCGGGTGATTACTTGAGGACGGCGGCGACGGACTCGGAGATGATCGAAAGCCCCTCGCTCAGCTCGTCGTCAGTGAGGGTAAGCGGCGGAAGCAGTTTCATCACCTCTCCGTCCGGGCCGGAGGTTTCCATCAGCAGGCCGCGCTCGAACGCCGCCTTGCAGACCGCGCCGGCCAGCTCGCCGCTGCCGAATTCGAGACCGCGCGCCAGGCCGCGGCCCTTCGCGACGAGGTTCGCCTCCGGGTAGCTCTCCACCAGGTCCTTGAAGGTGCTCGCGATCCGCTCGCCCTTGGCCTTGGTCGACTTCTCCAGCTCGTCGTCGCTCCAGTAGACGCGCAGCGCCTCGGTCGCGGTGACGAACGCCGGGCTGATGCCCCGGAACGTGCCGTTGTGCTCGCCCGGCTCCCACACGTCCAGCTCCGGCTTGATCAGCGTGAGCGCCATCGGAAGGCCGTAGCCGCCGATCGACTTCGACAGGCACACGATGTCCGGCGAGATGCCCGCGTCCTCGAAGCTGAAGAACGGGCCGGTGCGGCCGCAGCCCATCTGCACGTCGTCGAGGATGAGCAGGATGTTGTGCCGCTTGCACAGATCGTCGAGGCCCCTGAGCCATTCCAGGCGCGCGGCGTTGATGCCGCCCTCGCCCTGCACGCCCTCCACGATCACCGCGGCGGGCTCGTTCAGGCCGCTGCCGGAGTCTTCGAGCAGCTTCTCGAAGTACATGAAGTCCGGCATCGCGCCGTCGAAGTACTTGTCGTAGGGCATCGGCGTCGCGTGCACCAGCGGAACGCCCGCGCCGCCCCGCTTCATCGAGTTCCCGGTCACCGACAGCGCGCCGAGAGTCATGCCGTGGAACGCGTTGGTGAAGTTGATGACCGATTCCTTGCCGGTCACCTTGCGCGCCAGCTTCAACGCGGCCTCCACGGCGTTCGCGCCGCCGGGACCGGGGAAGACGACCTTGTACTCCAGCTCGCGCGGCGCGAGGATCTTCTCCTGGAGAGTCTCCAGGAAGTCCCGCTTCGCGACGGTGAACATGTCCAGCGCGTGCGTGACACCGTCCCGCTGCAGGTAATCGATCAGCGCCTTCTTGAGATGCGGGTTGTTGTGCCCGTAGTTCAGCGCGCCGGCGCCGGCGAAGAAGTCGAGGTACGGCTTGCCGTCCTCGCTGTAGATCCTGCTGCCCTGCGCCCGGTCGAACACGACCGGCCACCCCCGGCTGTAACTGCGGACTTCTGACTCGAGCTCTTCGAAGATGCTCATAACGATTTCTTTCGCTCCTACTCGGCGAAATTGACGGGTTATTAGCGGCGCAACGGCCCGATGCGGTAAAGATCCTCGGGCTCGTGCGCCTCCCCCTGCGGAAAATCAGCGACTTCGAACAACCGGCGGTGTTCCAGATCCGCGTCCCATCGCTTCGCGAACGACTCGAAGAGCCGGATCGACGCCTGGTTGTCCGGAGTGATCGTGGTTTCCAGGTACCGCACGCCCTCACCGACCAGACGCGTGTACAGGCTGTCCAGCAACTGTCCGGCCAGGCCTTTTCCGCGCTGCGAGGCGTCGACGGCGACCTGCCACACGAGCGCGACGTCCGGTGCGGACGGCCTTCGGTAAGCGATCACGAATCCGACCGGCTCGCCGTCGACGCGGGCGACGACCGAGGTCTCCGCGAAATCCTTGCACCACAACAGGTACGCATACGGCGAGTTGAGATCAAGCTTCTGCGAATCGCGTGCGATTCGCCAGAGAGCGGCACCATCGGCCTTGGTCGGGGATTCGATCAAGTGCTTTCCGGACATACTTTGGAAACGTAACAGAGAATTTTCGCGCCGCCAGCGATCCATGCCACGCCCACCGCCCTCACCTGGGACGACGGGGATACCCCGGTGAGGAGTGCCACAAACATGTTTAGCCAGGCTGAGTTCTGGGCATGCCGTGCGTCTGGGCCGCACACCTGCGGTATGCGACCTGTGTCTCCGACGATGGGGCTTCGCGGGCCCGGCCGCAACTCCAGCGCCGAAAAGTGTGGTCTACCTGGGGCCGTGAGGTGGACTCTCCGCACGCGACCGCCGCTTCTTGCGACCGCGCCGTCCGAGCCCGGACAGCGGCGTCCAGACCGCGGGCAGCAGAAGCAGCGCCACCACGGCGAGCCACCACAGCGGAGCCTGCCCGCGTCGCCAACCGTCCACCACGGTACCCAGCCAGCCGAACAGCGGCTGCGCGATGGGCGGCAGAAAAGCCGCGAACAGCAACGCGGCTACCACCAGCACACCCAGCACGGTGAGCACCATTCGCCACGTGCGCCTCAAAGTCAGCAGGCTCACCACGAGGAACACGAGCGCCCCGCCGGCTACCGGCAGGCCGAGCCATTGCAGGACGGACCCGCCCTCGCCGCTGAGCACGAACCCGGCGATCGCGGTGACGGCGGCGGCGAGCAGGTTCCAGGGGCGGCCCAGCCGTGTCGCGCCTTGCGTGACCCACCACGAGCTGCGGCCGCTGAGCTGGGCGAATTTCGCCAGCGGCTGGAGCGTTTTCGGGACCCGGGTGGCGGTGGACGCGGCGTTGAGCCCGGCGGCCCCGGCTTTGACGATCGTTTTGCTGAGCAGCGTGCTGCCGAGTTCGCCTTCGAAGCGTTCGGCGGAAACTCGGCAGGCTTGGAAAGCGCGCTGCGCCGGGTCCGGTTGACCGGGGTTTTCCGGCTGCGCGGCCGCTTTCCCGGCCGCTTGATCGAGCGGCCGGGAAACCATCAGCTTCCGGAAACTCTCCGACGCCTTTCCGTTGCCCTCCTTCGCGTCCGCCTCGGCCTGCCGCGCGAGCACCGGCAATTCCTCCCGCGCGATGTCCAGCTGCCGCGATTTGGCCAGCACCATCGACGTCACCGGAAGGCTGGTCGGCACCTCCTTGCCGAAGTCGACCGGCGACAGATTCGCGTCCAGGCCAAGGAAAGCCAGTTCGTCGCCCAGTTGCGCGAGCAGCCCGGGCAGCTCGGACGGCATCCCGTTGTCCGCGGGCGAAGGCGGCTCCCAGCCGATCTCGCGGAACGTCGTCCGCACCTGCTCCCGGAATTCCTCCGGGCCCACGATATCGCGCAGCACCCGCAGGCGGTTCGGGTCGAGCAGGCACTGCGTCAGCCAGCCCGCGCCGTCGATCCGGCCCCACATCCAGTCGTTCGCGCGCCAGGACGCTTTGTAGAACGCGCCGAAGTTGTTCGCCTGCGTGCCGGTCAGCTTGTCCCGGCCGCGCGACCGCGCCAGGTCCAGCAGCGTCCGGCTGTCCGCGCTCAGCTGCACCAGGTCCACCCGCTGGTCCACCGATGGCGCCTCAGCCAGCAGGCCGCGCGTCGCCATGTGCAGCAACAAAAAGCGCGCCATCACGAACCCGTCCGCGACGTCCGCGTTGTCCAGGCCGAACCAGTCCAGCAGTGTCGTCACCGTGTCCGCGGCGTCCGCGGACCACTGGTTTTCCTTGCCCGACAACGCTTGCAGCACCGGAGCCGCCGACCGCAACGCTCCGACCAGCTCCGGCCACGCATCGCGTACCGCGTCCGACGCGCCGAGCTCCGCCCATTCGGCGGCGAGCTGACCGATCCAGTCCGGCATCGCGGTGCCTGGCTTCGGCGGCTCGTGCCGTGCCACCCACGCGGACAGCCGCACGTCGCGAGCCGCGCTCCGGCGGGCGGCGTGCATCTTCGCGCGGGCCTCGTTGAGCTGCGTCGCCTGCTCGAAATCCGGCCCCATCCGGAAGCCCGCGTTGATCAGCTGGATGCCGGTGGCGACCGCGTCGTCCAGCGTCGAGGTGCGGTAGCGGACCATCTCGCCGACCGGCACCGACTCGCCGGGCAGCGTGTCCGGAATCCCGCGGCGCAGTCCGTCCGCGGCGATGTCCTGCAGCAGCGCCGAGCTCCCGGCTGCCCAGCCACTGTCCTCATCGGACAGTTCGTAGCGGCGGGTGACCGCGCGCACCAGATCGGCCGCGTCGAGCGCGACCCGGCGGTCGAGATACGCCCGGTGCACCCGGTCGTCCACCAGCTGTCCGCCGCGCAGGCCGAGCGACGCGAGCGCGACCCGCGTGTCCCGGGTGCGGGTGACCGCGGAGTTGTGCCGGGTCAATTCCTCCAGCTCGACGCTGATGGTCTGGCTCATGATCGTCGAGGCGACCTTCGCCAGCGCGGTGCCGAGCATCGGCGGATCAGCCGGGTCGCACGGCATCGGTTTGACCTCGCCGTTGACGGTCGGGACGACGTACAGCAGCAGCCGCCGCACATCCGTCGACGACGCGCGTTCGAAGATCTCCCGCAACGCCGGCCGCAGCGGTTTGTTCACCAGCACGCCGCCGTCGGCGAGCCAGTGCGAACGCACCAGCTCCGTGTAGTCGGTCATGTCCGGATGCGACTGGTCCGCCGCCTCGGCCCCGATCGGCATTCGCGACAGCTCGAAAGCGCCGGGGAAGGACGCGCTCGATCGGGCGGCGAGCGCGAGCGGAGCGTGCACCTGGTTATTCCACAATGGACCGTCGAACCGGAACAGCATGCGATGTTCGACGTCCCGCACGCGGTTTCCGAGCGCGTCGTCGTACTCGGTGGTCTCGCCGTCGAGCATGGTGCCGGTGAGCAGCACGGTCACGTCCGGCGGCTCGGTGGGCACGACGCCGGACACGGTGATGTCGTGCATCGCCTGAACCAGGCCGTTCAGCAGCACTTTGTCGCCGTTCAGCACCGAACGCGGCTGCGTCTCGCCGGGGTCGCGGATCAGATTCTCCAGCGATCCGGCGGAGAACCAGGTGTCGCGCAGCACCGCGGGCGTCGACCGGTACGCCTCCGCCAAGCCGAGACACGCGGCGTTGATGCCGCCCGCACTCGTGCCGGTGAGCACGTCCAGGCGCACCGAAGCGTGCAAAAGGTCGAGAAGTTTCCGGTAGCCGTTACGTTCGTCCGGCGTGCGCGAAGCGTGCAGCAACGCCGACGTCTCGGTAGCAACTCCCCCCATCCACACCGCCAGGCTGGATCCCCCCACCATGGCCATCGCGATCCGGATTTCCTGCGGCCACGGCTCCGCCGTCTCACCCATGGGGGTCAGTCTCCCGGCCCGCACCGCTCCACCACAAGGGGACGTCCTAGACGGCGAGATGCTCCAGCACGAGCACCTGAGCCTCGCCGACCGCGAACCCGAGCACCGCGCCGGTCGCGATGAGAATCCATTCGTCCTGCTGGAAAGCCGGGCGCAGCAGCTGCTCGAACTCCTCGGGCGACAGTTCCTTCATCTTGCCGACCAGGACGTTCCGGATGTCCATCGCGTCGGTGGCGTAGTCCTCGATGTAGCGCATCGTGTCCGGCAGCCGGGTCATGATCTGCTCCGAGATGGCCAGCTTCATGTCCTGGTAGCGGCGGCTGCCGATGGCGAAGACCAGCAACGGTTTCGCCACGTTCGCCGCCCGGCCCAGCTCGCGGTCGAGCTGCCGCTGGATGAGCGCGAGCACGCGGTCGGACAGCGGGCCCCGCAGCACCGCCTCGATGACGTTGTGCGGCGTGATGATTTCTTTCGCGATCAGCTCGCCGTAGGCCTCGGCGACCTCCGCGCGCCGCTTGAGGAACAGGCCCTGCCAGGTCACGCCAAAGTATTTCTTCGGCTGCAGCGGGTAGAAAATCATCCGCAGCGCGAGCCAGTCGGTGAACCAGCCGGTGAAGAGCCCGAACAACGGCATGATCGGCGGGAATTTGAACAGCACCCAGGCGACCATCTGGATCACGCCGATCAGGCCGCCGAACACCAGCCCGGAGCGCGCGATGAACTTGAACTCCTCCGCGCCCGCTTCCTGGAAGATCCGGTTCAGCAGCCGTTTGTCCTTGACGAGGCTGGTCACCACCATGCCCTTGAGGTCGAACACACTGTCCACATCGGACTGAATGAGTTCGAGCACGGCCTTGACCATGTGCGGCGATTCGGCCTGCACGCGCTGGATCACCAGCCGCTGCACGCCGACCGGCAGCGATTCCCACAGGCCCGGCTGGTAGTGCCCGGCCACCTCGCGGACGATGTCCTCGACCGCCGCGAGCAGCGGTTTCTCGATCTCCTTGGCGATCCGGTCCGCGTCGAGCCGGGCGACGACCTCGGCCGGCTTGATCAGCTGCTCGGTCATCGTGTCGCAGGCGATGCTCGCCATGCGCGCGGCCCGTTTGGGCACGATGCCCTGCCAGCCGAGGAACGGTTTGACGCCGATGAACTCGACCGGCTGGAACATCATCCGGATCGCGACCAGCTTCGTGCCGTACCCGATCAGCGCGGCGACGATCGGGATGGAGACATAGAGCTGCCAGTGCCGGACGAAGTCGTCGAGGATGCCCGAGACGAACCCGCCCATCGGGTTCAGCCCAGGCTCGGGTCGCAGGCCTGCCAGAACTGCGCGCCGAGCCGCGAGACGTGGATGGTGCGGCGGATGATCTTGATCCGCTTCACCTGCTTCTCCACCTCGCGGACCGACTCGTCGGTCAGCAGGATCTCGTACTGCGTCTCGAGCGCGGGCACCTCCTCGTCCAGTTCGACCAGGCCGAGGCCGATCAGCCGGGTCACGTAGCCGGGCACCTGGTCCGGCAGCGACACCCCGGCCGCCTTGCCGACCGTCGAGGCGTTGCGCAGCACGATCCGGCCGGCGCCGCCGATGGCGGTCCGCTCGGCGACGTCGATCGCCGGGAACGGCGAGCCGTCCGACAGCGCGGAAAGGATGCGCGCCTCGTCGGGCGTGAGCTGGCGGAGAATGATCGCGTACAGGTACTCGCGGGCGCGCTCGCGGCCGAAGCCGATGGAGTGGTTGAGCAGTTCGGCCATCGCCGCGCGCAGCGGTTCGACGTGGTCGCGGGCGGGCACCAGCGTCACGGTCGTTTCGACGGCGCGGCTGCCGACGTCGGCCCGGTTCATCGCGGACGCCGCGGTCAGCGCCGCGTGATAGGGATCGTCGACCTCGTCGAGGCGGCGGCGCAGTTCGCTCAGCAGCCCGCGTTCGACCTGCTTGAGGCCCCGTTCGGCGGTGTCGATCCCGGGGAGTTTGCGGGTCAGGCCGAAGCCGGTGCGCGCCGCCCATCCGGCGAGCTGGCCTGCCCGGCGGGCCAGGTTGGCCACGTCCTCGGCGGTGCCCCGGCCGTCCGGTCGCTGGTAGTCCACGGGCTGCTCCCCTCAACTGTTCGCGCTGATGCTACCTGCGAGTAGGCCGAACGGCCCTGTGATGCCGGGCCAGTGGGTGTTGGATGGCGCGCATGACCGCGCCGTGGGGACCGCCGATCGACGTGCTGCCGCTGCTCGTCCGCGAGGAACAGGCGCTGATCGGGGTCCTCTCCGACCTCCGGACGCCGGAGTGGGCCTTGCCCGCCCACGGCGGATGGACCGTGCACGACGTGACCGCGCACATCCTCGGCCTGAAGCTCAGGCGGCTCTCGCGGGACCGCGACGGCCACTTCGCGGACGGGACCTCTTGGGTATCGGCCTGTCGGCAGCTGTCGCCGGAGGTGCTGTTCGCGATGCTCGTGGACAGCACGACGCAGCTGACCGAACTGTGGAAGCACCGAGACCTGGACAAACCGGCCGAGGCGCCGTTGTGGCTGACGGTCGCTCGCGACTATGCCGAGCAGTGGGTGCTGCACCAGCAGGTCCGGGAGGCCGTGGAGGCCCCGTTGCTTGACGAGCCGGAGTTCCGGACGCCGGTAGTGGACACATTCCTGCGTTCGCTGCCGCAGACGTTGCGTCCGGTGACCGCGCGGACCGGACGTCAGGTGGCTTGTTCGGTGGAAGGGGCCGGGCGGTGGACCGCGCGCGCCACCGCGGCCGGCTGGACGATCGACCGGGGCGCGGCGACCTCCCGGACTCCGCTCGCGTCGATGACGACCGACGCTGACGCGTTCTGGCGGTTGTGCAGCGGGACGCTGCCCGCGGCGGAAGCGAGCGCGCGCGTACGGCTCAGCGGGGATCCCGCGGTGTGCGAGATCCTGCTGAGCCTGCGGGCTCCGGCGGCCTGACGCAGCAGGTCAGCGTCGCCGACGCGCCTGCTTCCGCAGCTGGAGGATGCGGGCGCCGCCGATCAGCGCGACCAGCGCCGCACCCGCGATGGCGGCGAACAGCATCGCCACCGCGAGCGGCATGCTGCCGGACGCGCCGAGGAAGTGGACGGTCGCCGTGTCCAGGTTCTGCAGGATGAACACCAGCAGGAACACCAGCAGGACGATCGCCACGATCACGGCGACCCAGGTGCCGCTGATCCGGGTGGACTTGACCTTCCCCTTGCCGGGGCGGCCCGCGGGTTTCGCGGCGGGCGGCCGCGCTCCGGGCTCGGCTCCCGGCGCGGTGCCCGGGGCGGCGTGGTCGGGTGCGCCGGGCACCTCGGTGCCCGGCGCCTCGGGAATTTCCGATTTCGAGACCCCGTCGGGGCCGTCGTTTCGCGCGTGGGACATATCGTGATTGTCCGCCCACTCGACGTGATGCGCTAATTCAAGCCTTCGCGTCGACGTCACGCAGCACTCGCAGCGTGTTGCGGCCGGCGAGTTTCGCGCAGTCCTCGTCGCTCCAGCCGCGTTCCATCAACGCGGCGATGAGGACCGGATACTTCGACACGTCCTCGAGGCCCTCCGGCAGGACGCCGACGCCGTCGTAGTCGCCGCCGAGCCCGATGTGGTCGATCCCGGCGATCTCGCGAGCGTGCTCGATGTGCGCGACGACGTCCTCGATCGTCGCCTTCGGCTTGGGCGGACCGTCCCAGGTGTCGGCGAACCGGCCGCGCTCGCCGAGGTTGAGGAATTCCTTGCCGGCCGCGGTCATCGCGTCCTTGAGCTGGTTGTCCCATTCGGTGACCGCGGCGGAGATGAAGGCGGGCACGAAGGTGATCATCGCGACGCCGCCGTTGCCGGGCAGCTGGGCGAGCACGTCGTCGGGGATGTTGCGCGGATGGTCGTTGACCGCGCGGCAGGACGAGTGGCTGAAGATCACCGGCGCGCTGGACACGTCGAGCGCGGCGCGCATGGTGCTCGGCGCGACGTGGGAAAGGTCCACGAGCATGCCGATCCGGTTCATCTCGCGCACGACCTCGCGGCCGAATTCGGTGAGCCCGTCGTGCTCGGGTTTGTCGGTTCCGGAGTCCGCCCAGGTGGTGTTGAAATTGTGCGTCAGCGTCAGGTACCGGACGCCGAGCCGGCGCAAAATCCGCAGCACGCCGAGGGATTCGGCGATGCTGTGCCCGCCTTCGGCCCCGAGCAGCGACGCGATCCGCCCGTCCGCGAACGCCGCCTCGGCCTCGTCGGCCGTGGTCACCAGCCGCAGCCGCTCGGGGTAGCGCTCGGCCAGCTGGTAAACCACCTCGATCTGTTCCAGGACCGCGGTGACCGCGCTGTCGCCCTCGAACTGACACGGGACGTACACCGACCAGAACTGCAGGCCCAGCTTGCCTTCGGCGAGTTTGGGAAAGTCCGTGTGCAGCGTCGGCTGGGGCACCGTGAGGTCCACGCCCGCCACCGCTTCGACCGGGTTCGGACCGGCCTTGTCGCGGAGGGCCCACGGCAGGTCGTTGTGTCCGTCGGCGAGAATCGTGGAGGCGAGCAGGTCTTGCGCGCGAGTCAGCTCGGTCATGCCTCGACCCTAACGAGCCAAGCCTCCGCCGCGCGGGCTGCTGCGCGGACATCTCGTTGCCCAGGTAACTTCTCGCGCGCAAGAAGTAATCCGGGTAGACTCCGGCAAATGACCCCGGATCCGCAGACGGACGACGACGAGATCGTGACGTGGTGGGGCCTCGTGATCGAGGGCTATCTGGCCACGCAGAACACGCTGATGGGCGAGCTCGCCGAACGGTTCGGCCTGGCCCCCGCGTCCTTCGACATCCTGATGCGCCTGGTGCGTTCCCCCGAACACCGTATGCCGATGACCCGCCTCGCGACCGAAGCGGCCCTGTCGAGCGGAGGCTTCACCAAGGTGGCGGACCGGCTGGTCGCCGCGGATCTGATCTGCCGAGTCCCGAGCCCGGAGGACCGCCGGGTGACGTTCGCCGCGCTGACGGAGCACGGGCTGGAGGTAGCGCTCAAGGCGAGAGCCGCCTGCGCGGAAATCCTGCGGCGGATCGTGCTCACCCCGCTGGGCCCCGATGCCGCGGGGCTGGCGGAGGCCATGCGGACGCTTCGGTCGGTGAACGGCTGATCCTGAGGTCCCCTCAGTCAGGGATAGCTGAAGCCTTCCGACTCCAGCCGACGTCGAAGGACGGCCAGGCAGCGGTGCCGGATCCGACTCACGCTCGACGGGGAGATGCCCAGCTCGGCAGCCAGTTGGTCGTGCCGAAGCTCCGGGCAGTGTGCCAGCAGGAGCATCATCCGACGGTGCCGCTCCGGGAACTTCTCCACCGCGCGCCATAACGCGGCTGCCAACTCACTGGCCAAGGTCTCTTCCTCGGGCGAATCCGCGGGCTCGTGCGCCTCCAGTTGCGAGTCATCGACAAACTTCACCCGCGCGCGATTTTCCGCCGCCCTGAGTGCGTGCCTCCGCGCGACGGTCGTCAGCCAACCGGCCAGGCCGTTCGAATCCCGCAGGCTCGGCCGACGGCTGAGCAATTCCAGCCAGGCCGCTTGACAAGCGTCGTCCGCGTCGGCGCGAAAGCCCGGGTTCGCTCCGACGACCCGGTTCATTTTCGTCGACAACCGGCGCACCTCGTCCTCGTCCCGCATTCCCGGCTCCCTTCCTCGGTCGGGAAGACTGACGGGCCGGGCATCGCGACGGATCCGTTTCAGCGGGGCAAGCGCCGAATCGAGTGATCAACTTCGAGTGGATGTATCCAGGGCTGGGGCGGGTGCCACGCGCATGCGCAGGAAACCAAGCCAGGTCGACAAACCGGCCGGAGGCACCGGGAATC
The DNA here is from genome assembly GCF_014174495.1 of Amycolatopsis echigonensis. Taxonomy (GTDB): domain Bacteria; phylum Actinomycetota; class Actinomycetes; order Mycobacteriales; family Pseudonocardiaceae; genus Amycolatopsis; species Amycolatopsis echigonensis. Next base: position 29,698 of record NZ_JACJHR010000010.1, read on the forward strand.
AGCCCCGAGCGACAGCCTCCGCATAAGCCGCCGCCAAGCGTTCCGTGGCCGTCGGCCCGTCCCCGCCCGGACGCGGGATTCCCAGGTGCCGCTCCCGAAGCTCCGCCATGAATTCCTCCCACAGCGGCGGCCCGCCGGCCTCCAGCAGTTCCGCGCGCACGCGCAATTCCGGCGTCGTCGGCCGATGCCGCAAACCCCAGCTTCCGAGCTGCACCAAAACCGGCACCAGCTGAATTGCCGCTTCGGTCAAACTGTACGTCGCGCGCTGTCCGCGACCGGCCGAATCGCGCGTAAGCAATCCCGCTTCGGTCAGCGTGCGCAATCGGTCGGCGAGGATATTCGACGCGATTCCCTCCTCGGACTGCGACTGCAGTTGCCGGAAATGCCGCCGGTCGCCGAACATCACGTCACGCAGGACCAGCAGGCTCCAGCGATCGCCGACGACCTCGATCGCGGCGTTGATCGGGCACCCCGAGCGCGGACCGTCCGGCATCGCACACCTCCTCCAAGCACTTGCACTTTACCATCACCTTCGGCATAGTGCTTGCAGAAGACAAGTGGGCGGATCGATGCTCAAACACGTCGAACCCGTGAGAAAACCATGACTGGCAAGGCTGGTGGGGCGACGAACCTCCGCTTCCTCGACCTCAGCGGAGTCGTGCATCTTGCGGAAGCAACTCAGCGCAAGCCGGGCATCAGCCGTAGAGCGTTGCCGGACAGAACACCGTCCAGGACCTCCGCGGGCAAACCCAGATCGGCTACCGCACGGACGTTGACCGCGGTTCCCGGCACGCCAGGCCAATCAGTGCCGAAAATCCACTTCCGAGCCAACCGCACCAGGTCGAACCGCGCGTAATACTCCGGCAGTTTCTTCGGCGGCAGCCCGGCGAGGTCGAGCCAGACGTTCGGCCGCGCCTGAGCCATGAACGCCGCCACGTCATACCACCAGCCCCGCCCGCCGTGCGCGAACACGAAGTTCACCGACGGGAAGTCTTCGACCACATCGGACAGCAGCGAAGGATCCCCATAGCTGGCACGTGAACCCGGGAACACCGACAGTCCAGAGTGGAGGATCACCGGGACCCCGCGTTCGGAGCACAAGGCGTACACCGGGTACAACTCCTTGTCCGCCGGGGAAAACGCGCCGTGCACGGGGTGGATCTTCAACGCCACCGCACCCAGCGCGAGCTGGCGTTCCACCTCGTCGACCAGCGGATAGTGCAGATGCGGGTTCACGTTGGCCACCAGCCGGAACCGCTCCGGGTTGTACTCGACCAACGGCAGATTGTCTTCAATCGCCTGGATGCCGGTAGCCCGCGGACTGTATTCACAGAACAACAGCACCCGGTCGACGCCCTCGCGCGCCATCAGGTCGTCCAGCGCCGCGGGGATCACCGTGCCGTCCGCGTCGTACACCGTGCGCCACGGGTAGTCTCCGGCGAAGTCGCGCGCCCAGTCCAGCCACGCGGGCTTGAGGGTGGGCAGCCGCGGGGTGTGCACGTGAGCGTCCACCACGAAATGCTCGTCGATCATGCCGGCCAGTCGATCACGATTGCGGCTGCGGCACGCGCAGCGACTCGCGCACCATTTCGCGGATCACGTTCCGCCGGATCTTCCCGGTCGCGGTCTTGGGCAGCTCGGCCATCTCCACCACGCCCCGCGGTCGTTTGAACGCCGCCAAGCCCTCGCGGCAAAACTCGATCAGCTCGCCAGCGTCCACAGTGGCCGAAGGCGCGGCAACCACGCACGCCACTGGTTTGTCCAACCCGTCTTCGTCCGGCGCGGCGACCACCGCCACCTCGGCAACGGCCGGATGCTGCAGCAGTCGTTCCTCCACTTCGGCCGGAGACACCCAGATCCCGCCCGCCTTCAACATGTCCCCGAACCGGCCGAGACACGTGTAGGTGCCGTCCGAGTTGCGGACGTAACTGTCCCCGGTCCGCAGCCACGGACCCTGGAAAACCTGTTTCGTAGTCTCATACCGCGCCCAATACCCGGTGGCGATCGACGGACCGGACACGAACAGTTCGCCCGGCCGCCCGGCTTCCGAAATGACCGCGCCCTGTTCGTCCCGGATCTCGACGGAGTACCCCGGCACCGCGACCCCAGTGCTGCCCGGCCGCACCGCACCCGGCTGGTTCGAGAGAAAAATATGCAACGCCTCGGTCGACCCGATCCCGTCCAGGATCTCCACGCCGAACCGCTCGCGAAAGCGCGTGAACAACGCGGACGGCAACGGCTCCCCAGCCGAAACCGCATGCCGCACTGAGGAAAACGAATCGTCCGGCACGTCACTGGCCAGCAGCGCGGCATAGAACGTCGGCACCCCGAAGAACAAGGTCGGCCGGTCCGCCCGCGCCCGTGCGGCGATGATTCCCGGAGTCGGACGTGCCGGTTCCAGCAGCGTCGTCCCTCCACAAGAGAGCGGGAAGAACGCCGAATTCCCTAGACCGTAAGCAAAGAACAACTTGGGCACTGACAAGAACCGGTCCGAAGAGGACACTCCCAGCACCTGCGAAGCATAAGTCGAGCACACCGCGCGGATGCTCCCGTGCCGGTGCATCGCGCCCTTCGGCTGTCCGGTCGTGCCCGACGTGTACAGCCACAGCGCGGGCGAATCCTCCCAAGTCGGCGAAGCCACGACGTCGTCCGTCGCGGTCAGCGGCCACCGATGCGTCCGCACTCCAGCGGGGAATTCCGCCGGATCCGCCCGGTCGAGCACCACGTCGGTCACCTCGGGCGCACCGGTCAGCGCGCCCGCCGCCTGCGCCGAGAACTCCCCGGACACGCACAGCACCCGCGCCCGCGAATCGGCGAGCACCTGACCGAGTTCCAGCCCGGTGACCATCGTGGACACCGGCACCGCGACCGCGCCGATGAGCATCGCGCCGAGGATCCCGCTCAGCAATTCGACGTCGTCGACCATGCAGAACATCACCCGCTCCTCCGGGCGCACGCCGAGAGCGCGCAACCCGGACGCGACCCGGTGGGTCTCGGCGGCGAGTTCGGCGTAGCTGAGCGTGCGCCGCGGCGAAACGACCGCGAGCGCGTCCGGACGGCCTTGGCCGAGCAGGTACTCCGCGGCGTTGAAGTTCGCGGGAACCGTCATCGGTGCCCCCTCAGGTGAGGTACACGTACTCGTAGTCGAAAGGTTTGCCGTTGATGCCCTGCCTCGGCGGCGCGACCCAGCTGGCGATCTTCCCGCGCTCGTACACCGGGTGCATGAGCGACCGGACGAACGTCAGGTCCTCGGCCGTCGGCAGCCATTTGTGCCGCGCTGCCTCCCACGTCGCCTCGTCGACGATGCTGCCGTCCGGAGTGATGTGGTGGCCGGAGTTTATGCCCACCTCGCGGTTGAAACCAGGGTGCGGCAACGCGAACCGGAAGTCGATGCCGGCGTCGGCGAGGATCTTGTTCCACCGGTTCACGCCGGTCTGGCAGTCCGCCCTGTACTCGTCGCGCAGGTCGAGATTCAGCAGCAGGATGGCCTGCATCTCCTCGGACGTCCAGGTCCCGTCGTCGCGCGGACGTTCCAGCAGACGGCTGTCCTCGGTGAGCTTGTGGTCGTCCTTGCGCCGCGTCTCCTGCCAGCGGCCCTTGAGCCCCGCGGTGTAGTAGTTCGCCGCGTTCGTCGACGTTTCGCTGCCGAACAGGTCGAGCGACACCGCGTAGTGGAAGTTCAGGTACCGCTGGATGATGTCGAGCGGGATCCCGCCGTGCGACGCGATGTCGTACGTGTCGTGCTCGCGGATGAGCTCGGCGCTGCGCTGCACCACCCGGTCGACGCCGGTGGTGCCCACCATCATGTGGTGCGCCTCCTCCTTGAGCATGAACTCGCAGGTGCGCGACAGCGGGTCGAACGAGCTTTCCTTCAACGTGCCGAGCTGGTATTTCCCGTCGCGGTCGGTGAAGTACGTGAACATGTAGAACGCGAGCCAGTCGGCCGTTTCCTCGTTGAACGCGCCGAGGATGCGCGGCGCGTCGGGGCTGCCGGAGTTGCGCAGCAGCAAACCCTCGGCCTCGTCCCGGCCTTCGCGGCCGAAGTAGGCGTGCAGCAGGTACACCATCGCCCACAGGTGCCGGCCCTCTTCCACATTCACCTGGAAGAGATTGCGGAGGTCGTACAGGGAAGGCGCGGTGAGCCCGAGCAGTCGCTGCTGCTCGACCGACGCCGGTTCGGTGTCGCCTTGGATCACGATCAGCCGCTGCAGGTCGGCGCGGTACTCGCCGGGCACCTGCTGCCACACCGGTTCGCCGGCGTGCTCGCCGAACGCGATCCGCCGGTCCGGTTCCCGCTCGGCGAGGAAGATGCCCCAGCGGTAGTCCGGCACGTTGACGTGGTCGAAGTGCGCCCAGCCGTCGCGGCCGACGCTCACCGCGGTGCGCAGATAGACGCCCTCGGTTTCCAGCGTGGGGCCCATCTCGCCCCACCAGTTCATGAATTTCGGCTGCCAGCCCTCCAGCGCCCGCTGCAGCCTGCGGTCGTCGGCGAGGTGGACGTTGTTCGGGATTTTCGCGTCGTAGTCGATCTTTTCGGGCATCGGTTCAGACCCGCTTCCTGTCGAAGACCGCCTTCTGCCCGGTGCCGTAGCGACGCAGCGCGCCCTCGGGCCCGGAGGCGTTCGGTCGGGTGAAGATCCAGTTCTGCCAGGCGGTCAGCCGCCCGAAGATCTTGGTTTCGATCGTTTCGGGGCCGACGAACCGGTGGTTCGCCTCCATCCCGGTGAGCGCGTCCGGCGACAGCGAGGCCCGGCCTTCCAGCGCGATCCGGATCTCGTCCTCCCAGTCGAGGTCGTCCGGGGCGTCGGTGACCAGGCCGAGTTCGACGGCTTCCGCGGCGCTGAGCGGACGGTCGCGTTCGCGGGCCAGCCACGTCAGATGGTCGTCGTCGCCGTAAAACCGCGACTGAAGCCGGGACAGCCCGTTGCCCATCGGGAAAACGCCGAAATTGGCTTCGGACAAGGTGATCGACGCGCGTTCCGGCGAATCCTCGTCGTCGATCGGCGGCCCGTCCAGCAGGTACTGCCGGTCCGCCGCGAAGGCCAGCTCGAGCAGGCTGCCCGCGAAGCAGCTGCCCGGTTCGATCAACGCGATCAAGGTGCGGCTGGTGACGTCCAGCCGCTTCAGCGTGCGCTTGTAGTAGTGCAGGATTTCGTTGCTCAGCCAGTCTTTCCCGCTGAGCACGACCTCCTCGTGCGCGAGCACCTGCTCCGGATCGCCTTCGGTGCGCAGGACCCAGGTGCCGAGTTCCGGTTCGTTCGTGCGCAGCCGCAGGATCGCGTCGTCCAGCTCGCGGGTCAGCCGCAGCAGCCAGCCGTCGAGCTGAGGTTCGCCCGACGGGCCGAGCACAGTGAGCGTGACCAGCGAGTTCGGCCGGTCGTACGCGACGCGGACGTGCCGGTATTCGATCCCGTCGTCGGTCACCGACGGCTCCAGCGGGGCCAGCTCGATCCCCTGTTCGGCCGGCAACCGGTCGGATTCGGCGGCCAGTTCGTGCGCCCGCTCCAGCACCTTTTCGCGGAACCCGACGCGCGGCACCAGCTCGTCCACCAACCGCCAGTCGACCGCGGTCCGGCCCTTGACCCCGTCCGGCCGCGTCGCGAACACATCCGCGAGATCCCGGCGGACGCGCCGTTTGTCGACCACGCGCGTGAGCCCGCCGGTGCCGGGCAGCACGCCGAGCAACGGCACCTCGGGCAACGCGACGGTGGACGAGTTGTCGTCCACGAGCAGGATCTTTTCGCAGGCCAGCGCTATTTCGTAGCCACCGCCGGCGCAGCTGCCGTTCACCGCCGCGAGATAGGTCTGGCCGGAGAACTCGGTGGCGTCCTCGATGCCGTTGCGGGTCTCGTTGGTGAACTTGCAGAAGTTCACCTTCCACTCGTGCGGCGAGGCGGCGAGCATCCGGATATTGGCACCGGCGCAGAACACCTTGTCCTTGGCGCTCGTCACGATCACCGCGCGCACCTGCGGATGTTCGAACCGCAGCCGCTGCGTGGCGTCGTAGAACTCGATGTCGACGCCGAGGTCGTACGAGTTGAGCTTCAGCTCGTACCCGGGCACGAGGCCGCCCTGCTCGTCGACGTCCATCTCCAGCCAGGCGACCTCGCCGTCGACGGTCAGCCGCCAGTGCCGGTAGGTGTCCGGATGCCGCTCGAACGTGACAGGTGTGGTGGTGGTCACGCCCTTGATTGTCTACATCGTTTCAACGAACGTCAATGTTGTGTAGACATTTGCCCGGCAACGCTCACCCGGTTGAGCCGCGTCGCCGCCCAGCACCCGAATACCCACAGCGCGACCGCCGCGAACGTGTCGGTGAAGATCGTCGCGAACCAGAACGCCGGGACCCGCGGCACGCCGACCAGGAAATGCCCCGCGCTCGCCAGCCCGGACAGTGAGTAGACCAGCAGAAACGCGAGCGAACGCCAGTACTGGCCGCGCACGTAGGCGCGATAGCCGAGCGCGCCGAACACGGTGAAAACCACCCAGCTCGCCGCCACCACGATCTGCGTGGCCAGCACGCTGATCCCCGGGACCTGCGGGTAATCCGCCGCGCGCACGACGTTGTGGGAGTAGTGCAGGATCGTGCTGACCAGGGTGAACGCCAGGATCACCCGCAGCGGACCGAGTCCCTTCTCGCGCAGAACGTCCACGCCGCTCGCCCCCTTGCGATTTGATAGAACGCTCTAGCGTGAGAGTACCCGGAGGGCGGCCGTCAGACCAGATCGCGCAAGGCGCGAAGCGTGCGCAGGGTCGTTTCCACATCCGCGGAGGGCAACCGCGAAGCGACGGCGTCCGCCCACTCAGCCTGCCGGGGGCCAAGAAGACGCAGAGCCGCCCGCGCCTTGGCGGTAAGCCGCAACAGCGGAGCGCGGGCGTCGTCCGGATTGTCAGTGCGCGAGAGCATTCCGTCTCGCAGCAGGCGGTTCACTGTCTCCTGCACGCTCTGCCGCCGCAGCCCCCGACGCCGCGCCAACTCCGCTGCGGTCGCCGGACCGTCTTCGAGGAAGCCGACGACCTGCCATTGCGCGGCGGTCAAGCCCGCTTCCGCGGTGAGCGCGTCACCGACGGCCAGCAGCGCGCCATTCGCCACGAAGATCTCGTTGACGAGCTGGGTAAGGGCTTCTGCACGGCGCGTCCTCGGAGGCATGCGTGCTAGTGTTCCGGAACGACAGGCACCTGTCGAACTGGAGGGGACGCTATGGAATTGCCCGTCGTCGGCGCCGCACACGAAGCCCTCGCCGCCCTCGTCGGAGACTGGTCCGGCACCGAAGACCTCGCCGCCGCGCCCTGGGCGCCCGCCGCGACCGCGACGGCCACCTGCAGTTACCGCCGCGCACTCGACGGATTCGCGGTGCTGGAGGACTACGTCCAGACCCGCGAAGACGGCACGCGAATGCTGGGACATCACGTCTTCACCGTCGACCCGGCCACCGGCGACACGCTGTGGTTCGGCTTCGACAGCTACGGTTTCCCGCCCAGCGTTCCGGCCCGCGGCGGCTGGCGCGACGGCACGCTGCACCTCGAAAAGCACACCGAACGCGGCGTCGCGGCTCACCGGATCACCCCGGAAGGCGACGTCCTCACCCACGAAATCGACGTTCGTCTCGGTTCGGACGACGACTTCCGCCCGTTCCTTCGCGCTCGCTACTTCCGGAGTGCGCGAGACTGATCCCATGACCGAGCAGACCATCGAGGCCGACGGCATCACCCTGTGCCACGAATCGTTCGGCGATCCGTCCGCGCCGCCGTTGCTGCTGGTGATGGGCCTCGCCGCGCCGATGATCTGGTGGGACGACGAGTTCTGCGTCCAGCTCGCCGAGGCCGGCTTCCACGTGCACCGCTTCGACAACCGCGACGTCGGGCGCTCGCAGTGGTGGACCGGCCGGGCCAGCCTGCCGCTCGCGTACTTTCTGCGGTCCGCGCCGTACTCGCTCGGCGACCTGGCCGACGACGCGGGCAAACTGCTCGACGCCCTCGGCATCGAAAGCGCGCACGTGGTCGGCACGTCGATGGGCGGGATGATCGCGCAGGAGTTCGCGATCCGGCACCCGCGGCGGGTGCGGACGCTGACCTCGATCATGTCGACCACCGGCGCGCGAACCGTCGGCCTGCCCAGCCCGCGGGCCGCGCTCGCGATGCTGGCCCCGGGGCCGCGCACGCGGGAGGATTACGTGACGCAACTAGTGCGCACGTCCCGGCTGATCGGCTCGCCCGGCTACGTGTTCGACGAGGACCATTTCCGCCAGCGCGCGGAACGCACCTACGACCGCGGCCTCAACCCGGCGGGCGTGTTCCGGCAGCTCGCCGCGATCCTGTCCTCCCGCGACCGGACCGCCGATCTGCGCCGGCTTTCCGTGCCGTCGCTGGTCATTCACGGTACGGCCGACCCGCTCGTGCACGTGTCCGGCGGCCGCGCGACGGCCCGCGCGCTGGGCGCCGACCTCGACCTGATCCCCGGCATGGGACACGACCTGCCGCGTGAGGTGTGGCCGCGGGTGATCGCCGGGATCAAACGGCTCGCTACCCGCTGATCGTCACCGAACCCAGGTTCGAGAAGTGCGCGGCGACGCGGGACCCCGGGCGCAGTTCGACGGCGTCGGTCATCCCGCCGGTCAGCACGAGCCAGCCCGGTTCGAGTGCCAATCCGCGTGCGGCCAGGGAATTCGCCGCCAGCGCCAGCGCCTCCGCCGGATGGCCCTGGACCGCGGCGCCGGTCGCGGTGTCGACGATCTGCCCGTCCACCTCGACCAGCGCGGCTTCCAGCGAAAGGTCCAATGAGGACGGTGGACGGCCGACCGGGCCGAGTCCGAACAGCGCGGACGAACCGTTGTCCGCGACGACGTCCGGCAGCGTGAACCGGTAATCGCGGTAACGGCTGTCGATGATCTCGATCCCGCCGTACACCTGGGAAACCGCGGCGAGAGCGGTAGCCGCGGTGACACCCGGACCAGAGAGTCGCTCGCCGAGCACGAACACCAGTTCCGGCTCCGCGCGCGGGTGGATGAGCTGCGGTATCGGCGCGCCCGCGGGCAGCACCATCGCGTCGGTCAGCCAGGCGAGCAGCGGTTCCGCGACGCCCATCCGCTGCTGCTTCGCACGCGACGTGAGCCCGAGCTTCACCCCGATCAGCGTCTCGCCGCGTTCCTGGCGCAGCCGCAGGGCTTCGTCCTGGATCGCGTACGCCGTGGCCAGGTCGAGGTCCGGCCAGGTGTCGGTGAGCTGCGCGCTTTCGGCAGTCCGGTTGAGCAATTCCTGCGCTGCGGCAGTGATACCGGCGGTCACTTGTCCTCCTCCGGCGCGAACACCGCGGTCACACTGCCCAGGCCGGCCATGGTCGCCACGACCGTGTCGCCGGGGCGGACGGTCTGCGCCGCGGTCATCGAACCGGGCAGTACCACGTGGCCGGGCTCCAGTGTCACGCCGAGCGGGCCGACGGTGTTGGCCAGCCAGACCAGGGCGTTGATCGGCGAACCCAGCACTGCCCCGCCCGCGCCGGTGGCCGCGAGCTGTCCGTTGACGTGCAGCGTGCACCCGGCGAGCCGCAGGTCGACGTCGCGCAGGTTGGTCGGGCTGCTGCCCAGGATGACCCCGCCGGACGACGCGTTGTCCGCGACGGTGTCGAAGATCGAGATTTTCCAGTCGCGGACGCGCGAGTCGACGATCTCCAGCGACGGAAGCACGAAGTCGACCGCCCGGACGGCGTCGGCGACGGTCACGCCCGGGCCGCGCAGCGGCTCGCCGAGCACGAACGCGATCTCCGGTTCGATGCGCGGCTGCAGGAACCGGGTCGTCGGGATCGGCTGGTGTTCGAGCAGGAACATCGAGCTGGTGAGGTGCCCGAAGTCGGGCTGGTTCACGCCCATCTGGCGCTGCATCGCCGCGGAGGCGAGGCCGACCTTGTGGCCGCGCACCACGTCGCCCGCCGCCACCCACGCGCGGACTTGCTCCTGCTGCACGCGGTAGGCGTCTTCGATGGTCGCGTCGGGGAAGGTCTTCACGAGCGGATCGATCGGCTCGTGGCGCTCGTACGCGCTCGTCAGCAGCGCGACGGCGTCCTGCAGCTCAGCGGGTTCCACGGGCCGAACTTTGCCTGACCTCGCCGCGCGAGCCAACCCGATCGTTCCATTCACCGGTACGCGCTATTTCTCTCGCCAGATAACTTCTTGCGCGCGAGAGTTTTTGGGCGTACCGTTCTCCGTATCAGCTCCCCGAGAGGACGTGACCCGAAATGGCACCCACTGAGACCGAAGTCGCCCAGCTCGCCCAGGTCCGCGACCGGCTGCGGGAGCAGCACCTGCACCCCGCGGCGGAACGCCCGGCGACCGTCGGCCGCGGCATCCACCACACCGCGCTGCTGTCCAGCGACGTCGAGCGGACGATCACCTTCTACCAGGACGTGCTGGGCTTCCCGCTCACCGAGCTGATCGAAAACCGCGACTACCCGGGGTCGAGCCACTTCTTCTTCGACGTCGGCAATGGCAACGCGGTCGCGTTCTTCGACCTGCCGGGCCTCGACCTCGGCCCGTACGCGGAGGTGCTCGGCGGACTGCACCACCTGGCCTTGTCGCTCACCCCGGAAGCCTGGGCGGCCGCACGCTCCCGGCTCGACGCGGCGGGCGTGAAGTACCAGGAGGAAAGCGGCACGTCGATCTACTTCACCGACCCGGACGGCGCGCGGATCGAGCTGATCGCGGACGACCTCGGCGAGATGTACGGGTCGAAGATCGGCTGAACCACTGGACTCGGTGCGCCGCCGGGCTCAGAGTGTGAGCCCATGGGCGACTGGGCGGCTTCGCGGCGGAAAGCACGGCTCGACCGGCGGGAAGCGATCGACGACCTGATCGCGCGAGTCCGCTTCGAGGTGCGGCTGCATCTGGCGGAGCCGACCGCGGTCAGCCGGTACGACGAGCTCGCCGAGGTTTTCGCCCTCGGCCACCGCGAGTGTGCCGCGCTGCTGGCGCACCGTCGCCTGCTGCCCTGGTGGGAGCGACGGCTGCTTACGCGATTTGCGCGTCGGCTGCATGGCCGCGCGATCGTGGACAGCGTCGCCGACGTGCCCGCGGGTGCGGCTGTCGCCGTCGCCTTCCGAGACGAAATCGCCCGTCTTCTACCGGACGCGGGCGACACCGGTGCCCGCTATGACCTGCAAGGACGCGGGTTGCTGACCGTCTTCCGCCTGGCCCTCGGCACCCGCGGCGAAGCCTGGCCAGACCGGCAGGAAGTCGCTTCGACCGTCGCGCGCAATGTTCTGGCATGCAGTTCCGCGTTCCTGCGGCGGTCGCCGTGGCAGGTGCTGTGGCCGGTGTACCGCGTCCGCGGCCTGCGGTTGTGGCGGCTGTGACGACGCGGAATCCCGAGCCACTGCAAGGTGTTTATCCAAGTATGAAGCCTGAAGAGATCCTCGCCAACGCGCGCACGATCGCCGTCGTCGGCCTGAGCCGCGACCCGGGCAAGGCCGCGCACGGCGTACCGGCTTCGCTGCAGGCGCACGGTTTCCGGATCATCCCGGTGCACCCGTCGGCGACCGAGTTGCTCGGCGAGAAGGTGTACCGGTCGCTGGAGGACATTCCGGAGCCGGTGGACCTGGTGGACGTCTTCCGTCCGGCTGAGGAAGCACCCGACATCGCGCGCTCCGCGGTCGCGATCGGAGCCAAGGCGTTGTGGCTGCAGCAAGGAATCGTGTCGGCGGAGGCACGGCGGATCGCGTCCGAGGCCGGGATGGAGTATGTCGAGGACCGGTGCACCGCCGTGGTACGGGCAGTGGCGGGGATTTCAGTGAGTTAGCCGCTGGAACGCTTGGGAACGCCCGGGTTTCGCGATGAACTCCGCGATTATCTGTGCACATTCCTTCGGACTATGCACCGACGTGTCGCATTCGAGATCATAAACGCCATGGGCGTGCACGATCGGGTATTGCCGCTCCGCTAACCCGGCGGGGCGATCGCCTCGCGCCTGTTCCCGCCGCCGCAGTTCCGGCAGCGGGCAGTGCACGCCCACGAACGTGACTTCCTGCTCCCGCAACACTTCCAGGCAATCGGCGAGCCAATGGGGCCGGAGCACATGGTCGGCGATCACGCCGTTGCCCGCCGCCGCGAGCCCGGCCAGCGCTCGGTGATAGCCGCGCACAGTCCGTTCGAAAACCTCGCCGAACTCCGGCGTGCCGAATTGGGGTGTCCGGGTTCGCGAACGCATGCTGTTGATCGCGTCCCTCGGCAGGTAGAAATACGGGCCCGGCAGCGAATCCAGCAGTTCCGCCGCGATACTCGACTTTCCGGAACTGGACGCGCCATTGAGAAAAACGATATGCCCGCTCATCCGACGAGCCGGTACCCCACCCCGCGCACCGTCTCGATCGTCCGCGTCCCGAACGGCGCGTCGATCTTCCGCCGCAAATACCCGACATAAACCTCGACCACGTTCTCGTCGCCCTCGTAATGCGCGTCCCAAACGTGGCCGAGGATTTCGTTCTTCGTCAGCGCCGCCCCTTGCCGGCGCAGCAGGAACTCCAGCAATCCGAACTCGCGCGCGGTCAGCTCGATCCGCGTCTCTCCCCGGTGAACAGTGCGAGCAGCCGGGTCCAGCTGCAAATCCCCGGCGGTCAGCACTGCCGGACGAGCCGGTGCGCCCCGGCGGAGCAACGCCCGCAGCCGAGCCAGCAACACGACGAACGAAAACGGTTTCGAGAGATAATCGTCCGCGCCGAGGTCGAATGCGTCCGCCTCGTCGTATTCGCCGTCCTTCGCCGTGAGCATCAGCACCGGCGTCCAATTCTCCGCGGCCCGCAATCGTTTCAGCACTTCGTAGCCGGAAAGCTCGGGAAGCATGATGTCGAGCACCACGGCGTCGTAATCGTGCTCCATCGCCGACCAGAGCCCGTCCCGGCCGGTGTGCGCCACGTTCACCGTGAATCCCTCGGCGACCAGGCCGCGGCGAAGGGTTTCGGCGAACTCCAGCTCGTCCTCCACGATCAGCAACCGCATGCTCAGTCCTCCTCGATCCGGGGCAGTTCGATGCTCGGCAGTTCGATCACGAAATGCGCGCCCGGGTAGCTCGGGTCGGCCACGTCGACGTACCGCGCGCGGCCGCCGTGCCGGGCCGCGATGCCGGCCACGATCGACAGGCCCAGTCCCGTCCCGCCGCGCCGTCGCGACGCGTCCAGTCGCACAAACCGCTCGAACACCCGCTCCCGGTCGTCCTCGGCGACGCCCGGGCCGTCGTCACTCACCTCCACCACAACCATCTCATTCTGCACCGAACTCGCAATTCGGATCCGCTTGCGTGCGTGTCCGCACGCGTTGTCGACGAGGTTGCGTACGGCGCGACGCAGCTGCGCCTCACTGCCACGCACCTTCGCCGGCCTCGCGCGTACTTCGATCTCGACAGCTGCTTCGCCGCGTACGCGTTCGGCTTCGGCGCGGACGATGTCGTCTAGATCGACTTCAGTGCGCGCGGGCCGGTCGGTGGCGTCATCGGTACGCGCGAGCATCAGGAGGTCGTCAACCAGCTCTCGCAGGCGCGCAGTCTCGCGCGTAATCACCGGCACCAGTTCGTCGGTGGTCTCCGGGTGCTGGTTCGAAACGTCGAGCGCGGTACTGATGGTCGACAGCGGCGAGCGCAGCTCATGGCTCGCGTCGGCGACGAAGCGGCGTTGCGCGGCTTGCGCGGACCCTAGCCGTTCGAGCATCTCGTTCAGCGTGACAGCGAGCCGGTGCACCTCGTCGCCGCCAGGGGGCAGCGGTACGCGCAACGCGAGGTCGCGCGTAGAGATCTCGGCGACAGTGCGCCGCATCCGCTCCACCGGGCGCAGCGCAGAGCCGACCGAGCGGTACACCGCGAAGCCGGCGATACCGAGCAGTGGCAGCGAGATCAGGCCTAGCAGCAGCGTAAGCCGCGTCGAGGCTTCGGTGACTGGCTCAAGCGAGCGTGCGGAGATGACGGTGAACGGCCCACCCGGCCCGTTGACGCCTTCCGAGACCAAGCGGTACTCACTGCCGTCACCGTCTAGACCGAGCGGCAACGTCTCGACGGTTTCCTGCCCCGGAGCCGGGCGCGCGGCGGTGATGGCCGGACGGCCGACAATCGACGGGTCGCTCGCGATAGGCGTGCTTCGCGGCCCGAGTACCTGCGTCACGGCTTCAGTGTCGCCAGTGCTCGCGACATCGCTCGGCGACAGGTCTCGCGCACCCGCGCGCACGAGTTGGACGGCAACCTGCCGCGCGGTACTGCGCGCGCTCTCGGTGACGCTTCGATCGAGTGACTGCTGCAGCAAGAGCACCACGACGACGCACGCGGTCGCGATGGCCAGCGCGAGCGCCAACACGGCAACCGCGGTTGTCCGCATCCGGACGCCTGCTGCAGCGACAAGTCTCACGCACGCAGCGTAACGAGCAGCGAGTGACGTCATCGGGCGCGGCGGGCGGCCAGCCTCTCCGAGCGCAGCGTGTCCACCTCAGCCAGCTCCAACGGCTTCAGCGCGTGGCCCATCACCCAGGACAACAGCAGGTCAGCGAGCTCGGGATTGCGCGCCAGCGCCGGGCCGTGAAGGTAGGTGCCGATGACGTGGTCGGTGACCGCGCCCTCGGTGCCGTCGCCGTTGCCGGTCCCCCGGACGACGCGCCCCAGCGGCGTGCTGCCCGGCCCGAGCACGCTTGCGCCCTGGTGGTTTTCGAAGCCGGTCAGCGGCGTCTCGAGCAGGTTCGGTTCGGCGATCAGCTCGGCCACCGCACGCTGCTGCGCCGGCTCGGTGACGAGATCGAGCAGCCCCAGCCCGGCGTGTTCGACGCCGTCGACGCCGCGGAAACGGTTGCCCAGGATCTGCAGGCCCGCGCACACGCCGAACACCGGGCGTCCGGCGTTCGCGGCGCTCCGCAGGCCCGGCGAGTTGCGCAGGAAGTCCGCGGCCAGCACCTGCGCCATGTCCTCCCCGCCGCCGAGCAGGTAGAGGTCCAATGTGGACGGCACCGAGGAGTCCAGCGAAACCGGCACCACCTCGGCGTCGTAACCGCGCCATTGCAAGCGTTTGCAGAGCACCTGTGCGTTGCCGGAGTCGCCGTACGTCCCCAGCACCTCGGGAAGCAAAAGGCCGATGCCGACCGTCGAATCAGACATCCGGCAACCGGTCCACCAGGTCACGGAAAGCAGTGTAGTTCGCGACGAGTTCGACGCCGCCGGGCGGCAGCGTGTCGATCGCGGCGACCGGGTCCGGCTCCGACCAGTGCGGCACCTCGGCGTAGCAAAGCCGCACCGCGAGATCCGCGCATCGCTCGCCGGCGACAACGACCTGACGGCCGCGCAACCGCTCGAAGTGCACGTCCCAGAGCCAGGAGAGGTCGCGGCCGTCCGCCTCGTGCGCGTTGACCGCGACGACGACCGGGGTGTCCTCGTCGAGCACCCGCAACGTTTCGGCCCAGCCAGCCGGATTTTTCGCAAGCATCAGCCGCACGGAGTGCCGGGTGCGGCGAATCGTGCGGTATCGCCCGCCGATATCGGTGATTGTGCGCAGCCGGGCCGCGGCGGTGTGCGGCGGTACGCCCACGCAGTGCGCGGCGGCGAGCGCGAGAGCGGCGTTCGCCCGGTTGGCCTCGCCGGGCAGCCGCAGGTCGAGGTCGACTTGCCGGCCGCCGGGCGTGTGGACCAGGTCGCCGTCGAGGGTCCAGGTCGGCTCCGGGCGAGCGAACGCGCAGACCGCGCAGCGCCATTCGCGGTCCGTGTGGGTGATCGCGCCGCCGCAGCGCGGGCAGGAGACGGAATCGCCCGACCAGCGCCGTCCGGTGCCGACCCACACCGGGCGCGCCGCCGCGGCGGCCGCCGACGTGACCAGGACGTCGTCGCAGTTCGCGACCACGACCGTGCGCGACAGCCCGGCGAACGCGGCACGCAGGTCGCGCTCCATCATCCGGACCTCGCCGACACGGTCGAGCTGGTCACGGCTGAGGTTGAGCAGCACGAGCGCCGCCGGCTGCACCTGCTCGGCCACCCACGGAACGTAGGTTTCGTCCACCTCCAGCACCGCGTACGGCGCGTCTGGGCGGGCAGCGAGAGCGGCCACCAGGCCGTCGGGCATGTTCGCGCCGTCGCCGTTGTGCGCGACCTCGGCGAGAGCTTCGAGCGCGCGGGTCAGCATCAGCGACGTAGTGGTCTTGCCGTTCGTGCCGGTGACGATCACGACCGTGCGGTCTTGACCGAGCCTGCGCAGCGCCTTGGGGTCGAGCCGCAGCGTGACGCGTCCGCCGATCACCCCGCCGCGGCCCAGCCGGGCGGTACGGGAAAACCACGCCGTCAGCCGCCCGGCAGCGACCGACGCCCGGGTGCGCAGACGTGTGGACATCACGACAAACCGTGCGGCACGAGTGCTGTGAATTTCCTGAGAGGGTGACTCCAGTCTCCGCTACTCTTTGTAAGTAGTCTTACCGATCGGAGGTTGAACCATTCGGAGCAACCTCCGACTCGCCAAATGACAGGGATCGGTCAAGATCTTCCGTCCATACATCGGAGGTGTTAGCGTCCAACCCCGCTTGATGGCACCACGCACCGGTGACCGGGAACGCAGAGCGACAGGCGGAGGGCGAACGTGGACGCAGCAGTACGCGGGCTGGACCAAAGCGGCACCCTGGAGCGCGGGCTGGCGGTGCTCGAACACGTCGGGCAGCACCAGGAAATCTCCACGAACGCGCTCGCCCGGCAACTGGGCTTGTCGCGCAGCGCGGCGTACCGGATCGTCGGCACCCTGAAGCGGCTGGAGTTCCTGGAGGCGGACACCGTCACCGGACGCGTGCGGCTCGGCACCCGGCTGGTCGAGCTGGGCGCCCGCGCGATGGCGGCGACCGACCTGCACCGCTGCGCGCCGCGGTATCTCACCGCGCTGGCCGAACGTTCCGGAGAGACGACGTACCTCGCGGTGCCGGACAACGACGCGATGGTCTACGTCGCGACCGAACGCAGCGCCAGCGCGGTCACGCTCTCCTGCCGCCTCGGTACTCGACGGCCGCAGCACGCGACGTCGCTGGGGAAAGCCTGGCTGGCCGCGCTGCCCGAGGCCGATCGGGTGGAGCGCGTGCGCCGGATGAAGCTGGACAGCCTCACCCTCAAGACCATCAATGATCCGGTCCGGCTGCTGGACGAACTGGCGCGGACCCGGCGTCGCGGCTGGGCCGTGGACGACCTGGAAAACGAGCCGGACGTCGGCTGCGTCGCGGCGGCCGTGCGGGACCACTCGGGCCGTCCGATCGCGGCGATCAGCGTCGCCGGGCCAGCGACCCGGGTGCTGCGCCGGGCGGACGAACTGGGCGCGACGGTGGCCGGGACCGCGGCCGCGTTGTCGATGCGGCTCGGGTACGTGCGTAACCGCTGAGGTCTTTCACCAGATCGGGTTGGGCGCCCTTTTTCTGCCGTCGCTACCAGCGGAAACAAGTTGTCCACAGGCGGGTCGACTTGTGGACAACCCTGGGGATGGCGGGGAGTGCGGCCAGGAACTGTCGGGCTGGTGGCGGACCGTTGCCGGCATGACGATCACTCCCGCACCGCATGGTGCCCAGCTACCTCGTTCCCGCTTCCAGCCTGCTGCACGACTCGGCCCGCTCCAGAAGCAGCGCGCGCTCCCGCTCGTTGCCGGTCATCTTCGCCGCGCGCTCGAATTCGGCGCGCGCCTCGTCCCGGCGGCCCAGTTTGTACAGAAAGTCGCCGCGCACGCTCGGCAGCAAGTGGTAGTTCTTCAGCGCGGGCTCAGCCAGCAGTTTGTCCACCAGCGCCAGCCCGGCTTCCGGCCCCTCGGCCATCGAGACCGCGACGGCCCGGTTCAGCTCGATCACCGGAGACGGCGTGAGCTGCGCCAGGCCCGCGTACAGCGCCGCGATCCGCGCCCAGTCGGTCTCGTCGGGAGTGACCGCCACGGCGTGGCAGGCGGCGATCGCGGCCTGCGCGGAATACGGCCCGTACGTGCCGTCCGCGAGCCGTTCGGACCGGGCCAGGGCGGTGAGGCCGCGCTGGATCAGCAGGCGGTCCCAGCGGCTGCGGTCCTGGTCCATCAGGAGCACCGGTTCGCCGTTCGGGCCGGTGCGCGCCGCCGAGCGCGACGCCTGGATCTCCATCAGCGCCACCAGGCCGTGCACCTCCGGTTCGCCGGGCATCAGGCCGGCCAGCACCCGGCCGAGCCGCAACGCGTCCTCGCACAGCGCGGGCCGCATCCAGTCGTCGCCGCGCGTCGCGGAGTAGCCCTCGTTGAAGATCAGGTAGATCACTTCGAGTACGGCGGGCACCCGTGCGACGCGCTCGTCGCCGACCGGCGTCTCGAACGGCACCTTGGCCTCGGCGAGCGTCTTCTTCGCCCGCACAATGCGTTGCGCGACGGTCGATTCCTTCACCAGGAACGCGCGAGCGATCTCGTCGGTGCTGAGCCCGCCGAGCATGCGCAGCGTGAGCGCCACCCGCGCCTGGGTGGACAGCACCGGGTGGCACGCGGTGAACACCAGCCGCAGCAGGTCGTCCTCGATCTGCTCGTCGTCGAGCACCGCGTCGAAGTCGGGCAGCACGCCCTCGCCGAGCTGTTCGGCTTCCCGGCCGATCTCGTCCAGCTTGCGGCCGAGGGTTTCGTTGCGCCGGAACAGGTCGATGGCCCGCCGCTTCGCGATCGTCATCAGCCAGGCGCCCGGGTTGCGCGGCACCCCGGTCTCCGGCCACTGTTCGAGCGCGGCGACGAGCGCGTCCTGCGCCAGCTCCTCGGCGAGGCCCACGTCGCGGGTCATCCGCGCGAGACCAGCGATCACCCGCGCCGACTCGATCCGCCAAACGGCCTCTACCGCATTTCGCGTGTCCACCGGCCCATCAGACCGGCCCGGCCCGCCCGAGGCAACCCTCGGGCGGGCGCGGCGTCAGAGCTCGCCCGCCATCGGACGGATCTCGACGGTGCCCGCACGCCGGTCCGGATTGGGCGCCCGCTTCATCAGCTCGACGATTTCGGCGAGCGACTCGCCCTCCAGGATCCACACGCCGGCGACGAGTTCCTTGGTCTCGGCGAACGGGCCGTCGACCACGCTCGGCTCCGTCTCGCCGTCGAACCACAGCAACCGGGCGCCTTCCGCGCTGGGCGTCAGCCCGGCGGCCTGCACGAGATGACCGGACGCGGCGAGTTCCTCGTTGAACCGGCCCATCTGCTCGATCAACTCGGCGCTCGGCGCGGCGCCCGCTTCCGATTCCTTGCTGGCTTTCACCAGCACCATGAACCGCATCAGTTCCGCGCGGCCTGCTCGCGCAGCTTCTCCTCGGCGTCCCGCAGTTCCGGAGTGAGGTTGTCGCCGAAGTCGTCGGCCTCGAAGATCCGCCGGATCTCGATCTCGTGGTGCGCGCCGTCGGTGTTGGGCACGCGCTTGATCCACTCCACGGCTTCCTCGAGCGAACGGACCTGGAGGATCCAGAAGCCGGCGATCAGCTCCTTGGTCTCGGCGAACGGACCGTCGACCACGCTGGGCTCGCCGTCTCCGGAGAACTTCACCCGGGCGCCCTCGGAGCTGGGCGCCAGCCCCTCGCCCGCGAGCATCACGCCGGCCCGCACGAGTTCCTCGTTGAACTTGCCCATCTCGGCGAGCAGCTCGGTGCTGGGCAGCTGGCCGGCTTCGCTCTCTTCGCTGGCCTTCATGATCACCATGAATCGCATCTTCGGGTCCCCTTCGCTCTCGGCTTGCTTTCACCCCTGCGTCGAACGGGCCGCAGCCGGATCGACAAGGTCCTCGAACTTTTTTTCTGGTCGCGAAATTAGCAGGTCAGGCGAGCTTCGGGAGCCAAAACGGGCATGGGAGAATCGTTGTCCGTGGCAGTACTCCCCGAAGCTCTCCGCGCCGCGCTCGACGACGAGCTGGCCCGGTACCCCGAATCCCGGCTCGCGCAGGCCGTGGAGCGGCTCAGCAAGCGTTATCGACAAGGTGACTCGGCGACGTCGCCGATCCTCTCTTCGGAGCTGGATGTCGTCGCGTACGCCGGATACCGGATGCCTGCCACGTACGCGGCAGTCAGCGCGGTGCTGGGCGAGGTGGCTGCCGCCGCGCCCGGATTCGCCCCGAAGACGCACGTCGACATCGGCGGCGGCACCGGAGCGGCAGTGTGGGCCGCGGCCGACGTATGGCCGTCGCTGGAGAAGTGCACTGTCTTGGAGCAGGTCGCGGCCGCGCTGGCGCTGGGCCGCAAGCTGGCGGCGAACGCCGACGAGCCGGCCGTCCGCACCGCGGTCTGGCAGCGCGGGCTGGTCGATTCCGCATCCGCGGCGCCGGAGGCCGACCTGGTCACCCTGTCGTACGTCCTGGGCGAGCTCCCCGAACGCGGCCGCGCCGACGTCGTCCAGTGGCTCGCCGCCAAGTCCGGTGCCGTCGTGCTCATCGAGCCCGGAACGCCAGCGGGATTCGCGCGGATCCGCGAGGCTCGCGAGGTGCTGCGCGGGATGGGCCTCAGCCTGGTGGCGCCGTGCCCGCACGACGACGTCTGCCCGATCAAACCGGGAGAGGACTGGTGCCACTTCTCCGCCCGGCTGCCCCGAAGCGGGGTGCACCGGCGGATCAAGTCCGGCACCCTGGGATTCGAGGACGAGAAGTTCTCGTACGTGGCGGCCACGTCGGCACCGGTCGACCGTCCGTCGGCCCGGATCATCCGGCATCCGCGCAAGCACAAGGGGTTCGTGCAACTCGACCTCTGCGCGGTCGACGGACTCGCGCCCGGGACAGTCGTGTCGAAGCGGCATGGCGTGCGGTACCGCGCCGCCCGCGACGCGGACTGGGGAGACGCCTGGAGCGTGGAGTAACCCGGGGACAGTTCCTCCGGCAGCGGTGTCTGGACGGCCGCGTCGGCTCCGACTTCCTGGTGCCAGCGGAGTTGAACCGGAGAGGACACCCCATGGACTTCCACGAGCGCTGCGCCGAGATCCTGCGGCAGACAGAACAGCTCGCCGCGGCCGTCGAGGGCGCGGACCGGACGGTGCGGGTCGCGGCCTGCCCGGAGTGGAACCTCGGGCAGCTGCTCGATCACGTCGGGACCGGGCATCGGTGGGCGGAGGAAATCGTGCGCACGCGGGCCGACCGTTGGCCGCGGGAGGACGAACTCCGGAATCCGGTGGGCACCCCGCGCCCGGAGTCGTGGCTTGTAGACGGCGCGAAGGCGTTGGTGGCGACGCTGCGCGAAGCGGGTCCAGAGGCCGAAGTGTTCACGCCGGTGCCGAACGGGCCGCAACGAGCGGCGTTCTACGCGCGCCGGTTCATGAACGAGACGCTGATCCACCGCGCCGACGCGACACTGGCCGCGGGCTGGAAGTTCACCGTCTCGCCGGAAGTCGCGCACGACGCGCTGGAGGAATGGCTGGAACTAGGCTCGCTGCCGCAACTGCTGGAGCAAGTCCCCGAACGGCGCGAACTGCTCGGCCCGGACCGCACGATCCACCTCGCGCCGATCGACCACGCGGCGTCCTGGACAGTCGACCTCACCGGCGACCAGCTGGCCTGGCATCCGGGTCCGCCGTCAAACGCGGCGGTCACCGTAGCCGCACCGCTGCGCGACCTGCTGCTGATGGTCTACGGCAGGCTGCCTTCAGAGATCGCGCACCGCACCGGCGACACGGAGTACCTGGACCGCTGGCTCTCGCTCGTCAGCTTCGGCTGAGCCGGTCAGTCCCAGCGGATCGGGAGGCTCTTGATCCCGTTCTGGAAGTTCGACCGCAGCCGGCGGGGTTCGCCCGCGAGACGGACCTCGCCGAGCTGGTCGAACACCGCCGCGAACAACGCCCGCATCTGTATCCGCGCGAGGTGCGAACCGAGGCAGAAATGCGGGCCGTGGCCGAACGTCAGGTGTTCGCTCGGCGCGCGCGTCACGTCGAACACGTCCGGGTCGGGAAAGACCGTCTCGTCGCGATTGGCCGAGGAAAACCACACCACGACCTTGTCCCCGGCCTTGATGTCCACATCGGACAGCCGGGTGTCCTGTGTCGCGGTGCGGCGAAAGTGCATCACCGGCGTGTGCCAGCGCAGCATTTCTTCGACCGCACCGGGAAGGAGGCTCCGGTCGTCGAGCAGCTTGCGGTACTGCTCGGGATGCGCGAGCAACGCGGCCATGCCGCCGGGGATGCCGTTGCGCAGAGTTTCGTTGCCAGCTACGGAAAACAACCAGAAAAGGTTCTCGAACTCCTCGATCGACACGCGACCGCCGTCGTCGTCCACGTACCGCATCAGGTTGCTCATCACGTCGTCGCCGGGGTGCGCGCGTTTGTGCTCGCCGAGCGCGTGCGCGTAGGCGTAGAGATCCGGCATTCCGGCGCGGCTGCGCGGATCTGGCATCTGCCCGTCCGGTCCGGGTTCCGGGCGCACGGCGAGCGCGGCACGGGCGAGGTCGGTGACGTCGTCGGCTCTGACTGTCGCGCTCACCGCGTATTCGGCGTCCTGGAAGCCGATCACGCGGTTGCTCCAGTCGAACATCAGCCTGCGGTCCTGCTCGGGCACGCCGAACACCTCGGCGAGCGTGAGCAACGGCAGGTCGGCGGCGATGTCCTTGGCGAAATCGCATTCGCCGCGGTCGGCCACCGCCGCGACGAGATCCCGTGCCCAGCCTTCGATCCGTTCGGCGATCCGGCCGACCGCACGCGGGGTGAACGCCTTGGTGAGCAGCCCGCGCAGCCTGCCGTGCTCGGGCGGGTCCATGTTGAGCATCATCCGGCGCACGTATCGCAAGTCCTCGGCGGTGGCCGGGTCGCGGATCTGTGTGCCGCCGAGCTGCGACGAGAACACCGCCGGGGTGCGGAGCACGTGCCGCACGTCGGAATGGCGCAGCACCGCCCAGAAGTCGCCGATCCGCGTCACCGGCGTTTCCCGGCGCAGACGGGCGAGCAGGTCGTAAGGCACGCCCGTGACGTAGGTGTCCGGGTCGGCGATGACAGCACTCGACACGGTCCGACCCTAGCCCCGAGACCGCCGCCTGCGGAAAGATCCGTCCGGTGGAAAAGCTGAAGCTGCGCGTCACCGGACAAGGCGAACCACCGGTCCTGCTCCTGCACGGGCTCGGCGCGACTGGCGCGGTCTGGGACGGCCTCGCCGGCCAGCTCGACCGGCGGCTGCTCGCGCCGGACCTGCCCGGGCACGGCGGCTCGCCGCGGCTGCCCGAGTACACGTTCGAGGCGCTCGCGGCCGCGGTCGCCGATGCGCTGGACGAGCCCGGTCCGGTCGCCGTGCTCGGCCATTCGCTCGGCGGTGTCGTCGCGCTGGAGCTGGCGAGCGGCCGCTACGGGCTCGACGTCAGGAGCGTGCTGGCGGTGGGCATCAAGGTGGAGTGGAGCGATGACGACCTGGCCCGGGCCGCCGCGATGGCAGCCCGTCCGCCGCGACTGTTCGATACCCGAGAGGAGGCCGAGACCGCCTATCTGAGGGTCGCCGGGCTGACCGGTCTGGCTCCGGCCGACCCGGACGGTGTGACCGAAACCGCGGGCGGCTGGCGGCTGGCCCTGGACCCGCCCACCTTCGGCGTCGGCCGTCCGGACATGCCGGGCCTGCTGGCCGCCGCGCGCTGCCCTGTGGTGCTCGCCACCGGCGAAAACGACCCGATGTGCCGTCCCGAGCAGCTGCGCTCTCTCGTTCCCGAGGCAGTGGTCCTGGCCGGGCTCGGGCACAACGCGCACGTTGAGGACTCGGCCGCGGTAGCGGCACTGCTCACCCCGCGGGCCGACTGAGCAAGCGCTTAGACTGACCGGGTGACGACGATCGATCCGACCCGGACCGGGCTAGACCAGCTCCTGAAGCTCGAACCGCTCGAGCTGAACCTGTTCCGCGGCTGGTGCCACCAGGGTTCGCCGCAGCGGGCGTTCGGCGGTCAGGTCGCGGCGCAGGCGCTCACCGCGGCCGGCGCGACCGTGCCCGCCGCGCGGCGCGTGCACTCGCTGCACGGCTATTTCATCCGGGGCGGCCGCACCGACATGCCGATCATCTACGAGGTCGAACGCACCCGCGACGGCGGTTCGTTCACCACGCGCCGGGTCGTCGCGATCCAGAACGGCGAGAGCATTTTCAGCCTGTCCGCGTCGTTCCAGACCGAGGCGGAAAGCAGTGCGCACCAGGCGCGGATGCCGGACGTCCCGGCCCCGGACGAAGCGGGCGTCGTCGAGCAGGACCGCTCGCCGATCGTTCTGTCCGCCATCGAAGTCCGCTTCGTCAGCAACCCGGAAACCGGCCTGCCCGACACCGGCCGCGGTCCGCGTCAGCAGATCTGGGTGCGGGCGAAGGACGCATTGCCGGACGCCCCGCTGGCGCACGTCTGCGCGCTCACTTACATCTCCGACATCCGGCTGGCGGGCACTGCCCTGCTGCCCCACCGCGACGACCCGGGCGAGCCGCAGCTGACGTCGCTGGACCACGCGGTGTGGTTCCACCGTCCGTTCCGCGCGGACGAATGGCTGCTTTTCGACATGGAAAGCCCCAGCTACGCGAGCACTCGGGGGTTGACCCACGGCGAATTCTTCACCACCGACGGGCGGCTCGTCGCCTCAGTGACGCAAGAAGTACTGCTGCGCAGGCGCTGACTCAGTCCGATGTAGACAGTTCAGCCGAGCCGGACGCGCACCGGCCCGACCGGCTCCGCGGCAGTCTTGGCAACCGGCTCGCGCAGCACCTTCGACAGCTGCCACGCCTCGAGCCCGGCGAGAACGGTGTTGGCGACCACGAGCACCAGATACAACCCGGCCTGCACCGAAAGCCGGAACGGGTGCTGGTCGGAAGCACCGGCCAGCAACGAAATGTGGCATGCGACCACGACCACCATCGAGGCCGCGGACAACCCGCCCAGCACGATGAGCAACGCCCGCAGCGCCCGGGTGCGCCGCCAGTTCAGGTAGCCGGTCTGGACCAGATCCGGCGTGCTGACCATGACCAGCCCGCAGCCGTAACCGGAAAAACCGCCGACCACGCCGCCGCCCGCGACCAGCGCGGTCGTCAGGTGATACGAAACCGGCACCCGGTAGGCGGCGAGGATCGCGGCCACGCAGACCAGCAGCCCCAGCGGCAGGTGCGGCCAGCCGTACAGGGGAAGCCGACGCTCCATCCGGAGAATCGTCGGCAGATCGATATCGCGGTACGCCTCGGGGTCGCGCAAAGCCATTCGCACCGTTCCTCTCGTCCCGGAAACCCCCGGTGTGTGCGCGGTGACCGGCGAAGCCTAGGGCAGGCCGCCCGGCCGTGCAAAATCCGCCGGAACCCGCCGATCGGCGGGACCAGATCACCGGCCCCTCTACTTTCGCACCCGGCCTCCGAACCTCCGGTCAACCGGGGAAGACCGCGTGACCCACGCCACCCGTCAGTCCGCTCGCATCCTCATGACCAGCAGGAACTTTCCCCGAACCCGCGTTCATTTCTTCCGCTTCCGGAGGGGCCTTCCCGGGATGTCCGGTAGAGCGATTTTCTGTCGGTGGTGCCAGTTAGGCTGCAGGCATGAACACCGACGAACCCACCGTCGCCGCCGAAGATCTCGCCCAGGGCCAGTGGTTCTGGCACGAACCCGCTCCTGGCCTGCGTTCCTGGCCGCTGCAGGTGGCCACGGCCGAGATCCTGGAAGACGCCGTCCGCATCATCACCACCGACGAGGTCCGCGAGCTGGTCTCGTACGCCCGCGACCGCCGGGTCCGCCTGGCCGTCGCCTCCTGAGCCGCCACATCGACAGCACCACCACTGGGGAAATCTGGGGGACCGGGCCGGCCGCGCACCCGCGAGCGGCCCGTCCTATATGGACACCGCACCCGGCGCTTCGGCCTTCGGTCGGATCTCGCGCTGAATTCCTTGTCTTTTCAGCAGGCTTGCCGCCCTGCGCCCACCACGCCACGGCTGCCCGACGATGGTCGTCAGTCCGGTGCGACGTTCCGCTGAGCGGACTCGTCATGTCGAGCTCGCCTGCTCACGGCCCACATTCATCACAGTCGCGGTACCCGAGCGCTTCGCGTGATCGCGTCGCGGTGGTAAGACTTCTCCGCTCCAGCACGCATGCCGTATCGCGGTCTTCGGCTCTTCGGCGCCGAAGTTACCAGTCCACATTGGTGTGACGGCCGGACCACACCGCGTCTGCCGGTCGAACAACCGCACTGCACCGCGCAGCCGCCATCGCATCCGCCCTGCGCAACGCCTAACTGCATCAGCGCGGTGCATCGCTGTGTGCTGACTGCTGCACACGCTGGCGCAGCCCAGTAACCATGTCGCGATCGTCGCCAGCCACGGGTGGGGAATCCGTTGCCTCGTAAGCAAAGCTCGTCCGCGCCGGTCCTTCAGTTAGGCAGGAAGAAGAGCGTCGACCGGGGCCATCCGCTCAATGCGACAAAACCGGGCCTGGTCAGCGGGAAAGGACTCCTCGCAGCAGGACGTCCAGGAGGTGCCGAGCGCGGGAATCCCACTCGTCCTCCTCCAGGCGGGTCAGGTACCCCGACAAGATGAAGAAGTCGCGCGCGTCGATGTCACCGCGGATCGTTCCTTCAGCCTTTCCGGCGTCGAGCAGGAGGGTGATGGCGTCGCCGAGCGGGCCGTGGCTTTCTTCGGACAGGCCTTTCCACACCGCGGTTTCCAGTGCCGCGAAGACGCCGCGCTTGACTCGCGCGTATTCGGCGATCCGGTCGAACCAGCGGGACAGCGCCTCGACCGGATCGTGGGCGGCCAGCAGTTCCGGGGCCAGCGCGACCAGGTCCTCCACCTCCTGCCGGTACACCTCGGCAAGCAGGTCCTCGCGCGTCGGGAAGTGCCGGTAGAGCGTTCCCTGCCCGACCCCCGCCGACTTGGCCACCGCGTTCAGCCGCAACTCCCCGGAACCGGCGATCGCCTCGCGGGCGATCTCGACGATCCGCTCCCGGTTCTCCCGGGCGTCCGCCCGCTGAGCCGCGCTCATCGCCGCCTACCGGTACCTGTGGAAACGCGCATACCGCAACGGTATCGCGAACCGGGCGAGAGCTGCATAATCTGCGGCCCGGCACGCCCGCCAGTGACCCAGGCAAGCCCGGGGCACAGCAGCGCCACTGCCCCTCCATGACCAAGCGAGGAGAGCGGCGTCCCCGGCCGTGCCCACGCCGACCACCCCAACGCCGCTCCCGGCACAACCAGCGCCCCAACGCGTTGTCCGGCAAGCAACCCCGGCCATTGATAACCGCCACCACCGGGTTGAAACACGCCACGCATAACTCGCCGATTCGATTGACAACCCTTCCAGCCCCAGCAGAGGCTGGTCACAAGCTGCCCATGCCCGGAGCGGTCCGGTTACCCTGTCAACGAGCCGAAAACCGCACCGAAAGGCCTACCCGGCACTCGTCCCGACTTCTCTGGTGAGGAAAACGATGTCTCTCGAGCACCGCGCACCGTCCGACCCGGCCGACGACAGCCAGGACCGGCGGGTGGCCGCGCTGGAGGAGACCGTCGCGGGGCTGGTTCGGCGGGTCCGGGTGCTCGAGGCCGAGGCGGAGATCCGCCGGGTGCAGGCACGCTACATGTTCCTCTGCGATACGCCGTGCCCGGAGTTCGGTGTCGCGGGCGACGACGAGCGGATCGACCTCATCATGGAGCTCTACACCGACGACGCGGTCTGGGAGGGCGTCGGCGAGTACTACGACGGGCAGTTCGGGCGGGCGGAAGGCGCCGCCGCTATCCGGGCGCATTTTCAGCGGTTCTGGGGCGAGAAAAAGGACCCCGCGCTTCTGCTCAACGCGCATTACCTCACCTCCGAGCAGATTCACGTCGACGGTGACGAGGCCACCGGGCAATGGATCCACATGCAACCGTGGCTGTTCTCGGACGGGAAAGCGCTCCTGCGGTCCAGCCGGTTGAACAACGCGTTCCGCCGCGTAGACGACACCTGGCGGATCACCCGCACTCGCACCGAAAACGTCTTCATCGCCCCGCTGCCAGAAGGCTGGGCCAGCGACTATCCCTCGGCCTCGGTGCTGATGAAGCCATGAGCGACGACCCGGTCGTGCACGTGGTGGACGACGACGAGGACCTCCGGCAGTCCCTGGTGTTCCTGCTGGAGAGCGTCGGCGTGCAGGCGTTGACGTACCCGGACGCCCAGACGTTCCTCGACGAGTTCGATCCGGCCGAACCCGCGGTCGTGATCGTCGACGTGCGCATGCCCGCGATCAGCGGTTTTCAGCTGCAGGAAAAGCTCGCCGAAATCGACTGTCCGGCTCCGCTCATTTTCTGTTCCGCGCATGGCGACATTCCAATGTCGGTCCGTGCGCTCACCGCGGGGGCGGTCGATTTCCTGGAGAAGCCTTACCAGGCCCAGCGCATGGTCGAGGTGGTCCAGACGCAGCTCATCGAGGCCCGCCGACGGTTCGCGGAGCATGCGGAACGGCAGGCGGTCCGGGCTCGGCTCGACACGCTGACCCAGCGCGAGCGTGAGGTGCTGCGGCTGGTGGTCGACGGGATGCCCAGCCAGGCGATCGCGCACCGGCTCGGCACCAGCGTCAAAACCGTCGACGTGCACCGGGCGCGGATCAAGGCGAAGACGTCGGCGGACAGCCTGGGGACGCTCGTCCGCGACATCCTCACCCATCGCGTCACCGTTTGAGCGCGGTCTCCACCCAGCGGCCGGTGCCCAGCAGGGCAGCTTCACCGGAGGCACTGCCGACCAGCTGCAATCCCAGCGGCAATCCCGCCGCGTCGCGCAGTCCAGGCACGGCGATGACCGGCAGGCCCAGCGCCTGCCACGGGCGGCTGAGCACCGGGTCTCCGGTCGCGGCCAGGCCGGAAGGGGCCGAACCAAGCGCGGCTGGGGTGAGGACGGCGTCATAGCCGGTCACGATCTCGGCGAGTCGCGAAGCACCGGAAGCGACGACGTCCAGTGCGGCCTCGTATTCCGCGCGCGGCATCTCCGCGCCGGTACGCAGCAGTTGCGCCAGCGGGTCGCTGAGCCGGTCCGCGGAAGCAAGCTCAACGGAACGTTCCCGCGCCGCTTCGTAGGCCATCACCACGGGATGCGCGGCAGTCAAAGCAGCAACCACTGCCGGATCCGGGAATTCGTCGACCACGGCACCGGCGGCTCGCAGCTGAGAAACCGCGGTACGAAGCGCCTTCTCCATAGCTGGACTCACATCCGGCGAGGACCACACCAGCAATCGCTGTACCGAAGCCTCCACCTCCGGCTCCCCGGACAGCGCGGACCAGGCCAAGGCCAGATCGGAAACCGTCGCGGTGAACATGCCGTGGCTGTCCAGGCTCGGGCTCAGGCCGGTGACACCGTCGACCGGGAACCGGCCCCGGCTCATGACCAGCGAGGCGACTCCGCAGAACGCGGCCGGTCGCGTGACCGAACCTGCGGTTTGGGACCCGAGCGCCAACGGGACGTGTCCAGCGGCAACGGCAGCGGCGGAACCGCTGGAGGAGCCACCGGGCGTGTGGCCAGGCGCAGCGGGGTTATCCGTGGGGCCGGGCGCGAAGAAGGCGAATTCCGTGGTGACCGTCTTGCCGATCGGCACCGCACCGGCCCGCCGCCATTCGCGGACGATCGAAGCGTCCACAGTGGCCGGTGGAGCGTCCGCACGCAACACCGAACCGCAGCGGGTCGGAAGTCCGGCCAAGTCGATGATGTCCTTGACGCCCAAGGGAACCCCGCCGATCGGACCTGCCGAGGCAGGCACGTAAGCAGACGAAACCCAAGCGTTGAAAGAAGCCGCAGCGATTCGCGAGCGGGCCTCCGCCACGGCGGCTTCCGGCGTTGTCCGGCCGGCGGCGAGATCGGCGACCAGGGCGCGCAGCGACCACGGACCGGTCACGGCTGGGTCCAGGCGGCGTCGGCGGTCCAGTAGTCCATGCCGCTGGCGCTGACCGCGTGCCGCCACTCGGACGTCCGGCGCAGCAGCGGCTCGACGCGGGCGGTGGCCTCGTCGGCGGCGTCCGGCCCGTCGGCCGGGGCCTGCCAGTGCACCCAGTCCAGCTCGCGGCCGTGCTCGTCGTGCACGAAGAGGTCGACGTGCCGCCAGCCGTAGCCGTGCGTGTCGTTGTAGCAGGTCAGGGTCATCCGTTCCACGGGTTCTCCTCAGGCGCTGAGTGCGGTAAGCCGGTGGAAACGGCGCTGGAAGTACACCAAAGCACCGGTGTCCGGCGCGGTCAGCACCTTCTCGATCTCCACGAACAGCACCGAATGCGACCCGTGTTCCTGTTCGGCGACGATCCGGCCGACCAGCGACGCGGCCGCGCCGCGCAGGACCGGGGCGTCCTCGCTGTCGAGGTCCCAGCAGTCCTGATCGAACCGTTCGGCGGTCGGCACCTTCGTCGCGCCGGCAAAGTGCATGGCCAGGTCCTCCTGGCCGGGGCCGAGGACGTTGACGCAGACCCGGCCGTTGCCGACCAGGATCGCGTGCGACCGGCTCGACCGGTTGACGCACACGAGCACGGTCGGCGGGCTGTCGGTGACCGA
The DNA here is from genome assembly GCF_014174495.1 of Amycolatopsis echigonensis. Classification (GTDB taxonomy): domain Bacteria; phylum Actinomycetota; class Actinomycetes; order Mycobacteriales; family Pseudonocardiaceae; genus Amycolatopsis; species Amycolatopsis echigonensis. Next base: position 60,091 of record NZ_JACJHR010000010.1, read on the forward strand.
GCAGGCGGCGCTCACCGTCATCCCGGCGAGGCCGTGCGGGCCTGCGGTGGTCACGACGTTGACGGCCGCGGAGAGGTTGGCCATCGCGGTGCGGAATTCGCGCTGGGTCCGGGTCAGCTCGGACACGGTGCCTCCTAGTACTGGGGCCGGGGCTGTCCCGACCGTACAAAGCCGCACCGCTCGCGCGATATCGAGAACTTCCCCGGCACAGCTGAAGAATTCCTAACCCGGGCCGGTCGCGGGCAGTGCGAAGCCGAAGCGCGAACCGCCGCCGGCGCGGTGTTCGGCCCAGATCGTCCCGTGCTGGCGGGTGATGATGCGGTGGCTCAGTGCCAGTCCGATGCCGCTGCCGCGCTCCTTCGCGGTGAACGACTCGTCGAACGGGTTGCGCGGGAAGCCGCGGCCGCGATCGTCCACGGTGACCACGCCGGTGTCGCCGTCGCGGCGCGTGGTGAGCACGAGGCTGCGCCGCTGCGGCGGACACTGCGCCATTTCCTCGATCGCGTTGAAGCACAGGTTCAGCACGACCTGGCCGGTCAGCACGCGTTCGCAGTGCACCGGCACCGCGTCCGCGGACCGGTCGAACGTCACCTCGATCGCGGCCGGTTCGGCTCGCAACCGCACGAAATACAGGCATTCCTCGACGATCTCGTTGAGGTCGGCGACCTGCTCCACGTGCTCCAGATGCCCCACGAACGCCCGCACGGACGCCACGATCTGGCTCGCCCGTTCGATCTGCCGGACGGCGCTGTCGATGCCGTACACGACCGGCGCGGCATCGAGCGTCCGCGACCGGACACCGGCCAGGAAGTTGCCTGCCGCGGCGAGCGGCTGGCTCAGCTCGTGCGCGATCGCCATCGCCATGTCGCCCATCGCGGTGTAGCGGGCCAGGTAGTTCTCCCGGTGCAGCTCCCGCTCGCGCCTGACCTCGCCGCGCACGCGTTCAGACACGTCGTGGAGCAGCAGCAGAAACGCGTCTCCACCAGGCTCTCGAAGCCGTTCGACGCTGCCTTCCAGCCACACGCGACCCTGGATTTCCAGTCGCACCTGGGTGGCAGGCGTCGCTCGTTCGCGGACCTCCTCCCAGGTGGCCGGACGGTCTTCGAGGCGCAGACCGGCGTAGTCGGTCAGGCGGCCGAGCGGCTCGTCCGGCGTCGCGCCGAACAGCGCGACCGCGGAGTCCGTGGCGAACCGCAGCTCGCCCGAACCGTCGAGCATCAACGCGACCGCCGACGTCTGCCGGGCCAGTGCGTCGACCCAGGACGTGGTCAGCCGCAGCTCACGCTCGATTTCCTGCTCGCGTTCGATATCGCGGAACTGCACCATCACCGCCGGGCCCTGGGCCAGCTCGACCCGGGTCGCCACCGCGTCCGTCGGAATGACCCGGCCGGATTTCGTGCGGTAGTGCCATTCGATCCGGCTGACGCCCTTGTCGACCGCCTCCTGCAGCCACGCCCGCCCGATCACCCGGTCGTACTGCTGCGCGGAGCTGCTCATGTGGTTCGCCTTCAACGGCCGCAGCTCGGTGACGCTCCACTCGAGCATCTCGCAGGCAGCCGGATTGGCCCACAGGATGTTCTTCGTCGCGCCGTCGTGCACGAGCACGCACGTGCGGCTCGCGTTGAGCATCGCGACGAAATCGTGCGTCGTCAGCTCGGGCGCGCGCGGGTCTGCCTCCATCGGCTCAGCGTAAAGCCCCTGGCTGGCGGCTCGCACTGAAGAAATCCCCTACGCCCGCTCAGGCACTACCAATTCCCGCGCGGCGGCGGGGTTCGTACCGTCGGAGCGACCGCACCGGCATTCTGAGGAGCAGCGATGAGCGAAGTCACCATGGAGGAGGTGCTCGCCGAGCTCGCCCAGCGCAAGGACGAGTTCCAGCAGCAACGCTACGTTCCGCGCGACTTCGTCGACCGGCTCAAGCAGCTCGGCGTCTACCGGGCCAGCACTCCGGCGAAGTTCGGCGGCAATCCGCTTCCGCCCGCCGAATTCCTCCGCCTGATCGAGCGGATTTCCACAGTGGACGGTTCGACCGGCTGGGTCGCCAGCTTCGGCTCGTCGCTGATCTACCTCGCCGCGCTCCCGCTGGACACGCAGGCCGAGCTGTACAAGGACGGTCCGGACGTCGCGTTCGCCGGCGGTCTCTTCCCGGTCCAGCCCGCCCCGGCGACCGAAACCGGCTTCCGCGTGGACGGCCGGTGGAAGTTCGCCAGCGGCTGCATGGGCGCGGACATCCTCGGCGTCGGCATCCCCGGAGACGAATCGACCGGCGGGAAACCGCGCACCGCGCTGCTGCGGCCCGAGCAGGTCGAAATCGTCCAGGACTGGGACGTCGTCGGCATGCGCGGCACCGGTTCGTTCGACCTGGTCGTGCGCGACGTCGAGGTCCCGCGCGAGTGGACGTTCATCCGCGGCGGCGCGCCCACGGTGGACGAACCGCTCTACCGCTACCCCACCATCGCTTATGCCGCACAGGTTCTCGCCATCGTCGGCGCGGGCGTCGCGCGCGCCGCTCTCGACCACGCCCGCGAGGTCGGCGCTGGCTACACCGGTGTCACCGGTGCGCCGAAGCTCGCCGACCGCGGCTATTACCGCACCGGGTACGCCGACGCCGAGGCCGCGCTGCGGTCCGCTCGCGCCTGGTTCTACGAGGTCAGCCACGAGGTCTGGGACACCGTCGTTTCCGGCGACGAAGCCACCGACGAGCAGAACGCCCAGTTGCGGCTTTCGTCCGCGCACCTCGCGAAGACTGCGTCCGAGGTCGTGTCGAAGCTCGTCGAGATTTCCGGCACCGCGCCGATCTACTCGACCCATCCGCTGCGTGGACTTCAGGGCGACGCACTGGTACCCAAGCAGCATGCGTTCCTGGGCCCGGCCATCCACGACGCCGCCGGTGCGGTCCTCATGGGACAGCCGCCGACCAGCCCCGGATTCCGCTGACCAGCCACCACCACGACGAGGAGTCTCCGACTGTGAGCACGCAGCCCCTGCGGGTGCTTTTCTGCATCGGCATCAACCAGAACTTCTTCGACCTGCCCGCCGACGGCATCACCATCGGCGACGTCTGGCAGGCCTTCGTGTCCATGATGGACCAGCTGAAAGCGTTGCCGGGCATCACTTTCATCGGCGATATCGACGATGACGCGCACATGGTCGGCCCGTCCGACGGCTGGCCGTGGACCTGTTACATCCTCGCCGACGCCGACAGCCAGGAAACCGTCAAGGCCGGGTGCAACCTGCTGCGCACCACGGAGGTCGGCAGCAATGGCGTCAAGCTGTGGCGGTTCGCCAAGATCGAAGCCCGGATCGGCCGTCCGCTGACCGTCCGCGAAGACGTCGAACTGCCCGACTGAACCGGAGACCTGATGACTGAGAACGCCAGCGTTCCCGCCGATTTCGCCGAAAGCGACCGCGTCGCCGCCCGGCTTTACACCGACCCGGAAATCTTCGAACGCGAGATGACGCAGATTTTCGAGCGTTCGTGGGTGTGGGTCGCGCACGAAAGCGAATTGGCCCAGCCGGGGAACTTCAAGTCCACCTATGTCGGCCGCCAGCCGGTAATCGTGACACGGGACCGCAAGGGCACGCTGCACACGATGCTCAACCGCTGCCGCCACCGCGGCGCGAGCCTGTGCGAGAAGCCGAGCGGCAAGGCCAACGGCTTCACCTGCCCGTACCACGCCTGGAGTTACGGCCTCGACGGCAAGCTTCGCGGCATCCCCTACCCGGACGGCTACGAAAGCGTGTTGGAAAAAGGCGAGCTGTCGCTGAAGAAACTCCGCACCGAGTCGTACGGCGGCATGATTTTCGCGACCTTCGCCGAGGACGGCGAATCGCTTGAGGACTTCCTCGGTGACGCGAAACTGTGGATCGACCGTTTCATGAAGCAGGGCGGCGGCTACCCGATCAAGGTCCTGGGCAAGCACCAGTTCACATTCCGCGGCAACTGGAAGATCCAGCTGGAGAACACCACCGACGGTTACCACTTCCCGATCGTGCACCGGTCGTGGATGGCTTCGGTGGACGCGGAAACCGCCGACATGATGTCGTTCATGACCGATCCGTCGGCGATCACGCACGCGCTCGGCAACGGCCACAGCGTCATGCAGATGGTGCCGGAGCACTCCGATCTGGACGTCGACGACGGCACCGAACCGCTGCAGGCCCGGTTCGACCACGTCGTGGCGGAGCTTTCGAAGACGCTGGACGAGGCGCAGGTGCGCAAGGTCGTCCGGGCCATGCACGGCACCGGGTTCAACCTCAACCTGTTCCCGAACGTTTCGATGTCCGCCGCGTTTTTCCGGGTGCTGCGGCCGATTTCGGTCAACGAAACCTTGATCGAACACGTCGCGATCGGCCCCGACGGACCGCCGGAGCTGGACGTGGTGAACCGCGAACGAATGCGCATCCACGAACACTTCCAGGGCCCGTTCGGCTTCGGCACGCCCGACGACGCCGAGGGCTGGGACCGCGTGCAGCGCGGTGCGCACGGCGGCCCGGACCTGCCGATTCTGGTCAACCGCGGTCTGGCGCGGGAAAAGGCGAGCCCCGAAGGCTGGCCGACCTCGCACGTCACCGACGAAACCGGCATGCGCGCCGCGTACGCCCAGTGGAAGGAGATGATGGGCGATGACTGAAACCATCCCCACCACCGACACCCGGGTCGCGCGCGCCGTCGACCTCGTCAACCGCGAGGCGGAACTTCTGGACCGCCCCGAGTACCACGCGTGGGAAAAGCTGTTCACCGAGGACGGCATTTACGTCATCCCGATCGACCGGGAAACCGACGATTTCGCCGGCTCGCTGAACATGGTCTACGACGACGCGCGGATGCGGCAGATGCGCGTCGCGCGGATGACCGAGGGCTACGCGCTCGCCGCCGTCGATTCGGCTCGCACCGTGCGCACGGTGTCGCGGTTCGTGCCGGAATCCGTTACCGACGAAGAAGTCGTGCTGCGTTCGGCACAGATCCTGGTCGCCTACAAGCGCGGCAACCACGACCTGTGGGCGGCGGATCTGGTGCACCGCATCCGGTTCTCGCCGGAAGGTCCCGAAGGCGACCGGATCGCATTGAAGGTCGTCCGGCTGGTCAACAGCGACGACGCCGTTCCGGCCGCGGGATTCCTGCTGTGAGCGCGCCAGCGGAGCCGCACGTCGCCGTGGTCACCGGCGGCGCGAACGGTCTCGGGGAAGCGATCGTCCGACAGCTGCACGCCGAGGGGTACCGCGTCGCGATCGCGGACGTCGACGGCGAAGCGGCCGAAAAACTGGCCGCAAGCCTTGGCAACTGCCACGGATACCCGGTCGACGTGCGGGATCGAGCGGCGCTCGCGCAGCTGAAGGACGACGTTGTCCGCGATTTCGGCAGCGTCCAGGTGCTGGTCAACAACGCGGCCCGCACGCAGGCGCGGCCGCTGATGGAGATCACGCCGGAAGACCTCGACGCGGTCCTCGCGGTCAACTTCACCGGCACGTTCACCGCCTGCCAGATCTTCGGCGCGTACTTCGCCGAGCGGGGTTACGGGCGGATCGTGAACATGGCGTCGCTGGCCGGGCAGAACGGCGGCACGGCGACCGGCGGGCACTACGCGTCGTCCAAGGGCGCGATCATGTCCGCGACGAAGGTGTTCGCGCGGGAACTCGCGCCGCGCGGGGTCACCGTGAACGCCGTATCGCCCGGCCCGCAGGACAGCCCGATGGTGCGGTCGATCGTCGGCGAGGACAACCTCGAAGCCTTCACGAAGAACATCCCCGTCGGACGGCTCGGCGACCCGGCGTTCATCGCACGGATGGTGTCGCTGCTCGCCTCGCCCGGCGCGGCCTCGGTCACCGGGGCCTGCTGGGACGCCAACGGCGGACTTTACCTGCGCTGAACCGCTGGAAACGGAGAGCCGATGCCGAACACCGTGGTCCGTGTGGCCGAGGTCGTCGAGGAAGCGCCTGGGATCCGGGCGCTTCGCCTCGTGCGCGCCGACGGCCTGCCGTTCGACCCGCATCCCGCCGGCGCGCACGTCGATGTCATCGGTCCGACCGGGATCCTGCGTCAGTACTCGCTGTGCGGACGGCCGGACGACACGTCGTCGTTGTTGATCGCGGTGAAGCGGGAACCGGATTCGCGCGGCGGTTCCGAGGCGTTGCACACCGTCGCGGAGAACGACAAGCTCGAGATCGGCGAGTTCCGGAACCTGCTTTCCCTGGCCCCGGACGCTGATCGGCACGTGCTGATCGCGGGCGGGATCGGCATCACTCCGTTGCTGAGCCTGGCTTATCAGCTGCACGCGGACGGTGCGGAATTCGAACTGCACTACTTCGCGCGCAGCCGGGAATCAGCCGCTTTCGTTTCCCTGCTTGAAGAACAGGCGGAATTCCGGGATCGAGTGCTGCTGTACTTCGGCGTACCGCGCGGTGAACAGCCCGCTGTACTCGCGGAAGTGGCGGCTGGGCTCAGCTCCGCCGGGCACGTCTACACCTGCGGCCCGGAAGGGTTCATGGAGCAGGTCGCCGGCGTGTTCGCGCCGGTGGTCGGCGAAACGCGGGTCCACGTCGAACATTTCACCGCGGCCGAGATCGACACGAGCGGCGACCGGCCGTTCACCGTCGAACTCGACACCGGCGAGGTATTCGAGATCCCGGCCGACCGGTCGATTCTGTCGGTGCTGACCGACAACGGGATCGAGGTGTTCAAATCCTGCGAGGAGGGCATCTGCGGCTCGTGCGTCTCCGGAGTGCTGGAAGGCACGCCGGAGCATCGGGACCAGTGTCTTTCGGCCAGTGACAAGGCTTCCGGCGACCAGATGGCGCTGTGCGTGTCGCGTGCCCGCTCTGAAAAACTGGTGATCGAACTGTACTGAGACGTCGCGGCCGGGATCCACGCGATCCCGGCCGCGACGTCTATTAATTGATCGATTTTATTTATCAATCCGCCGTAAATCGGACTTTGCCTCCTCCGTCGCGCTTTCCTAAGCTGTGTCCACCGTTTCCCCATTACCGGACACTCCGCGCATTTAGCGCGCGACGACGAAAGGCCTGCCATGGCCAAGCGCAACGAAGCGCACTCTCCCGGCGTGCTGCGGCTCGGGTTCGCCGCGGGCGTCGGCACTTCCCTGGAAATGTACGATTTCTCGATCTACGGCACCGCGGCGGCTCTTGTATTCGGGTCAGTGTTCTTCAAAACCGGCAACGCCTGGTTCGGCACCTTCATGAGCCTCGCGACCTTCGCCATCGGTTTCGTGATGGCCCCGCTCGGCGCGGCGCTTTTCGGCTGGCTCGGCGACCGTCGCGGCCGACGCACCGCGCTGTACGCCGCGTTCCTTCTGATGGGTTTCGCGACGCTGGGCATGGGCGTACTCCCGCCGTACGCGGTGATCGGCATCGCCGCACCGCTGCTACTGGTCGGGTTGCGCCTGCTGCACGGTGCCGCTCGCGGCGGGGAAAGCGCTGGCGCGGCCGTGTTCGCCGTCGAGCACGCGCCCGAAAAACGGCGGGGCCTCTACGGTTCCTTCGTCGCACTCGGCTCGCCGATCGGCGTCGTGCTGGCGAACCTGGCTTTCGCGCTGGTTCTCCTGTTGCCGAACGACGAGGTCATGAATTGGGGCTGGCGGCTTCCGTTCCTGGCCGGCGGCATCGTGCTGGCCATCGGGATCTGGATCCGCCGCGGCGTTTCGGAAAGCCCGGAATTCGAGAAAATGGCCGCCGCGCGGACGCAGGCGAAAAAGCCGCTCGCTGATGTCCTCCGCTCGAATTGGCGACGGCTCCTGCTCATCGCCGGCGCGAACCTCGGCCTCACCGCCAGCACTTTCGCGCTCGTCACGTTCATGCTGTCCTACGCGACCGCCGCCGCCCCGGAAGGACTCGGCCTCCCGCGCGCCCCGATCGTCACCATTTCGACGATCACCCTGCTGTGCCACGCCGCGGCGAACGTCGGAGCCGCCTGGCTGTCCGACCGGATCGGCCGCAAACCGGTGATGCTGACCGGCTCCGTCCTGTCGATCCTCGCCGCGCTCGTGATGTTCCCGATCGCGTCGGCGGGCACCATCAGCTCGGTGTTTCTCGCGCTGCTGCTGGGTTTCACCGCCACCGGAATCCTTTTTGGACCGATGTACACCTGGTTCGCCGAACTGTTCCCGCGCGAGCAGCGCCAGTCCGGCCTCGGCGTGGGCTACCACGTCGGCGCGGTGCTGGGCGGCGGACTGTCGCCGATGATCGCCAACCGGATCGTCGCGGCGACCGGCGACGCCATCGCGGTCGGCTATTACCTGGCCGCGCTGCTCGTGCTGAGCCTGGTCTGCCTGCTGGTCCTCCCGGAAACCGCCCCCGCGCGCCGCGCCGCGAAACCGGCTCCCGAACTGGTCTCGTGACGCCTCGGCAAGACTAGGCGCCATGTCTGAGATCGACGAAGTCCTGGACGCGGTCGGCCCGAGGCTGCGGACGCTGCGCAACCGGCGCGGCATCACCCTGGCGGACCTGTCAGCGGAGACCGGCATCTCGGAAAGCACCCTGTCCCGGCTGGAAAACGGCCAGCGCCGGGCGAACCTGGAACTGCTGCTGCCGCTGTCCCGCGCCTACGACGTGCCGATCGACGACCTGGTGGGCGCTCCCCGTGCCGGCGACCCGCGCGTCCACCTGCGCCCGATCCATCAGCACGGGATGACCTACGTGCCGCTCACCCGGCGGCCGGGCGGGGTGCACGCGTACAAAATGCTGATCCCCGGCCGCCCCGCGGAACCGGCGCTGAAAACGCACAGCGGTTACGAATGGCTGTACGTCCTCAACGGCCGCCTCCGCCTGATCGTGGGCGCGAAGGACCTGACCGTCCCGCCCGGCGAGGCAGCGGAGTTCGACACGACCGAACCGCATTGGCTCGGCTCAGCCGACGGAGGCGCGGTCGAGCTGCTGATCCTCTTCGGACTACAGGGCGAAAGGGCACACGTAGAGCCACGGATGACCTGATTCTGGACAGGACGTAACACTTTGGATGATTAGTACGACCTTTTGCGGCACAGTCCATCGCGAAAGGCTCACATGTCCGCCCCTGACTATCCTCCGCCGCCCGCACCCCAGGCGGCCCCGCCGGTCCACCCGGTCCCGCCGAAGAACGGCCTCGGCACCGCCGGGTTCGTGCTCGGACTGATCGGCCTGATTTTCTCGTTCATCCCGCTCATCGGGTTCATCGCGTGGCCGCTGGTGATCCTCGGGATCATCTTCTCCGCGCTCGGCTTCGCCCGGACGCGGTCCGGAAAGGCCACGAACAAGGGCCTCTCGATCGCCGGTCTCGTGCTGTCGGTGATCGGCCTGGTGATGTGCATCGTGTGGGTCGTGACGGCCGCCAAGGTGGTCAACGACGTCAACAACGAGGCCAACCGCACCGTGACGGTCCACTACGAGGTCACCGGCACCGCGAAGGACGCCTCGGTCACCTACACCACCTTCGGCGACGGCAACGCGTCCACCAACCAGGAACAGCCCAAGTCCCTCCCGTGGTCGAAAGACATCTCCACGAAGGGCCTGTTCAAGGGCGGCACCCTCTCGGTGACCACCGGCACCGAGGGCGGAGACGTGACCTGCAAGGTCGTCGTGGACGGCAAGGAAACCAAGACGGCGAAGGCGTCCGGCAACTTCGCGACCGCCTCCTGCGACGGTTTCTGACCGCTTGAAACTCCCTCGCGGCGGCCCGAGCACAGACGTGTCCAGGCCGCCGCGAGCGCGCGTCGGCTGGTACCGGAAAACAGGCTCGAAACTGGATCTGGTGGGCACCAGATGGATCTCGGACAGTGAGAGACAGGACTGAGAGAACCCACCCCAGCGAGGCAGTCATGTCGGCACAGATACTCCCGCTGAACCACCGCGAGCGAGCCACCCTCGCCGCCGTCGGCCTCGGCCGCGCCGAGATGACCTGCAGCTGCGAACCGGATCTCTACATCGACGGCGTCGCGTGCTGCGACCAGTTCACCGCCCACCGCCTCGCCCGGCTCGCCTTGGTGGTCCCGCTGCGCGCCGGCCGCCGCGGCGAGCGCGTCCCCGCGCTCCTCACCGACGCCGGTCGAGCCGCCATCGGTGTGCCGGCCGCCGACTTGCCGCGGTCCGCTGCCTGAACCCGCTGTGAGACAAAGCCTCGACAAGCTTTCTTGGCCGGCCCAATTCTTGGCAGGAAACCGCCTCAGACATCGAGAGGCGACAGCGGCTCAGTCGCGCGGTGGTAGCGACCGGCGAGTGCGCGCACGAGTTCGACGAGTTCCGCGGGCTTCGTCACGGTGAAGTCGACGCCGAGCAAGCCGAGGTGAACGGCGAGCGCCTCGATGCTGTCCGCGCCGGTGTCCAGCTGGCAGCGGGTGTCGTCGATAGGCGTGATGGTGCCGATCGCAGCGTTGATCCGCTCGGCGAGCTGTTCAGCCGGTGCGTGCACGATGACCTGCGCCCGGTACCGCCAGGCGGCCGACGACACGCCCCGCCGCACCTGGTCGACGGCTTCCTCGGGGAGTTCGCGGGGGGTGAATCCGGGGCCCGTCGGAGTGCGTGGATGGAGCCGGTCCACCCGGAACGTCCGCCAGTCGGCCCGGTCGATGTCGAACCCGACCAGATACCACCGGCGTCCCCAGTTGACGAGCCGGTACGGCTCCGCCTCGCGCCGGCTCTCGGAGCCGTCGTGGCTCCGGTAGTCGAACCGCAGGCGCTGGTGGTCCCGGCAGGCGGCAGCGAGAACGCTCAGCGTGTCCGCGTCCACCCGCGGGCCTGGCTCGTCCCGGGGCACCGCCACGGCGTACCGCTGGAGTGCGTTGACACGTCGCCGGAGCCGGGCCGGCAGCACCTGCTCCAGTTTCGCCAGTGCGCGCAGCGAGGTCTCCTCGACCCCGGTGATCGTGCCCCCGGCGGCGGTGCGGAGCCCGATCGCCACCGCGACCGCCTCCTCGTCGTCGAGCAGCAGGGGCGGCAAAGCGGCCCCGGCACCGAGTCTGTAGCCGCCTACCGCGCCTCGGCTGCCGTGCACCGGATAGCCGAGGTTCCGCAGGCGTTCCACGTCGTTGCGGACGGTGCGGGTGCTGACCGCCAGCCGCTCGGCCAATTCGGCGCCGGTCCACTCGCGGGGTGTCTGCAGTAGCGAGAGCAAGCGCAGCAGCCGCGCCGAGGTTTCCAACATTCTTCGGAGTCTGCCAGAGAAATAGGAACGGGCCTTGCCTAATTCGCTCCTACGCTGACGCCCATGACGAACGACAGCACGATCGCCCCGTTCCGCATCGACATTCCCCAGGCCGACCTCGACGATCTCCAGCGGCGGCTGGCCCGGACGCGGTGGGCGGAGGAACTGCCCGCGGGCGAGTCGGCACCGGCCGGCCCGGTGCCGCCCGGGTGGGAGTACGGCGTACCGGTGGGCTACGTCAAGCAGCTGGTCGAGCGCTGGCGCACCAGCTACGACTGGCGGGCCTGGGAGGCGAAGCTGAACGCGTACCCGCAGTTCACCACCGAGATCGACGGCCAGAACATCCACTTCCTGCACGTGCGGTCGCCGGAGCCGGACGCGACGCCGCTGATCCTGACCCACGGCTGGCCGACCTCGGTGGTCGAGTGGCTGGACGTGATCGGCCCGCTCACCGACCCGCGGGCCCACGGCGGCGACCCGGCCGGCGCGTTCCACCTCGTCATTCCGTCGGTGCCGGGGTTCGGCTTCTCCGGGCCGACCCGGGAGCGCGGCTGGGACCGGTACCGGGTGGCCAAGGCCTGGGCCGAGCTGATGCGCCGGCTCGGGTACGACCGCTACGGCGCGGCCGGCAACGACGGCGGATCGCTGATCTCGCCCGAGGTGGGCCGGGTCGATCCGGCGCACGTCCGCGGCGTGCACGTGACGCAGGTCTTCTCGTTCCCGTCGGGTGACCCCGCCGAGCTGGCCGGTCTCTCCGAGGAGGAGCGCGGAAAGCTCGCGTTCGCCGAGTGGTTCACCCAGAACCGGGGCGCGTACGACAAGCTCCAGTCCACCGAGCCGCAGAATCTGGCGCACGCCTTGGCCGATTCCCCGGCCGGTCTGCTCGGCTGGCACGCGCAGCTGCTCGGCGCTTCGCTCGACCCGGACTTCGTGCTCACCAACGTGATGATCTACTGGCTGACCAACACGGCCGCCTCAGCCGCCCGGTTCTATTACGAGGACGCGGCTGCGGCCCCCGCACAGCAGAAGTCGAACGGCCGGGGCACGTTCGTGCCCGAGCCGACCACAGTGCCCCTCGGCCTGGCGAACTTCGCCTGGGATTACCAGTCCATCCGGACGTTCGCCGACCGCGACCACGAGAACATCGTCTCCTGGAACGTCTACGACCGGGGCAGCCACTTCGCCGCGCACGACGCTCCCGATCTGCTCGTCGACGACATCCGGCAGTTCTTCGCCAAGGTTCGCTGATCCGCCGCGCCCCGATTTACTTCCCACGAAAGGAAATCGCATGCATCTCGGGAACAGCAGGTCCGCCTCCTCGGCGAGACGCTGGGGCGCCCGCTCACCGTCGAGGACCTCGACCCGGAGCCCGTGCTGGAGCAGATGAGCCAGTGCACGAACCCGAGTTCCTGGCCGCGCTCTTCGCTCTCATGGCTCAGGCGGTCGGCAAACCCGCGCCGGTCAACGACGTCATCGAGCAGATCACCGGGCACCCCGCCCGCACCTACGCCCAGTGGGCCGCGGATCACCGGGCCGACTTCGGCGGCTGATCAACGCAGCGGGCACGGAAAGGGAGGCACGATGGCACAGGTGCTGGGGCGACGGGAATTGGGGCGAGCGCTGCTGGCCCGACAGTGGCTGCTGGAACGTGCCGATGCGACCGTCGAGGAGGCGGTCACCCGGCTGGTCGGCATGCAGGCACAGGCACCGTACGCGCCCTACTTCGGGCTCTGGAGCAGATTGCGGACGTTCGGCACCGCCGACCTTGCCGACGCGCTGACCGAGCGCCGCCTAGTACGGGTCGCGCTGATGCGCAGCACCATCCACTTGGTCACCACAGCGGACTACCGCTCGTTGCGGCCATGGGCGCAGCCCGCGCTCGACCGCGAGCTGAACACCGCGTTCAAAACGCCCCTCACTGGTCTGGACCGTGCGGCCGTGGCGGAGTCCGGCCGGGCGCTGCTCGACGCACGGCACCTGACCCCCAAGGAGCTCGGGGCGGCGCTGCACGAGCGGTGGCCCGATCGCGAGCCCCACGCGCTCGCCACCGTAGTGCGCAATCTCGTGCCGCTAGTGCAGGTGCCGCCACGCGCCGTCTGGGGTGTCGGCGGCACCACCCGGTACGCGACGGCGGCCGGCTGGACCGGAGCCGAGCCCGACCCTGCCGCCGACTCCGAACGCATAGTGCTGCGCTACCTCGCCGCGTTCGGCCCGGCCTCGGTCGCCGACGTGCAGACCTGGGCCGGCCGGACCCGGCTGCGTCCCGTCCTGGAAAGGCTGCGGCCGCACCTGGCGGTCTTCCGCGACGAGCACCGGGCGGAGCTGTTCGACCTGCCGGATGCGCCCCGCCCCGGCGCCGACGCCCCCGCGCCGGTTCGCTTCTTGCCCGAGTACGACAACCTCCTGGCCTCCCACGCCGACCGCGGCCGCGTGATCTCGGCGGAGGCCCGCAAACGAGTCATGACACGCAACGGAAAGCACGCCACCATCCTGGTAGACGGGCAGGTGACGGGTGCCTGGAAACTCGACCGGGCAAAGGCGTCAGCGACTCTGGAGATCGACCTGTTCCGGCCGCTGACCGCCGCCGAGCGCGCCGAGGTCGAAGCCGAAGGCACCCGGCTGCTGAAGTTCGCCGCGCCCGGCGCCAGCCACGACCTCCGCATGGAAACGCTCGCGGACCGCGACGACCCGGTGCGCGGCGATCGGCAGTGAGTTCGGGTCGCGCCCCATGCGAAGCAGGCCTAATGAGCCGCCTCTACGATCCGCGATTGGCTGCGGATGCGTCGTGCGCTTCGGGGAATCCGCTTCCACCGGACAGCTTTCGCTAGCGCACCGCTGATCCCCGGAGCCGGCAAGGGGGTTCGAACCCCTGACCTTCTGTTTACAAGACAGATGCTCTACCAACTGAGCTATACCGGCGCGCACCCGATGACGGGCGCGCCGGAAGTATATCCACCCACCCCGGCAACAGTCCGCCAGCCCGCCTTAACCCCCAGGTCAGCACCGGAAATCGGCAAGATCCACCTCCATGCGGCACGATCGGTGACGGGTGTGGCGGACACCACTGCAACAGCTGGGGCGGCACGGCCGATGGTCCCCGGGAACGAACGAGGAGGTGGGGATCGATCATGAAGATCAACGAGCGTGCCGGCCAGGGGGCGGCGCGCAGACGGTGGCCGATTCTCGAGCCCCCGCACCCGCGGTCGAACCAGCGGCATCGGCCGAATCTGTTGCGCCGTCGCGCTTGGCACATTCTCGAGGCTCCGACGGCGGAACAGCCCGCGGTCGAGTCCGAGGAGGCGATCGGACCCAAGCCGCCCGACGACGCGACCGTCAACTTCGTTCTGGACCTCACCCTGCGGATCGGCGAAGTGCAGATGGCCAGCGGCGCCGGCGCTTCCGACGTCACCGCGACCATTCTCGCGCTCACCTCCGCGCTCGGGCTGCCGCACTGCGAGGTCGACGTCATCTTCACGTCGATCACCGTCACCTGTCACCGCGGCACCGACCTCGCGCCGGTGACCGCGTTGCGAGTGGTCCGTTCGCGCAGCCTCGACTACACCCGGCTGACCGAGACCGAAGCGCTCGTGCGCCAGATCGTCCGCGGCCACACCGGCGCGGAGGAAGCGGTTACCGAACTGGACCGGATCACCTCCGCGCCGCACCCGTACGCGCGCTGGACCGCGACCGCCGCCTGGGGCGGGCTGGCCGGGTTCATCACGTTGCTGCTCGGCGGCGGCATCGACATCGCGCTCGTCGCGATGGTCATCTCCGCGGCGGTCGACCGGATCGGCAGGCTGCTCAACAAGGTCAATCTGCCGTTCTTCTTCCAGCAGGTGGTCGGCGGCCTGTTCGCGACGCTGTCGGCGATGATCATCGTCAGCAGCAACATCCTCACCACCGACCGGCCGACGCTGGTGGTCGCCGCGGCGGTCACCGTGCTGCTGTCGGGACTTTCCACGGTTTCCGCGGTGCAGGACGGAATCACCGGGTATTACGTCACCGCGTCCGGCCGCACGATGGAAACCGCGTTGATGAGTGCCGGGCTGATCGCGGGCGTCGTGCTCGCTCTGCGAATCGCGGTGATGCTCGAACTTCCGCGCACGCCGCTGCCCGACGTCCCTGCGTCGACCGCGCAGCACCTGCCGATCATCGTCGTCGGCGGGGCCGGTGCGGCCGCCTGCTTCGCGCTTGCCTCGTACTCGAAACTGCGCGCGATGCTCGTCGCCGCCGCGGCGGGCGGGATCGGCGCACTCGTGTACGGCGCGCTGATCCTGGCCGCCCTCGACGCGGTGAGCGCCTCCGCGATCGCGGCGACGCTCGTCGGGTTCTGCGGCGGCGTGATGGCCCGGCGGCTGAAAGTTACTCCGCTCGTGGTCGCCGTGTCCGGGATCACTCCGCTGCTGCCCGGCCTCTCCACCTATCGTGGTCTATACCAATTAGCGGTGTCGCCGGGAGGGAACATCTCCACCCTGATGACCGCGGTCGCCATCGGGCTCGCCCTCGCGGCGGGCGTTGTACTGGGCGAATACCTCGCCCAGCCGGTCCGCACCGGGCTCGGCAGGCTCGAGCGCAAGCTCTCCGGGCCCCGCCTCGCCGGGCCGATGGAACCGACCGAACGGCGTTTGGAGTAACTAGTTGGTCACCGGCCGGTCACTCCGCGCGCGCTAGGGTTTCTCCAGGGGCCGCGACCCGCCGATGACGAGGGAGCAGCTGGAGTGACTGACGCGATCGCCGACCGGAACAGCGCACCGTCCGCGGATTTCGTCGTGGTGGCCAACCGGCTGCCCGTCGACCTCGAACGGACCGCGGACGGGGAACAACGCTGGACCGCCAGTCCTGGCGGACTGGTCTCGGCACTCGAACCCTTCCTGAGGTCCCGCAAAGGCGCCTGGGTCGGCTGGCCGGGCGTGCCGGACGTCGAGGTGGACGAGTTCGACGACGACGGGCTCGTCCTGCACCCGGTGTCGCTCAGCTCGGCCGAGGTCCGCGACTACTACGAGGGCTTCTCCAACGCCACGCTCTGGCCGCTCTACCACGACGTCGTCGAACGGCCGGTCTTCGACCGCTCGTGGTGGGACAGCTACGTGAAGGTCAACCGCCGGTTCGCCGAGGCCAGCGCGGGCGTCGCCGCGCACGGGGCGACCGTGTGGATCCAGGACTACCAGCTGCAGCTGGTGCCCCGGATGCTCCGCGAACTGCGCCCCGACCTGCGCATCGGCTTCTTCCTGCACATCCCGTTCCCGCCGGTCGAGCTGTTCATGCAGCTCCCGTGGCGCGCGGAGATCGTGCGCGGCCTGATCGGCGCGGACCTGATCGGCTTCCACCGGCCCGGCGGCGCGCAGAACTTCCTGTGGCTGGCCCGGCAGCTGGTCGGCCTCGAACCCACCCGCGGCGCGGTCGGCGTCCGGTCGCGGCCGGGCATGGTGCAGGTCGGCGACCGCACCGTGCGCGTCGGTGCCTTCCCGATCTCGATCGACGCGGCCGGCCTCGACTCGCTCGCGCGCAGCAAGGGCGTCGTCGAGCGCACCAAGCAGATCCGCCGCGACCTCGGCAACCCGAAGACGGTGCTGCTCGGCGTCGACCGGCTCGACTACACCAAGGGCATCGACCTGCGGCTGCAGGCGCTGCACGAGCTGCTGCACGAAGGCCGCCTCGAACCCGGCGACGTCACGTTCGTGCAGCTGGCCACTCCGAGCCGCGAACGCGTCGAGCACTACCAGCGGATGCGCGGCGAGATCGAGCAGATGGTCGGCCGGATCAACGGCGAATTCGCCCGCGTCGGCCACCCGGTCGTGCACTATTTGCACCAATCCGTGAACCGCACCGAGCTGGCCGCCTTCTTCTCCGCGGCCGAC
This sequence comes from Amycolatopsis echigonensis, assembly GCF_014174495.1. GTDB lineage: Bacteria > Actinomycetota > Actinomycetes > Mycobacteriales > Pseudonocardiaceae > Amycolatopsis > Amycolatopsis echigonensis. The sequence goes on from NZ_JACJHR010000010.1 coordinate 77,080, forward strand.
GTGATGGTGGTGACTCCGCTGCGCGACGGGATGAATCTCGTCTGCAAGGAGTACGTCGCGTGCCGCCCCGATCTCGGCGGTGCTCTGGTGCTCAGCGAGTTCGCTGGTGCGGCGGCGGAACTGACCAGCGCTTTCCTCGTCAACCCGCACGATCTGGACGGGGTGAAGAACGCCTTGGAGGCTGCCATTACGCTCGACCCCGCCGAGGGCCGACGCAGGATGCGCGCCATGCGTCGCCAGGTCCTCACCCACGACGTCGACCGGTGGGCGCGTTCGTTCCTCCAGGCGCTGGGTGCCGAACCGGCCGACTGACCCCTCCCCCGTACCGCGCTGGACCTCCTGAGGAGGAGTGTTGACCGCCGAGGCGTTGCCCGCGGAGCTACGGCGCGCGATCGTGCAGATCGCCCGTACCCCGCGCCTGCTGGTCGCCTGCGACTACGACGGCACGTTGGCCCCGATCACCGCCAACCCGGACGAGGCGCGGCCGCTGCCCGAGTCCGTCGGCGCGCTCAGATCACTCGCCGGCCTGCACGAAACGACCACCGCCGTCATTTCCGGCCGGGCCCTGCGCGACCTCGCGACTCTGTCGCGGCTGCCTTCCGAGGTGAACCTGGTCGGCAGCCACGGCTCCGAGTTCGACATCGGATTCATCCACGCGCTCGACGAGGACGCGAAGGCGCTGCACCGGCGGCTCGAACACGAGCTGGAACAGCTGGTGCTCGACGTGCCCGGGGTGTCGCTCGAGGTCAAGCCGGCGAGCATCGCGGTGCACGTGCGCCGCGCCGAGCACAACGCCGGCCGGCGCGTGCTCTCGGCGGTGCACGAGGGTCCGTCGCAGTGGGAGGGCGTCACGACCACCGACGGCAAGGAAGTCGTCGAACTGGCGGTCGTGAAGACCGACAAGGGCAACGCGCTGGACACCCTGCGTCACCAGGTCGGGGCCACCGCGGCGGTGTTCCTCGGCGACGACGTCACCGATGAGAAGGCGTTCGCCCGGCTGGCCGGGCCGGACCTCGGCATCAAGGTCGGCGACGGCGAATCGCTCGCCGAGTACCGCGTGCCCGACACCGTCGACGTCGCCATGGTGCTCGCGTTCCTCCTGGAGGAGCGGCGCAACTGGCTCTACGGCGAGTCCGCGCCGCCGATCGAGCGGCTGTCGCTGCTGGCCAACGAGCGCTCGGTCGCACTGGTGACGCCGGACGCGAAGCTGACCTGGCTGTGCCACCCCGGCCCGGACGCCCCCGCGGTGTTCGCCGACCTGCTCGGCGGCCCCGGGGCCGGGCACTTCTCGATCAAACCGCACCGCAATGGGCTCCCGCTCGGCCAGCGGTACCTGCCGAACACGATGACGGTCGAAACGCGCTGGTCGCGGCTGCTCGTCACGGACTATCTCGAACCGGAAAGCCCCGGGCACCGCACCGACCTCGTGCGCGTGATCTCCGGCGAGGCGGTGGCGCAGGTCGTGTTCGCGCCGCGGCCGGAATTCGGCGGCGTGCCGGTGAAACTGGTCGCCGAGGCCGAGGGCCTGCGCGTGCTGGGCACGTCGGAGCCGTTCGTGCTGCGCTCGCCGGGCATCGAATGGTCGATCGACTCCGACGGCCTGCAGGACACCGCGACCGCGCTCGTCCAGCCGACGCCGGAACAGCCGGTCGTGCTCGAATTGCGTTGCGGCACCACGGATCTCTCCGCCCACGAACTGTCCGAAGTGGACCGTCGCGACCGAGCGGGCCGGTACTGGAGCGATTGGGCGGCGAAGCTCAAGCTGCCGACCGTGCAGACCGAACTGGTGCGCCGCTCCGCACTCACCCTGCGCGGGCTGGTCAACACCGACACCGGCGGCGTGCTGGCCGCCGCGACGTCGTCGCTGCCGGAGGAGATCGGCGGGGTCCGCAACTGGGACTACCGCTACTGCTGGATCCGCGACGCCGCGATGACCGTGCGCGAACTGGTGCACCTCGGTTCGCACGAGGAGGCCGAGGGCTACCTGCAGTGGCTGCACGGCGTGCTCGCCACGCTGGCCGGTCCGGAGCGGCTGCACCCGCTGTACACGCTGGCCGGAAGCGTCATCGGCGCGGAGGCGGTCATCGAATCGCTGCCCGGATACGCAGGTTCGCGGCCGGTGCGCGTCGGCAACCTGGCCAACCACCAGGTGCAGCTCGACGTGTTCGGCCCGGTCGTGGAGCTGGTCGCCACGCTGGCGCAGGTCCGCGGCGAACTGCGCGACGAGGACTGGCAGATGGTGCGCGCGATGGCCGAGGCCGTCACGCGGCGCTGGAACGAGCCGGACCACGGCATCTGGGAAGAGCGGCACGTGCCGCGGCACCGGGTGTACTCGCGGGTGATGTGCTGGGTGACCATCGACCGTGCGGTGCGGCTCGGCGACGAGTACGGCCGCGACGTCCCGGGAGCCTGGCCCAAGCTGCGCGACGAGATCAAGGCCGACGTGCTCGAGCACGGCTGGAACGAAGAGGTGCAGGCGTTCACCACCGCCTACGACGGCACCGACCTCGACGCGGCGTCCCTGTTCGTGGGCCTGACCGGCCTCATCGACCCGGCGGACGAGCGGTTCCAGAAGACCGTGACGGCGATCGAGGCCGAGCTGCGCAGCGGTTCCACGGTGTACCGGTACCGGCGCGACGACGGCCTGCCGGGCGGCGAGGGCGGCTTCCACATCTGCGCGGCCTGGCTGATCGAGGCGTACCTGTGCACCGGGCGGCGCAACGAGGCCGAGGAGCTGTTCGCGCAGATCGTCGACGCGGCGGGCCCGACCGGCCTGCTGCCGGAGCAGTTCGACCCGGTCGCGGAGCGTTCGCTCGGCAACCACCCGCAGGCGTACTCGCACATCGGCCTGATCCGCTGCGCGAATCTCCTCGCCGAAAAGGCTTGATCAGGCAAGCCCATTAGCACGCCTCGGTGACAAGTGCCGTGAAGGCCACCTTGCCGGAATCACATTCCGTTAAGGTGGTCTTCACGAGCATTTGCACGTTCGTTCGGGCTGCTGCGCGGAGGTGATGCGGTGAAGCAGTACTACGGGCAACAGGCCGCGGAGTACGCCCCGCTGCCGCCGCTGTTCGCCGCCCGGGTGCGCTTCGCCTCCGTGGTCACCGGCGTTTCGCTGGTGATCGGCACGCTGCTCGTCTTCGGCCTCACCGCGTTTGTGAACCGGCCGCTGCACGGGCACAGCCTGCCCCGCGGCCCGCTCGGTCTCGCCGCGTGGCTGCTGCCGATGCTGTCCGTGCTCGCCATCGCGGTGGTGGTGCTGTCCGCGCGGCGCTGCCTGCAAGGCGACTACCTGGTGATCGCCCGGGCTCGCAGCACGCGCGCGGCGCTGACCGTGTGTTTCACGCTGCTGTCGGTCAGTTGCGTGATCGCGCTGGGAGTGTCCGCGCTGGTGGATCTCTGGGGCAACCACGGCAGGCTCGGCTTCACCGAACTGCTCGCCGCCTTCGCGAATTTCGCCATCGGCTTGATCGGCTACAGCGCCGGACTCTGGTTCGTGCGGCCCTCGGTGAGCACCCTGGAGAAGTTCAGCGACCATCCCATTTGGTGAGGCCGTGAACGCTCGCCCGCGGTGCGCGCCCCGTCGGGCCGAGTACCGCGCATGAGCTCGTCGCCGAGACCTTCCTCGTGGCGCGGCGGCGACGAGATTCGTATCGGCCATCGTACGAACCCGTTGTCCCGCAACAGGAAGGCGCTCTGACGCCTGGTGGTGGATCACCGCGGCCGCGGCAGTCGCGGTGCTGACCGGCGGCGTGGTCGTGGCGCTCGGATTCAGCCTGACCTCAACCGGCCCCAGCACGGAGTACGGCCCGTTCGAGACCCTCGTCACGATCGACCCGACGGAGCTCCCGGTGACCGGCGTCCGTGTCGTCGCCAAGAGCCCCGCCGCGGGCACCACGATCGGCTCGGCCCAGTACACCCACGAGGCCAACGCGCGTCCCGGATCATTTCGCGTGATTCGCCGCGTTGAGCGCACTCGCCACGTCGGGCACCTCCAGCACCCTGATCCCGTCCGGGAGCTTGCCGGAATCCGGCGGAACCAACGCATGCGTGAAGCCCAGCCGGGCCGCCTCGGCCAGCCTGCGGCCCACGTTCGGGACCCGCCGGATCTCGCCCGCCAGCCCGACCTCGCCCACCGCCACCAATCGCGGCGACAGCGCGACGTCGTGCAGCGACGAGGTCAGCGCGAGCACCAGCGCCAGGTCGATGGCGGGCTCGGTGATCTTCATGCCGCCCACCGTGGCGACGTAGACGTCCTTGTCGCCCAGCTTCATCCGGCCGCGTTTCTCCATCACCGCGAGCACCATGGCGACCCGTGCCGAGTCGAGGCCGCTCACCGCACGCCTGGGCTGCGGCATGCCGCTGCTCGACACCAGCGCCTGCACCTCGCCCAGCAACGGCCGTTTCCCCTCGACCGCGACCGTGACCGCGGTGCCCGGCACCGGTTCCGCCGTCCGGCTCAGGAACAGCCCGGACGGGTCCGGCACGCCGACGATGCCTTCCTCGGTGAGCTCGAAACAGCCGACCTCGTCCGCCGCGCCGAACCGGTTCTTGATGCCGCGCACCATCCGCAGCGTCGAATGCTTGTCGCCCTCGAACTGCAGCACCACGTCCACCAGGTGCTCCAGGACGCGCGGACCGGCGACCGAACCGTCCTTCGTGACATGTCCCACGAGCACGACCGGCAGCCCGCGTTCCTTCGCGAGCGCGACGAGCCCGGAGGTGACCGCGCGGACCTGCGTCACGCCGCCCGGCGAGCCCTCGACCTGCGGCGACGCCATGGTCTGGACCGAATCGACGATCAGCACGCCGGGTTTCACCGCGTCGACGTGCCCGAGGATCGCGGACAGGTCGCTCTCCGCCGCGAGGTACATCTCACCGTGCACGTTGCCGGTGCGTTCGGCGCGCAGCCGGACCTGTCCCGCGGACTCCTCGCCGGTGACGTACAGCGAACGCCCGACCGTGACCGCCCATTGATAGGCGACTTCGAGCAGCAGCGTGGACTTGCCGACCCCGGGTTCACCGGCCAGCAGCGCGACCGCGCCGGGCACGAGCCCGCCGCCGAGCACCCGGTCCAGCTCCGGCACGCCGGTGGCCTTCGCCCGGGCCGCCTCGACGTCGACCTCGGCGATCGGCCGCGCGGGCGCGCTCGGCGCTCCGGCGGCCACCCGCGCGATCGCCGGTTTCGCGGAGCCGCGCTCCTCGAGCGTGCCCCACGCCTGGCATTCCGGGCAGCGACCGACCCACTTCGCCGTTTCGTACCCGCATTCCGCGCACCGGTGGACGGTGCTGGTCTTCTTCACCACTCCGCGAGGCTATCGGCGAGCACCGACAGAAATCGCGGCGGCGATCAGGACCCCGCGTGCGCCGGCGCGGCGACCGGCAGCTCGACCACGATCGGGCCGGCGTTCTGGAAGGTGAAGGTGACCTTGATCGTCCCGCCCGGCCACAGCGGCTGCTTGAGCCCCGGCAGGACGATCTTGCCGGCGCCGAGCTGGCCCGCCGCGCCGCCGTTGTCGCCCGGCTGCGGCGAGTTCGACGCCGAGCTGGGGGCGGAGCTCGACGAGCTGCTCGGGGCGGAGCTCGGCGCGCTGGACGGAGCCGGGTTCGTCTCCGAGGCAGGCGTGCTGTTCGCCGAGTCCGACTGCGCCGGAGCGCCCTGCTCGACCGCGTTCGCCGGGCCGATCACGAGCGAGTGCCCGGCGACGATCGCCGAGTCCCCGGAGATCTGCGCGGGGCCGGAGGCGGCGTCCGACGTCACCGAGACGAGCTTGTCGTCCTTCTGGCCCTGGTTGACGATGGTGAGCGTGAGCGGGGCGGGCGAACCGGCCGCGTAGCCGGGGCCCTGCGCCGGGTACTGCACCGCGGCGTTGCGCAGCACGATCGTCTTCACCTGGGCGTAGGTGCCGTTGACGGCGGGCTGCTGAGTGTCGGTCTGGGTGATCTGACCGGCTCCGCAACCGGCGAGCACGAGCGCGGCGCCGAGCGCCGACACGCCTGCGCCGAGCACGCGGCGATTCTGCAGCCTCACGTCAGAGTCCTTCCCTTTCACGGCCTCGTCCTTCCCGAAGACTAGCCGGGCGCTTCTCCGCGCGCGGAACCGGTCCGCGTTCCCGGCCGATCGACTGTCCACAAAGGATCTCACGGTGCCGGCCGGGGCGTTGTCGGCTCACCTGCATGAGCACGGCGAAAACCGGTTTGTCAAGCCCTGCTCAGGCCGCTGACCTGCGACGACGATCCCGGGCCGCTAGGTGGCCGCCGAACAGCCGTGATAGGATGGAGTCAGCGAAAGGGGCAGAGGACACATGGTTTTCAAGGTCGGAGAGACCGTCGTCTACCCGCACCACGGTGCCGCACTCATCGAAGCCATCGAGACCCGCGTGATCAAGGGCGAGGAAAAGAAGTACCTCGTCCTCAAAGTCGCGCAAGGGGATCTTACGGTTCGCGTGCCCGCGGACAACGCCGAGATCGTCGGCGTGCGCGATGTCGTCGGGCAAGAAGGACTGGACAAGGTCTTCGATGTTCTGCGTGCTCCGCACACCGAAGAGCCCACGAACTGGTCTCGTCGGTACAAGGCCAACCTGGAGAAACTCGCCTCCGGCGATGTGAACAAGGTGGCCGAAGTGGTGCGCGACCTCTGGCGGCGAGAAAAGGACCGCGGACTTTCAGCCGGCGAGAAACGCATGCTGGCGAAGGCACGGCAAATTCTGGTCAGCGAGCTCGCGCTCGCGGAGGGCACCGACGAGGGCAAGGCGGAAACGCTCCTCGACGAGGTTCTGGAGACCGCGACGGTCTGACCCCGGGTCCTCCGGTTCGCCCCCGCGGCAACCGGTTCCCTACGATCACGACCTGATGAACCCACAGGTGCACAGCGTCGCGTTCGTGACTGTCGCGCACCGTCCGGCCGATTCCGAGCTCGCGCTCACGGCGGTCGGCGGCGCAGCACTGCTCACGCACACCGTGCGGGGGCTGCTCGGCACACCGGAGATCGATCTGGTGGTCGCCGCAGCCCCCGAGCGGTGTGCGAAGTCGTTTTCGGAGGCATTGCACGGCCTCGCCTGCCGGGTAGTTCCCGGTGCCTCGCTCCGGCAGGTGTTCGCCGCCGTCGAGCCGCTTCTTTCCCCGGACGCCGTCGTGCTGGTGCACGACGCGCTGCGGGCGTTCACTCCACAACGGACGGTCCGGCAGGTGCTGGCAGCGGTCCGGGACGGCGCGCCCGTCGCGGTGCCGGTGCTGCCGATGTCCGACACCGTGAAAACCACCGACGAATCCGGAATCGTCACCGCAACAGTGGATCGCGACGGTCTCCGCAGCGCGCAAACGCCGGTGGGTTTTTCCCTTCCCGCTTTCCGTTCCGCACTCGCCGATTCCGCTGACCCCGGTCTCGCCGATACCGCGGGCGCGGCCACCGTCCCCGGCGATCCGGACGCGATGCGCGTCGCGAGCGCCTTCGAACTCACCCTCGCCGAGGCACTCGTCGCCGGCGGGGACCGAGAGGATCCTCTGTGACCGATCTGCGGGTAGGCAACGGCGTCGATGTCCATCCGATCGCGCCGGGTCGCGAATGCTGGATGGCCGGACTGCGGTGGCCGGGCGTCGACGGCTGCGCGGGCCATTCGGACGGCGACGTCGCGGCACACGCGCTGTGCGACGCCCTGCTGTCCGCCGCCGGCCTCGGCGATCTCGGCGCGGTCTTCGGCACCGGCGATCCGCGCATGGACGGCGCACACGGCACCGACATGCTCGTCGAGGTGCGCACGTTGCTGCGCGCCGAGGGGTGGCAGGTCTCCAACGCGACGGTGCAGGTCATCGGCAACCATCCGCGGATCGGGAAACGGCGCGACGAGGCGCAGCAGGTGCTGAGCGACGCCGTCGGCGGACCCGTGAGCGTTTCCGGGACGACGTCCGACGGACTCGGGCTCACCGGCCGCGGCGAGGGCATCGCGGCGGTCGCGACCGCTCTTCTCATTCGCGGCTGAGCGAAATTCGCGGAATCGGGAGAATCGTCACATCGCTTTTCCCTGACAGCTGAACATCGCGATCTGGATAGACGATCTTCACCTGCCGGGCGAAGATCCGCGCACGCTCTCGCGACTCATTTCAGCTATTCCGTGGCGTTTGCTTCGTGAGCGGAAGGCTGGTCGAATACTGCCGTCGCGTAAGGCCGATCCCGCGGGTCCGGTTCGACGCCGGGGTTCGGGGAGCCGTCTGTCCCGTCGGCTGCGCGAGGCGCCACAAACGGGCGGCGTCGCACCCCGGATGACCGATAGGGTTGTCTCGTGGCCATCAACGCGGTTTTGTTCGACTTCTCCGGCACCCTTTTCCGCCTTGAGCAGCAGGACGGCTGGCTCGACGACGTCCGCGACGACGACGGCGAGGTCCTCGACGTCGAAGCGCAGACCGAGCTGATGCGGCGGATGACCGCGCCGGTCGAGCAGTCCGTCGAACTGGACGAGGAGCACCTGTACGCCTGGCACAACCGCGACCGCGACCCGGAGCTGCACCGGAAGGTGTACCTGGAGGTGCTGCGGCTGTCCGGCGTGCCCCGGCGCGACCAGGCCGAGGCGCTGTACGCGCAGCTCGTCGCGCCCGACCAGTGGACGCCGTACCCGGACACCGAGGCCGCGCTCAAGGCAGTCGCGAGCAGCGGGCGCAAGGCGGGCGTGCTGAGCAACATCGCGTTCGACATCCGGCCCGCGTTCGGCCAGCGCGGCTGGGACGCGCACGTCGCCGAGTTCACCCTGTCCTTCGAGGTCGGGGCGGTGAAGCCGGAGCCGGAGATCTTCCAGAACGCGATCGAGCGGCTCGGGGTGCGCGCCGAGGAGACGCTGATGGTCGGCGACAGCGAGGAGGCCGACGGCGGCGCCCGCGCGCTGGGCTGCCGGTTCGCGCTGGTCGACCCGCTGCCCACCGCGCAGCGGCCGGACGCGCTGCTGGGCGTGCTGCGGGAGCACGGCGTGCTCTGACCCACAGTGGCCCCGGTACCCTTTACCTCGTGGCTTTGCACCTGTACGACACCGCGACCCGTGCCCCCCGGGAGTTCACTCCCGTCCGCAGCGGAACGGCGTCGATCTACGTGTGTGGTGCCACCGTGCAGGGAGTACCGCATATCGGGCACGTCCGCGGGATGCTGAATTACGACGTGCTGCGCCGCTGGCTGCTCCACAGTGGACTCGACGTGCTGCTGGTCCGCAACGTCACCGACATCGACGACAAGATCCTCGCCAAGGCCGCCGACGCCGGACGGCCGTGGTGGGAATGGGCGGCGACGCACGAGCGGGCGTTCGAGAAGGCGTACGAGGACCTCGGCTGCCTTCCGCCGTCGGTCACGCCGCGCGCGACCGGGCACGTCACGCAGATGGTCCAGCTGATGGAGCGGCTGATCGAAGCCGGGCACGCGTACGCCGTCGACGGCGACGTGTACTTCTCGGTGAAGTCGTTCCCGGAGTACGGCACGCTCTCCGGACAGCAGCTCGACGAGGTCCAGCAGGGCGAGACGCCTACCCGCGGCAAGCGCGATTCACGCGATTTCACTCTGTGGAAGAGCGCGAAGCCGGGCGAGCCGTCGTGGCCGACGCCGTGGGGCGACGGGCGGCCGGGCTGGCACCTCGAATGCTCGGCGATGGCGACCAACTACCTCGGCGCCGAGTTCGACATCCACGGCGGCGGCGTCGACCTGGTGTTCCCGCACCACGAGAACGAGCGCGCGCAGTCGAACGCGGCGGGCGACGGGTTCGCCCGCTACTGGCTGCACAACGCGTGGGTGACCATGTCCGGCGAGAAGATGTCGAAGTCGCTGGGCAACACGGTCTCGATCCCGGCGATGCTGGAGCGCTACCGCGCGCCCGAGCTGCGCTACTACCTGGTGCAGCCGCATTACCGGTCCACGGTCGAGTACTCCGACGGCGCGGTTTCCGAAGCCGCTCAGGGCTACCGGCGGATCGAGGCGTTCCTGCGCCGGGCGGAGTCGGCCGGTGCGGTCTCCGTGGGCGAAGTTCCGGCGGAGTTCGCCGCGGCGATGGACGACGACCTGGCGACGCCGGCCGCGTTCGCCGTGGTGCACAACACGGTCCGCGACGGTAACGCCGCCCTCGACGGAGGCGACACCACGAAGGCGCTCGAACTGGCCGGCACGGTCCGCGGGATGACCGGCGTGCTCGGTCTCGACCCGCTGTCGCCGGACTGGGCGGACGGCGGCTCGGACACTCCCGTCCGCGATGCGCTGAGCACGCTCGTGGAAGCCCTGCTGGCCGAACGCCAGGAGGCCCGTGCGGCGAAGGACTTCGCCCGCGCGGACGCCGCCCGCGACCGTCTCGTGGCGGCGGGGATCGCGGTGGAAGACACCCCGAACGGTCCGCAATGGACGGTCAGGAACTCCTGACCTCCTTCGCGGCAGCAGAGATTGAGGATTCATGGCAGGCAACTCACAGCGCAAAGGTGCCATCCGCAAAAGCGGCACCAAGAAGGGCGCCGTCGTCGGTTCGGGCGGGCAGCGGCGCAAGGCGCTCGAGGGCAAGGGCCCGACCCCGAAGGCCGAGGACAGGCCCGGGCACAAGGCGTACCGCGCTGCCAACGCCGCCACCAAGCGGGACCAGGCCCGGCAGAAGAAGGCCGACCGGCCGGAGCTGATCGCCGGCCGCAATCCGGTCGTCGAGGCGCTGCGCGCGGACGTGCCGGGCACGGCGCTGTACGTCGCGCTCAACATCGACATCGACGACCGGGTCAACGAGGCCGTCCGGCTCGCGGGAGACAAGGGCATCTCGATCCTGGAGATCCCGCGCGAGGAACTGGACCGCAAGACCAACCGGGCCATGCACCAGGGCCTCGGGCTGCAGGTGCCGCCGTTCGAGTACGTGCATCCCGACGACCTGATGCAGGCCGCGCGCGACTCGGGCAACGCCCCGCTGTTCGTCGCGCTCGACGGCGTCACCGACCCGCGCAACCTTGGCGCGGTGATCCGGTCCGCCGCTGCGTTCGGCGCGCACGGCGTGCTGCTGCCGGAACGCCGCAGCGCCGGAATGACCGCGGTCGCGTGGCGCACGAGCGCCGGCACCGCGGCGAAGCTGCCGATCGCGGTCGCCACGAACCTCACGCGCCAGCTGCGCGCGTGGGCGTCGAAGGGCCTGATGGTCGTCGGCCTGGACGCCGACGGCACGGTCGACATCGACTCGCTTGAGCTTGCCGCGGATCCGCTGGTCATCGTGCTCGGCTCGGAAGGCCGCGGCCTTTCCCGGCTGGTCCGCGAGACCTGCGACGCGACGGTGTCGATCCCGATGGCGGCCGGCGTGGAATCGCTGAACGCCTCGGTCGCCGCCGGGGTCCTGCTGGCCGAGGTCGCCCGCCGTCGCCGGATCGCCGGACGCGTCTGACCTTTATCGGCGGAATCCTCGGGCTGTTATCATCGATAACATGCCCGACGACGCCCGCGCCCGCATCATCACGGCCGCCCTGGACTTGCTGGCCAACGGCGGCCCGGACGCGGTGTCGACCCGCGCGGTGAGTGCGGCGGCAGGCGTCCAGCCACCGACGATTTATCGGCTGTTCGGCGACAAGGACGGCCTGCTCGACGCCATCACCGTCCAGGGCTACGCCGATTACCTGGAGGCGAAAACCGCCCAGCCCCCGGCTGAGGACCCGTTGGAAGAGTTGCGGCGGGGCTGGGACCAGCATCTGGAGTTCGGCCTGGCCAACCCGGCGCTGTACCGGCTGATGACCACCCGCCCCGGCCCTTCCCCCGCGCTGGAGAAGGCCATGGAGATTCTCGCGACGCGAGTCAGCCGCGTCGCCGAGGCTGGACGGCTGCGGGTGCCGGAGCCCCTTGCCGCGGCTTTGATCCACGCCGCCGGGTCGGGCGCGACGTTGAGCCTGATCTCGATGCCGCCGGATTCCCGCGATCTCGCGGTGTCGGTCGCTGCCCGCGAAGCGGTGCTCGCGGCGATCAGCACGGACCGGCCGGTCTCCCGCACACCCGGGCCAGCCGCCGCGGCCACGGCATTGCGGGCAGTATTGCCGCAGGTCTCAGGGCTGAGCGAGGCGGAGAAGGCGTTGATGGGCGAATGGCTGGACCGGATCACCGACTGAGCCGGGCCGCACGCGCTTCCGCGTTGCGAGGGGAGAAATCCTCCCAAATCCGTCACCCTCGGTGATTCGGGCTGTGATCCGTCGGGCATCGCTCCGCGAAGCCACTCGCTCGGGCTAAGGTCTCCTCTCGGAACCGAGGGGGGCCCGTCACCGATGTCGTTCGTTTCACCGCTGTTCTTGTGGTACTTCATGCCCGCGGTGCTGCTCGCGGTCCTGGTGTGCCCGCGCAGCTGGCGCAACGGCATCGTCGCGGTCGCGAGCCTGCTGTTCTACACGATCGGCGCCGGCCCGTACCTGTTCTTGCTGCTGCTCTGCATGGCGGTGAACTTCCTGGCCGGACCGGCGCTGGAGCCGAGTCCGTGGGACGTCCGAGGCACGCGCCGGAAACGGATCCTGATCGGCGTCATCACGCTCGACGTGCTCGTGCTCGTCATCTGGAAGTACGCCGGTTTCGCGACGCAGCAGATCGCCGCCGTCGCGCACTGGTTCGGCGGCGATCTGGGCGTCGCGAACATCGTGGTCCCGATCGGCATTTCCTTCTACACCTTCCACCACATCTCCTACGTGGTGGACATCTACCGCGGCGAGCGGCACGCACTGCGCAACCCGGTGTCGTTCGCCGCGTACATCGCGATGTTCCCGCAGCTGGTGGCGGGTCCCATCGTGCGCTACCGGGAGATCGCCGACCAGCTTCCGCAACGGCGTTCGCACCGGCTGGACGACATCGCCGCGGGCTTCCCGAGGTTCGCACTGGGCCTGTGCAAGAAGTCGATCATCGCCGACTCGCTCAGCCCGATGGTCGAAGCCTGCTTCTCGACCCCGTCGAACCAGATGACCTTCACGACGGCCTGGCTCGGCGCGATCGGCTACACCCTGCAGTTGTTCTTCGACTTCTCCGGCTACTCGGACATGGCGATCGGACTCGGCCGCATGCTCGGCTTCCGGCTGCCGGAGAACTTCGCGCGCCCGTACTCGTCGGTGACCATCACGGAGTTCTGGCGCCGCTGGCACATGTCCCTGTCCCGCTGGTTCCGCGACTACGTCTACATCCCACTGGGCGGCAACCGTTCGGGTGCCGGAAAGACGTACCGGAACCTGTCGATCGTCTTCGTGCTGACGGGTTTCTGGCACGGCGCGCAATGGACGTTCTTGATCTGGGGCTGCTACCACGGGGCCCTGCTGGTCATCGAACGCCGCTTCAACCTCGGCAACGCCCCAGCCAGCCCAGTCGCCCGCATCGCCCGCCGCCTGCTGACGCTGATCCTGGTGGTGTTCGGCTGGGTCTTCTTCCGCTCCGCCGACCTCGCCCACGCGCTGTCGATGCTCGGCCACATGCTGATCCCAGACTTCGGCGGCTTGGGTGACGTCGTGGAAAGCGCACTGACGAACCAGCGAATGGTGATCCTGCTGCTGGCGCTGATCGTGTTCATCCTCCCGGCCCACCCGGTGACGGGTCCGCTGCTGGAATCGTCCCGAAGCCGCGGAGCCACGGCGCTGCGCATCGGGGTCATGACGGTGGGGCTGGTTTACGCGGCGATCTTGGTGGCTACTGGGACTTTCAGCCCGTTCCTGTACTACCAGTTCTGATCGCGGAACCGGCCGAAGGCGGCTATAGACCAAAAAGCTCCGGCGGATGAAGTTGTGTGCTGGGGTTGATTGGATGGGGTGATGACGGACTCCGTGCAGAAGCTGCGCTTTGATCGTGACGTGGTGGTGCTGCAGGCAGGCGGCCAGCACCAGGCGAGGCTGCGTGGGTGGCTCGATGGCTACGACGGCCCGCAGCCGATCTACCGGCTTGAATTGCAGACTCGCTTGGGGACATACGGCGGTCCTTATACGGCGACTGGACCGGACATGTTCGAGACCCTTGTCCGATTGCGGCGGCAGCTCGAGCCGGAGGGGCTGATGATCGCGGTGCAGGGTTCCCGGCGCGACGCGTATCCGAGCGGAATGGCGCGCGACATGGGCGGCGGAGAGCGCATCTACGTCCTGCGTCCGGGGCAGAAGGCAAGCGCGAACGACCTTGTCGACACGTTCGCCGATGGACCGATCGACCAGGTGGCGACCGTCGACGAGCAGCACAGCTTCTGGGAAGCCTGGTGCACGAGGGTTTCCGAGTCTTAGCGTTCTGGGCACCTGCTGGTGCATCGTCGCGCGGGGCGCATGGCTCTGGTCAAGGCTGAGCCGGGGTTACGGACGCGCCGGTCGGCTCCTTCGAGCGCTATCGCAAAACTCCGAAGTACGTTCGGAACACAATGGCGGTACAGATCGGACTCAGCGACGTTGGGCGAGCACTGCAGGTACCAGCGCTTGCGAGGACGATAAGCCTCTTTACCGGCGCAGGCTGCGGGTAAGCTTCGTCCGTTGCCTAACGGAAGGCCCGGAAACGATGACCGACCCTACCGAGCCGCCAGATCTGGCCTCCACTCCGAACGTGATCCCGTACGTTGACCCGCACGACGGGCCTCGGCGGTTGCTCACGATCGACATTTCCACGCATATTTTCCACGCCGGTGCGTACATCCCGTTCGCGGGGATCGACGGTCGGCAATACGTCGTTTCCTGGGGCGCGGTGTCGTTCGAGATTCCCGCCGACCGCAACGTCCATGTCAGCGTGCACCTGCAGAGCAACGGCGGAGCCGGGTACACACCGTCGCCGTTCGCGTCGATCATTTTGTACCCGAATCCGTTGCCGCAACGGCTGGCGACCCAGTTCGCCCGGGCGGGCATGGGGGCACTTGTCCCGCTGCCGTAAGCCGTTCCCACACCCCAGCCTGGTCAGCGTGAAGCCATGGCGTTGTTCTGCGCCTCGTTAACTGGGATTCAGCGTTGGCCGTATCCCTTCAGTTTCTCCACCACCTGCTCGATTTCCGTTGGCGGCAACAGAGTCGGAGTACCAGCGGAGCGGGCCAGCAGCCACACCTGGCAGACCCATTCCAATTGCTGAGCCCGGCTGTACGCGCTCGACAACGAGTCGCCATAGGTGATCGTGCCGTGGTTTGCCAGGAGGCAGCCTCGGCGGGCGTCCAGGGCTTGCAGCATCGCGTCGGCGAGTTCGGTGGTGCCGTAGGTCGCGTACGGGGCTACTCGGGCCGTGGGGCCGATTGCCGCGAGCATGTAGTGGATCGGCGGGACTTCGGTGACCAAAGTGGACACTGCGGTGGCGTGCACCGAATGCGTGTGCACGACCGCGTTCACCGGGGCGGACTCCGGGTCGGTGGCGCAGGTGTACACGGCCAGGTGCATCGGGAGTTCGCTCGTCGGCTTCAGGGCACCGTCCGCGAGCTTGCCGTCGAGGTCCACGACGGGGATGTCGGCAGGCGTGAGAGCGGCATAGTCGACACCGGTCGGGGTCACGGCGACCAGGTCGCCTGCCCGCGCTGAAACGTTGCCCGAGGTGCCGACGACGAGGCCGTCCGTGGTCAGGCGGCGGGCGTACTCGCAGACTGCGGCACGCTCGTTCTCCAGGATCATTCACAGCCTCCACAGTCCGCGCGCGGCAGACAGGGAAGCCTGGTAGTCGGCGTAACCGCGCTCGTAATCAGCCACATTCTCGGGCCGGGCCTCGACTGTTCGCGAGTTCGCGGCCCAGCGATCCCGATCGTACGGCGTCCCCAGCGCGTCCGCGGCGGTGAGCACGGCACCGCGGGCGCCGACACCGGGATCGCTCGGGATCACGACCGGACGGCCGAGCACGTCGGCGAAAATCTGCAGCCATTCGGGCGAGCGGACTCCGCCGCCGCAGGCGTAGAGCTGTCCCGACAGACCGGCTGCTTCGAAGCAATGCCGTGCGGCGTAAGCGATCGACTCGCAGAGCGCGCGGACCAAATCGGCCCGGCCGGTTTCCAGACTCAGTCCGGAGAACTGTGCACGCGCTCCGGCATCGACGAAGGGCGCACGTTCGCCCGATACCGAAAGGAACGGCAGTGCGCGTACTCCGCGAGCGCCCGGTTTGCTGCTGGCCAGCAGCGGGTCGATTTGCTCGACGCTGATGCCCAGCAGCTCGCAGACCCAGTCGATACCAGCAGTGCCGACCATCGCGGGCATCGCGTGCAGGTACTCGTGTTCGTCGGGCGTGCACAGGAACATGCCCGCCGGTTCCGCTTCGGGATCGAAAGCGGGGTCGGTGGTGAGCACCTGGCAGGCAAGCGTGGTCCCGGCGGTGAGGATGCCGTCGCCCGGTTTCCGTACGCCAGCGCCGATCGCACTGGCCGGCAGGTCGAACGGTCCCGCGGTGACCGGCAATCCCACTGGCAACCCGAGCAATGCGGCACCGCGCCGGTCGAGCCGGAACACCGACTTCGCCGGAGCTGGTTTCGCGAAGAGCGACCGGCGATGCCCCAGCCCGCAGGCTTCGATCGCGCCGTCGTCGTAGCTGCGGGTGGCCGGGTTCAGGAACGGCAGCGACGCGTCCGAAACGTCGACCGTGATCTCGCCGGTGAGCCGCTGCAACACCGCGTCCACACAGTATCCGGCCACCGCGGCGCGGTCGAGGACCTCGGGCTCATGGGTGTCCAAATAGGACATGATGGCCGCGGTGCAGCCGGGGAACATGCCAGAACCGGTGCGGCGGAAGACTTCCGTGGTCACGCCGTCGGCCTGCCATTTCGCCAGCACGGTGTTCGCCCGGCCGTCGAGCCACGAGATGGCCGGATGCACCGCGTTGCCTGCTTCGTCGCGGAGCCAGAGCCCGTCGCCCTGTCCGGTCAACGCCAGCGCGGACACCGGCTCGGGCAGCGCGGCCGCGACCTCGCGCACGACCGTCGCGACCGTGCCGGCGACCTGGTCGAGATCCTGCTCGACCCGGCCGCCCGGAAGGTGGTGCACTTCGGACGGCGTGCACGCGCTCGCGATGGAGCTGCCGTCGTCGTCGAACACCACGGCCTTGGTGAGCGACGTCCCGATGTCGACCCCGACAATCACGGCCGTCGCTCCAGCACCTCGGGATTCGCGACGTTGGCCAGCTGCTCGCCGCGGGCGTACCGGCCGACCTCCGCGGCGACGATCGCCGCCGCTCGCTCGGCCGTCTGCCTGCTCGCGCCGGCGAGATGCGGCGTCGCGATCACGTTGGGCGCATCGCGCAGCGCCCAGTCCGCCGGCGGCGGCTCGACGTCGTACACGTCGAGGGCGAGCGCGCCGAGCCGACCGGAGCGCAGGGCCTCGGGCAGTGGCGCGTAGTCGAGCAGGCCGCCGCGAGCAGTGTTCACGAGGACCGCACCCTCCGGCAGGAGAGCGAGTTTGCTCGCGTCGATGAGGTGCCGGGTTTCTTCGGTGAGCCGCGCGTGCAAGCTCACGACTCGGCTCTGCCGGAGCAGCTCGTCAAGCTCGACGAGCCGCGCGCCATCGGCTGCTACCGCGGCACGGTCGGCATAAGGGTCAGCCACCAGGACGTTCGCCCCGAACGCGACGAGCACCTTGGTGACCCGGGACCCGATCGCGCCGTACCCGACGAGTCCGACCGTGGTGCCGTCCAGCTCCAGTCCGGCCTGGTCGTAGGCGTAGTAGTCGCCGCGCCAGGTTCCGGCGAGCAGTTCGGCCGAGGAAGTCGAGATCCGCCGCATCGCGGCGAGGATCATGCCTACGGCGAACTCGGCCGCCGCGCCCGCGTTGCGTCCCGGCGCGTAGGTGACGGCGACTCCTGCCTCGGTGGCGGCAGTCAGGTCGACGTTCACCGGCCCGCCCCGGCACACCGACACGAGCTTGAGCGCCGGCGCGGCGGCGAAGACCTTCTTGGTGAACGGAGCCATCTGCGTGACGACGGCCTCGGCACCGGCGAGTGCCTCGATCACCTGGTCCTCGGTACCGCTGGCCTCCAGCACGTTGCCGACCGGCCCGAACGGCTCGACCGGCCACGGCAGCGTCAGCTCGGCGACCTCGTGGTCGCCGCCGAGCTCCGCGCGGACGGCTCCGGCCAGCAGGCCGGGGCTGACGAAGTGGTCTCCCGCAGCGAGAATGTGCAACTCTGCTCCCTCACTCGCTCTGTGCCGATTGTGCGCCACGACGGACGCCTTTGGTCAGTGGGCGTTCTCGTACTCGGTGATGTGCGCGACCTTGGTCGCGCTCGCCGACGCCGGGTCGAAGCGGTACCCGACCCATTCGGCCACGATCTTCTTCGCCACCTCAGGGCCGATCGCACGCGCCCCGAACGTGATCACCTGGCAGTCGTTCGATTTGATCGACCGCTCGGCGGAGTACGAATCGTGCGCGACCGTCGCCCGCACACCGGGCACCTTGTTCGCCGAGATCGCCATGCCGATACCGGTGCCGCAGACCAGGACGCCGCGGTCCGCCTCGCCGCGAGCGATCGCTTCCGCCGCGGCGAGCCCCAGCAACGGGTACGCCCGGTCATCCGCCGCGTCCGGCACGCCGAGGTCGGTCACCTCGGTGACTCGTTCGTCGGCCCGCAGCAGGTCACGCAGCTGATTCTTCAGTTCGACCCCGGCGTTGTCCGCCGCCACCACGATGCGCATCAGTCCGCGCTCCTTTCCAGCTCCTCGCCGACAGCCGTGACCAGCAGCGAGAACGACACCGCACCCGGGTCGGAATGACCCTCGCTCCGTTGCGCGAGCCGCGCCGCGCGTCCCTTCGCCGGACGCAAATGCGCAGTCTCCTGCGCGGCTACGACCGCGGCTCCAGCGGCCTTCCGCCATGCCTGCACTACGTCCGAACCCGCCTGCTCCCGCAGCGTGGCCCGGAACGGCTCGATCGCGTCGAGCATCGTCTTGTCGCCCAGTTCGGCCTTGCCCAGCTCGCAGAACGCGCGAACCGCACCGTCAACCGCGTCGGCGAGCATCGCGGTGGTGATGTCCTCGGCTGCGGCACCGCTCAGCCCGGCACCGGTTTCCGCCAGCAGTACGCCGTACAGCGCGCCCGAAGCACCACCCGCCGCGTCAGCGAACGCCGTCCCGGCAGCCAGCAGCGCACCGGAGACAGTTTCCGGTTCACGCCGCGCGGCCGCGACGGCGGCGCGCATCCCGCGGGTCATGCCGAGCCCGTGGTCTCCGTCCGCGGCTACCGCGTCGAGCCTGCCCAGCTCCGCCTCGTTTTCCTCGATGCTGCGCAGGGCCGCGGTGAGAACCCGGTCGACGACGCTGGTCCCCGGAGCCTCCTCGGTCAGCAGTTCGTCCACTGTGGACTCGAGAGCGACCGTGGTCAGCTCGGCGCCGGTGGTGCGGTAACCCGGGGTGTCGCACGGCGCGGCGTACAGCTCGGCCAATTCGTCGTCCAGCACCAGGATCGACAGCGAAACCCCGGCCATGTCGAGCGACGTGACGAACTCCCCGACCTCGGAATGCACTGGGCTGAGCCCGGCCTGCGCCAGCCGTTCGTGCACGCGGGTGTAGGTGACGAACATTTCCTCGTACTTGGTGCGGCCGAGCCCGTTCACCAGCACGACCACCCGGCCGTCCCCCTCCGGCAGCTCCGGCAGGAGACCGTCGACCAGTTCGTCCGCCAACTCCGCCGCGGACAACCGGCCCACCGTGCGCACGCCCGGTTCACCGTGAATTCCGAGGCCCAGCTCCATTTCCTGGTCCGCGACAGTGAACAGGGGCGCGTCCGCACCAGGCAGCGTGCAGCCGCCGAACGCGACACCGAACGTCCGCGTGCGAGCGTTCGCCTTCGCCGCGACCTCGTGCACCTCGTCGAGGTTGTAACCGCGCTCCGCCGCCGCCCCCGCGATCTTGAAGACCAGGAAGTCGCCCGCGACGCCGCGGCGCCGCTCCGGTTCGGTCGCCGGGCCGCTCGCGATGTCGTCGGTGACCAGGATGGTGCGGCTGGGGATGCCTTCGGCGGCGAGCCTGCGGGCCGCGAGTCCGAAGTGGAGCACGTCGCCTTGGTAATTGCCGAAGCCGAAGAGGACCCCGGCTCCATTGTCCGCGGCCCGCGCCGTGCGGTAGACCTGCTCGGCACTCGGGCTCGTGAACACATCGCCGACGACCGCGCCGTCCGCCAGGCCAGGCCCGACGAGGCCCGCGAACGCCGGGTAGTGGCCGCACCCGCCGCCGATCACGACCGCGACCTTCGGGTTCGCCGGAGCGTCGCGGCGAACGACGCCGTAAGCATCCGGCACCTTCTGGACCGTGCGGCCGTACGCGGTGACGAACCCGTCCAGCCATTGCCGCTTGAACGTGTCCGGAGAACCCAAGGTGGTCATGATTCAGTCCCTCGCAGCCACCGGCTCGCCGGCCAGATAGGCCAGGAGCTTCAGTCGGACGTCGTCATTGCTCTCGGCCACCGCGCTGGCCAGTTGCAGCGCGTCCGGCTTCGGCGGGTACGTCGGGTTGGGCAGCGCGATCACGGTGAGCCCGGCCGCGGCCGCCGCCCGGATGCCGTTGCTGGAGTCCTCGACCCCGAGGCATTCGCTGCCCGATTTGCCGAGCCGGGCCGCCGCCTCCAGGTACACGTCCGGGTTCGGCTTGCCCCGCGCGACCTCGGCACTGGACACCGTCGCGGTGAACTCACCGGTGAGCTGGTGCTTTTCGAGCACCGCGTCGATCACCCGGCGGGCCGCCGACGACGCGAGCGCGACCGGGACCCGTTCGCTGACCTCGCGCACCATCGCGCCCGCGCCGGGGAGCAACGGCGCTTCGCCCGCGTCGATCGAGGCGATCATGCCGTCGACCACCGCGCGTTCCACCTCGTCCGCCTGGTCCGGCACCCCGCACCGGCGGGCGAGATAGCCAGCCCATTCGGGGGCGCTCATGCCCTGCACCGAGGCCGTGTCCTCCGCCGTCCACTCGACCTGGTGGCGAGCGGCGAAAGCGACCCAGTTCTCCTCCCAGAGGTGTTCACTTTCCACTAGGACACCGTCGAGGTCGAACACCACCGCGTCGAGCGTCATCCACCAGATCCCTTCAGAGAGCGAGCCCGTTTCACACGAGCAATGTTAAGTTAACAGCGACGATGAGAAGTTCGCAAGGGTGTTCACACAAGGAGGGCACGAGTGGGCGCACGGCTGCTGCTGGCCAGGCACGGGCAGACCGAATGGCACGCGGAGAACCGCTACGCGGGCACCAGCGAGGTAGCGCTGACCGAGGAGGGGATCCGGCAGGCGGAGGCGCTGGCCGCGTACGCCCGTCGGGTGAAACCGGACGCGCTGTTCTGTTCGCCGCAGCGACGCGCCCGGCGCACGATCGAACCGGCGGCCGAGGCACTGGAACTGGTCCCGGAAATCGTTCCTGACCTGCGGGAAACCCATTTCGGAATCGCAGAGGGCCGCACCCGCGACGAGGTGCGCGAGACTGATCCCGAGGCGGTCGAACGCTTCCTCGCCGATCCGATCTCCGGCGCGTTCCCCGGTGCCGACGATCCGGCCGAAGCGGCCGAGCGCGGGGCTCGCGCGATCCGGGCCATCGCCGCCGCGACCAGCGGAACGGCCCTGGTCGTCGCACACAACACGCTGCTGCGGCTCACGCTCTGCCAGCTGCTCGGCATCCCGCTGTCCCGCTACCGCAGCGTGTTTCCCCGCCTGGACAACGCGGCCGTCACCGAACTGGAGGTGAGCGGTGACCGAACTGCCCTGGTGCGCTTCAACCTCCCAGTGGAACCGCGATAATCACGGCATGTCGAGCGAAAAGCCTGCCGCCCACCCCCGCGAGAACCGTCAGCAGCGGCTGACCGACCACGTGTTCCAGCAGGGTTCGGCGACCATCGGCGAGCTCGTCGACCTGCTCGGCGTCAGCATGATGACGGTGCACCGGGACATCGACGAACTGTCCCGGCGCGGCCTGGTCCGGAAGTACCGCGGCGGAGTCTCGGCGATGCCGTCGACGGTGTTCGAGAGCAACGCCGAATACCGGATGAACGCGCACGTCGACGCCAAACGGGTGATCGCGATGCACGCGGTGGAACAGGTCGAACCGGGCATGTCGGTGCTGCTCGACGATTCCACGAGCGCGCTCGCGCTGGCCAGGCTCCTGGTCGACGTGACGCCGCTGACCGTGGCCACGAACTACCTCGCCGCGATCGACGTGCTGAAGAACGTGCACGAACTGCGGCTGATCTGCATCGGCGGCGACTACTCGTCCACCCACGATTCGTTCCTCGGCATGCAGAGCATCGAGTCGATCGAGCGGCTCTCGGTGGACATCGCGTTCGTGTCCACCTCGGCGATGAGCGCTTCGATGACCTTCCACCAGGAGCCCGAGATCGTGATGATCAAACGGGCCATGCTGGCCAGCGCGCGGCACAAGGTGCTGCTGATGGACCACAGCAAGATGAAGCGCACGGCACTGCACCGGCTCGCGCCGCTGGACGACTACGACCTGCTCATCGTGGACGAGGACGTCGATCCGCACTACGTCGACGAGCTGCGCAGCCGGGTCGAGGTGCAGGTCGCCGAAGACCCTGAGAACTGATCGACTTAATAACACTCTTGCGTGCGAAGTTCACACGGTCCATGATACGTTCGATCTCGACGTCATGGAGGCGTGTATGAACGAGTCGGCAACAGCGGAGTTGCCCAAGTCGGGCTTCGGGCGCTTGCTCACGAAATGGGGGCTGCCCGCGCCCCTGTTCCTCGGGTATGTCGGACTGCTCCTGTTCATGATCGGCGACGGAGTGGAGTCCGGTTTCATCGCGCCGTATATGGCGGGCAACGGCGCGGGCACGGAAATCAAAGCTTCGTACGTGATCACCGTGTACGGCGTCGCCGTGATGCTGGCGTCGTGGCTCTCCGGTGCGCTGTCCGAGCTGTGGGGACCGCGGCGGGTGATGCTCGTCGGCCTGGTCATCTGGCTGGTGTTCGACGCGTTGTTCCTGACGCTCGGGCTCGCCGGCGAGAACTACGCGGCGATGCTGATCTGCTACGGCATCCGCGGATTCGGCTATCCGATGTTCGCGTTCGGGTTCCTGGTGTGGATCACCGCGGTGGCCCCGGTCGCCCGGCTGGGCGCGGCGGTCGGCTGGTTCTACTTCGCCTTCACCGGCGGCCTGCCCACGCTCGGCGCGCTCGTCGCGAGCTTCACCAATCCCCTGTTCGGCCACTACGGCACCCTGTGGGTCGCGGTCGTGCTGCTCGGCGTCGGCGGGCTCGTGGCGGTGCTCGGCGTCCGGCAGCGCACGGGATTCCGCAGGCTCGCGCCGCCTGACGTGAAACCGGTGCAGAGCCTGGTTTCCAGTGTCTCGATCGCGTGGAAGAAGCCGCGGGTCGGCGTCGGCATGATCGTGCGGATCATCAACACCGCGCCCGAATTCGGCATGTTGGTGTTCTTCCCGACGATCTTCATCTCCCAGATCGGCTTCGGCGAGAGCCGCTGGCTGCTGCTCGTGTCGGTGATCTACGGGACGAACATCTTCTTCAACCTGATCTTCGGCGTGCTGAGCGACCGGATCGGCTGGCGCACCACGATTTTCTGGTTCGGCGCGATCGGCTGCGCGATCTCGATCCTGCTGCTGTACTTCGTGCCGGTCGCGATGGGCTCGCAGTACTACTGGCTCGCGCTGATCGTCGGCGCGCTCTACGGCGCGACGCTCGCCGGGTTCGTGCCGATCTCCGCGCTGCTGCCGTCGCTGGCTCCGGAACACAAGGGCGGCGCGATGGCTCTGCTCAACCTCGGCGCGGGCGCTGCGGCATTCGTCGGGCCGGCGATCGTGTCGCTGTTCCTCGGACCGGCCGGTGCCGCCGGCGTGGTCATCATCTTCGCCGCGCTGTACCTGGTCGCCGCGGTGCTGGTGCGGTTCCTGAAGCTGCCGGAGCAAACCGAGAAAGCGCTCGCGACCGACGGCAGTTTGCAGGATGTCGAAGAGAGGGTCAGCACGGCGTGAACGAGCAGGTCTCGGTCGGCATCGACGTCGCCACCGCGGGGGTTCGCGCCTTCGCGGTGCGCGGCGGCTCGGTCCTCGCCACCGCATCGGCGTCGCTGCCGGCGCCGGTGCGCGCGGGCGGTGGCCGCAGCGAACAGGATCCGTCGGCGTGGTGGCCGGCGGTCGGTTCGGTGCTGAGCGAGGTCACTGCCGCGCTGCCCGGACGTGGCACGGAAGTCTCGGCGGTGGCGATCGCGGCGACGTCCGGAACGATCGTCGGAGTCGACGCCGCGGGCGAACCGGTGACGCCCGCGTTGATGTACGACGACCGGCGCGGCGCGGATTACAACGCGAAAGCCGCGGAACTCGGCGCCGGACGCTGGCGGAACCTGGGTTCGGGCGTCTCGCCGACCGCGGCACTCGGCCGGATCGCCTGGCTGGCCGAGCACACCGAGGCGGTCAGTGTCCGGCACACGCCGGAGATGATCGCGGCGAAACTGACCGGACATCCGGTCGCGGCGGATTGGTCGCACGCACTCAAAAGCGGTTACGACCCGTTGGCCGGGGAATGGCCGTCCGAGGTGTTCGCCGGTTTGGGCGTGCCGGACGGGATGTTGCCGCCGGTGGTCGCGCCGACGAGCGCGCTGGGTGAGATTTCGGTGCCGGTCGCCGGGTTGCCTGCTGGATGTCTCGTGGTGGCGGGCATGACGGACGGGTGCGCGGGGCAGCTGGCCGCGGGCGCGGTCGAACCGGGGCGGTTCGTGGGGATTCTCGGGACCACGTATGTGCTGAAGGGCGTCACGGAGTCGCTGGTGCCCGATCCCACCGGAGTGATGTACAGCCACCGGCATCCAGACGGGTGGTGGCTGCCAGGCGGCGCGTCGAACACCGGTGGTGAGTCCGTTTCGGACAGTCCACGGCTGGCGGAGCTGGATGCCGCCGCTGCTGCCCGCGGCCCGGCCGAGGTCGTGGCTTTCCCGTTGCGGCGCAAGGGCGAACGGTTTCCCTTCGCGCACGGTGACGCGGAAGGTTTCGTCCTCGGCACCCCAGCCGACGAGGTCGAATTGCATCGGGCTCGGCTGGAGGGAGTCGCCTTCCTGGAACGGCTAGCCCTGGACCACCTGCGACGGCTGGGTGTTTCGGTCAGCGAACCGCTCCTCGCGGCGGGTGGCGGAAGCAAGAGTCCTTTATGGACTCAGATCCGGGCTACCGTGAGCGGTCTAGGACTGCAGGTGGCACCGCAGGCAGAAACGGGATACGGCGCGGCACTGCTCGCGGCGGCAGGGTGTACGCCGGGTGGGCTGAGTGCGGTGTGCGAGGGAATGCCGATGGGGTCGCTCGTCGAGCCGTCGCCCGGTGAGGCAGCGGCGATGATGGCTTCGTACCAACGGTTTTGCTGTGAGCTGCGGGACCGCGGCTGGATCGACGACGAGCTGTTCGCAGTGACAGCAGGGTGATGCGGTTGGGGAGCTTGAAGGGGCGCGGGTAAGCCCTCGGATCGGCGACGGTTCACGCAGGCCATCGCTCCAGCGGGCCAGGGATCGCCGACCAACGGCGAGCCCGGCCAGGCACGATCGGCAGGCTCGAGGCTTGCCCGGCTAATGCGAGCTAGGCCAGTCGAGAGCAAAAGCAGGCGCAGTCGCCGCGGCTAAGAGCGAAGCGGGCCGAGAGACGGTGGCCAGGAGCGAAGTGCCCCGTGACGCGACGGCTAGAAGCCAAGCGATCCGAGACGCGACCGCCAGAAGCGAACCGGCCCGGGCTACAACCGGCGAACCGAGGCGCGGCAGCCGAAACCGAGGCGCGGCGGCTAGGAATCCAACCGGGCCGTGACGCGACGGTTAGGAGCGACCCGCTCGGGGGCGACCGGGGCGACGACCATTGCCATTGCCGATGCCGTTTCGAGGTGTCGGTTGCTCAGCGGGTTGCCGTGGGTCTGCGGGGGATTGTGCGTCCGAAGTGGACGAGGTGGGGCGTGGGGTCGGCTGGGGCAACGCAGGCGCGGGCGAGCCAGTTGGCGAAGGTGCCGCAGTCGGTGCCGAAGTCTGCGAAGGTCCGGCAGTCGGTGCCGGAGTCTGCGAGGGTGCATCGGCCAGTGAGGGGTCAGCCGAAGCGGCTTCCTCTTCCTGAGAGCCGAGGAAGCGCAACGCTTCCTGGACGGCCTCGTTGGTCGCGGCGATCCGATCGGCGACCTTGGTGCGCAGGTCCAGGGCCAGGGTGCGCGATTCGGTGGCTTCGGTTTGCTTCTGGAGAGCGTCGGCGAGGGCGGTTTCTGCCTGTGCCTTCTTGATGGCGATCTCTTCCGACGCTCGACGGTCCGCCTCGGCACGGGCTTGGGCGGCTGCTGCTTCGGCGGCGGCATCGGCTTCGGCTCGGCGTCGGGCGGACTCCTCGTCGGCGGCTCGGCGGGCGGCTTCGGCTGCGGCGTCTGCTTCCGCGCGGGCCTGGGCGGCCGCTTCGTCGGCTTCGGTCCGGACGCGGAGGGCTGCGGCGTCCTTCTCGTCGCGGATGCGGCGGGCTTCGGCGTCCGCGGCTAGGCGGGCGTGCTGTGATTCGGCGTCTGCCTTGGCTCGGGCTTCGGCGGCGGCTTCGTCGGCCTGGGTGCGGGCGATCAGGGCGGCCTGGTCTGCTTCGGCGCGGGCCGCTGCGGCAGCCTGGTCCGCCTCGGCGCGGGCGCGGTCGGCGGCTTCGGTGCGGGACGCGATCTCCGCGTCGGCGGCCGCAGTGCGAGTGGCGATGTCCTCCTCAGCCGCGGCCAAGCGAGTGGCGATCTCCGCGTCGGCCGCAGCCGTCCGGGTGGCGATGTCCTCGTTGGCGGCAGCGGTCCGGGTGGCGATGTCCTCATTGGCCGCTGCCGTCCGAGCGGCGATGTCCGCGTCCGCAGCGGCGGTGCGGGTCGCGATGTCCTCATTACCCGCTTTGAGCCGCGCTTCCAGATCCGCCAGGCGAGCCGCGATCTCCTCGTCCGCGGCGGCAGTACGAGTCGCGATGTCCGCTTCGGCGGCGGCGATCCGGGACTCCAGATCCGCTTGTCGCGCGGCCAGATCCTTCTCCGCCGCCGCGATCCGGGCGTCCAGGGCTTCCGAGCGCGCGGCCAAATCGGCGTGGGTCTCCGCGAGCAACCGCTGGCGTTCCGCTTCGGATTCTTTGGCCGCTTTGTCCGCTGCCCGTTGGGTTTCGTGGGCGTAGCGGTCCGCTTCGGCGCGGGTCGACGCTGCGTCCGCTTCCGCGGAGCGGCGGAGGTCGGCGATCTCGTCCTCGGCCAGCTGCACCATCATCCGCACGCGTTCGGAGATCGCACCGGCACCCGCCGGGCTCGAGGTGACCCGGACCAGCGCGGCCTTCGCCTCGGACAGCTCCGCCTGGGCTGTCGTCAGGGCCTTCGTGAGCTCGCCTGCCGTCGCCACCGCCTCGTCACGGCCGTGGGAGGTCGTCTTGAGTTCGCTGGTCAGCTGGGCGATGCGGGCGTCGACCTGATTCGGGTCGTATCCCTTCCGGGTGACAGCAAAGGCGGGGTGCTGCGGCTTCTCGGGCGCGACCATCGGGCCACCTTAGTGATCGGGGCACCTGCCGCACGTACCGCCAAACGGCTGTATTACGAAGCGCGAAACCCGACGTCACGCATGGCATCCTGTCCCCTTCGACGTACGCGCGGGCGAACGGGGCAGACGCATGGACTTTTCAGCCGTCGCCGCCGACCTCGCCGCGCACTGGCACGTGTACGCGACCATGCCGTTCATCGCGGCGCTCATCGGCTACCTGACCAAACGCGTCGCGATCGAGATGATGTTCCGGCCGCTCGAGTTCCGCGGCATCCGGCCCTTCCTCGGCTGGCAGGGCGTCATCCCGGCGAACTCCCGGCGGATGGCCACCACCGCGGTCGACCTGCTCACCAAGAACCTCCTCGACCCGCGCGAGGCCTTCGCCCGCCTCGACCCCGAGGAAATGGTCGCGCAGCTGGAAGAACCGCTGCTGAAGGCGGTCGACGAGGTCACCCGCGAGGTGTTCGAGACCTACCAGCCGCGGCTGTGGGAAATGCTGCCCGCCCGTGCGCAGCAACTGCTGGTGGACCGGGTCCGTGCACAGGCGCCCGCGGTCGTGAAGCGGCTGATGCGGGAAGTGTCGTCGAATGTGGACGAAGTGCTCGACGTCAACGACATGCTGATCAACGCCATGGTCCGGGACAAATCGCTCACCTGCCGGCTGATCCGCGAGGTCGCCGCGCCCGAGTTCCGGTTCATCGCCCGCAGCGGGATCGGCTTCGGATTCGTGATCGGGCTCGTCCAGCTCATCGCCTGGGCGCTCATCAAACAACCCGTGATCATGCCGGTCTTCGGTTTCGTCACGGGCTTCGTCACGGACTGGCTCGCACTCAAAATGATCTTCTACCCGCGTCAGCCGCGCCGGTTCTTGTTCTTCACCTGGCAGGGCATGTTCCAGAAACGGCGGGCACAGGTCGCCGCCGACTATGGCGCGTTGATCGCGGAGGAAGTCCTCACCGCGGGGAATGTGCTCGAAGCCGTCCTCACCGGGCCACGTGCGGACAAGCTGTTCGCACTCGTCACGCGGGAGGTCCAGCGGACCGTCGACGCACAGGCCGGTCTGGCGAAACCGCTGGTCGCGCTGGCTGTCGGCGGGCGCGAGTACCGGCAGATGAAGCAGGCCGCCGCGGAGAAGGCCATCGCGTACCTGCCGGAAACCGTGAAGCACGTCGAGAGTTACGCGACCGATGCGCTCGACGTCCGCAACACCATCGTCGACAAGATGCGGCAGCTGACTCCGCTGGAGTTCGAGGGCATTCTCCGGCCGGCGTTCAAACAGGACGAGTGGAAGCTCATCGCGGTCGGCGCGGTGATCGGCGGGCTCGTCGGCGAACTGCAGGTCCTCCTGCTGCTCCACTGAGGCGCGGGTTACCGTTCCGGTGAGCGACACGGAGGGGACACGCGTGCACACATTCGCCGAGCACTGGCCGGTGTACGTCTCCATGCCGTTCATCGCGGCACTGATCGGCTACGTCACGAAACGCGTCGCCATCGAGATGATGTTCCGGCCGCTCGAATTCGTCGGCGTCCGGCCCTTTCTCGGCTGGCAGGGCGTGCTGCCCGCGAACGCCGAGCGGATGGCGACCACCGCGACCGAAATGCTCACCACCAACCTCGTCGACCCGAAGGAGATCTTCGCCCGGCTCGACCCGGAGCAGGTCGCGAAGGAGATCGAACAGCCGCTGCTGCGCGTGGTCGAGGACGTCACCCGCGAGGTGATGGAGACCTATCAGCCGCGGCTGTGGGAAATGCTGCCGTCCGGAGCGCAGCAGCTGCTGCTGAAACGCGTGCAGGCCGAGGCGCCGCGAGCGATCACGAAGATCATGCGGGAAATTTCCCGGAACATCGAGGACGTGCTCGACCTCAAGCACATGGTCGTCACGAACCTGGTGCGCGACAAGGCTTTGCTGAACCGGCTGATCCGCGACATCTCGCGGCCGGAAATGCGGTTCATCGCCCGGTCGGGCATCTGGTTCGGGTTCATTCTCGGCTGCGTGCAGCTGCTGGTCTGGTCGCTGACGAGGTCGCCGATCGTGCTGCCGCTGTTCGGGCTCGGGATCGGCTGGCTGACCGACTGGCTCGCGCTCAAAATGATCTTCCTGCCACGCGAGCCGAAACGGTTCTTCGGCTTCTACACCTGGCAGGGCGTGTTCCAGAAGCGCCGCGACGAGGTGGCCGCCGATTACGGCGACATGATCGCGCGGGAGATCATCACCGTGCCGAATCTGCTGGAAGCCGTGCTGCGCGGGCCGAAATCGGACCGGTTGTTCTCGCTGATCAGCCGCGAGGTGCAGAAGACGATCGACGCGCAGGCGAGCGTCGTGAAGCCGTTCGTCGCGATCGCGGTGGGCACGAAACGGTTCCAGGAAATGAAGCAGGTCGCCGCCGCGAAAGCCGCCGAGCGGGTGCCGGACACGATCCGGCACGCGGAGACGTACGCGATCAACGCGCTCGACGTCCGCAACACGATCGTGGACCGGATGCGCCGGCTCAGCCCGCTCGAATTCGAGCAGTTGCTGCGACCGGCGTTCCGGCAGGACGAATGGAAGCTGATCGCGGTCGGCGCGGTGATCGGCGGCATCGTCGGCGAACTGCAGGCGTTGCTTCTTTTGGGGTGAGCGCGGCTTCGAGGGCGGCGGTGGGGACGACGCGGAGCGACCGCGCACGCGATACGGTTTCCTTCCGGAGCGGGGGAGGGAGACCCGGTGAACGCGGTGCTGGACGACCTCGCGCGGCACTGGCCGGTGTACGTCTCGATGCCGTTCGTCGCCGCGCTGATCGGCTACGTCACCAAGCGCGTCGCGATCGAGATGATGTTCCGCCCGCTCCACTTCATCGGCATCCGGCCGTTCCTCGGCTGGCAGGGCGTGGTCCCGAAGCACGGCGGCCGGATGGCCGCGATCGCGACCGACCTGCTCACCGCGAACCTGCTCGACATCAATGAGGTCTTCGCCCGCGTCGACCCGGTGATCATCACCCGCGAACTCGAGCAGCCGCTGCTGCGCGCGGTCGACGGGATCGCGCGCGACGTGCTCGAACAGCATCATCCGCGGCTGTGGGAGGTCATGCCCACGCTCGCCCAGGAACTGCTGATCAAACAGGTGCAGGCCAGCGCGCCGCAGCTGGTGCGGGACTTCCTCGACGAGGTCCGCGACCACCTGGACGAGGTCCTCGACGTCCGGCACATGACGGTCGAACGGCTCACCCGCGACCGCGCGCTGCTGGTCCGGCTGATCCGCGAAACGTCCCGGCCGGAGATGACGTTCATCGCGCGCGCCGGGATCGTCTTCGGCTTCGTGCTCGGCCTGATCCAGGCCCTCGTGTGGGCGCTGACCCGGCAGCCGCTGGTGCTGCCGATCTTCGGCGGCGCGATCGGGCTGTTCACCGACTGGCTGGCGATCAAGATGATCTTCCTGCCGCGCGAGCCGGTGCGGCTGGGCCGGGTGATCCTGCAGGGCAAGTTCCAGCGGCGGCGCGCCGAGGTGGCCCGGCAGTACGGCGAACTGGTCGCCAACGAGGTGCTGACCGTTCCGAATCTGCTCGACGCCCTGCTGCGCGGCCCCAAGTCGGACCGGCTCGTGGCGATGGTCGAACGCGCCGTCGGACACGCGGTGGACGCGCAGGTCAGCGCCGCGAAACCGGTGGTCGCGCTCGCCATCGGGGCGCAGCGGCTGCAGGAGATGAAGCACGCTGCGGCACAGCGGGCGCTGGCCGAAATGCCGCTGACCGCGCGCTACGCCGAGGGGTACCTGACCGAGGCGATGGACGTGGCGAAGATGGTGGAGCAGCGGATGCTCGCGCTGACGCCGCTCGAGTTCGAGGGTTTGCTGCGGCCGGCGTTCCGGCAGGACGAATGGAAGCTGATCGCGGTCGGCGGCGTGATCGGGTTCCTCGTCGGCGAGTTGCAAGTCCTCCTCATGCTCGGCTGACTTTTCGGCGGTAGTTCGCGCCGGGCTCACTCGAACTGGCTAATCTCTGGAACGTGTCCGAGCCACCGCAGCTGCCCGCAGTCCACGAGGCCTACCTGCCCCGCGAGCACGCGCTGCATCGCCCGCGGCACGGCAAGCGACAGCTGACCGCACTGGTCAGCGCCCTGTTGTTCTTCGTGACGCCGACCCTGCTGTGGGTCGTCGGGGTCCGGCCGAGCGAGATCGAAAACCACAAGCTCGCCGGATTCCCCAACCTCGGCGAGGGGTTCGGCTTCTTCACGAATCTCCCCAAATGGGCGACCGATCAGCTGTCGTTCCGGGCGGGCGCGATCAACGCGGCGAACGGGATCAGCGAGGGCGTCTTCGGCGAGGCCGCGCCGCTCGACCAGGGTTCGGCGTCGAGCACCGGCCCGATCCCGGCTCCTCCGCTGCAGCAGCCGAGCGCGCCGAACGCGGGCCCGTCGCTGCCGAGCGGGCCGGGGTCCAGCCAGGCCGGATACCGCAAGGTCGTCCAGGGGGCCGACGGCTGGCTGTACTACGGCTACGACTCCGAAGCGAAGTGCACGCCGACGCAGGACATCGACACCACGCTGAAGCGGGTCGACGAACTGCGCGCGGCGGTCGAGGCGTCCGGCCGGAAGTTCGTGTTCGTGGTGACGCCGGACAAGACCACGATGGTGCCGCAGTTCCTGCCCGCCAGTTACCCGGGCAAGGAATGCTCCCAGGCCGCGGCGCCGAACGACTGGTACAAGATCACCACCGAAGGCCACTCGCTCGACCTGCGCCCGCAGCTCGCCGCTGAAGCGGCCCGCGTCGGCCACCCGATCTACGCCCCCAACGACACGCACTGGCGCGACGAAGGCGGGCTCGTCCTTACCCGCACGCTCGCCGACACGATCAAGCCGGGTACGACGAACAGCTGGCTGAGCGCCCCGGACGGCCAGTACGACGCGGTCGCGGACCTGCCGCTGCTGCTCGGCCAGACCGGTGTCAAGTCGAACACCCGCTACAGCCTGCGCCCGGACGGCGTCACCGACCGCGCGGGGGAATTCATCGCCAACATCGACCAGCCGGTGCACCGCTCGGCCCCGCCGATCGTCGGAACGATCGACCAGCCGACCCTCGTCTACGGCGACTCGTTCAGCCTCGCGTCTTCGCGGTATCTCGAGGCGGCGTTCACGAATCTCACGTACCTGGCGTATTCGACGGACAAGACGCCGCAGTCGCAGGCGGTGAACCAGTTCGTGAACTCGCACGTGGTGGTGCTGCAGGCGGTGGAGCGGAACGTCGCGGGCGGATTGGTGCCGTTCACCGACGAGGGGTTCATCGCGGCGGTGAAGTCGGCGCTGGCGCAGCATCCGATCCGGTAGCCGACGAGTAGTTTTCGCGGTGTGCCAGGAGATCCGCCAGATGCCGGTCGCTCCACTCGCGCGTGGCGTCGATGACGGGCAGGAGGCTGCGGCTGCGGGCGGTTCTGGCGAAAGCCGTCCTCGACCAGATCGACGCGCCGACCTTGTCCCGCCAGCAGGTGACCGGGTACCGCTAGCCGACCGGAACTGGGGCCGGTTCTTCCACCGGGCTGGTCCGGACACCGCGCCGGCGGTCGCGGACCCACGCGATGATCCGGCACACCAGGTAGATCAAGAACGAAATCGACGTCACGAACGCGCTCACCGGCAATCCCGGAGCCAGCGACAGCACGATCCCGCCCAGTGCGGCGACCTCCGCGAACACCACCGACAGCACCGTCGCGCGCAACGGGCTCGCCGTCACCCGGGCGGCAGCCGCGGCGGGGGTGACCATCAAAGCGACCACCAGCAGCGACCCGACCACCTGCACGCTCAACGCCGTCGCGACCCCGACCAGCAGCGAGAACAGCACCGTCAGCGTCTTCACCGGAACCCCGCGAGCCTCGGCCACCGCGCGGTCCACGCTGGCGAACAGCAGCGGGCGATAGATCAGCGAAAGCACTGCCAGCACTGCTGCCGCCGCGATCACCAGCGCGGTCAGGTTCGTGCTGTCCACCGTGATGATCTGGCCGGTCAGAATGCCGAATTTGTTCGCTGACCGTCCTTTGTAGAACGACAGCAGCAGGACGCCCATGCCCAGTCCGAAGGACAGGATCACGCCGATCACCGAATCGCGGTCGGCGTCGCGGATTCCCAGGATTCCCAGCAACAGCGCGGCCGCGACGGCACCGGCCAGTGCGCCGTATTCCACTCCGACGCCCAGCAGCAGCGCGCCGGCCGCGCCGGTGAAGGCCAGTTCGGACGTGCCGTGCACCGCGAAGGACATGCGGCGCATCACGATCAGCGGGCCGAGCACCCCGGCCAGCAAGCCGAGCACCGCGGCCGCGATCAGCGCGATGCGAACGCTGTCCAGAGCCGAGATCAGCTCCCACGTCTTGGCGAAGTCGAAGATGCCGTCCAAGGCTCAGCCCACTGCTTCCTGCTCGTGGTGGTGCGGTTGGTCCTCGCACAACGCGCTCTGCGCCCCGGCGATGTGGATCTGCCCGCCGACGCGCAGCACCTCGATCTTCGTTCCGTACAGCTCCGACAGCGTCTCCGAGGTCATCACCTCGTCCGGCTTGCCGATCCGGAAGTGGCCGTTCACCAGGTACAGCACGCGGTCGACGAACTGCAGGACCGGGTTGATCTCGTGCGTCACGAACAACACGGCGGTCCCGGCTTCGCGCCGGCGAGCGTCGATCAGTTCGCTCACCGCGCGCTGGTGCGCCAGGTCGAGCGACAAGAGCGGTTCGTCGCACAGCAACACCGCCGGATCGCCGACCAGCGCCTGTGCCACCCGCAGTCGTTGCTGTTCGCCGCCGGAAAGCCGACCGACCGGCTGCTTCGCGTAGCGCGTGCCGCCGACCGATTCGATCACCGACGCCACGCGACGTTTCCGTGCGCCCATTCCGGCCAGTCCCGGACCCCAGCGGTGGCCGTCCAGTCCGAGGCCGACCAGGTCGATGCCGCGCAGCGTGAGCGAATCGTCGATCGCGCGCTGCTGCGGGATGTAACCGACCTTGCGGTTCGCCCCGCCCGGACGGCCGCCGGCGATTTCCACCGTGCCCGCC
Organism: Amycolatopsis echigonensis; assembly: GCF_014174495.1. GTDB lineage: Bacteria > Actinomycetota > Actinomycetes > Mycobacteriales > Pseudonocardiaceae > Amycolatopsis > Amycolatopsis echigonensis. The sequence continues at coordinate 111,453 of NZ_JACJHR010000010.1, forward strand.
GACAACGACTGCATGCCCAGCAACGCCTTGAGGAAGCTGCTTTTGCCGGAACCGTTCGGGCCGAGGACAGCCAGGAATTCGCCCGGTTCGACGTCAAGGTCCAAACCGGACCAGAGAGTGCGGTCGCCGAAGGCGAGCCCGGCTCCGCGCACGCGGACCGCGGGGCCGGCTTCCGGAAGCTGGACGGACATCAGCTGTTCAGAGCCCCCGACAGCGAGTCCACATCCTTGGTCATCCAGTCAATGTAGCCCGTGACGTTCGCCGGGAGCGTCTCGGATACGTCGACCACCGCGACCCCGGACGCCTTCGCGTCGGCGACCGCCTGCTTGGTCAGCGGGGTGACCGTTTGCACGTTGTTGACCAGCGCCTTCACCTGCTTCTCCTTGATCAGCTTGGTGAAGTCGGAGACCGCCGCGGCGGGCACGTCGGTCTCGTTCTCGATCGCGTCGGAGAAGGCCTTCGGCGTGGCGTCGGCGATGTTCGCGGTCTTCAGCAGGTAGTGCGCGACCGGTTCGGTGACGACGACCTTCGTGCCCGGGTGCGCGGTGCCCAGCGCGGCCGCCTTCTTGATCAGGCCGTCGACCTGACTCTTGAAGGTCTTGGCGTTGTCGTCGAACGTCTTCTTCGACGCGGGCTGGATCTCTCCGAGCGCGGCCGCGACCTGGTCGGCGACCTTCTCGACGCCCGGCAGGTCGTACCAGACGTGCTCGTTCTCCTCGCCCGGCTTGGCGATGTCGTAGGCGACCAGCTTCTTCGCCGAAGCCGCCTCGCCGGAGAGCTTGGTGAAGAACTGGTCGTACCCGCCGCCGTTGCCGAGGGTCAGCTGGGCCTTCTTGGCGGCGAGCGCGTCGTCGGCGGTCGATTCGTACGAGTGCGGGTCGGCTGACGGATCGTGGATGATCGACGTGACCTGCACTTTGTCGCCTCCGATGGCGGACACGACGCTGCCCCAGACATCGGTGGAGGCGACGACCTTCACCTGATCGCCCGTTCCCCCTCCCGCCCCGGAACCGGTCGAGGACGACGTGCTGGAGCACGCGCCGAGCGCGAACACAGCCAAAGCCGACGCGGCGGCGAGGACGCTCGTGGTGCGGCGGGAAGTCATCGGGCTCTCCTGGGTCGAACTGCTAATGGAAACCGTTGTCAGATTCACCTTACCCCATCCGAACGGCGAACCTCACTCCACCGGGTGGCCGTACGCGCTCTTGATCACCGAACGGATCGAGACGCTCACCACAGGGGTGTCGCTTCTGGAAAACGATCTGAACCGTTACGGTTTGCGGATGGGCCGTCCTATTCGCACCCGGAGGCAGGCGACATTGGCGTCGCTCGCGGCGGAACTCGGGGTGTCCAGGACCACCGTGTCCAACGCCTACAACCGCCCGGATCAGCTCTCCCCCGAACTGCGCCGCAGGGTGCTCGAGACCGCGCGGCGGCTCGGCTACCCCGGCCCCGACCCGGTCGCGCGGTCGCTGCGCACCCGCAAGGCGGGCGCGGTCGGACTGCTGCTGACCGAGAACCTCTCCTACGCCTTCCGCGACCCGGCCGCCGTCGGCGTGCTCGAAGGGCTCGCGCTGGCCTGCGAGGACGCGGGCGTCGGCCTGCATCTCGTGCCGGCCAGCCCCGGCCGCGAGGACCTCGCCGCGGTGCACCGCGCGGGCGTGGACGGGTTCGTCGTGTACTCCGTGCCGGACGACGACCCGCATCTCGCGGCCGTCCTCGAACGGCCCGTGCCGACGGTGATCATCGACCAGCCCCGGATCGACGGCGTGGACCGGGTCGGCCCGGACGACGCGGCCGCTGTGACGCAGCTCGCCGACCATCTGGTGGCGCTCGGCCATCGGCAGATCGGCGTCCTCTGCATGCGGCTCGGCCGCGAGCGCAACGACGATTTCGTGACCGCCGAACGCCAGAGCGGCGCGCACTTCCACGTGCAGCGCACCCGGCTGGAAGCGCTGGCGACGGCGTTTTCCTCGGCGGGCGTCGACTGGGCGACCGTGCCGGTCGTCGAGCGCTTCGACCACACGGTGGACGACGGCGCCTCTGCCGCGCGTCAGCTGCTGGACGCGTATCCGCAGGTCACGGCCCTGGTCTGCACGTCGGACATCCTCGCGCTCGGCGCGCTGGCCGAGGCCGCGCGACGCGGGCTGCGGGTGCCGCTCGACCTCACGGTGACCGGCTTCGACGGCATCGCCGAGGCGGAGCGTTCCGGGCTCACGACGGTGCACCAGCCGGTCCTGGAGAAGGGCAAGGTGGCCGGACGGCTGCTGCTCAGCTCGGCCGAGCGCGTCGGACCGAAGGTCATCACGCTGCCGACCGAACTGCGGGTCGGCCGCACGTCGGCGCCGCCGCGGACGGTCGAGGAGCCCTGGTTCGGCGGGTGACTTCGTGCGCGGCAATCGCGGTGAAAACCCGTGATCGCCACTCGCGAGTCACCCCAGCCTTCGCCGTGATTTCCCGCCCACCGCGTTGTGCGGGCGGCCCCGGGCCGGTTCCATTGGACGGAACCGCCCGCGACCAGCGGGGAAGCGCAGGCCGAAAGGTGTCCCATGACCTCCATCGACGTGCTGCTCAAGCGCAACCGGGAAATCGGGAACATCGTTCCCGGTGACCGGTCCTCCCCCAAGCCGTCGCTGCAGGTGTCGATCCTGACCTGCATGGACGCCCGGATCCGGGTGTTCGAGATCTTCGGCCTGCTGCAGGGCGAGGCGCACGTGCTGCGCAACGCGGGCGGTGTGGTGACCGACGACATGATCCGCTCGCTCGCGCTCAGCCAGCGCAAGCTCGGCACCCGCGAGGTGCTGATCGTCCAGCACACCGACTGCGGCCTCTCCACGGTCACCGAGGACGAGTTCAAGGACGAGCTGGAGTCCGCCACCGGGCTGCGGCCGACCTGGGCGGTCGAGGCGTTCCGCAAGGTCGAGGACAGCGTGCGCACCTCGATGGAGCGCGCCCGGCGCAGCGACTTCCTCCTGCACACCGACAACGTGCGCGGATTCGTCTACGACGTGAAGGCCGGGAGCCTGACCGAGGTCAAGTAAGGGCAGTCGTATTCGGTCGTATTCAATGGCGGGGTGGGCCTAGACACCGATGTTCTGATCGACTGGTTCGCCGAGGTCGGCCGGGACCTGCCGTGGCGGGAGCCGGACTGCTCGGCGTGGGGCGTGCTGGTCAGCGAAATCATGCTGCAGCAGACGCCGGTCTCGCGCGTCCAGCCGATCTGGCTGGAATGGATGGCTCGCTGGCCGGTGCCCTCCGCGCTGGCCGCGGAGACGACCGGCGAGGTCGTGCGCGCGTGGGGCAAGCTCGGCTACCCGCGTCGCGCGCTTCGGCTGCACGCCGCCGCCACCGTCATCGCTCAGGAGCACGGCGACGTCGTGCCGTCCGATGTGGACACACTGCTCGCGCTGCCCGGCATTGGCGCGTACACGGCGCGCGCGGTGGCGGCGTTCGCGTACGGCAAGCGCGCGCCGGTGGTGGACACGAACGTCCGACGGGTGGTCGCGCGTGCCGTTCATGGCGCGGGAGACGCTGGTCCGGCGTCGAATACCCGCGACATGGCGGACGTCGAAGCGCTGCTGCCCGCCGAGGACGCACCAGCGGCGAAGCTGTCCGCGGCGCTGATGGAACTGGGCGCGCTGATCTGCACCGCGCGGTCGCCGAAGTGCGCGGACTGCCCGATTTACACCGAATGCGCGTGGCAGCGCAACGGCCGTCCCGAATACGCCGGTCCGGCCAAGCCGGTGCAGAAGTTCGCCGGGACCGACCGGCAGGTGCGCGGGCTGCTGCTGGACGTCCTGCGCGGTGCCGAGGGACCGGTCGAGAAAGCACGGCTGGATCTCGTGTGGCACGAATCCGGCCAGCGCGACCGGTGCCTGGACTCGCTGCTCGTGGACGGTCTGCTGGAGCAAACCCGCGACGGACTGTTCGCGCTCCCTGGGGAACACTGACGCACTACGACGAAAGTCGGCAAAAAGTTGTTGCCGCCGGGGTGCCGGGTTAGCTTTCCCCCGTCGCACTTGCTGGCTGAGGAGTTCCGCATGGGGGAAGCAACGCGTCGTGCTGTCTTGAAGGGCGGCCTCACCGCCACCGCCGTGGGCGCGCTGGGCTTCGCCACGGCGAGATCCGCGGCAGCCGTCACCACCCCGGTCATCCACTCGACGGCCGAGTGGAACGCCCGGCCCGCGTCCGGCGCGATCGTGGTGGAGAACCACAAGCCGACGTACATCGTGGTGCACCACACCGTCGACCCCGGCAACAACACCGACTATTCGCTGGCGCACGCGCTGCAGATCTCGCGGGACATCCAGAACTTCCACATGGACACCCGCGGCTGGATCGACACCGGCCAGCAGTTCACGAACAGCCGCGGCGGGTTCGTCACCGAAGGTCGGCACCGCAGCCTCGAAATCCTGCGCGGCGGGAAGCAGCACGTGCAGGGCGCGAACGTGGCCAACCACAACAGCGAATGCCTCGGCATCGAGAACGAGGGCCTCTACAGCACGGTCGACGTGCCAGTCGCGCTCTGGAACTCGCTCGTGCAGCTGATCGCCTACATCGCGCACCAATACGGCATCAGCCCCGAGTTCATCAAGGGCCACCGCGATTTCAACTCGACCGAGTGCTGCGGCCAGGTGCTCTACAACCGGCTCCCCGAGCTGCGCAATGCGGTCGGCCGGCAGCTCGGCGTCTCCGTCGCGCGGCTCGACGCACCCGAGTGGCCGCTGCTCAAACCGGGTGACACCGGTCCGAAGGTGATGACCGCGCAACGTTTCCTGCGCGCCGCCGGGTTCGGCGTGCCCACCGACGGCGTGTTCGGCAAGGCGACCGCGGACGCCGTATCCGCGCTGGCCGCCGAGCACGGGCTCTCCCGGGACAGCTGCACCGCGGCCCGGGCGAGCGCCGAATCCGCCTACCTCGGCTCGGACATCTGGCCGTTGATCGTGCCGGCGGACCGCTCGACCGCCGCCTGGCGCGCCGAGCTGGCCCGCTGACCGGGGACGCCTCACGCGTGCCAGCGAGGGCGGCACACGTGAGGCGTCACAGGCCGGACAGGAACGCCTCCACCGCCCCGCGATACGTCTCCGGCGCCTCGGCATGCGGCAGATGCGCCGAACCGGACACGATCAGGTGCTTCGCGCCGGGGACGCGCGCCGCGACCTCGGCTTGCTGACCCGCGGGCATCGCGGTGTGCTCGCCCTCGACCAGAAGCAGCGGACAGCGAATACCGTCCACAATGGACCAGTAGTCGCGGCGGCCCCATTCGGCGGCGATCTCGTAGAGATTCTCCAGGTCGGCGATCAGGTGATAGCCGTCTTCGCGCTCCTCGACGCATTCGGTGAAGTAGTCGCCCGCGGTGCCGAAGAACTCGCGCACGTGGGCCAGCGATTCGAACGGCACCGGCCAGCTCTCGAAGTAGCCGCGCCAGGTCTCGACGGTGCGTCCGCGCTGGTCCGGCGCGAAATCCTCGCTGACCACCGCGCGTACCAGCTCCGGGTACTTCGCCGCGGTGGCCCACGCGTGCAGCCCGCCCATCGAATGGCCGATCAGCACGGACGGACCGAGGCCGGCCAGCACGTCCGCGACGTCCTCGGCGAACTGCTCGGTGGTCCACGGCCCGGTGTGCGGCGCACGGCCGTGACCGCGGGCGTCGAGGGCGCGCACCCGGCCGTACCGCTTGAGCCACTGCGCGACCGGCCACCAGGTGCGAGCGCGGCCCATCAGCCCGTGCAACAGCAGGATCGACACGCCAGGGCGTTCGTCGCCGCCGAAGTCGATCAGGCCTGGTCGCATTAGTCCTCCTGGGTTTACGCGGCTACTTCACCACAAACCTGGCCCTAGGGTGAAGGAATGCGCAGCCGCCAGATCGCCGTCCTCGCCCTCACCGGCGTGCTTGCGCTGTCCGCGTGCAGCCCCGCCGAACCCGCTGCTCCGCCACCGCCGCCCCTGCATCCGGCACCAGGCGCGGGCAGCGCGGGCGATCCGTACTTCCCGGAGGACGGCAACGGCGGGTACGACGCCCTCGACTACCACGTCGACGTCAGCTACGACCCGCCGAGCGGCCGCCTCGACGGCGACACCACGGTCTCCGCGAAAGCCACGCAGGACCTCAGCCGGTTCGACCTCGACCTGCGCGGACTGGACGTCTCCGGGGTGGAGATCGACGGGAAACCGGCGAAGTACAGCCGGGAGAAGAACAAGCTGGTCGTGACGCCGGCCGAGCCCCTGCGGTCAGGTTCGACGTTCCGGACGCGCGTGCGCTATTCGGGTGTTCCGGCGAAAACCCCGCACGACGGCGGATCGGAAAACGGCTGGGCCCGCTCCGAGGACGGCGGCGCGTACCTGGTCGGCGAGCCGCATTCGGCGTCGTTCTGGTACCCGGTCAACGAAACCCCGCGGGACAAAGCGACCTTCACGCTGACCGCGCACGTGCCCGCCGGCTGGACGGTGCTGTCCAACGGCCGGGACCAGGGCACCAGCGCCAAGGACGGCAAAACCACCACGACCTGGACCGACCCGAACCCGATCGCCAGCTACCTGACGACGATCGCGATCGACAAATTCACCGTGCAGCGGTCCACGCTGCCGGACGGCACGCCGATCATCTCCGGGTACGCGCCCGGCGCCGAACCCCGCGAGGCGACCGGCGACCGGCTCCCGGAAGTGATCTCGTTCCTGGAAAGCAAGTTCGGCAAATACCCGCAGAGCGCGGCCGGCGGCATCTACCTCGACGAGAACATCCACTTCTCCCTGGAAACGCAGACCCGTCCCACTTATGCGAAATGGGCGGAAATCCTGACCCTGGTGCACGAGAACGCACACCAGTGGTTCGGCGATTCGGTATCGCTCAACTCGTGGGCGGACATCTGCCTGAACGAGTGCTTCGCGTCCTACGCGCAGTGGATGTGGGGCGAACGCGAGGGCCAGAACCTGGACGACCGCTACCGCGCGGCCGTCGAAATCACCAGGGGCAGCACAGATTTCTGGGGCCAGAAGCTGGTCGACATGGGGCCGGAGCACCTGTTCGAGGGTGCGTACGACAAGGGCATCCTCGCCGTGCACGCGCTGCGGCGGGAACTGGGCGAACCCGGGTTCGAGAAGGTGCTGCACGAATGGGTGAGCCAGCATCGCAACGGCAACGCGACGTGGTCGGACTTCGAGAAGCTCGTATCGAAGGTCGCCGGGCGTGATCTGAGCGGGTTCCTCAACGACTGGTTCCACGGGACCAAGCTGCCCGCGGACGCCGACCTCTACCCGGGCGGGTTGCGGCCCTGACCGGCGGGCTCGCTGGTCGGTGCGGGAAACCGCAGGTTGCGGGCCGATTCGGGGCCGAAGGCTTCGCCTTCCCCCACTGTGAGCAGGGCGGCACGAACCGCGTAACCGGGCCAGCCGTAAGTACCCTGGGGGCATGGCAGTGGTCAAGATCAACGCAATCGAAGTCCCCGAAAGGCGCAGGCCCGGAGCTGGAGAAGCGCTTCGCCGCGCGGCTGCACTCCGTCGACAACCAGGAGGGATTCCTCGGCTTCGAGCTGCTCCGCCCGGTCGCGGGCGAGAAGCGCTACTTCGTGTACACGAAGTGGGAGACCGAGGAGCACTACCAGGCCTGGGCGAAGGGCCCGGCACGCGAGGCGCACGCGGGCGAGCGCAAGAGTCCGGTGTCGACCGGCGCGAACCTGCTGGAGTTCGAAGTCGTCCAGGCCTCGAAGCCGGGTGAGTGACGAACTCGCCCGCGCCGCCGAGCTGATCCGCGACGCCGGCGCGCTGCTCGTGTGCGCCGGCGCCGGGATGGGCGTCGACTCCGGCCTGCCCGATTTTCGGGGCGGGGAAGGGTTCTGGCGGGCCTATCCGCCGTACGCCGGCCTCGGGCTGCGATTCGAGGAGCTGGCCGATCCGCAGCATTTCGCGTCGGACCCGGAGCTGGCCTGGGGCTTCTACGGGCACCGGCTGCACCTGTACCGGAAAACGGTGCCGCACCGCGGATTCGGCCTGCTGCTCGAATGGGGGCTGGCGAAACCCGGCGGCGTGCGGGTTTTCACGTCCAATGTGGACGGACAGTTCCAGGCGGCGGGATTCCCGCACGTCGCCGAGGCGCACGGGTCGATCCATCATCTGCAGTGCCTCGCCGGATGTTCGCGGGAGATCTGGTCGGCGGACGACATCACGGTCGAGCTGGACGAGGCGACCATGCGTGCCCGGCCGCCGCTGCCGTCCTGTCCGCGTTGCGGCAGTCTGGCCCGTCCCAACATCCTGATGTTCGGCGATTTCGACTGGGTTCCCGACCGTAGTCAGGAGCAGCTGGACGAGCTGGCCGAATGGCGGCGCGCGCATCGCGACGCGGTGGTGGTCGAAATCGGTGCCGGGCAAGCGGTTCCGACGGTGCGCCGGTATTCCGAACTCGCCAGCGCGGCGACGGGCGCGCTGATCCGGATCAACCCGCGCGAGCCGCAGATCCGGCACGGACGCGGGATTTCCCTCGCCGCCGGTGCACTGGAGACGTTGGTCAAACTCGCTTGAGCTGCAGCAAGGGAAACGGGCGGCCGTCCGAATCGGCCTCCTGTCGTCCGGCCACCTCGAACCCGTGGTGCAGATAGAAACCGACCGCTCCTGGGTTCTGCTCGTTCACGTCCAGCGTGAGTTTCGGGGAAGCGGTCCAGTGCCGCGCGCAGCAATGCCGACCCGCCCGCACGAGGAAATGATGCGACGCCTCGACGGCGCTGCGCCAGACCTCCAGCAGCCGCGGGTATTCGGCTTCCCCTCGGCTTGGCCGCAAGGTCGTCACGGCAGCTGCACCTCCGCGCAAACCGCCCGGTGGTCGCTGCCGGGCACGTCGAGCACCTGGTAATCCCGGATCGCCATCCGGCGGTCCACCAGCACGTGGTCCAGCGGCACGAGCGGAACCGCCGACGTCGACCAGGTCGGGATCAGGCCGTCGCCGCGAGCCTCCGCCGCGTCGACGTAACCGCGGGACAGCACGGTACGCAGCGCGGCGTGGTCGACGGTCGCGTTGAAATCGCCGGCCACCACGCGCAGGCCGTGTTCACCGATCGCGCGCGACAGGTCCCGCATCTCCTGTTCCCACTGGTAATACCCGGAATCCGGCGAACGCGGATGCGCCGCCACGATCTCCAGCGTCGTCCCGCCGCCGAGATCGGCCGCCGCGCCGGGCTGTTTCTGGGCCGAATCGCCGGTGTAGTCCTCTTCGGTGAGCGGATACCGCGACACGATGCCGGAACCGTCCACCCCGGACGCCGGATGCAGGACCCGGTACGGCAGCGTCTGGAACAGCCCGGCCTTCTCCAGCCCGGACATCGCGGCCGGTGTCATCTCCAGCAGGTTCAGCACGTCGACCCGCTGCTCCCGGACCAGCCGCACGAGCGCCGCCGGATCGGCCTGGCCCAGGTAGAGGTTGGCCGCCAGCACGCGCACCGTCTTCCCGTGCGCGGCGGGCTGGTCGTCGGACGTCACCCGCGGCACGACGTACACCGCCAGCAGCGCGGACAACGCGAGCGCGATGCCGCCGATCCACCAGCGGCGCAGCACCAGCGCGAGCGCGGCGAGCAGCACGCCGTAGATGACGACGTACGGCGTCAGCGCCAGCAGCGCGGTCAAGTACCAGCCGCTGCCGTCCCAGCCGATCGTGCGCAGCACGGCCACTGTCAGCAGCGGCAGTCCGACCAGCACGAGCAGGCCCGTGACCAGCCGGGTTCGCGTCCGCGCCTCCATCACCATGATCCCGAGTATGCCGGGCGGGCGCTGACAGGTCCGTGTCAGCGCCGTGTGCGCGGCTTGCCAGCGCCTCCGTCCACAGTGTGTTGGAGCGACACAGGAGGAGGCGACATGTCGCACGCGATCCAGGCCGAGGGCCTGGTCAAGCATTTCGGGGAGACGAAGGCGCTGGACGGGGTGGACCTGGAGGTCCCGTTCGGGAAGGTGGTCGGGGTGCTCGGGCCGAACGGCGCGGGCAAGACGACTGCGGTCCGCATCCTGGCGACCCTGCTGAGACCCGACGCGGGCCGGGCCACGGTCGGGGGTTACGACGTGGTCCGCGACCCGGTCCGGGTGCGCGGCCTGATCGGGCTCACCGGGCAGTACGCGTCGGTGGACGAGGATCTGAGCGGCACCGAAAACCTGGTGCTGATCGGCAAACTGCTGAACCTGTCCCGGGCCGACGCGCGGGCCCGGGCGACCGAACTGCTGGAGCGGTTCGAGCTGACCGACGCGGCCAAGCGGCCGATCCGCACGTATTCCGGCGGCATGCGGCGCAGGCTCGACCTGGCGGCGAGCCTCGTCGGCCGTCCCGCCGTGCTGTATCTGGACGAGCCGACCACCGGACTCGACCCGCACGCGCGCAACGAGGTGTGGGCGGTCGTCCGCAGCCTCGTCGCCGACGGCGCCACGGTGCTGCTCACCACGCAGTACCTGGAGGAGGCCGACCAGCTGGCCGACCGGATCACCGTGTTCGACCACGGCCACGTGGTCGCCGACGGGCGAGCCGACGAGCTGAAGCGGCGGGTCGGCGGGCAGACGCTGCAGGTGCGGCCGACCTCGCTGAGCGACCTCGACGAGGTCGACCGCATCCTGGCCGAACTCACCGGCGTCCGCCCGGTCCGCGACAACGCGACCGGGTTGCTGACCGCTCCGGTGTCCGACCCGGTGCTGCTGTCCACGCTGGTGCGCCGCCTCGACTCGGCGGGCATCACCTCCGACGAACTGGCGCTGCGGCTGCCCAGCCTCGACGAGGTGTTCCTCGCGCTGACCGGACACACCGCTGAAGAGCCGAAGCCGGAGCGCGAACTCGAACGGAGCCGGTCATGACCACCGCGACCGCCGCGGCCCCGCCCCGGCACATCAGTCCCGCCCAGGGCGCGAAGCACGCGTTTTCGCTTGCCTGGCGAGGAATCCTGAAGATCCGCAAGAATCCGGAACAGCTGGCCGACGTCACGCTGATGCCGATCATCTTCCTGCTGATGTTCACCTACCTGTTCGGCAACGCGCTGGGCGGTTCGATCGAGAACTACCTGCAGTCGTTCGTGCCGGGCCTGATCGTGATGAACGTCCTGCAGGCCTCGCTGACGGTCGGCACGCAGCTCAACACCGACATCACGAAGGGCGTCTTCGACCGCTTCCGCGCCATGCCGATCGCCCGCTCGGCTCCGCTGATCGGCGCGGTGCTCGCGGACCTCGTGCGGTACGTGGTGTGCCTCGCGGTGCTGCTGACCGTGGCGACCGTGATGGGCTTCCGCGTGCAGACCGGTCCCGCGGAGTTCGTGCTCGCGATCCTGCTGGCGGTCGCGTTCGGCCTGTGCTTCTGCTGGGGTTCGGTGTTCGTCGGGATGCTGATGAAATCCCCGGGCGCGGCACAGGGCCTGATGTTCGTCTTCATCATGCCGCTGACGTTCGGCAGCAACGTGTTCCTCCCGACCGCCACGATGCCGGGCTGGCTCAAGGCCTGGGCGGACATCAGCCCGGTGAGCCTGATGTCCGACGTGATGCGCGGCCTCCTCAACGGCGGCGCGTACGGCGGTTCCCTCCTGGGCGCACTGGCGTGGATGGCCGGCGCGGTCGTGGTGTTCTTCCCGCTCGCGACGTGGGCCTACCGCAAGCGGGTCTGAGGGCGTCCTTCACGGGGGTGTGGACGCCGTGGTGAGTGTCTGTGTCCGGGTTCCACAGCCGGGCACAGACACTCCCTTTTTTCAGTGGTTCGCCGCGAGAAGGCCGGTCAGCCGTTCCCAGTTGCCAGACCCGATGGCGGCCTTCTCTTCCTCGCTGAACGGCAGAAACGACCGCGCGACCCCGCCGCTGGTGTCCAGGCAAGGAAACCCGCCAGGCCGAGTGCCGAACGTGTACGGATAGTCGGTCGAATACAGCATCCGCTCGGTCCGACGAGCTCCGCCGCGCGTTCCAGTTCCTCGGCGGCGGCTTCGGGCGAGGACGTCGTTGGCGTCGCGCAGCCGTCGCGTGACCGGGTGGTCGTCGGGGTAGACGTGCGGCTGGACCCCCGCCTTCGCCCACGCGTCAGGCAGGACAGGCAGGACCATCATCGATAACGGCCTACTCGTGCGAGCGTTCCGCGCGCACCACCTCGATCGCCTCGGTCCGGTCCAGCCGCGAGGTTTCGGCCACGAGCGCCTCGTACCGTTCCGCGCCCAGCTCCCGGGTCAGGTCGGCGATCAGCTCCCGCACCTCCGGGCTCCCCAGGTCGAACCGTCCGCGCACCACCGCGCTCAGCGCGAGCATCCGCGCGGAGTCCTCCAGCCGCCCCTGCCGGTACCGGATCCGTGCCAGCAGCTCGACCATGCCGGCCAGGTCCGGCATGTCGAAGCGCCCGGCCGCCTGGTCGATCACCGCGAACACCGGCGATTCCGCTTCCGCTGGACGTCCTTCGGCGAGCAGCAACCCGGCTTCGATCGCGCCGAGCCATTCCTCTCCGAAGCCCTCCGGCGTCGGCCATTCCGACCGCGCCGCTTTCAGTTGCCGGAACACCTCGCGCGCCTGCGCGACGTTGTTCTCGCGGATCAGCAACTCAGCGCGGCCGAGCAACACGATCAGGCGCAATCCGCTGTTGCCGCCGGAAGACGCGTAGCGTTCCGCCGCTTCCATGTCCCGCCACGCGCCCTCTTGATCGCCGGCGCGCGACCGTTCCACCGCAAGCCGCCACCACTGCTGCACGATGTCGTCTTTGGACCGCAGCTCCATCGCCAGCCGCAGGCCCTCGGTGTACCCGGCGATCGCCGCCTCGTGATCCCCGGCCTGCGATTGCGCCGCGGCCCGGAAACCGTGCGTCATGCCGAGCCCCCACCGGTCACCGACCTCGGCGAAGCCCTGGTGAGCGAGTTCCCGCGCCCGCTCCGCGCCCTCGAGGTCGCCCATGTCGCCGAGGACGAAACTCTCCGCCCAGTGTCCGGCTGCGCGACCCCAGACGTCGTCCCGTTCGACGGCCCGGCGGATCTCGCGCTTCGCCAGGTCCCGTTCGCCGTGGAGGTAAGCCACGATCGGCAACCCCAGCCACAGCCACGGACTCCGTTCCGCCGCACCGGTCCGCAGGCATTCTTCGATCAGCTCGCGGACGTCGGCCTTCTCCTGCGGCACCGGCATGACCTGGACCAGCACCTGAATCAACCGCAACCCCGCCGTCAGGTCCGGCGGCAGCTTGGGACCCAGTTCGAGCACCTCGTCCACGAACCCCGCGGCCCGCTCGTTCTGACCGGCGATGTTCAGGTACCAGAACATCCCGTACAGCAGCCGGGCCGCCAATTCCGCGGAGCCCGACTCGATCGCCGCCCGCAGCGCGGAGGTGAAGTTGTCACTGTCGTGCTCGTACACGTCGATCGCCTGGAGCTGATCCCGCCCGCGCACCAACGGTTCGTTGCGGTGCGCCAGTTCCGCGTAGTAGGCGACCATCGCGGCCCGCATCCGCTCCCGCTCGCCGGATTCGGCCAGCCGCTCGGTCGCGTAAGCGCGCAACGTTTCCAGCAGGCGATACCGCGTGCCCACCACGTCCACAATGGACTTCTCGACTAGTGATCCCAGCACGTACACAATGTCTTCCGCGGGCAGTTCGTCGTCCGCGCAGACGTTTTCCACCGCTTCCTCGGAAAAACTCGCCGCGAACACGGCGAGCCTGCGCGCGAGCCGGACCTCCGCGTCGCTCAGCAGGTCCCAGCTCCACTCCACCACCGCGCGCAACGTGCGCTGACGCGGCAACGCAGTCCGGCTGCCGGAGGTAAGCAACCGGAACCGGTCATCGAGGCGATCGGCGATCTGTTCGGCCGTCATCGACCGCAGCCGTGCGGCGGCGAGTTCGAGCGCGAGCGGCATTCCGTCGAGCCGGCGGCAGATCTGCCGCACTGCGTCCACTGTGGACTCATCAAGCCGGAAACCTGGCCGTACCGCCATCGCACGGTCGAGGAACAGCCGGACGGAATCGAGCGTGCCGACGTCATCGGGCGGCGCGGCCTCGTCCGGCACCGGCAGCGGGCCGAGCGGGCACAGCGTTTCCCCGGTAATCGCCAACGGCTCGCGGCTCGTGGCGAGCACCCGCAACGACGGGAGCCGGCGCAGCAAGTCCTCCGCCAGCTCCGCGGCGGCGTCCACGACGTGTTCGCAGTTGTCCAGCACCAGCAACGCTTCCGCGCCGCCGAGCGTCTCCACCGCGTGCTCGAACGGATCGACCTGCCGACGCCTCGCCTCGGTCTCCGTCGTCCGGAGATCGCGCACCTCCAACGCGTTGAGCAACGCGGACAACACGTCTTCGGCATCGCGCACGCCAGCCAGCGGGACGAACCACACCAGGCCGCGCGAATGCGCCGGATGCCGTGACGCCGCTTCCGTCGCGAGCCGGGTCTTGCCCGCGCCGCCCGGTCCGACGAGCGTGACCAGCCGGGCTCCTTCGAGGAGTTCGGCCAGCAGTTTCAGCTCGTCGGTACGGCCGATGAAGCTGGTCAGCCGCTGCGGCAACCGATCGACCGCAGCGGCGACCGGCGTGTACTCGCCGCGCAGCGCACGCAGATGCACTTCCTGCAGCTCCGCCGACGGGTCGACGCCCAGCTCTTCGGCCAGCGTGGTGCGGATCGCGGCGTACGCGGCGAGTGCGTCCGCCTGGCGTCCAGCAGCGGAAAGCGCACGGATCCGCAAGCCAGCCAACCGTTCCCGCAGCGGATGGGCCTGCGCGGCCGCGGTGAGTTCCGCGAGCACATCCGCGTGCCGTCCCAGCCTCAGCTCTGCTTCGAACCAGTCCTCGGTGGTCTCGGTGCGCCGCTCCTCCAGCAGGGTCGCGGGCGCGGCGGCGAACGGCGCGTCCAGCACGTCCGCGAGCGCCGGTCCGCGCCACAATGCGAGCGCGGCAGCGAGCGCTTCGGCGGCAGCACTGTCCCGGCCAGCGGCAAGCTCCCGGCAGCCCTGCGCGGACAGCTTCTCGAACCGGTGGAGATCCACCGCCTCCGGAGGCACCGCGAGCCGGTAGCCACCGTTGGATGACTCCAGCTCGGCTTCCGCGGGCCGCAGCGCGCGACGCAGCCGCGAGACGAGCGACTGGAGCGCGTTGGCCGCGTCGGCCGGGGGTTCCGCGCCCCACAGGCCGTCGATCAGCGCTTCGGCAGGAACCGCGCGACCGGCGTCGAGGGCGAGCCGCGAAAGGAGCATGCGAAGCCGGGCTCCGCCGATGTCGATCGGCGTGCCGTCCTCCCCCTCCGCTCGCAGCGGGCCCAGCAGCGCGACGCGCATGAGGTCCAGCTTTCCAGACGAACGCCACGCCGCGCCGGAGACCGACGTAAGTGTGGACTTTCGGGACAATCTGCCGTCAAGCGGTTACTGCCCGCCTTCCCGGCGCTACGTTGCGGAGGATTCACCCGCAGACACAGGAGCGCCCATGAGAGCACTGCACCGCTGGCACCGTCCGGCAGTGACCGTCGCAGCCACCCTCACCGCATTGACGCTCGGCACGGGGATCGCGTCAGCCGGACCGGGCGGCTGGGATCGGCCGACGCCCGGTTCCGACGGCGCCGGGGACAGCTACTACCCCCAAGACGGCAACGGCGGGTACGAGGTCTCCGACTACGACCTCAAGGTCAACTACGCTCCGGACACCCACCAGCTCGCCGGTCTCCAGACGGTCCACGCGAAGGCGACCCAGTCGCTCAGCTCGTTCGACCTCGACCTCCGGGGCCTCACCGTCGACGCGGTCCGGGTGAACGGCGCGCCCGCGAAGTTCACCCGCACCGGCGACCACGAACTCGTGATCACGCCGAAGTCGCCGCTGTGGAAGGGTCTTCCGTTCACCACCGAGGTCGCCTACCACGGCGTTCCGGCGGCGATCGACGACCCGAACCTCGGCAAGAACGGCTGGCAGTTCACCAAGTCCGGCGGGGCGTTCGCAGCCGGCGAGCCGAAGTCCGCCACCACCTGGTATCCGGTCAACGACACCCCGCGCAACAAGGCGAAGTTCCGGCTGTCGATCACCGTGCCGGACGAGTGGGGCGTGATCGCCAACGGCCGCGAGGTCGGCAAGTACCGGACGCGGGCGGGCACCACGCACGTCTGGGCGGAGGACACCCCGACCGCGTCGTACATGACCACGGTCGCGATCGACAAGTGGACCTTCAACAAACGCCAGCGCGCGGACGGCACCCCGATCGTCAGCGCGTACGCGCCGGGCACCACCGACGCCACCAAGCAGGCCGACGCGCAACTGCCGGAGGTCCTCGACTTCCTCGAATCGAAGTTCGGCAAGTACCCGGTGGACGCCGCGGGCGGCATCTACCTGACCGAGCCGATCGGATTCTCGCTGGAGACGATGAGCAGGCCGATCTACTCCGGCCGCGCGGGCAACATCAGCACGATCGTGCACGAGAACGCGCACCAGTGGTGGGGCGACACGGTTGCCGTCGACCACTGGAAGGACGTGTGCCTCAACGAATGCTTCGCGTCCTACGCGACCTGGCTGTGGGCGCAGAAGAACGGCGAGGACCTCGACGCCACTTACCTCAACAAGGTCGCGTCGGCGAGCGACCAGTTCTGGGCGGGCAAGCTGTACGACATGGGCCCCGGCCACGAGTTCACCTACGTGTACTCCAAGGGCCCGGTCATGCTGCACGCCCTCAGCAAGTACATGGGGCAGGACGCGTTCGACCAGGTGCTCAAGACCTGGAACTCCGTGCACCACAACGGGAACGCGAGCATGCAGGAGTTCCAGAAGTACTGTGAGAAGGTGTCCGGCATGGACCTGCAGGGCTTCTTCGACGCGTGGATCTACGGCAACGGCAAGCCGTCTGACGAATACCTTTACCCGGGCGACCTGAAGCCGGCCGCCGGATGACGGTTCTGCTGACGGGGTTCGCGCCCTTCGACGGAGCGGCGACGAATCCTTCTTGGCAGGCAGCCTCGCTGGCAGCGGCGCGGCGGACGGACACGGTGGCGGTAGAGCTGCCGTGCGAGTTCGACGCGTCGCTGCCGGCGCTGCGGGCCGCGATCCTGGCGCACCGGCCGGAACTAGTCGTGTGCGCCGGGTTGGCGGGCGGGCGCGAGCACGTGACGCCAGAACGGGTGGCGATCAACCTGATCGACGCGCGGATCCCGGACAACGCGGGCGCGCAGCCGGTCGATCAGCCGGTGGTTCCGGGCGGGCCGTCCGCGTACTTCACCACGCTGCCGGTGAAAGCTGCGGTCGCGGCGATGCAGTCGGCAGGCGTGCCCGCAGCCGTGTCGTACACCGCGGGGACGTACGTGTGCAACCAGGTCTTCTACGGCCTGATGCACCTGATCGCGACGGAGTTTCCCGGACTGCGCGGCGGTTTCGTGCACGTGCCGGAGGAAGCCCGGATGCCGCTGGACTCGACCGCGCGAGCGCTCGAGATCGTGGTGGACACCGCGCTGACCATGCACGAGGACGTGCCGACCTCGGCAGGCACGCTGCACTGAGGTCTATTCGCCAGGCTGGACGGTCTGCTCGAAGAACTGCACCAAATCCTGCGGTCGGCGGCTCGTGTGCGACGGGCTGGTGTCCATCACCGTGCCGACCACGGGGATACCGTCGGCCTGGTAGATCAGCAGCCCCAGCTTCGGCCCGACCCCGGCGACGTAACGGCCGCTCAGCCCGGTGCGGGTGCGCCAGGTGTCGGTCTCGACGCGGCCGGTCATGTCCTTGCGCGCACTCGGCTCGACCTGGGCGAGCGTGAGCCCCTCGTGGAACGCGACGGTGGTCTTGTCCGGGAAGCGGCACAGTGCGGTGCGCGTTGCGCCTAGGGCTTTCGCCAGTTCCGGATCATCCGAGCAGGTGGCGCGAGTTTGGATGGTCGGCCCGGCCAGGCGGCGGATGCATTTCGTGAGGCCGTTTTCGCCGGGGAGCGCTGGTTGCGAACCGGCACAGGCTGCTGTGCTGGGCGGCGCGGTAACCGATTGGTTCGAGCCTGCTCGCGGGGTTTCGCCATCGCCGCGAGTGGCGACGATGGCAGTCACGATCCCGGCAACTGCGAGCACCGCCAGCGCGACGGCACCGATTACGACAGGTTTGCGGGACTTCTTCTGCGGCGGCCGCCATCCGGCCGGGGGCGGCATCGGGGCTGGCCGCCACTGCGCCGGGCCGGGCTGCTGCTGCTGAACGGGCGGCCAGGATGCTGGCGGAGCCGCTGCTTGACTCGGCACCGCGGGGGTCGGCACGGACGGAGGTGCCGGACGCTCGTCGACCGGCACGTGATGCAACCCGAACGCGACCGCGGTCTCCGGCTGGTCCTCGGTGGTCGGCACCACGCCCAGCGTCGACCCGACCAGCGACGCGAGCAACGGCATCCGGCTGGGCCCACCGACCAGGTACACGCCGCCGAGCCGCTCTGGAGAAAGCCCGGCCCGCGCGATCGTCGCCGCGAGCATTTCAGTGCTGCGCAACAGATTCGGCCGCACCAGCGCTTCCAATTCGGCCCGGGTGACGAGGACGTCGCCGAACGGATCCGGCATCGGCACCTCGGTGTGCGCGTGCCGGGAAAGACTCTCCTTGGCGTCGCGGACGTCCTGGAGCAACACCCGCCGCAACCGTCGGTCGCTGGTCGTCTGCGGACGGAGAAGCCGTTGCCACTGCGCCGGATCCGCATGCGACACCGACCGTCCAATATGGACCAGCAGGGCCTGGTCGATGTCCAGGCTGCCGAGATCCGGCAACCCGTCCTCCGCCAGCACCGCGTTACCCGCGCCGACGACCGCGCAGTCGAAGGTGCCCGCGCCGAGGTCGTAAACCGCGATCGGCCCGCTGGGCGCGCCCGTTTCGCGAAGGGTCGCGTAATGCGCGGCCGCCGCGACCGGCTCCGGCACCAACCGCACCCGGACGAACCCGGCCTTGCCCGCCGCCTCCCGAAGAGTCCGCTGCCGCTGCGGGCCCCACCCGGCCGGATGCGACAACCGCACCTCGTCCGGAACCCCGGAAAGCTGCCGCTCCGCCTCCTCGCCCATCCGCCGCAACACCGCGGCGAAGGCATCGACCACCGGCACCACCCGATCGCCGAGCAGCAGCTCGCCGTCGTCGATCCGCCGCTTGGGATACGGCTCGAACCGGCTGGGATCCAGCCGAGCCCGCCGCTCCGCGTCCTGGCCGACGACGAGTTGCCCGTCCTCCTCCGCGTAAACCGCGGAGGACATGGTGACCGACCCGTCGACCTCAATAGCCCGCGGCCCGCGCCCGAAGGCCGCCAAGACGCCAACTGTGCTGGAAGTACCGAAGTCGATCGACAGGACGTCCACGCAGTTCCCCTCCCCAAAACCCCACCGCATCGTCTCACGAGCGCTGGGACCGATATCGACTACCGCGGGAGAGTCGTGCGCCGCGGCGGAAACTGATCGCGCTCGACCAGTAGACCGCGTCCTACCCCGCGAAAACCGCCGCCGGAAAAGGTGTCTCCCGGTCCTCCAGGAGCCGCCCGTAGAAGTCGTTCATCTCCACCGCCACCGAGGCATGCCGTGCCACCAGCTCGGCGATCGGCGAAGGCAACTCGAGCTCCCCAGCGGCCGCGCGACGCACCGCGGCCAGGCGGCTCTCTCGGTCCCACGTCCCGCACACCTCGGTCACCAGCCAGTTCACCCAATACATCGACCCGTAAGCCCGGTCGTGCTCCGCATTCAGGTCCGCGAACGCCAGCTCCGCCTCGGTCAGATCGAACCGGCGCGCGAACGCCAGGCCGAAATCAGTCAGGACAAACCGATCGCCGTCGGTCAGGAAGTTCTCGAAGTGGTTGTCGAAGTGCAAGACACCCTGCGCGCGAAGGAACGAGAGCGTATCGGCGAGCTCCGCCGCGACCCGATCGACCTGGTCCAGACGACCAGGCAGCCACCGATGCAGATTGGCCGGAAAATACTCGCAGAACAAAACAACGCTCGACGACGAATCCCGCAGTTCCGTCAGCCGCCGACGGACCGCAGCGGAACCGCCCCAGTACTCGACGTCTTCCTCCAACGGACGGTCTGGCACCCGGCCCGAGGGGACCGGCAGCACGCGCCAGTGGTGCAGCAAGGGAAAGTTCTCGCAGTCCCCGCTGAGGACCCAGCCATTCGCCATGACGTGCAGCGCCAGTTCCCGCCAGGCGGAGCCCTCCGGCGAACCCAGACCGTAATGGCAAAAGGCAGGCAGGCCATACAGATTGGCCGTGGAATGCGGATGCTGCCGCTCCAGCAAGGTAAGCGGAACCCGCTTCGCGAAGACCGGAACTCCGTCGACATCCAGCCGGACGCCGGTGCCGCCGATTCCCTCGGACAGCACCTCGGCGGACTCCAGCCGCTCAGTCAGCTGCCGGTCGCTCAACAGCGAAAGCGCGGTGCTCGCCGCGGCGTGCCGCGAGATTCGCGAAGAAGACCCCATAGCTCAAGACAATAGAGAAAAGGGCGGCCCCCAACCTGGGAGCCGCCCTTTTTCTTCAGTTAACTCACTCGTTCTCGGACTCGCCGTTCTCCCCGGCGCCGATGCTCACCGGCGGAGCGTCGGGAACCGAGGACGGACGCTTCTCTCCACGGAAGGTGAAGTGCGCCTCGTCGTCGCGGTCCTCCGGGTTGCCGCTCCAGCCCTCGACGTCGACCACGATGATCTGACCCGGCTCGACCTCGCCGAACAGGATCTTCTCCGACAGCTGGTCCTCGATCTCGCGCTGGATCGTGCGGCGCAGCGGCCGGGCGCCGAGCACCGGGTCGAAGCCGCGCTTGGCCAGCAGCGCCTTCGCCTTCTCGGTGAGCTCGATCTCCATGTCCTTGGCCTTGAGCTGCGTCTCGACCCGGCCGATCATCAGATCCACCATCTGGATGATCTGTTCCTGGTTGAGCTGGTGGAAGACGATGATGTCGTCGATCCGGTTCAGGAACTCCGGGCGGAAATGCTTCTTCATTTCCTCGTTGACCTTCTGCTTCATCTTCTCGTAGCGGTTCGCGGTGTCCGCTCCGGAGGAGAAGCCGAGGCTCACGGACTTCGAGATGTCCGAGGTGCCCAGGTTCGAGGTGAAGATCAGCACGGTGTTCTTGAAGTCGACCGTCCGGCCCTGGCCGTCGGTGAGCCGGCCGTCTTCCAGCACCTGCAGGAGGGTGTTGTAGATCTCCTGGTGCGCCTTCTCGATCTCGTCGAAAAGCACCACCGAGAACGGCTTGCGCCGCACCTTCTCGGTCAGCTGCCCGCCCTCTTCGTAGCCGACGTAGCCCGGAGGGGCGCCGAAGAGCCGCGAAGCGGTGTAGCGGTCGTGGAACTCGCCCATGTCGATCTGGATGAGCGCGTCGTCCTCGCCGAACAGGAAGGACGCCAGCGCCTTCGACAGCTCCGTCTTACCGACACCGGACGGGCCGGCGAAGATGAACGAACCGGACGGGCGCTTCGGGTCCTTCAGACCCGCACGGGTACGGCGGATCGCCTGCGAGACGGCCTTGACCGCGTCCTCCTGGCCGATGATGCGCTTGTGGAGCTCGTCCTCCATGCGCAGCAGCCGGGTGGTCTCCTCCTCGGTGAGCTTGAACACCGGGATGCCGGTCCAGTTGGCCAGCACCTCCGCGATCTGCTCGTCGTCCACCTCGGCGACGACGTCCAGGTCGCCGTCCTTCCACTGCTTCTCGCGCTCGCCCTTCTGGCCGAGGAGCTGCTTCTCCTCGTCGCGCAGCCGCGCGGCCCGCTCGAAGTCCTGCGCGTCGATCGCGGACTCCTTGTCCCGGCGGACGTCGGCGATCTTCTCGTCGAACTCCCGCAGGTCCGGCGGCGCGGTCATCCGGCGGATCCGCATCCGGGCCCCGGCCTCGTCGATCAGGTCGATCGCCTTGTCCGGCAGGAACCGGTCGTTGATGTAGCGGTCGGCCAGCGTCGCGGCCGCGACCAGCGCCGAGTCGGTGATCGAGACGCGGTGGTGCGCCTCGTACCGGTCGCGCAGGCCCTTCAGGATCTCGATCGTGTGCTCGAGCGACGGCTCGCCCACCTGGATCGGCTGGAAACGGCGCTCCAGCGCGGCGTCCTTCTCGATGTACTTGCGGTACTCCTCGAGGGTGGTCGCACCGATCGTCTGCAGCTCGCCGCGGGCCAGCATCGGCTTCAGGATCGACGCCGCGTCGATCGCGCCCTCGGCGGCGCCCGCGCCGACGAGCGTGTGCAGCTCGTCGATGAACAGGATGATGTCGCCGCGGGTCTTGATCTCCTTGAGCACCTTCTTCAGGCGCTCTTCGAAGTCGCCGCGGTACCGCGAACCGGCGACCAGCGAGCCGAGGTCGAGGGTGTAGAGCTGCTTGTCCTTGAGCGTCTCGGGCACCTCGCCCTTGACGATGCTCTGCGCGAGGCCCTCGACGACGGCGGTCTTGCCGACGCCCGGCTCGCCGATGAGCACCGGGTTGTTCTTGGTCCGGCGGGACAGCACCTGCATGACCCGCTCGATCTCCTTGCCGCGCCCGATGACCGGGTCGAGCTTGCCCTCGCGGGCGAGCACGGTCATGTTGCGGCCGAACTGGTCGAGCACCAGCGAGGAGGACGGCGTGCCCTCGCCGCGGCCGGAGCCGCTCTCGGTGGACTTCTCGCCGGTCTGGTAGCCCGACAGGAGCTGCAGCACCTGCTGGCGGACCCGGTTGAGGTCCGCGCCCAGCTTCACGAGCACCTGGGCGGCGACGCCCTCGCCCTCGCGGATCAGGCCGAGCAGGATGTGCTCCGTGCCGATGTAGTTGTGGCCGAGCTGCAGCGCCTCGCGCAGCGACAGCTCCAGCACCTTCTTCGCCCGCGGCGTGAACGGGATGTGCCCGCTCGGCGCCTGCTGGCCCTGGCCGATGATCTCCTCGACCTGCTGGCGCACGCCCTCGAGGGCGATGCCCAGCGACTCCAGCGCCTTGGCGGCGACACCCTCACCCTCGTGGATCAGACCCAGGAGGATGTGCTCGGTGCCGATGTAGTTGTGGTTGAGCATCCGGGCCTCTTCTTGGGCCAGGACGACCACCCGCCTCGCGCGGTCGGTGAACCTCTCAAACATGCGCACTCCCTCGACTGCTGCGTCGGCGGCCCGTAACCTCCGCGGATCGCGTCCGCGGCGGACAGCACCGTGAGACCACTCTAGTAGCCAAGCGGTCGCGCTTGCGTACCACTACGGCTTCCGGCGGCCCTTTCGCATCCGGCTGGCGACCCGGTCGGTCCCCGCTCATCATCCGGTTGCGCTGCACCTTTACTCCCTGTCGAACGTACGGGACCGGATCAGGATTCCGCCCGGGCGCCCCTGTCCGCTCAGCGCGAACACCTCCGCGCGTCCGGGTGGTCTCACCCCTTGGCCACCCGATTGGCGCAATGCCGCGCCGTATGTAAGGTTAGGCACACCTAATGAAGGCCGGACAGAACAGGGAGGACCGGGTGAACCCGCAGCGCTCGCGCGACGACGCCCGCGAGATCGCCGACGGTCTCGAGTCCTCCCTGCTCCGGCACGAGCTGCGCCGCGACGTCCCCGAGGGCTGGTCTCGCTGCGCTGACCTCCTGGAACAGCCCGCGCTGTTCGTCGAGTGGCGGTCCCGCCTGACCGACTGGCTCCTCGACCAGCACGGCGCGGCACCCGCGCGCACAGCAGCCAGCTATGTGATGTCTTGGTACCTGCACGTCCCCGCGTACGTGGGCGCGTTGCTGCTGCACCACGAGCGCCGGGTGCCGTCGCTGAAGCCGGAACAGCTCGCGTTCGGCCTCGGCCCCGACCGGCCGCATCCCGAGGGCATGGCCGTGCTCAGCGACACCTTCTACTGCCTGCCGACCGACCCGGGCAGCCCCCGCCCCGAGGCCACCGTCGTGCGCGACGAGCGCGCGCTGGCCGCGGTCCTGCGCGCGCAGTTCGTCGGCCACGCTGCCCGCTTCGTCCGCGCCTACGCACCCGGCACCCGGCTCGGCCGCCGCGTGCTCTGGGCGGCCGCTACAGACGCGCTGGACGGCGCCCTGTGGCGAGTGGGCCGGCAAGGCGGGACAGCCGAGGCCGAAGGCGCTGGCGTCGCGGATGCCGCACTGGTGCTCGACGTGCAGTACCGCCCGCTGACCTCGGCGTCCACCTTGCGGATGGCGATCAACGACGACGGCCGCCGGGTTTGGGAACGACGTCGGGAGAGCTGCTGCTTCTCCTATCTCCTCCCCGGCGAAGCGGAATGCGAAAGCTGTCCGCGCGTCTGCCGCCGATGATCTCCATCGAGTGAAATTTCAGGCGTACGGGTTCCGGCCCGTCGCGCCCAGCGCCCGGTGCAGCACCGGCGCGGTTTCCGGCACCGCGACTTCCGGACCGAAGACGCCGTTGGCGCGAGCCTCTTCGCCCATCCCCGCCGCGAACGCGAGAACGACTTCGGCGGCTTCGTCGGGGCAGTTCAGCTCAGTGCCGCTCGCCCGCGTGAGATCCCAGGCGTGCACGACGAGTTCGCAGAGCACCATGTCTCCGACGACCGAGGCGGGCAGCTCCGAGCCGCCGAAGGCGACGGTGCCGGTCCATGCCTCCGGCGGGGCGAGCGCGGCGAGCACGTCGTCGGTCATCGCCTGGAGCGCCTTCGGCCAGTCGTCCGCGACGAGGGAGGCCGCGGCTTCGCTCGGCGCGGGCGGTTCGTAGGGCTCGTGCCGGATCGCGGCGGCGAGCCAGGGACCCCAGTAGAAAAGGTGGTTGAGAAGGCCGCGAACGTCGTAGTCGGCGCAGGCCGTGGGCGCGGTCAGCGACGGGGCGGCCGCCGCGGCGCGCCGCAGTTCGGCGGCGGCCGGGGCGAGCAGTCCGGAGTGATTCGACATGCGGCCGAGCCAACCACGCGAGGCGGCGGCCGTCTTGAAATTACGCGACGCACTACCGTTTTCAGCCATGCGGCGGATCCCGAGCGGCATCCTGAACGAGCGGACGGCTCGCACCAAGTTCACGCTGACGCGGCATCCGCCGGCCCCGGAACTGCGCGAGTTCGTGGAACACCACTGGGTGCTGCGCTGGAACCTCGCCGAATCCCATGACCAGCAGGTGGTGGGCGAATCTGTCGGTGCACCTGACGTTCTTCCCCGGCGCGTGCGGCGTTTACGGTCCGGCGCACCAGCTTTTCACCCATCGGCTCAGCGGACGCGTGCACGGGATCGGGGCCAGGATCCGGCCCGGCTGTTTCCGCCCGTTCCTCGACGCCCCGGTGCGCACCCTCGCCGATCGGTCGGTCGACGTGGCCGCGATCTTCGGGCCGGGTGCGGCGATCGCGGAAAAAACCATCCGGAATGCGCGGACCGACGAGGAAATGATCACTGCAATCGACAACTTGCTGATCGCATGCCGCCGCCCCATTACCCGAGCGACGCGGGCAGCCGCGGAGGCGGTGGAAACAATCGCCGCGGATCCCGGGATCACCCGGGTCGCGGAACTGGCCGCGGCACTCGGACTGTCGGTCCGGGCAGTGCAGCGGTTGTTCGCCGAACACGTCGGAACAACGCCGAAGTGGGCGATCCGGATTTACCGGCTCAACGAAGCGGCGCGGTTGCTCGCCGCGCCGATCCCGCCGGATTACGCGGATCTGGCGACTCGGCTGGGCTATAGCGACCAACCTCACTTCATCCGCGATTTCCGCGCGGTGACCGGAGCCCCTCCCGCGGAGTACGCCCGCTGCGCTCGCCGGCTGATGCCGGGCGCACCGGACGGCGCAAAGCCGGGAAACTAATGCGGAACGCCAAACGGCCGCCGGGAATGTTCCCGACGGCCGTTTGGCGTTCAGTCCGCGAAGACCGGTCTCCAGCGCGGTGCGTTCTCCCGCCTCCGCTCACCGGAGGACCGCATCCGCGAGTTCCGGAAATGCCCGGTCAGTTCTTCTTGTGGTAAGCCTCGACGACCTCCGACGGGATGCGCCCGCGGTCGGAAACCTGGAAACCGTTCTTGCGGGCCCACGCGCGAATCGCCTGGTTCTGCTCGCGGTCGACCGCGGCCGGGCGGGCCGGGGACTTGCCGCCGGCGACCGGACGCAGCGGCGCGCGCTTGCGGCCGCCCGCGCGGCGGGCGTGCTCGACATACTGCGCGAGCGCGTCGCGCAGTTCCTCGGCGTTTTCGCCCGACAGGTCGATCTGGTAGCTCACACCGTCCAAACCGAACTCAACGGTCTCTTCCGCCTCACTGCCGTCGAGGTCGTCGACCAGAGAGACCAGCACCTTCTGTGCCATCTGATTCCTCCTGCGGGGCTTACCCGAATGATCTGGCTACATGATCTGGTTTCGGGGCGAGCCCCGAGTTACAGAAGTCTTTGACACCCATATTAATACCCGCTTGCCCCGCCGTAGGCAAATCCGCATTGAGAAAATCTCGACCGTGCGGCGGGGCGGCGAGCTATTCGGGCCGGACGAGCGGGAAGAGGATCGTCTCCCGGATACCGAGACCGGTCAGTGCCATCAGCAGCCTGTCGATCCCCATTCCCACCCCGCCGCTCGGCGGCATTCCGTACTCGAGCGCGCGCAGGAAATCCTCGTCGAGTCGCATCGCCTCGCTATCCCCGGCAGCCGCGAGCCGCGCCTGTTCGGTGAGCCGCTGCCGTTCCACGACCGGATCCACCAGCTCGGAGTATCCAGTCGCGAGTTCGAATCCGCGCACGTACAGGTCCCACTTCTCGGCCACGCCGGGGCGGCTGCGATGCTGCCGGGTGAGCGGAGAGGTCTCGAGCGGGAAATCACGGACAAATGTGGGAGCGTGCAGTCCGTCGCCGACGAGATGTTCCCACAGTTCTTCGACGAGTTTGCCGTGCGCTAGCTTGGGATCCACCTCGATCTCGCGCGCCGCGGCGATCTTGTGCAGTGCTTCGGCGGAAGTATCCGGCGTCACTTCCTCGCCGAGTGCTTCCGAGAGCGACTCGTACATGCCGAGTGTCGTCCATTCGCCGGAAAGGTCGTACTCGGTTCCGTCGGCGAGAGTGACGACCTGGGTGCCGAGCACGTTCTCCGCGGCCTCCTGGATGAGTTCGCGGGTCATCACGGCATTCGTGTCATAAGTGGCGTACGCCTCGTAGTACTCGAGCATCGCGAACTCCGGCGAGTGCGAGGAGTCGCTGCCCTCGTTCCGGAAGTTCCGGTTGATCTCGAAAACCTTCTCGATCCCGCCGACCACACAGCGCTTGAGGTACAGCTCCGGCGCGATGCGCAGGTACAGCTCGAGGTCGAAGGCATTGGAATGCGTGACGAACGGACGAGCCGCGGCTCCGCCGTGCAGCGTCTGCAGCATCGGCGTCTCGACCTCGGTGAATCCCCGGCGGTGGAAGGACTCGCGCAGCGAGCGCATCACGCCGGAACGCGTGCGCACCACGTCGCGGGCGCGCGGGCGCATAATCAGATCGACATAACGCTGCCGGATTCGCGTTTCCTCGGCCAGCTCCTTGAACGCCACCGGAAGCGGACGCAACGCCTTCGCCGCGATCTGCCAGCTGTCGGCCAGCACGGAAAGCTCGCCGCGCTTCGAGGTGATCACCTCGCCGTGCACGAATACGTGGTCGCCGAGATCGACATCGGACTTCCACGCGGCGAGAGACTCGGCCCCGACCTGCGCGAGACTCAGCATCGCCTGCAGTTCCGTGCCGTCGCCCTCACGAAGAGTGGCGAAACACAGTTTGCCCGTATTGCGGAGAAACATGACGCGACCGGTGACGCCGACCGACTGGCCGGTGCTGGTGTCGGCTTCGAGACCGGAATGTTCGGCACGGATCTGCGCGAGAGTGTGCGTACGCGGAACCTCGACCGGGTAAGGATCGGCGCCCTCCGCGATTATCCGGTCGCGCTTGTCCCGGCGCACCCGCATCTGTTCGGGCAGGTCGTCATCGGGCAGTGCGTCGGACGCGGGGAATTCGGTCATGGCCATAGCGTACGAAGCCGCTGGTGAACCGCGTCAACCGGATTCCCCTACCAGGGCACTCACGGTATTAGGGTGGTTACCCGTGAGCGATCCCGGCACTGATGCGGAACTGCGCGCCCGGCGGGCCTCTTCGTTCGGCGACCAGGCGAGCGCCTACGCCCGGCACCGGCCGGACTATCCGCGGGCGGCACTCGAATGGGGCATGTCCGGAGCAAACCGACCGGTACGCGACGTGCTGGACCTCGCGGCGGGCACCGGAAAACTCACCCAGGGACTGGCCGACCTCGGCCGTTCGGTGACCGCGGTGGAACCCGATCCGGGCATGCTCGCCGAACTGTCCCGGCGGCTCCCGGACGTTCCCGCGCTGCTCGGCAAGGCCGAGGACATCCCGCTGCCGGACGAATCGGTGGACGCGGTGTTCGTCGGACAGGCCCTGCACTGGTTCGAGTTAGCTCCGGCGTTCGCGCAGATCCGCCGAGTCCTGCGGCCGGGCGGGGTCGTGGCCGCGCTGTGGAATCACGACGACGAATCCGTGCCGTGGGTGCTCGAATTCTCGCGGCTGATCCGGACCGGCGTCAGCCGCGGGTTCACCGAGGCGGACCAGCCGCTGCGCGCGGCCGGCTTCGGTCCGTTCGAACAGGACCAGTTCGCCCACACGCACCGCCGCACGATCGAATCGCTGCTGGCCACCGTGGCCACCCATTCGCTTCTGCTGGTCGCGTCGGACGACGACCGCGACCGCCGGCTCGCCGAAGCCAGGGCGTACCTGGAATCCGTTCCGGAGACGGGAACGGGCGAATTCGACTATCCACTGGTCACGACGGTTCTGCGGGCCCGCCGGAGCTGAGCGGCGACCGAAATCACCACCTCGGCGCGGCCCCGGAGTGCTAATTTCGGAAGCGGCGGTTCCCGCCCCGGACGAGCGCGTCGTACCCGGTGACGACAAGACGGCGCAGTGGACTATCCGTCACTGCGAAAGGTTCTTGATCATGGCCTGGCTCGTTCTCGTCGTTTCCGGATTTCTCGAAACTGTCTGGGCCGCCGCGCTCGGCGCCTCGAAAGGCTTCAGCAAGCTCTGGCCGAGCTTGCTGTTCGGCGGCGCACTGCTGCTCAGCATGTCCGGCCTCGCGTATTCCTTGCGCGAAATTCCGCTCGGCACCGGATACGCGGTGTGGGTCGGCATCGGCGCGGTGGGGACCGCGGTCTACGGGATCGTCGCGATGAACGATCCGCTCACCGTCGGCCGGATCACCTGCCTCGTGCTGATTGTCGCCGGGGTCGTCGGGCTGAAACTGTTCCACTGAGCTTCACCCGAGCGCGATCTCCAGCCCGCGCAGCCGCTCCGGCGCGGAAATCACGTCGATCCCGGTGATCAGGTCGCCGTCGAAAACGAACTTCAGGACCACGGCCAGCCGGCCGCGCGGGGCGAGCACCAGGCCGGGGACGCCGTCGACCAGCGCGACCTGCGTGCTGCGCGCGACTTCCGAAGCGAGCAGCGCACCCTTGCTGACCGCTCGGACACCGCGGAGCACCACCGGTGCCGCGCCGGTGTCCGAGTGCAGCACGACGTCGGGGGCGAGCACCTTAAGCAGTCCGGCGAAGTCTCCCTCGCGGGCGGCGGCCAGGTACGCCTCGACGACCCCGCGCCGCTTGCTCGCGTCGGCCGGACCGGCTTCTCCGCCACGCACCCGGCGGCGGGCCCGGCTGGCCAACTGCCGGACAGCCGCCGGGCTGCGGTCCAGGATCTGGGCGATGTCCTCGAACGGCACGGCGAACAGGTCATGCAGCACGAAGGCAATCCGCTCGGCCGGGCCAAGGACGTCGAGCACGACCAGCATCGCCAGGCCGACGGATTCCGCCAACTGGGCCTCCTCGGCGAGGTCCGCGCTGTCGTCGCCGCGATCGAGCGGGAACGCGTCCAGCGAATCCTCGCGACGGCGTTCGCGCGTGCGCAACAGGTTCAGGCACACCCTCGCGACCACTGTGGTGAGCCAGGCGGGGAGATTCCGCACCTCGGAAATATCCGCGCTGTCGACGCGCAGCCAGGCTTCCTGCACCGCGTCGTCGGCCTCGGCAAGAGAGCCGAGCATCCGGTAGGCGACCCCACGAAGCCTCGGCCGCTCTTCCTCGAACTGAGCCGCGAGCAGGTTTTTTCGGTCCACCTGTCACATCTCCTTCATGGGCCGTTTCATCCCCAGTACGACACCCCCCCCAGTGCCCAAGCCCAGCGGCACTGTACCCGGAAGGAATTGCCATGACGACGATCTTGGTCACCGGCGGCACCGGAACTCTCGGCAAGCTGGTCGTTCCCGCCCTCGGCGACGCGAAGGTGCGAGTCCTCAGCCGGAAGGCCAATGGCCCCGACCGGTTCGCCTGCGATCTGATGACCGGCGAGGGTCTCGCCCCCGCGGTCGACGGCGCCGACGTGGTCGTGCACCTGGCCGGCGGCCCTCGGGGCGACGACGTGGCGACAGCGAATCTGGTCCGCGCCGCCGAACGCGCCGGAGTCGGCCACCTGGTTTTCATTTCGGTGATCGCCGCGGACGCCATGCCACTCGGTTATTTCCGCCGCAAGCATGAGGCCGAAAAGCTCCTCACCGCGGCGGACGTGCCGTCGACCATCCTGCGCGCGGCCCAGTTCCACGGTCTTTGCCTCAATGCCGTGCGGACAGTGGCGAAACTGCCGGTCGTGCCGGTGCCCGCGATCAATTTCCAGCCCGTCGATGCGCGGGAGGTGGCCGAGCGGATCGCCCGGCTGGCGCTCGGCGCCCCCGCCGGGCGGGTGCGGGATCTGGCCGGACCCAAGGTGTACGGCATGGGCGAACTGGTCGACAAGTATGTGCGGGCCAGCGGGCGACGACGCTTGAAAATGCCGATGCGCGTTCCCGGAGCGGCCGGAAAGGTCTACCGCGCGAACGGCAACCTCAACCTCGACGCGGACACCGGCACCCGCACTTTCGAGGATTATCTCGCCGAGCAGTTCGGCTAACGCACATTCCGTTCGTACACCAGGCGCAGGCCGAGCAGCGTCAGGTCCGGCACGTGCTCCTTGATCGTCTCGGATTCGCCCAGCACCAGCGGGGCGAGCCCGCCGGTGGCGATCACCGTGACCGGTTCCGAGCTGTCGTGCTGCAATTCGCGCACGATCCGCCGGACGAGCCCGTCGACCTGGCCGGCGAACCCGTACAAAATGCCGGACTGCAGGCATTCCACGGTGTTCTTGCCGATCACCGAACGCGGCGGGACGAGTTCCACCTTGCGCAGTGCCGCCGCGCGGGCGGCGAGCGCGTCCACCGAGATCTCGATGCCCGGGGCGAACGCCCCGCCGAGGAATTCGCCCCGGGCCGAGATCGCGTCGACGTTCGTGGAGGTGCCGAAATCGACCACCACGCACGCGGTGGCGTGCAAATGGTGCGCGGCAAGGGTGTTCACCAGCCGGTCCGCGCCGACTTCCTTCGGATTGTCCACCAGCAGCGCGACCCCGGTGCGCACGCCGGGCTCGACCACGACCTTCGGCACCCGCGCGTAATAGCGGCCGAGCATCACCCGCAATTCCCGCAGCACCGCGGGAACGGTGGACAACGCGCTGATTCCGGTGACCGCGTCGGCGTGCTGGCCGAGCAGCCCGCGCACGGTGAGCGCGAGTTCGTCCGCGGTCATCCGCGCGTCGGTGCGCATCCGCCAGTCACCGACGAGCTCGGTGCCCTCGTAGAGGCCGAGCACGATATTGGTGTTGCCGACGTCGACAGTGAGCAGCAACGAGGTCTTCCTTACCGCGGCTCGCGACCGCCGCCGGGACGGGTTCAGTTTTCGGCGTGCAGCAACGCGTCGAGACGGCGCGCGTCCGCGGTTTCGGCCACCGGGAAGGTCATCGTGTCCTCTTCGGGCAGCGTGACCGTGCCGCTCAGCAGACCCGATCC
Source organism: Amycolatopsis echigonensis (assembly GCF_014174495.1). Classification (GTDB taxonomy): domain Bacteria; phylum Actinomycetota; class Actinomycetes; order Mycobacteriales; family Pseudonocardiaceae; genus Amycolatopsis; species Amycolatopsis echigonensis. The sequence continues at coordinate 143,146 of NZ_JACJHR010000010.1, forward strand.
GTCCGGCGCGTGCGCCGGGTCGTCCCCGCGCTCGACGATCCGGTTGTAATCGTCCACAAAGATCACTCGCGGCCGGTAAGCGCGTGCCTCCGCGTCGTCCATCTGCCCGTAGGCGATCAGGATGACCAGGTCGCCCGGATGCACGAGGTGTGCGGCGGCTCCGTTGATGCCGAGCACGCCGCTGCCGCGCTCGCCGGTGATGACATAGGTCTCCAGCCGCGCGCCGTTCGTGACGTCCACAATGGACACCTGCTCGCCCTCGAGCAGGTCGGCGGCCTCCATCAGGTCCTCGTCGACCGTGACCGAACCCACGTAGTGCAGGTCGGCCTGGGTCACCGTGGCCCGGTGGATCTTCGATTTCAGCATCGTGCGATACATCGTGGACTCTCCCTATTCCCCTGCGTCCGGGTCCCCGCTCGGATGTTCCACGGCTTTTCCGAGCAGCACTCCCGCGTTGTCGATCAGCCGGGTACTCCCCACCCGGGCAGCGACCAGCAACCGCGCCTCTCCGTCGACGGGCGCCGGCCCCAAATCGGTTCCCCTCAATTCCAGGTAATCCACTTCCACCTGGGGACGGGCCGCGAGCGTCTTCCGCGCCATCTCCAGCACGGCCTCCGCTCCGTCCCGCCCGACGTGGGCTCCGGCCGACAAAGCGGCCGACAGCACCACGGCGTCTTCCCTCTGTTCGGGCGTCAGGTAGACGTTGCGCGAGGACAGCGCGAGGCCGTCTCGCTCCCGGACCGTCGGCACTCCGATGACACGGGTGTCGATGTTCAGGTCCGCCACCATCCGCTTGATCAGCACCAGCTGCTGGTAGTCCTTCTCCCCGAAAAACGCGTAATCCGGGCGCAGCAGGTTGAACAGCTTCGCGACGACCGTCAGCACCCCGGCGAAATGCCCGGGCCGGACGGCTCCCTCCAGCTCGTCGCCGAGCGGGCCGGGGTTCACGGTGACCATCGCGTTGTCCGCGTACAGGTCCGAGGCCTTCGGCGTAAAGGCCAGTTCGACGCCTGCTTCGGACAAGGTCGCCAAGTCGGCTTCGAGCTGGCGCGGGTACGCCTCGAAGTCCTCGCCCTCGCCGAACTGCAAGGGGTTCACGAAGATTGACGCGGCGACAACAGTGTTCGGCAGCCGCTTCGCGCGGCGCAGCAGCTCGCGGTGGCCGTCGTGCAGCGCACCCATCGTGGGCACGAGCGCGATCTTCCGGCCGACGCTGCGCAGGCTCCAGCTCACCTTGCTGATGTGCTCGGGCGGCTGGAACGTGTTGAGCGTTCCGCGCTGGAATTTCGGTGTCGTCACGGGGTCTGTCCTTCGGCGGGGTCGGCGAGAAGATCGGTCAGTTCGCCCGCGGCCGCGGGATCGAGCAGGCCGGCGGCGCGGGACCGTTCGGCCGTGCGCCGGGCCAGCGCCCGGTAGGCCGGGGCGATCTGCGGCGCCCGCTCCGTGAGCACGTCGAGGTGCTTGCGGACGGTGCCGAGATCACCACGCGGGACCGGTCCGGTGAGGGCGCGGTCCCCGTGGCGAAGGACATTGTCCAATGCCGCTGAAAGCAGCGGTGCGACGAGTCGTTCCGGATGCCCGATTCCGGCGTCGCGCAGGGTTTCGGTGCAGTCGGCGACCAGCGTCATCAGGTGATTCGCACCGTGCGCCAGCGCCGCGTGGTACAGCGCCCGCGCGGATTCCGGAACGCGCACCGGCTCGGCGCCCATCTCGACGGCAAGTGCCTCGCCGACGTTCCACGCCGCGTCGTCGTCCGGTGCCGCGGTGACGCCGATGCTCGCCGCGACAAGGCGTTCCAGATCCTCCTCGCGGCCGGTGAAGGTGAGCACCGGGTGCAGGGCGAGCGGCAGCGCACCGGCTTCCGCGGCCGGGGCCAGCACGTCGATGCCGTGCGCGCCGGAGGTGTGCACCACGATCTGACCGGCGCGGATGGAATTCGTGGCGACCAGGCCACGGACGGTGCCGGCGAGCGCGTCGTCCGGCAGCGCGAGCAAGACGAGATCGGCTCTCCGCACGACTTCGTCGGGCGGCAGCAACGGGACATCCGGCAGCAGCCGTTCCGCGCGGTTCAGCGAAGCGGCGGACAGCCCCGACGCGGCGACTACGGTGTGGCCGGCCCTGGCCAGTGCCGCACCGAGGACACTGCCCACGCGGCCAGCGGAAACGACGCCCACGGCAAGGCGGGCCGGTCGGTTCATGGCGTGCGCCTGTGGACGCTCATGGCTCGAAACTCCTCATGTTCGTTCCAGTCCCGCTCTTTCGGCGCGGGTACCAGACGACGGCGCGAGAGTAGCCCCGACGCGGCCGGATGGCGGTACCTGGGTGACCAGCTTCACCCGGGACGGGCAATCGCGCCCGTACCTTATTGGCCTTCGGCTTCTCGCGGCCGCCGTGCGCACAAATCCCCCGGTGGGACTCCACTTTTGGCACGGTCGAGCTACCCCGGACGGGGAACGTTCACCGACTGTCGCGCTTGTTGGCCAATCGCACGGCATCGGCGCGCGCTTCCCGCAGTGCCTGCAACAACTCTTCCTGCCGCTGCCGGTCCTGTTCGGTGCGCAGCCGCGTACGGCGGAGGAATGCGAGCTCAGTCACGCTCGCCTGATACCGGCCCACCGCCCGCGCCGCCGCCCGGCCGGATTGCTTGCGCGCCTGCTTCCGCCATTGCCGCCGCCCGGGCAAACTGGCGAGCAGTTCGATCTCCGACGGCGCGATCCACCGCGCGGCCGCCATCTTCGGCAACGCCGCGGCTACGATCCGCTGCTCTCGCCGTCGCTGCAACACGATCACGTAGATCGCGGCGATCAGCAGCGGCAAAATCACCAGGAAATACAGCGTGAGGAAGGTCTTGCCGCCGTTGAGCGTGGCCGCGGCGTTCCAGAGCGCGTGCAAAATGACGCCGGCGAGATACCCGGCCAGCGGCGCGAGAATCCGGATCCACCGCTGCGCATACCGCGCGGCGATGCCGAACCCGATGCCGGTCATCGCGGTGAACAGCGGGTGCGTGAACGGCGAAAGCACGCCACGCACGAGGAAAGCGGCGAGCACCCCGGAACTGGTTCCATTGCCGAAGCCGTGGTCAGCGAAGGCGCGACCGAAGTAATAGATGTTCTCGGTGAAGGCGAACCCAGCGGCCGCGAAGCCCGCGTAGACGACGCCGTCGACGATCCCGTCGAATTCCTCGTTGCGCCGCCAGAAGATCAACAGGACAAAAACGCCCTTCGCGGCTTCCTCGACGAGCGGCGCGGAGACGAGCGCACTCACCTTGCTGCCGTTGCCGCCGCCGAGAAGCAGGTCACCGAAGGCCTCGGCCCCAGTGTTGATCAACAATGCGGTGACGGTGGCAATGCAAGCGCCCCAAGCGAAAGCGATCAAGAGCAACTTCGCCGGCTCAGGTTCCCAACGATCAACCCAAAGCAACCCGGCGACTACCACGCCGACCGGCACCAGCGCGGCGACCACCCCGATCGCGACAGCCAGCCACCCGACGCGCGCGGTCGCGAGCCCGAAGAGAAATAGCCCGCACAACGCCACGACGATCAACCCGAGCACCGGAAGGAGCACGGTGATGTGCCGCGAACGAGAAGACGTGGACGCAGAACCCGGCGGCGTGGCGGAAAGGGTGCCGTTCACGAGCGGTCACCATACGCAGGGCCCACCAGTGACGCCGGTTGGACATAGGCGGTTCAGCCCTATGCGGGATATCGCTGTGACGCTCATCCCTGGCCGCGCCCTTTGTCCGCGGAGGGAACCCCACGGGACTCTGATTCGGCCCGGGTTCCCCGCACAGCCCTCTGCCGTCTGTGAAGGCCCTTTCACGGACCACCCCACACTCAACGCGACCCGGCACTCCAACCGCGCGCCACCCACCAAACCGCGACCCGCGCACCCAACCCACCAAGCAGCCACACCTCCCCCGCACC
>NZ_JACJHR010000100.1 GCF_014174495.1 Amycolatopsis echigonensis
GGGAATCCGGGTCCCCCTCACGGACTTCTGCGAAAGCCGGGCGGATCAGGCCGCCGAGTTGGCGGTGGGGACGTCGATGCCGTGCGCGGTCACGACTTCGGCGCTGCCGTCGGCCAGCCGGTAGCGGAGGCCGACGACGGCGGCCCGGCCGTCCGCGACGCGGTCGGCGAGCACGCGGGAGCGGTCCAGCAGCAGGTCGACAGTGTGCTTGACGTGTTCGGCGAGGATCTCGTCCGGTTCGACCCGCCCCGCGGCCCGCGCGGCGAGGACGCTGGGCGTGACCTTCTCGACGACGTCGCGGACGTAGCCCACGGGCGCGAGCCCGTCTTCGAGCGCCGCGCGGGCCGCGCCGACGGCCCCGCAGGAGTCGTGGCCGAGCACGACGACGAGCGGGCAGTTCAGCAGGTCGACGCCGTACTCGATGCTGCCGACGACCTCCCCGCCGATCACCTGGCCCGCGGTGCGCACGACGAACAGGTCGCCGAGACCGCGGTCGAAGATGATTTCCGCGGCGAGGCGGGAGTCGGAGCAGCCGAACAGGACCGCGAACGGGCTCTGGTCCGGCGCGATCGCGGCGCGCCGGGCGGCGTCCTGGTTGGGGTGTTCCGGTGCGCTGGTGACGAAGCGGTGGTTGCCTGCCATCAGCAGGTCGAACGCTTCCTGCGGAGTCGGGGGTGTCGTGTCGGCCATGGACTCAGCCTAAGCCGGGGAGAGCCGCGACGGGTGTTGCGATCGTCTCTCCCGGCGCGGGTTTCAACCGGGTGGGTGCCGGCTAGCGGCCCCGGCCGAGCGCCTCCCGTTTCACGAACCCGACCGCGGCGGTCGCCAGGAACAGCACCGCGCCCACGATGATGAGCCAGAACAGGCCCTTGATCACCACCCCGAGCACGATGCACACCAGCCAGATCACCAGAAGCAGACCGAGCAGCGCGAGCATGGAGGCCTCCTGACCGTCACCGGGAAACTGCGGTTGATCGGGGGGATACCCAGGCGTGCCCGGGCTATGCGAGTGCGGACCGCGATCTTTGGCTGTGCAGGCAGTGGCTGCTGGTCCGGTTCTCGGGGGTGCGAACAGTGCGTGACGACCGGTCCGCGGCTGGGTGACCTCGAATCCGGTGGTATGCGGCAGATGCGTGCTGGCCCGCTTCCTCAGCACGGTCGCTGCGCGTTCCGCTGCGCCGCTGTAGCGGCTCGATCACGTTCGGTGCTTGCCGAGTGCCGAGGCTGTGGTGCCGGAGGATTCGGGCCCCGGCCGCTCTTGCCCGCATCGGGGCAAGAGCGGCTCCCGTGCGTCAGCCCGGCGTCGCGGACAGTTCTTCCCGGACCCGGGCGGCCACGCGGTTCGCCGACAGGCCGTAGCGGTCGTGCAGGGTCGGGAGCGCTCCGGCGGCCAGGAATTCGTCCGGCAGGGCGATCGGCACGATCTTCTTGCCGGAACCGCCGCGCCGGGCGAGCGCGGCGGCCACGGTTTCGAAAAGGCCGCCGATCACGCTGTGGTTTTCGAGGGTGAAGACGGGACGATCGTCGGCGACGTGGGCGAGCACTGTGTCCTCGTCGAACGGTTTGAGCGTCGCGCAGTGCACGACTGCCACGTCGATTCCCTGTTCGGCCAGTCGTTCGGCGGCGAGGAGACCGCGCATGGTCATCAGGCCGGAGGAGACGAACACGGCGTCGTCGCCGGGGCGGACCAGTTTCGCTTTGCCGAGTTCGAAGGAGTAGTCGTAGTCGTCGAGGATCCGCGGCACCGCGCCGCGCAGCAGCCGGGTGTAGCTCGGGCCGGGGGCCGCGGCGAGCTGGGGCACGGCCTGCTCGATGTCCACGGCGTCGCACGGGTCCACAATGGTCAGTCCGGGCATTCCGCGCAGGATCGCGACGTCCTCGGTCGCCTGGTGGCTCGGGCCGTAGCCGGTGGTGAGCCCGGGCAGCGCGGCGACGATGTTGACGTTGAGCCCCGGTTCGGCCATGTCGAGGCACAGGAAGTCGTAGGCGCGCCGGGTGGCGAACACCGAATACGTGGCGGCGAACGGGATCTGGCCGACTTCCGCCATCCCCGCGGCGGCGGCCATCATCACCTGCTCGGCCATGCCCATCTGGAAGAACCGGTCCGGGAACGCGCGGGCGAACACGTGCATGTCGGTGTATTTGGCCAGATCCGCGGCGAGTCCGACGATCCGCTGGTCCGCTTCGGCCGCCTTGACGAGCGCGTCGCCGAACGGCGCCCGCGTAGTGCGCACGCCGGGATCGGCGATCGACGCGATCATCGCGGCCGAACGCCGCGGCTGGACGGCGGTCATCGGCTGGTCCTCTTTTCGTGTCCGGCGGTCAGCTGCTGTTTGCACACGGGCCATTCGTCGGCGGCGATCTTCATGAAATGGAGTTTTTCCCGTCCTTCGAGCAGCGGAACGCCTTTGCCGACCACGGTGTCGCAGATGACGAGGTGCGGCTGCCCGACAGCCGACGCACGGCCGGTCGCCTCGTCGACCGCGCGGAGGAGTGCTTCGAGATCGTTGCCGTCGACCCGCCGCACCTGCCAGCCGAAAGCGCGCCAGCGGTCTTCTTGCCGGTCGAGGGCGAGCACGTCGCGGGTCGGTCCGTCCGCTTGCAGTCCGTTCATGTCGACGAAGGCGACGAGATTGCCGAGTTGCCACCGCGCCGCGCTCATCGCGGCCTCCCACGTCGATCCTTCGTTGAGCTCGCCGTCGCTGAAGAGCGTGAAGACCCGTTGCCCGGTCCGGCCTTGCGCACGCAGTCCGAGGCACATCCCGACGGCGAGCCCCAGGCCGTGGCCCAGCGAGCCGCCGGAGATCTCGGCGCCGGGGGTGTAGGTGGACATCGCCGACATCGGCAGGCGGGAGCCGTCCGCGGCGTAGGTCGCCAGTTCTTCGCGGGGAATCACCCCGGCTTCGGCGAGCGCGGAGTAAAGCAGCAGGGCGTAGTGGCCGACGGACAAGAGGAACCGGTCGCGGTCCGGCCACTCCGGATCCGCCGGGTCGAAGCGCAGGACGTCCCGGTAGAGCACGGCGAGGAGGTCGGCCGCGCCGAGCGCCTGCCCGACGTAGCCTTCGCCCTGCGCCTCGCCCTCGTCGAGGACGCCCATCCGGATGCGGTACGCCGATTCCGCGCACGCCTCCAGCCGTTGCCGGAACGCCGGCGGCGTCATCAGGTCAAGACTCACGGTGTTTTCCTTTCGGCGGCAGGGGTTCAGGCGGCGTGCTGGGCAGCCGGTTCGGAATTCGCGACGGCCGCGCGGGCCGCCTCGCGTTCCGCGCGGCCCCAGGTTTCCCGGGTCAGCAGCGCCGAGACGAGTCCGAGCAGCGAGAAGGCGAGAAACAGCAGCGCCGGTCCGAGCCAGCCCATGCCGAGGAACAGCAACGTCGTGACGAACGGGGTGAGACCGGAGATCATCGCCGAGATCTGGTAGGCGAGCGAGGCGCCGGAAGAACGGGTGCCCGCCTGGAACAGTTCCGGGAACCACGCGCCCTGCGAGCCGGCGAGCGCGTTCTGGCAGACGCCGTAGGAGACCACCACGGTGCACACGACCGCGATCAGCGTGCCGGTGTTGACGAGCAGGAACATCGGGATCGCCCACAGGGCGGCGAACAGCGTCACCCCGACGTACACCGTGCGGCGGCCGATCCGGTCGGTGAGAGCGCCCCAGCCGACGGTCGCGGCGATGCCGATCGCCGAGGCGATGCACAGGGCCAGGATCGTTTCCCCGCTGCTGGCGAGCTTTTCCGACTTCAGGTAGGAGACCAGGTAGGTGATCGAAACCGCGTAGCCCGCCGTTTCCGCGATCCGCAGCCCGATGCCGCGCGCCACGGTGCGCCAGTCGTCGCGCAGCACGGCCGCGATCGGGGCCTTCACGAGGTCGCCGCTGTCGCGCACGTCCTGGAAGACCGGCGATTCCGGCACCTTCGCCCGCATGATCAGGCCGACGATCACCAGCACCAGGCTGGCCAGGAACGGCACCCGCCACGCCCAGTCGCCGGGCAGGTTCACCGACACGAGGAACACCAGGTTCGCCAGCAGCAGCCCGATCGGAAACCCGGACTGCACGATGCCGGTGAACGCACCCTTGCGCAGCCAGGGCGCGTGCTCGTAGGTCATCAGGATCGCGCCGCTCCACTCGGCGCCGTACGCGAGGCCCTGGACGATCCGGACGGTCACCAGCAGGATCGGCGCGAGCACGCCCGCCGTCGCGTAGGTCGGCAGCAGGCCGATGGCGAAGGTCGCGAGTCCCATCACGATCAGCGACGCCACCAGCACCGGCTTGCGGCCGATCCGGTCGCCGAGGTGCCCGCCGACGACCCCGCCGAGCGGCCGGGCGATGAATCCGACGCCGAGGGTCGCGAAGGCCGACAGCGTGCCGGCGACCGGCGACGCGCCGGGGAAGAAGGCGTGGCCGAGGTATAGGGCCGCGGCGGTGCCGAATCCGATGAAGTCGTAGCTCTCGATCACGGCCCCGGCAGTGGAGCCCCAGGCCACCCGGCGGGCGTCCGCGGTGCCGTGCACCGGTCCCCGCATGGTGAGCGCTTCGCTGCGCATGTCGATCGCCTCTCTCTTCCAGCGGCCGCCTCGACGGTAATCGAGCTGCCTGGCTGTCAACAATGGAGCGTATCGTGCGCTCTGGTGTCTGCTCTGTCAACAGTGAATGTCGAAGAAAATCCCTTGTAACACCTGATCAATCGCGATCACCTTGCCTGTTGACACTTCTCTGTTAACATTGCCGACCATGGAACGCCTCCCCGTGCCGGGCTGCTCCACGATCAGCTTCCGGCACCTGCCTCTGCCCGCCGCGCTCGCGGTCGTCGCGGACTGCGGCTTCGCCGAGATCGACCTCGGCGCGCTGCCCGGGGTCTGCGACCACGTGCCCTACGACCTCACCGACGCGGCGGTGCGCTCGGTCGCCGGGCAGGTGCGCGCGTCCGGGCTGGCCGTGCGCTCGGTCAACGGCGACATCGGCGACCTGAACCGTCCGCTCGTCCCGGCGGAGGAGGAAGCCCGCGCGGCCCACCTGCGGCGGCTGCTCGATCTGACCGCCGAATGCGGCGCGCGGGCGCTCGTGCTGCCGTGCGGCGCGCTGTCGCACGAACCCGTGACGAGCCTGGAGGCCGATCTGGACCTCGTCGCCGATCAGCTGGGCCGGGCGGCCGCGCTGGCCGCGGACCGCGGACTGGAGCTGTGGTGCGAAGCGCCGCATCTGTACCGGCTCTGCCACACCGTCGACCTCGCCCGGCAGCTGGTCGCCCGGCTCGACCCGGCGGTCGGGCTGGTCCTCGACACCAGCCATGTCGTCGCGTCCGGAGGCGACCCGGCCGCGTTCGCGCACCGGTTCGCCGGCCGGATCGCGCACGTCCACCTGCGCGACGCGACGCCCGGGCAGATCAACCTCAGCATCGGCAACGGCGACGTGGATTTCGCCGCGACGTTCGCCGCGCTGCGCGCCACCGGCTATCGCGGCCACAGCTCGCTCGAACTCGAAACGCGGGACGTCGCCGACGACGAACGTCCCGCCGCCGCGGTGAAGGCCGCCGCTTACCTCGCCACCCTCTGATTCCCCAAGGAGACAACGACATGACCGGAATCCGTCGCACCGCCGTGATCACCGGAGCCGGCGCGCCCCGCGGAATCGGCCGGGCCACCGCCGCCCGCTTCGCCCGGGACGGCTGGGCGGTCGTCGTGCTCGACCTCGACGAGCCCGCCGCCAAGGAAGTGGCCGACGACCTCGCGGCGACCGGCGCGACCGCCTTCTCGCACGGCGTCGACGTCGCCGACGAAGCCTCTGTGCTCGCCGCCTACTCGGCCGTGCGGGCCGAGGTCGAGGCGGGCCGGCTCCCCGGAGTGGGCGCGGTGGTCAACATCGCGGGCATCACCTCGCCGGTGCCGTTCCTGGAGACGACGCTCGACCTGTGGAACAAGGTGCTGGCGGTCAACGCGACCGGCACGTACCTCGTGACGAAAGCGTTCCTGCCCGACCTGATCGAGGCGGGCTGGGGGCGGATCGTGACCATGTCCTCGGTGTCGGCGCAGCAGGGCGGCGGCGTGTTCGGCCGCACGCCGTACAGCACCGCGAAGGCCGCGATCCTCGGCTTCACCAAGTCGCTGGCGCGAGAACTGGGCGACGCCGGGGTGACGGTGAACGCGGTCGCGCCCGGCGCGGTGGAGACCGACATCCGGGCCGGATCGACCACCGCCGAGCTGGAAGCCGCGATCACCAGCAGCGTCCCGCTCGGCCGGCAGGCCACTGTGGACGACGTCGCCGGCGTGATCGCCTGGCTCGCCTCCGACGACGCCGGATACCTGCAGGGCACCACGATCGACATCAACGGCGGCTCGTACCTCCACTGACAAGTCCGATGAGGACGGAGCACACGCGATGACCTATCTGTACGACGATCCGGCGGCGTTCGCCGAGGACGCGCTCGCCGGGTTCTGCGAGCTGCACGCGGACGCGGTGCGCCGGGTGCCCGGCGGCGCGGTGCGCGCGGACCGGCCGGCCCGGCCGAAAGTCGCGGTGCTTCCGGGCGGCGGCTCCGGGCACTATCCGGCGTTCTACGGGGTGATCGGGCCGGGCTTCGCCGACGGCGCGGTGAGCGGGAATCTCTTCACCTCGCCTTCCGCGCAGGACGCCTGCTCGGTGGCGGCCGCGGCGGATTCCGGCGCCGGAGTGGTGTTCAGCTACGGCAACTACGCCGGCGACGTGCTCAATTTCGGTCTCGCCGCGGAATCGCTGCGGGCGCGCGGGATCCGCGCGGACCACGTGGTGGTCACCGACGACATCGCCAGCGCACCGCCGGAACAAGCGGGGCAGCGACGCGGGATCGCCGGCGACTTCGTGGTCTTCAAAATCCTCGGCGCGGCTGCCGAAGAGGGCCTGGATCTCGACGAGGTCGTCCGCGCCGGGCGCAAAGCCAACGCGGCGACCCGCACGATCGGGACCGCGTTCTCCGGCTGCACGTTCCCCGGTGCCGGCGCCCCCTTGTTCACCGTCCCGGACGGACAGATGGGTCTCGGCCTCGGCATCCACGGCGAACCCGGTCTGCGCGACCTCCCGCTCCCGTCCGCCGCCGAACTGGCTGAGGACTTCGTCAGCCGGCTCCTCGCCGAGAAGCCGGACGGCGCGGGAGAGCGCGTCGCGGTGGTGCTCAACGGTCTTGGATCGGTCAAGCACGAGGAACTGTTCGTGCTGTGGACGCGGATCGCCGCGCGGCTGCGGGAATCCGGGCATACGCCGGTGCTCCCGGAAGTCGGCGAATTGGTGACCAGTCTCGACATGGCAGGCGTTTCGCTGACCGTGACCTGGCTCGACGAGGAATTGGAACGCTGGTGGAGCGCGCCCGCCGCCACTCCCGCCTTCCGCCGCGGCGAACCCCGGCCCGAGCCAGCAGCCGCTCCGGTGCACGACGCCGCAGCAGAACTCGCCGCGCCGAGCTACGCCGCCGCGCCAGCGTCCCGAAAGCTCGCCGAAGCGGTGCTGGACGGCCTGCGCACGGTGCGGAAAGCCTTGCACGAAGCCGAAAACGAGCTGGGCGCCATCGACGCCGTCGCGGGGGACGGCGACCATGGCCGCGGCATGGTCCGCGGCATCGACGCGGCTGTCGCGGGCGCTGAGTCCGCCTGGCGCCACGGCGCCGGCGCGGGCGATTGCCTCGCGGCCGCCGGTGACGAGTGGGCGGCTCGAGCCGGCGGCACGTCGGGCGTTCTCTGGGGTGCGGGGCTGCGCGCGGCGGGAGAAGTCATCGGCGCGGAATCGGGTGTCGTCGATGTCCGGGTTGTCGTCGACGCGTTCGCCGACCGCGTCGCGACGCTCGGCGGTGCCGAACCGGGGGACAAGACGATGGTCGATGCGCTCGAACCGTTCCGCGCCGCGCTGACGGCGGGGAAGTCGTGGGCGGAGGCGGCCGCGGTCGCGGAAGCAGCCGCGCGCGATACCGCCGCGCTGACCCCGAAGAAGGGCCGGGCGCGCCCGCTGGCCGAACGCAGCGTCGGCACTCCGGACGCCGGCGCGGTCTCCCTGGCGCTGATCGTGCGCGCCCTCTCGGAAAGCTCGGAAGACAGTGGAGAAGGGACCCGATGACCTACCGGATCGCGGTCGGCTGCGACGACGCCGGCCTGGACTACAAGGAACAGCTCGCCCGCGACCTGCGCGCGGACCCGCGGGTGTCGGAGGTGCTCGACCTCGGCGTGCACCGCGGCGCCGAGGACGAGCACCGGCCGTACCCGGAGATCGGGCTCGCCGCGGGGGAGGCGATCCGGGCGGGCACGGTCGACCGCGCGGTGCTGGTGTGCGGCACCGGGATCGGGATGGCGCTTTCGGCGAACAAGGTGCCCGGGGTCCGCGCGGCCACCGCGCACGATTCGTTCTCCGCGGAACGCTCAGTGCTGTCCAACAACTGCCAGGTTCTCGCGCTGGGCCAGCGCGTCGTCGGCCTCGAACTCGCCCGCAGGCTCGTGCGGGAATGGCTCGGGTACGTCTTCGACGACCGGTCGCCGAGCGCGGCGAAGGTACAGTTGCTCAACGACTACGAACGGTGCTGACGTCGAGTCAGGGAGGAGACGCGTGGTGAGCCGTCCGGCTTCGGCCAGCCAACCCGGCCGCAACCTGCGCCAGATGGCGGTCGACACGCTGCGCGAGGCGATCACCACCGGCCAGTTCCCGCCCGGCAGCCACCTCGGCGAGGTCCAGGTGTCGGAGCAGCTCGGGATCAGCCGGGGCACCCTGCGCGAGGCACTGCGCGAACTGCAGCAGGAAGGCCTGGTCTCCTACGGCGAGCGGGGCCGCGTCACGGTCCGCTCGATCAACGAGAAGGACATCATCAACACCTTCACCGTCCGCGCCGCGCTGGAGGCGCTCGCGGGCGAGACGCTGGCCTCGAGCTACTACCGCGAGGAGCATTGCGCCAAGCTGCGCAAAGCCGTCGACGCCATGGCCCGCGCCGAACGGGTGTCGCTGGAGGCGCAGATCGAGGCCGACCTCGCGTTCCACGAACTGCTCGTCGAACTCACCGACAACGACGCGCTGGTGCGGTCCTGGAAACTGCTCGAAGGCGCGATCCGGATGTGCATCATGTACCGCGGCCTCGAACGGGCACTGTCGAACATGAGCGCCGGACGGCATCTGGAGATCGTCACCGCGATCGAATCCGGCGACCCGGTCAAGACCCAGCAGGTGATCTCCGAGCACATGGCGGCCACCGGACAGGCCCTCCTGTTCGGCACCGTGCGCACTCGCCCGCGGATCGACCTCGGCGAGGCCGGGCGCTGAGCCCCTGGGCGATCCCGGCGGGAAGCGGTCGCCGCTTTCGCGGAGGGACTTTCGTCCGCGGTGTCGACGGCCGCGGGATTCGTTCGTCGGAGCTCGGGGCTCAGCCCATGCCGTTGAGACCGACGTAGAGCACGTAACCAGCACCGCCCATGAACACGACGTACGCACCGAAAGCCGCCACCATGGCCTGCTCTGCGCGGATGAAGAGGCGCGCGAAGCCGTAGCCCGCAGCCGCGACGGCTACGCCGAACAGCACCATCAACGCCGTGAAGTACCACCCCAGCGCCCAGGCCAGCCCGGCGGTCGCGGCGGCCAGTTTCGCGTTCCGTCCGCTCAGCCGGCCGCGAGTCAGCAAGAACATCGCGCCGGCCACCAGCAAGCCGCCGACCACCGCTGGCACCACCAGGTAAACCGAGTAAGGCATCCTGCCTCCGTCACGTCCGATCTCGTCGTACGCACTGACGCGCATCGAGGCGCCCGGTTGCCTTGAGACCTTCGGCTTGCCCGTTCGTACCCGCCTTGGGCCGAACAAGGACAGGAAAGGCCGCCCCGCGCACGGGACGGCCTTTCCGCGGAACTCGGTTTCAGCTCAGAGTCAGCGCCGTGTCGTCGAGGCAGAAGGACGTCTGCAGGCTCGAGTCTTCGGTGCCGGTGAAGGTCAGCGTCACCGTCTGGCCGGCGTACGCCGACATGTCAACGGTGTGCAGCTGGTATCCGGTCGCCTGGTCCAGGTTCGAGTACGTGGCGAGCGTGGTCGAACCAGCCTTGACGGTGAGCTTGTCGTAGGCCGTCGAGGTGGTCGTCTCGGCGGTGTCGACGTGCAGGTAGTAGCTCAGCGAGGCGTGGCAGCCGGCGGGGATGCTCACCGACTGCGAGACCGTGTCGGTGTGCGTGCTGCCGTAGCCGTCGAGGTAGGCGAGGTAGCTGCCGCTGTGCGGGGCTTCGCCGCTGGACGACGTGCTGATCACCCCGGCGGACGCGGTCCACGGGCTGGTGCCGTTCTCGAAGCCGGGGTTGCCCAGTTTCTGGCCGGAGCAGGTACCGCCGCCGGTCGGGGCGATCGTCCAGCTGAACGTGGTGGAGCCGGTGGCGCCGGACGAGTCCTTGGCGGTCGCGGTCACCGAGTACGTGCCCGCGGTGGTCGGCGTGCCGGAGATCAGGCCGCCGGAGCTGATCGACAGCCCGGCGGGCAGGCCGGTGGCGGTCCAGGTGTAGCCGCCGCTGCCGCCGGACGCGGAGAGCTGCAGGCTCGCCGCGGTGCCGACGACGCCGTTCTGGCTGCCCGGGTTGTTCGCCGTGACGCCGCCGGTGGGAGCGCCCGCGGTGAACGCCGCGGTGCCGTTGGGAGTGCCGAGACCGGTCGGGCCGTCCCAGCCGGGGCCGGCGTTGCACTGCACCGAGGACGAGCAGCTGCCGTTGCTGCCGGAGGTCACGTCGTTGAGGTTGCCGGTGTGCGAGTACGGGTAGGCGGCGGGGGTGTCGGACGCGCCGGGCGTGCCGGCGAGGGCGTAGACGGACGCGATGATCGGGGAGGACGCGCTGGTGCCGCCGTAGACGGCCCAGCCGCTGCCGCCGTAGGTCTGGTACACCGCGACGCCGGTCTGCGGGTCGGCCACGGCCGAGACGTCGGCGGTCGCGCGGTTGGCGCAACCGGTGGTCACGTTCTGGAACGCGGGCTTGGCCACGTAGCCCGAGCAGCCGCTGCCCGCGCCGCTCCACGCGGTTTCGCCCCAGCCGCGCGCGCTGCTGTTGCGGGTCAGCGAGGTGCCGCCGACCGCGGTCACGTACTGCGACGAGGCCGGATAGCTGATGCCGTAGCCGTTGTCGCCGGTGCTCGCGGTGATCGCCACGCCGGGATGGTGGAAATAGCTGGAGTCAGAGGAGGGTTCGGTGCCGTCTTCGGCGCCGCCGTAGCTGTTGGAAACGTACTTCGCGCCCATCGACACGGCGGTGTTCACCCCGGTGCCGAGATCGGCCATGCTCGGCTGATTCGCTTCGACGAGAAGGATGTGGCAATTCGGGCAGATCGCCGAAACCATGTCCACGTCGAGCGAGATTTCGCCCGCCCAGCCGGAATCGGCGGCCGGGAGCGGACTGGTTTGCCCGTTTTCGTTGACTTTCTTGAAACAGCCGTTCGCGGTGGTGCAGGGCGGGAGCCCGTAGGTGGAGCGGTAGCTCGCGAGGTCCGATTCAGCGTTCGGGTCGTCGTTGGAGTCGACGATGGCCACGGTGGCCGAGGAACTGCCCGCGGCGGTGAGGTTGTAGGCGGAGCGCAGGTCCGAAGGGCCGAACCCGCTGGGCAGCGCGCCCGGGGAGAGCAGCGCGCGCATGGTGTCGGTCTGGCGTTCGGCGAAACACGTGGCCATGCCGGGCTTCGCCTTCTCGGCGCAGACGCGGGCGGTCGGATGCACCGCGGCGGGCGCGGCCACGGCGGGCACGGCCGGGGCGGTCAAGGCCAAGGCCGCGAAACCGGCCATGGCAAGGATTCTTCGGGCTGAACGGGACACTATCCCTCCCAGGGAAATTGCTGCGAACGGCGTCGGGCCATTCGGTGCCCCGTTGTCTACAGTTCGTTCAGCCCTGGCGGTGACGCGCTGGTGCCAGTGGCGCAATGGTGTCGGCCAGCCCGGTGGAGGTGCCTCCGAATGGTTCCCGAAGCAATCGGCCATCTCGTGACGCTCGGGCTCAAAGCGGACGAAGCAGAAATCTACCTCGACCTACTTTCGTCGGGCCCCGTTCCGCCGGACCGGCTGGCGCGGGAGACCGGCCGCGACCCCGGCGAGGTGCGCCGCGCGCTGTCGGTGCTGGCCGGGATCGGACTGGCCGGCCCGGTCGACGGGCCCGGTTCGCCGATGTCCGCGCTGCGCCCGGACCCGGTGCTGGAAGTCCTGACCAGGCAACGGGAAGCCGAACTGGCCGGAGCCCGCGCGGCGATGACGCGCCTGTACGAGCACTACCGAAGACACTCGGCCCGCTACGACGCCGATTCGATGATCGAGGTGGTCAGCGGAACCGCTGCCGCCGAACGGGTGCGGCAATTGGAGCGAGCGGCGCGCACGGAGGTCCGCGGACTGGACTCGCCGCCGTACTACGCCGACGCGGACGCCAACGAGATCGAACTGGAGAACCTCGCCCGGGGCGTCCGCTATCGCGCCGTCTACGGCAGGCTCGCGCTGGAACGCCCCGAGTACGTCGCGGAAAACATCCTGCCCTGCGGCAAAAGCGGGGAGGAGGCCCGGGTGCTGCCCGAGGTCCCGGTGAAACTGCTGATCGTCGACGACTGCGCGGCCCTGTCCGGCGCGGACCGCACCGTGCTGCTGATCCGCTCGTGCGGCCTGTTCGACGCGCTGGCCGGGCTGTTCGAGATGTGCTGGCAGGTCGCGCTCCCGCTCGGCCTCGCCGACGACACCTCCGGCCCCGAAATCCGGCCCAGCGAACGACGGCTGCTCGCCCTGCTCGCCGCCGGGCTCACCGACGACCAGGTCGCCCGGGTACTCGGCGTGAGCAGGCGGACGATGTTCCGGTACCTGGAAAACCTGATGGCCCGCACGGGAGCGGCGAACCGGTTTCAGCTGGCGCTGCACGCGACTCGCAACGACTGGCTGTCGGTCGACGCTCAACCTGGGGCGCCGGCGGTGCGGTCGGTGCCGTTGTGAGCCAGCGTGGTTGTGGCCCAAGGGTTTTCCCGCTCGTGCGGCGTGCTCGACGGGCTGGGACCGCTAGCCCCGGTCAGGTCGTGATCTCCCGGACGCTGTCCGCCAGCAGCCGGAGGCATCCGGGCGATCCGGGGTTGAGGAGCAAGTCGACGCCGTCATAGTCGTTCAGCAGGCGGAGCAGGTCGACCGGAGCCGCCGGACGCCAACCGGCCGCGCGGACTCGGCGGCGGTGCGCCGGGGCCGTCGTGACGAGCAGGCACGGGATGTTGTCCGGCGACGGCGCGACGAGCGGAGACTCGTCGGTGTCCACGGCCACCGCGAACGCCGATTCGCGGAAGACGGCGGCCAGTTGGTCGAAGTCGGCCTCGCCGCGGGCGGTCAGGCGGAGCACGGCGTCCAGCGGGTCGGTCGGGGAGTTTTCCGCCGCTGGCTCGTAGGCCGGGTTGGGCTCGAAGCGGCTGACGGACCCGTCCTCGCGTGCGAGCCAGCCGCCCACCACGGCCTGCGGCGGAGGGCTCGGGGCCTCGGTGCCGCCGGTCGTCGACGCCGGTTGCCACGCCGGGTCGACCAGCAGCACCCACTGGTCCTCGGACATCGCCGGTACCTCCTTCGCGTCCGGTGAATCTACCGGCCGGTCACGCATGACGGGGACTTCCTTCCGTCAGTTCGGCCAGTTCAGCGGCTTGGCGGGCGGATGCCGCGCGTTCCTCCGCCTGGTATCGGCGGATGGCCGCGGCCGTGTGCCACCGGTCCAGCCAGCCCAGGCCGACCACGCTCAGCCGATGCGGGGCCGGTCGCGTGCCCGGGCCGTCGAGGGCGGTGCGCAATGCGGTGCGGAACGTGTCCGCGGGCAGGTTTCGCGCGGCCAGTTCGTGGAGGGCAGCGGCCAGGTCGCGGGCGTACCCGTCGGGATTCGGGCGGTCGCCGAGCCGCGAGATTTCTTCCAACAGCAGGGAACGGCCGCCCGGGGCGTTCAGGATGGGAGCCAAGGCGTCGTGCCGGTCGAGGACCTCCACGGCCTCGGCGATCCGGGCGACGTCCGCGCCGTCGCGAGTGGACTTGGCCAGGTCGGAGAGCACCGCGGAGGCGTCCGGTTTGCCGAGCAAGGTGTCGGTCACACCGTGCAGGTGCAGGACAGCGTGTTGCTCGGCCAGGTCGTCGTGGAGCGGGGACAGCGCGGCGAGTTCGCGGGCCGCGGTCCAGATCAAGTCCGGTCGTTCGTGCCGCGCGACGTCCTCGGCGAGCGAAGCGGCCGATTCGCCGCGGCCGAGTTCCGCGAGGACCCAGCCGAGCAGCTTGGCGGTGCCGTCCCGGTCGCTCAACGCGATCGGGCCGACCGGCGGCGTCGGGCGGAACCACCAGCGGTGCGTAGCGGTACGCACGAGCTCTTCCAGCAGCAGATCCGTTTCCGCGGTGCCGTCGCTGAGAAGGAAGTCCGCTGTCGGGTGATCGGCAGCGGACAGCCGGACGGGGGCCGCGTCGACGGGACGGTCGCTGCCCTCGGTGCGCAACTGCTCGGTGAAGGCGCGGGTCGCTGCCGGGTCGGTGGTCAGGACCGACTGTCCATTGGGGACGGATACATCGGGCGGCGAGTAGTGCACCCCTACGGTACGGCCGTTGTGCGTCCACGGCCGAGGCGTCGCGGGTGCCGGGCCGTCGTCCAAGCCGCGGAACACGCGCGGTGTCGGCGTACCTGTCGACATCTCGACAGCGGCTCCGGTTGGCGGGCGGAAAGTGATCCTGACCTGACCGTCCCCTTCGGACACGCGGATCTTCACCGGGACGCGGTCCAGCACGTCGGCGCCCAAGGCGTCGGCGAGATTCCCGGCCAGTTCGCGGGCCGCGGCGGTGGCGTGCGCGCGGCCGTCCGGTCCCGTTCCGGTGACCACGATCGGCGGAAGCGGGTCATTCGTCGCACGGAGCGCGGAGATCAAGTTTTCCAGCGGGGCGGGCGAATCTGCCACCAGAACGGCGTCGGCCGCACGCAGAGTGGCGGCCCGCTGGACCTCGCCGAGGTGGTAGTGCACATGGCTGTCGTCGATGGTCAGCAACGCGCGGGCAGCCGGCGGCAGCGGAACGTCGTGCACCTCGCCGGTGTAGCTGCTGCGGTCGGTCACTGTGCGGACGAGGGCGGACAGCTCGGGATCCGCCGCGATGTACGACAACGCCGCCTGCCACACCAGGTCCGGGTCGGCGTGCCGCCGCACGGCGGGCTCGACCGCGGTCAGATGCAGGTCGCCGTCCCGGTTGTGCAGGCCGCGCACCAGCGTCTGGATCACGCGCTGGGTCAGCTCCCGGGTCTCGAACCGGTCCGCCAGCGGAGCCGGATCGCCTTGCGGCGGCAGGAGCCAGCTGTGGTCGCTGTTCATCCGGATCTGCGTCATGCCCGGCAGTTCGAGCGCGGAGTTCAGGCCGATCCGCCGGGCCGTTTCGGTCATCGCGACCGGGCCGGTGCGGTACATCACCGACTGCCGGTGCACCCGGCCCATCGGCGTGGCGAAGAACCCCTGGCCGAGCGAATCGACCTCGCGCGGCATCAGATTCGCTTGGGTCTGCCCGTAGTTTTCGCGCAACTGGTCCAAATAGGACGCGGCGAACGGATGTCCTTTCGCCATGGTGAACGCCGAGTTCGCGATGTTCCCGCCGACCCGGTGCACCGCGTAACCGGCGTCGGACTCGGCGGCGCGGACGACGTCGTCCAGTCCGTGCACGACATTGTCGCCGTCGGTGTAGAGGCCGCCGAACCGGTGCATCAGCTCCAGCCGCAGGATGTCGCTCGCCGCCGCGAAACCGGGACCGGTCTGTTTGGCCAGTTCGGACAGATAGAACTCCTGTGCCCGCATCGGATGCTCGCTGGTGAACACCTCGTCCACATTGATCAGCTGGACGCGGTGTTCCGCCGCCCAGCGCAGCAGGTCCCGGACGTCGTGCAGCGGATCCGGGCCCTCCTCCGGCGCGGCGGTGGTCAACGCCAGTTCCGTCTGCCAGCGCGGCACGTCCGTCCACAGCACGGGGACGATGCCGTCGCCGAGCCGGTCCGCGGCGTCGCCGAAGTTCCGGCGGAAGGCGTGCATGGTGCCGGTGTCCTTGAGCGGGCCGCCCAGCCAGATCGCGTGCATCAGCAAGGGCGTCGACGTCGTCTTGGCGAGCGGTTCGACGTCGCCCGGCGCCCATGCGGCCAGCTTGTCGTCGGGCCGCTCCTTCTCCAGCGTCCAAACGCGGTTGTCTTCCAGGTTGGCGGGATCGAGGTGTTCCCGGCTGAGCTGGTAGCCCTTGGCGAGGTCGAGCAGGTCCAGGAAGCTGATGCCCTGCCCGGCGGTGAGGTGGCGGAAATCGTGGCCGCGCAGGAATTCCGGCGGCTCGGGCGCGCGATACAGGCCGAACAGGTCCGGTCCCAGCAACGGCGCGGGCGGCGGTCCGTTGACCGCGGTCCGCTGAAGATCGGAGACCAGCTCTGAAGGCGAAGAGTAGCGGGGTTCCTCCCCACGCGGTCCGGAGTCCGTTGTGGACTGCGCGGAAGGATCGCCGAAGGTGCGGAAATGGCCGCCGTCGGTGACCGCGGTAAAGCCGCGCGTCGCACCGACGGCCTGGCCGAGCGTCGCCGAATCACGGCCGAACAACGCGGGTGTGGTCGGCGCGTGCACTGTGGACGGTCCGCCAAGTCCGCGGAGTGCGCGCTGGAAGTCGTGGGCCAGGCCGCCCGGGCCGTCGGTCCGGCCGGTGCTGCACGCGATGAGCGTGACCGAACGGGATTGGGCCAGGGGAGCGGCTTGGGCCACGATCCGGGCGAACGTATCGCCGTCGACCCGCACGGTCTGGCCGCCGAGCAGGGTCACCTTGACCGATTGCTCGCGTCCGTGGGCGAACACGAAGAGGGAGTCGTCGTCCCACGGGGCCGCGGTCTTGTCGGCCCACTCGCCGAACCGGCGTCCGGACAGCTCCGGCTGGGCCCCGGCAGTGCTGGCCTGCTTCAAAAGCGGGTCGAACTTCTCCGGTGTGGCGCCTTCCGGAAGCGTGCTGACCGTACCGGAGTTGTGGGCGACCCAGTCCCGCTCGACGCTTTCAGTGTGCTCGTTCGCCGGGAGGAACGAGACCGCGCGAACGCGGCCCGAGCTGTCGGTGATCTGACGGACCTGGATTTCGGCCGGGTCGAAGCTGTATGGGCGGTCGGTGTCAGCGTCCCAGCCGGACACCGTGTCGTTCGCCTCGACTGTGCCTTCGCGGTGCTGTTCCGGGGTGTTCTCCGGCGGACGCGGCCAGGCGTGCGCGGCGATCTGGTTGTCCGCTTCGGACTTGGCCTGCCACCATTTCCGGAGAGCCTCGTCGGCCTTCTCCCGGGCTTGCTGGATCCGGTTGTTCGCGTCGTCCTGCCGCGCGGTGTGGTCGGTGTGATTGTTGCGGTACTCGTCCAGTACGGCCAGGATTTCCGCGGCACGGTCCTGCGCCGCCTGCCGCTGCTGGACCAGCTGGGCCTGCTCGTTCCGGATCTGCTGGACCTGCCGTTGCGTGTCCCAGGCCCTCGCGACCAGGTCGCTTTGCTCGACCGAACCCGGTTCCTCGCCGAGAGCGAGCGAAAGAAGCTGCTCGTCGAGTTCGTTGAGCCGGGTGATCTCGTCGTTGCCCGCACGCAGTGCTTGGCCCGCCTCGCGAGCGTCGTTCTGCGCTGTCTGCACCGCCTGCCGCAGGTGCTGCACCGGATCGCCGTCGACCGGGAGGTGCAGCCCGCGCGCGCCGTCGGTCGTCGTGCGCACATTGTCCTTTTCGGACAGCCACGCGTCATCGAAATCGCGCTGTGCTTTTTCGAGTTCCTCTTCCGCGGAACGCCAATCCTCGGCGGCCTTCTTCACCGCGTCTTGCGCCGAGGCGAGTGTCTCGGGCAGCGGCTGGCCGAGCGAGTGTTCCAGGTCGGTTTCGCTCATCCGCGTCCGCGAAGACTGCGGCACCCGCACCTCGACCGCCGCGGTCTTGCCGTCGACCGTCGCGACGATGCGGTACTCGACGTCGAACCCGACCAGCCCGGTCCGGCCCTTGTCCTTGCCGACCACGGACCGCTGCGCCGCGGCGGTGCTGGACGTCGGATCGTTCTGCCCGACGGGGCCGCGCACGTCGAGCCCGCCCCAGGAATGCGTGTTGCGGCCAGGGTCGGTGATTCCGCCCGTGCCGATGTTGCCCAGCTGCTCGCCGGTGACCGTTTCCTTGGCCTCGCCGGCGAAAGTGGATCCGGTCTGGTCCGAACGCTCCAGTTTCACCGAATCGCTCAACCCGACGAGATCCGGTTTCACGACCCGCGTGTACACCTTCACCGAGGCGTGGCTGCTGCCGGTCACCGCGGAGGAATGCAGGTCCGGGGTCTCGAACGGTTTGCTGACCATGTTCGGGAGATGCGCTTGCAGCGTCTCGTTGGTGATCGAGGACGAGAGCGTGTTGTGCGCACCGGTTCCGGGTCCGGTGAGACCGTTGCCCGCGCCGGCCAGCCGCAGCGCGCGGATGGCGGCGGCTCGCACGTCCGCGGCACCGCGGATCCCCTCGACGGTCGAAGACTTCGGCAGGGGGCCGAACCCTTCCCTCTGCCACGCTTCGAGCCGGTCCGGAGCGGACTCCGCGGCATTGAGTTCGGTCGTCTTCGATCCGTACAGTTTGGTGTGGTACTGCTCGTTGCCGGAGATTTTTTGGTCGTCCGCCGAGGACCGCGAGGTCACGGTCGCCTCCTGCGAAGCGACCGGGTAGGTGCGCCCGTCCCTGGCGACGACCAGTTCGAACTGGACCTGGTGCTGGTACCGCGCCGACGGCCCGCTCGAAGACGAGGTCAACGCGGTGGTGATGGTCTTGTTCTCGACGGTCTGGTCGCTCTTCGCGCGGGTCCCGGAAGCCCCCAGATAGGCCCCGTCGTAGCCGCTGACCTTGGGCTGGCTGTCCTGGAACAGGCCACGGCCGGCGCCGCGAATCTGCCCGCCGTAGGACGAGCCGTGGCCGGAGTTCTTTTTGTCCGTCACGGTCGAATTGACGACGTGGTCGACCTCGCTGCCGTCGTGCTTCACGCCGACGAACTGCGTATCGAGGATCTTCGCTTTGAGCAACATCTGGTAGTTGTCGGTCCAGAGCACGCCCGGGTCGTGGGCCAGCAAGGACACGCCGCCGTCCAGTGCACTGTCCACAAGGGACGTGACCGCTTCCGGCGAGGCGGTGTCGAGCGTCCGCTGGAGGTTGTTCATGGAATCGTCCAGCACCGATTTCGGCAGCAGTGTGCCACCGAGCTTGCCGAGCTGCTGCCGGGCGTCCTGCACCAGCTTCGTCAGGTTGGGAGCGTCCTCCAGCACCGCTGAGCCGAGCGAGCTGGACTTGCCGCCGACCAGCGACGGAGCCGAAAGCTTGCCCGGCGCCGGGGTGCGCGGCTCGACCGGCGGCAGCAGTCCTTCCGCACGAGCCTCGTCCTCGGTCATCGACACGAAGACCGATCCCGGCAGCTGGACGTCCGCACCTGCTCGCGAAATCGATCCGTTGACGATGCCTTCTTGCCGGCTTTCCGCGATCAGCCGGACCTTCGCGTCGTACTGGACCAGCACGGTGCGACTGTCCGAAGAGGACCGGTTGGTGTGGTCGACGCTCGCGGTGATCTCGTGCGACGAACCGGAGCTGCGCTGCCACGGGCTCCACTTCGCGGTCCCGAAAAGCTGGCCTTGGCCGTGCGTGTCGCTGCCGGTCGGCCGGACGGTGAGGCCGAGCTGGACGTTGGCTTCGAGGGATTGTTTTTTCGTGCCTTCGTAGCCGGCTTTCGAGCCGCCGGAGAACGTCCGGTCGCCGCCGCCGGTTTCCGAGACCGCGACGAGTTTCGGATTGCTCAGCGAGACGCCCATGCCGAGACCGCCGACTCGGTCGGCGACGCGGCGTTCGTAGCGGAATCCGTTCGCCGTGCCGCCCTGCTTCAGCAGCTTCGGCGTGAGGCCGCGGAAGTTTTCCGGCGAGAACATCCGGTCCACGCGGGCACGCGCTTCGCTGCCGGGCAGCCCGAGCACCGCGTCGCCGCCGGCCGCGCGCTGAAGCTGACGCAGCGCCTCGTCCCGCAGCGCCTCGGTGTTGGCGAACGCTTCCACGTGCAGGAAGTTCGGTGCCGTCTGGTTCTGCTGCTGGGTCAGCAGGTCGTCGATGGCCGGGGTCTCGTTCGGCGTCATCGAGATGACGCCCGGCTTGCCCGGCTTGAACTCGGACGGATCCTTGGTCAGCGCGGTGCCGTCGTTGATCCACAAATCGACTTTGCCGGAGATCGGCGGCAGATCCGGGTCTCCGGTCTTGGCCACAGTGGACACCTGGGGCGTGACCCGGAACGGCGACCCGGGCGTCAGCCGGCGCACCCACGGCCGGTGGCGGGTGTAGCTGGTGATCTCGACCTCGAACTCGACGTCGTGCTCGAAGACCTGCGAATCGGGACTGCCGCCCTTGCCGGTCGTCGTGGTCACCGTCGGGCCGCCGGAGTTCTTCCACGTCCGGGTGTCTGAGTACTGCAGCGGGCTGACAGTCGGGCTGATGCCGAGGTTCGCGACCGTCGTGGCGCCCGGGATGATCACCCGGCCCTCGAGGCCGGCCGACCAGCCCCGTTCGGTGGTGGTCGCGCTGGTCAGCGACGGGCTCGTTTCGTTGCTGTTCTTGACCGACCGGCCGTCCGCCTGGCCGAGATGACGGCCTGGCCCGGGCTTCGCCTTCACCGTGACGTTGAGGTACTCGTCGGTGAACAGGCCGCGCCGCTTCAGCTGCGCGGAAACGCCCTGCGTGAACAGACTGTCCATTTTGCCCCGCAGCGAGGCGGCCGAGAACGTGGAGGTGATCTTCCGCAGGTTCGCGAACCGTTCGGCGATGTCCCGGCTGGAGCCTTGGCTGTCGCTCTGGAATTTGTCCCAGCGGGGCAGGAATTTGTCCGCGCCGGGCAGGTTCCGCAGCGCGTTTTCGATCTGCGGCTGGACGCGGGTCGCCGGCTCGAACGATCCCGGCCGGGCAGTGCCCGCCGCCACGGCCGCGGCGAGATAGGGCGGTTCGTAGCGCGCGCCGACGTCTTTGAACTTCGTCGGGGTGTGCTTCGGAACCGGAAGTCCCTGGGCTTTCGCCTCCGGCAAGCCCATTCGCGTGTACGAAGTGGCCTGGACGGTGGTCTTCTCCCCGTTCGAGGTGGTGACATCGAGGTCGACGGTCACCTTGTACAGACCGATGTCGCCCTTCGCGTTCACTGTGGACTTGTTGGTGAAGCTGGTGCCGCTGGTGGACTGTTGGTTGACCTTGCGGGAATAGCTGCCGCTGACCCCGCCGACGCCGCCGACCGTGCCGGGCACGTAGGAGCCGCCCCCGAAGATCGCGTTTACCTCCCCGCCGTATTTGGAGGAGACGGTGGTGCTTCCGCCGTTCACCGCGGAATCGTTGAAACGCAGCTCGCTGTCGCCGGGGATCGTGCCGAGGTACTCGACCTTCGTCGGCCGCGCCTCCAGTTGCACGGCGTCGCGGTGGGTGCCGTGCGGGCTGAGCAGGTCGTTCGACACCACTGGGCTGCCCTGCAGCGCAGTGCCGAGCATGCTTCGGACGCCGCCGCGGCTGAGGAATTCCCGCAGTGAGGTCCGGCCCGGGGCGCCGAATTTCGTCACCGACGGATGCAGGTTCTTGCTTACTTGATCGAAGAGCGCGTTTTCGTCGAAGTCGAGCGCTTCCGGCGAAAGGAACTCGATCTTTTTGGCCCAGTCCGGCTTCGGTTCGGGCGGCCCGACAGTTTCTTCCTGTTTCAGGTTGGCCAAATCCGTGGAGAGGACCAGTCCCACATGGCCGTCCACTGTGGATCCGACGAGGCCGCCGGTTTCGTTGCGGACGGTGATGCGGTAGGTCACCGGAGCGTCGGCCCGCTGCATGTCGCCCGCCGTGCGGATCACGCGCTGGTCGGTGCCGGTCGTGGTGCCGGTGTGCTCGGCGGACGGGCTGGCGAGCTGCGCGGTGCCGCCGACGGACGCGTACGGACCGGCTGGAAACATCGCGAAGTACGAGGTGCCGACGGCCTTCGCGGTGGTGTCCGTGTTCGGGCTCGCGTGGGTGGTCTTGACCTCGTTCTTGACGTCGCCGATGGTCGGTTGCGGCAGTTTCGCGATCTGGTCGGCGTTGACGGAGCCGAAGTCCGGCTCCGCGGTGACGTGCACCTCGTACCACTTCTCGCCGGCCCGCACCATGGACTTGCGGCCATCGCCCATAAAGGACTCGAACTCGGGGCCGGACAGGGAATCGGTGATCGCGTCGACGCCGTGCGTCCGGGGCGGGTTCTGCTGCTGGGGGTTCAGGCGGTGGATCAGGTTTTCGATGCTCGTGCCGACGTCCTTGGCGCCGCGGACGTCGACCGGGACTACGGAGCCGAGCGCCTTGCCGTCGCGGACGAATGCGGGCAAGCGCTCGGAGAGGGGACGGTTGTCGGGTGTCTCTTCGGTGTGCTCGTCCGAGACCAGCACCGCGTCGTTCTGATGCGGCGTCCAATCCGAGACCAGCTGGTCGAAGAACGCCGCGCGCTGGGGAGCTTCGGCACGCAGCCGGTCCGGGTCGAGGAAATAGAATTTGGCCGCCTCGGCCATGTCCTCGTTCGGGTTCGTCGCGCCGTAGCGGGTGATCGGGCGTTCCCCGGCAAAGGCCGGGAAGCCGTCGGCGGTCCAGTATCCGGTGCGCTCGTTGAACGCGGAGAGGTTGTCCTTGCGGAGTTCCTGGGCGATCCGGGCAGCGCGAACGCGGATGAGGTCGGTTTCGCCGCGCTTCTCGAAAACGTCGGGATGGCGCTCTTCGAGCTGTTTGATGAACTCCGACCGGCGCGGGGCGTCGGCGGCGAGCTTGCCCGGGGCGGCCAGATGGGTCCGGATCGACCCGGCGAAGTCCTCGAAATCGCTGCGGAACTTCGGATCGGTCGGCGGTTCGGCGCCGGGTGCGCGCTTCGGGGTGCCGTCCTCGTTCCAGACGCCGACGTGCTTGGTGTAGTCGTCGAGGGCGTATTTGAGCAGGCCGTGGGACAGCTCGTGGGTGACCATGCCCTCGACCTCGCGGCTGCCGCCGCCGAAGTCCCGGGCGAATCCGGCCATCGCGTAGACGTTGACCGTCCGGTGCGAGCCGATGTATTCGCCCGCCATGCCGGGGGAGAGCTGCCCGTTCTCGATGCCGAAGTTCACCGCGCCGATGTGCTGGACCTCCTGCTCGATCCCGGCGCGGGAAGAATTCTGCCGCTGGTCGCCGATGATCGGGGCGTAATGCTGAAGCGCGGCGGAGACAGCGGCCTTTTCGTCAGGGGAGAAGTCGCGGGGCTTCACCCGGTTCGCGACGGATGCGCTGGCTTTCGGGTTGCTTTCCCGGACCGCTCGGGCGCCGTGCTCGGAGTCGAGCTGGACGCCGGTCTGCTGGCGGTCGTGCGTTTCCGGGGTGGGACCGGCTGCCGGTTCCGGCGGGGCTTTGACGGGGGTGTGCAGGTTCGGCTTGGCTTCCGGCTCGGGCTGCGAGCGGTGGTCGTCCTGGTGCGGTCGCGGGTGGGGCGCGGGGGCGTCGCCGAGGTGGTGGTCGCGGATGTTCGCGGTGTTCGAGACCTGCTCGAGCTGGGCGAGATTGCCCGGGTTGAGCCGTGAATCGTGCCACGCGCCCGGACCCATCACGCCGGGCTGGTCCTCGCGGTTGAACAGCATTTCGTCGTTCTTGTAGCCGTCGCCGAGGCCGAGGAAGTGCATCAGCTCGTGCGTGACGCCGAACGCCGAGTCGTGGACGTCCCAGTTGAGCTGGTTCGTCTCCGGGGTGTCCGGGTCCACTGTGGAATCGTGCAGGTTCACCGGGATCCGGCGGCGGGGGTCGGCCTGCCAGCCGGTGTCGTCCGGGTGGACGTCGTCGGCGACGCGGACGTCGAGGCTGACGTGCAGCTGGTCGCCGCCGGGCAGCCGGGAGGCCCGGTTGACCCAGTCGTCCAGGTGGGCTTGGACGTTCTGGACGAACTGTTCTCGCTGTTCGGAGGAGACCGAGCCGGAATGCGAGGTCAGGTCGATCGGGATCGTGTGCTCGCGCACCCACTGGCCCGGCGCGATCTCGAACCGGCGGACGTCGAACCGGATGTGGGCCATCGCGCCGGCGAGCTGCCCGCCCTTGAGCCCGGCGCGGTTGCCGGCGAACTGCTCGGCGATGTTCTTGACCGGATCGAACCGCTCCGAGGAGAACCGCGTGACCGGTGCGGTGTCGCGGCGGCCGTTCCAGTCGTTCGGTCCCGGCAGGCTCTTCGCCTGGTCCGGTTTCGGTGCGGCGTTTTCCGGGGTGTGGTTTTTCGGGGCGGCAGCAGGGGTCTGCGTGTTCGCCGGACGGTTGCCGCTGAGGTTGTCGACCAGCGCTTGCCGGGTGGCGAGTGTCAGGTCGGCGAGTTTCTTCCCGTCGTCGACGTTCTCCTTCATGCCCTTGACCAGCGACGTGCGCTCGTTCTTAGGCAGATTCGCGACGACCTCGGAAAACACCTCCGGCCGTTTCGGCGTCGGCCCGCTCGGCGTGATCCCGTGGAAGGCGGCTTTCGCGGCGATCTTGGCCAGATTGGGGTCGAGGGTCGTGTGATTGCCGAGATAATGGCCGATCTGGTCGGACCAGGTCGTTTCGTTGGCGTGGCTCTGGGTCAGCGCGGTGATGCCGTCCGGATCGGTGCCGACCTTGCCCGCGATGCGCGATCCGTCGGTCTGGATGGCGAGATCGGAGGAGAATTTCGCGATCGCGGCCGGGTGGTCGCTGTATTGCCAGCTCGGGTTGCGCTGCGCGAGGACCGAATCGACGAGGCCCTGGCCTTCTTTGGCTCCGTAGTCGAAATGTCCGGTGTTCGGGTTTTTGGTGCCGAATGTCGCGTCGTTCTCGAGCTTGTTCCCTTGCATCCGGACAAACGTGTTCGGCTCCGGGAAGTAGACGGACCGGGAGTCGACTCCGGCGAGCGCCTGCCGGACATCCAGATCCAGCTGCGCGGCCCGGTTCGCGAGGTCCCCGTCCTCGGGGCGGACGTGATAACCGCCGCTGATCACCTCTGGCGGGCCCTCGGGGTTCTGCTGGACCGCGGTGTTGACGACGTCGAAGAGAGGCCCGTTGCGGGTGTCGAGAGAGTGGACGTCGGCGTCGCCGGTGTGCAGGTAGACCTCGTTGTCGCCGCCGGCTTCGCGGATTTGCGCGGCGAGCTTCTCGGTGACCGGATTCCGGACGATTGTTTCGCGGATTCCGCCGTACGGGATGGTCTTCTGGTCGATGTTCGGATTGCTCGGGTGTTTCCAGGTGAATCCGATTATCGCTACCGGGAAGCGGTTGTCCCAGGTATTCTGGAATTGCTGGATCTTTTGGCTGATGGCTTGTTCTGAGCCTGGCGTTCCGTTTACTCCGATGACGAGGCCGAAGCGCCCGTCGGAGGAGTTCCCGGTGAACCCGGCCGAGTATTTCTCCGCGATGGCCTGGAGATTGTCGTTCGGAGTCGCGGCGACGGTGGCTACTACGCCGATGCTGTTCTGGTTGTTCTCGTTGCGAGTGCCGAGGTCGCCGATGATGCCGGTTTCGTGCACGACGGTGAACTTGAAGTTCTTGAGGTGCTGAGCGAAGTCGCCCTTGCCGCCGGTGACGGGCGGATGCTTGCCGACATTCGGCCCGGGGCCGGCGATGGCCGGTTTCTTGGGTGCGGCGATGGGAGTGTGGAGGTTGTGGGGGTGGGGGTTTG
>NZ_JACJHR010000101.1 GCF_014174495.1 Amycolatopsis echigonensis
CCTGTCGGAGAGGACGGCCCCGCGCACTACTGAGAAAACCTCGATGTGGCACGGGTGCATGCGACGCACCGAACGCCGCATCGGGTGCGTGGCGGCGACGGGGCCGGTCCGTGAAGGGCTCCTTGAGGGAATCTAAGTCCGTGAAGGGGCCCCTCACGAACGGCGGCGGGCCGTGGGGGACTCCTCAGAGCACGTGAAGAGACCCCTCGCGGAATCCGAAATGCGGCGAAGTGGAATCGGTGTCCGTGCAGGGAAATGGCCGCAAGGCGGGAGAGTCTCGGGCCTCGCGGCAACCGAGGCCCATGCGAGAGCGGGAGTCAGGGGCGCTGGCGCACTCCGGCCAGGACGGCGCTCACGCTCGGCAACCAGCGGTGCCTCGGGTCCGGCGCGGTCAGCCATTCCGGACCCAGTCCGGGGGCTTGCTGACCGGTCGGCAGGGGGAGGAGCGCGCCGCTGTCCAGGACGGTTACGTCTGCGGGCAGGGAGCCGCGCAGGAGGAGTTCGCCGTCGGTCTCGGCGAGGATTGCCAGGCGGGGGCCGTGCTGGGTCGGGAGGATCAGGGAAGGGCCTTCGCAGCCGAGGGCGGACAGGTGGTGGCGCACCGGGCCCGAGGTGAGTTTCGGCAGCGTCACCGCGCACAGACCGTTTTCCAGGGCCAGGAACAGGCGCGCGCCTTGCCGTCGGACGGACCAGCCGAACACCCCGCCGTAATACGCGTCCGCCGGGTCTGGGCCGGTGTGCTGGTCGGGCCGCACTTGCTGGTCGAGAGTCATCGTCGACGCCTTCCGCTCGCATGGGGTGCCCTCCATGCTAACGGCACTCAGTGCCACTAGCAAGCCAGGCTGCTACCGTTCCGGGAATGACGGAGACGCCGCGCACCCGGGTCGGGGCCACGCCTGCCGGGCGGCGGCAGTTGCGTCGTGCGCTCGCGACGGCGGCCGTGGATCTCTTCGCCGCCAACGGGTACGAGGCGACGACCATCGACGACATCGCCGCGGCGGCGGGTGTCGGGCGGCGGACGTTTTTCCGGTACTTCGACAGCAAGGACGACGTCCTCTTCGCCAACCACGACGAGATCGTCGCCGAGATGGAGCAGGTGTTCGAGACCGCCGACCCGGCGCGCGACCCGATCGAGGTGGCGACCGCGGCGGTGTCGCTCGTGCTGGAGTCCTACGCCGCGGAGCTGGACGTCTCGCTCAAGCGGTTCACCCTCACCCGGACAGTGCCGTCGTTGCGCGACAAGGAAGTCGCGACGGTCGACCGCTACCAGCGCGTCCTCGCCCGCTACCTCCAGGACCGCTTCGCCGCCGCCGGGGACGAGGCCGCGACTCTCCGCGCCGCGGTAGCCGCTGCAGCCATCGCGGCGGCCAACAACCACGTCCTGCGACGCTGGCTGCGCAGCGGCGGCAGGGAAGACATCGAGGCCGCGGCGACGGAGGCGTTCACCCTGGTCGCGGACGCGTTCCGGACGACCGGCGGGAAGCCCTCAGCGGAGGCGGAGCCGGGCACGGTGGTGGCGGTGCTCAGCACGGCGACGCCGTTGCACGAGGTCGTGACCCGGATCGGCGCCGCGCTGCGCGAGGCCGAGTCTCGGTGAGGCGCTTGCCGTTCGGCAAGTGAAGTGCACTGAGTGCCACTGGTGGGCGGATGAAGGCCGGACGCGCTGGCCTCCTCGGCGGGGCGGTGCCGGAGGCGGCGATCCCGGTCGGGGAGTGGGGCCGCGTGCGGATCGGTGGGTGCGCTGGGCTGCTCGGCAAGGCGGTGCCGAATACGCCGACCTGGTCAGGGAATGGGTCGCGCGCGGATCGGTGGGTGCGCTGGGCTGCTCGGCGAGGGGGTGCCGGAGGCGGCGATCCCGGTCGGGGAGTGGGGCCGCGTGCGGATCGGTGGGTGCGGGCGAAGCGCTGCGCGGTGGCCTGGTTGCAGGCGTGGTGTCGCAGGCGGGCTTGACGGCGGTCTGCTGCTCGCGGGCTCTTGTCGTCGCCGTCCCGCGTCGGTTGGTTGATCTCGGATGCCGCAGCTGTGGGCTTGCGGCCTGATCGCGGCAGTGGTGACCGAATTCTGGAATTGGGTTCCTCGTGCGCGGGCAACGACGGGAGTGCACCGAGGTGGGTATTGTCCCGGTCTGGGGGTAGGTGCTTCGAGCGTGCTGCGGTGGGGGGGCGGTTGCCCGGCGAGACGGCGGCCCGTTCGGAGAATGGGCGCGTCCGTCCGCCGGGCACGGGTGTGGCCGAGGGGGGCATCGTCGAGCGGTGAGCGCCGAAGCGTGCTCCCGCCCGGATCAGGCCTTGTCCACCGCGGGCTTGAGGACTTCCGCGCACCATTGCCGGAAAGTCGTCGGAGTTTCCACGGCATGCTGCGGAGTGCGCACAACGCCCTCGTCCAAATGGTTCAGCTTCGCCGTCGCCATGTCCATCATGGACTGTGCCATCGCCTCGGAAAGTCCGTTCGCGCGAACCTGCGCCCCCAGTGCGGAGACCGGGATTTGCTGGTACTTCACCGAAATCCCCAGCACTTCGCTCACGATCTCGGCTTCCTGGTTCGGCGACAGGTCTTCCGGGCCGAGCACGGGGACCTCTTCGCGGCCAGTCCACGAAGGATTGAGCAAGAGCCGGGAAGCGACCGCGGCGATGTCTCGCGTGCAGACGGTCGGGGCGGCGTAATCCGGGGGCAGGACGTCGTAGAACGTGCCTTGTTCTTTGATCACCGACGTTTGGCGCAGCAGATTGTCCATAAAGGTCGGATTCGCCAATGCTCGGAAGGCGACGCCGGTGTCGGCGATGAGGTCGTCCATGGCCAGGGTGGCGGTGACATGTCCGGCCTGTTCGGCGACAGCGGTGCCGCGGCCCAGTGCGCTGACCGACACCACTCGGCGGACGCCGTGGGTGCGGATTGCCTCGACGGCGGGGCGGGCGAAGCCGGAGTAGGCCTCGTCGGCGCTCGCGGCTTGCCGGTCGGGCGGGACTAGCCAGAATACGGTGTCCGCGCCGTCGAAGGCTCGGGCGAGTACTGCGGGATCGCTGTGCGAACCGGGGTGGACTTCGATACGTTCACGCAGGTCAGCGGGCAGTTTCGCGGGATTGCGGACGATCGCGCGGACAGGACGCGAGCCGTCGGCGATCTCGGCGAGAACGCGGCTGCCGATGTTCCCGGTGGGGGCGGTGACGACGATCATGCGGGCACTCCAGGAGACTGTCGAAGAGGTGGAGCAGGAAGTAAACTCCACCGTACCGTTTACTTTTGGCGGAGGCAAGGATGGCGCGTGAAGGCGGTTCGCAGCTGCGGGGTGCGGAGTTGCGCCAGCACATCCTGCTGGCGGCGAAGAACGTGTTCCTCGAAACCGGGTTCGAGCGCGCGTCGATGGACGCGGTCGCGGCCAGCGCGGGGACGTCCAAGCGGTCGCTGTACGTGCACTTCGAGAGCAAGGACAAGCTGTTCCTCGCGGTGCTCGACCTGGTCCGCGAGCTGTACCTCGGCAAGCTGATGACCCCGGACGCCTACGCGGACGACCCGGTCGAGGCGGTCGCGCTGTTCTGCGGACGGTTCCAGCAGTTGCTGACCTGGGAGTCTCAGGCGCAGACGTGCCGGCTCTGCATCTCGGCCGCCGAGCGGTTGCCGGACAGTGCGAAGGCGTACTACGACGCGATGTTCGCGGTGATGTACTCGCGGCTCGCCGGGTATCTGGCTGCGCAGTACCAAATGGACGGTCCGGAGGCGGCAGCGCTCGCGGAGGATTTGGCCGGGCGGACGGTGTTGCCGCGGGTGTTTCGGGTGCTGCTGAAGGTCGAGCCGGCGATCGAGGACATGCCCGGGACTGAGGCGGCGGTGGAAAACGTCGCCCTGGAACCGATTCGGAAGGTTGTTTCGGCGACCTTGGGACAGCGAGCATGAAGATCGCCGACGTGTAGCTCGCGAATCCGCCGTTGACGAATCCGTTTACCAGCTGGTCCGAGACCCGGACCGGCGAAACTCGCACGGTGGTGCGGCTGCGCACGGACACCGGGGCCGAGGGCTGGGGCGAGACGCGCTCGAAGCTTTTCACCGGCGACAGCACCTGGCCCCGTTTTTCCATGGCTATCTGGGGTAGGCGCGCCGACGCAACCGGTGCGGAAGGGAAGGAACTCGCGCAGGGTTTGCTGAACACGCGACGAGGGTGGTCGCGGAGGGCGGCTTCGCGGCGGTGAAATTGAAAGGCACGCGGGACGTTCGCGGCGATGTCCGCATTCTTCGGAGCTGCGGAGCGCACTGCCGGACGTCGAATTGCGGGCTGATCCCAACGCCGCGTGACGGTGCCGCGGTCCGAAAAGGACCGCGGCACCGTGTTGCGGGTCAGCGCAAGGCGTTGACCGTGATGGTGAGCGTGTCCGGGTCGCCCGCTTGGACGGCGCCGCTGAAATCGGGGCCGGGGGAGACGTCGTCGTACGGAAAGGCGTAACCGCGATTGTCCGGCAGTTTGCTGTGCACGATCCGGGCGTAGTGGTTGGTCTCCGGGTTCTGGTAGAACTTCGCCGGATCCTCGCCGGTCGGCTGCTTCGGGTTGTCGCGCAGAGTGGTGCGGTTCAGAGCCGCCGCCAGCCGGGGGATGATTGCTTTGCGTGCGTCGCTGTCGCCTTGTTTGATGGCGAACGGTCCGCTGTCGCAACTCCACACGTCCGGCGTGGCGGGTTTGTCGAAGCGTTCGCCGTTGTTGAAGGCGAGCACGCCGTCCGCGCCGACCTTGCCGGTGAACGCGCCCAGGCCGGGCACCTGGGTGTCGACGGTGAGCGTTTCACTGGTGTATTTCTGCCATACCTCGTTGATGTAGCCGTCGAGGTATCCGCCGAATTGGTCGGCGCGGTAATGCGCGGACAACGCGCGAAGCGGCTTTCCGTCGCCGCCGGTTTCGATCAGTGTGCCCCATTTGCCGCCCTGGGCGTTGAGTGCGTCGCAGATCGGGTCGAGCGAGCGGGCGGGCAGGCCGGGGACGGTCTGGTCGCCGGAGCCGGTCGTGGTGAGGTGCAGGCCGAGCGGGATCGCGACGAAGTCGACGTAGCTGATGTTCGCGAACAGCACGTCGTTGTTGAAGGTGAATTCGCAGAACGACCAGTTCCGGTTGTAGTTCGGGTCGTCGGCGGCGAGGAAGCTCGGGTGCACGAGGGCCGGGCCCTGGTTGACGAAAAAGTCCAGTTTGCTGTCCAGTGCGACATAGATCCGGGCCGCGTACATTTTCGGGACGGTGACCTGGGAAAGCGACTTCAGCGGGATCGCGCAGTCCTCGGCGAGCGGGGTGTGGTCGCTGCCCGGGGACGGCGGATAGTAAGGCGTGCCATCGGCTTTCAGGATGACGAGCCGGTTGTCCAGTGTCGTGCCGGTGATGTACGCGTACGTCTGGCCCGCGCCGGACTGGTCGTCGAAAGCGACCTTCGCGGTGTCGGGGGTGGTCGCGGAGGCTAACGCGGAGTTCCAGAGTGGAAATGTCGCGGCTGCCGCGGATGCGCCGAGGAATGCCCGCCGGGAAATCAAGGAAAACCGCCTCCTGGAGTCGTGCCCTTTTCCGGTGACCGGCACGCTAGCCACGGACGGGAAACCGGGTCAACGCGTGCGGGGGAAATTGGCTGGTTTTGTCATTCCCGGCGTTTTGTCTCTGGACGCGCGCGGAGACACGGGCCGCCGCCACGGCCCGTGCCTCGCTGTCTGGTGTGGACTGTTCGGTCAGCTCACCTGCAGGTCGATGCAGGCGTAGAACGCGTTTGCGGTGTCCGCGATGTTCCAGACGGCGAGCACCGTCTGCCTTCCGGTGTGCCCCTTGAGATCCACGTTGTGGGTGACCGTCTCCGGGGGCTGCTGGCCGCCGCCGTCCACCGTGGCGATCTTGTCGTTGCCGATCCAGTATTCGTAATTGGAGGTGCGGTGCCGGG
The DNA here is from genome assembly GCF_014174495.1 of Amycolatopsis echigonensis. GTDB lineage: Bacteria > Actinomycetota > Actinomycetes > Mycobacteriales > Pseudonocardiaceae > Amycolatopsis > Amycolatopsis echigonensis. Next base: position 5,898 of record NZ_JACJHR010000101.1, read on the forward strand.
CGGTGAACTTCCACGTGAAGGCCACCGAGGAACCGACCGGCGTAGCCTTCCAGCCCTTGTTGTTGTCGTTCAGTTCGGCGAACTGCGCGTTGCCGCCATCGCAGCTGTGCAGCCCCTTCGGCCCTTCGACGCTCTGCGGTTCGTACTTGATCTGTCCGCAGGAAACCGTTCCCTGCGCGCATTGGGCCTGCCTGCTCGCCGGCGCGTTGACGTATCCGTGCGCGCTGGCGATGCCCGCCGGGCTGAGCAGCACGAGCACCGGCGCGATCGCCGTGCCGACCGCGGCGGCGACGAGTTTCCGGTTCGCTTTCATGGGCAGCTCCTTCGGGGAATGCTCGTTTCCCGGTGCGGGTACGACAAAGCGACGCACCGGCTTTCCGGGAGCCGGCCCGCACGAGGGGTGGAGCGAAGGGGTGGGCTTCTTGGTCTAGACCATACGCCCGAGGCTCAGGAAAGGTCAACAGCTGGCAAAGAAAGGCGGGGCGCGGTTATCCGTCAACGTTGTCAGGCAAGGACACTGTCGCTTGTGGTTCTTGCCGGGCGGGATTCCTCGGATTGCGCCGGACGGGTGGCGAAACGCGGATTGCGGGCACTGAGCGTGATTTCGTCCGCCCTGGACTGTCTACAGTGGATGGTGCGAAACTGCGAGGACGCACGGAAAGCGGTCGAGCAGGGTAATCCGGTGCAGCGATTCTGCCCGGTCTTCGCAATTCCCGACTTCCGGAGGGTTGAACGGATCCGGCCAGTAATGCTGCACTAGGCGGTTCGGCTTTAGTGCGTTCGACGAGGAAAGCCGCGGCCATTCGGCGGGAGCGGGCAGCCCGCCGGCACGGTCAGCTCCGGGTCGCCGGAGCCTGCTGAGCCAGCTCCCGCGCCACCTCGACAGCCACCTCGATGGTCCGCGCCGCGAGCGGGGACTCGTCGCCGCGGCCGGGCGGCCAGTGCAGGTAGATCGCGCGCGCCGGGGTGGGATCGAGGTCGTGCACCCGTAGATCCGGCCAGCCCTCGGGTCCGTGGATCGCGCCGCAATCGCGGCAGACGACCTGGTGGATCGCCAGCCAGGGCAGGACGGCGAGACCCATTCCGGCGCGCACCATCGACAAGATCGTTTCGCTGCCCGCGGACCGGAACACGATGCGCGGGCGCGCGCCGGCGTCCGCCAGCGACCGCTCCAGCCTGGGCTGGTCGCAGCTCGACGGCCAGGCCACCATGGGTTTGCCGTCGAGTTTTCGGGCGGACACCGGCCCCTCGGGCAGGTCGCCGGGAGGCGCGACTAGCAGGTAGGGGTCCTCCATCAGCAGGACGCGTTCCGTTTCGTCGCTGATCAGGCCGTCGTAGAACAGCAGGTCGAGTTCGCCCAGCCGAGGCTCGTCGGGTTCCGAAAGGCGGATGTCGCAGCGCGGGTGCTCCTCGCGGAGGAGGCGCAGCACGGTCGGCAGAATCGCGTGGGAGACGCTTTGCAGGGTGCCGACGTCGACGCGGCCTTCACCGGCTTTGAAGCGGTCGACCGCCTGGCCCAGCGCCTCGGCTTGCGCCAGCACCGCACGGCCGTGTTCGAGCACCACCGCGCCCACGGGGGGTGATCCGCACGGGACGCGGACCGCCCGGCCGGTCGAACACCGCGCCGCCGAGGGTGCGTTCCAGCGCCGCGATGTGCTGGCTCACGCTCGACTGCGTGTAGCCGAGCCGGTTCGCCGCCCGGGAGAACGTTCCCTCCTCGGCGATCGCGAGCATCGTCGTCAGGTGCCGCAGGTCGAAGTCGGCCATGAGGCGAGTATATTACGAACAACGATGGATTCGATCATAAACAATCGCTTTTCTTAATCTCTGCGCGCTCCTAGCGTCGTTGCCATGAAAGTCGCAACGATCACCGCGGAGAGAACTCCCGTTCGCGGGCTGCCGTCGCTCGCGTGGGCGCTCGGTGCGTGCCACCTCGTCGCCCGGGGCGGCTCGTTCGTGCAGCCGATGTTGGTGCTGTACCTGACGCAGGAACAGCGGATGACCCCGACGGCGGCCGGTGCCGTGGTGGCAGCGGTGGGCATCGGCGACTTCGCGTCGCAACTGCTCGGTGGCTGGCTCGGGGACCGGATCGGGCGGCGGAGGACGATGCTCCTCGGGTTTCTCGGGACAGCAATCGCGTTGGCCGCCTTGGGTTCCGCCGAAACGATTGCGGGAATCTGGGTGACGGCAGTGGGCTACGGCCTCGCTGCCGGGCTCTTCCGTCCGGCGGGCTCGGCGGCGGTGGCGGACCTTCCTCCGGACCAGCGAGTGCGGGCGTACAGCCTTCTTTATTGGGCGGCGAATCTCGGATATGCCGTCGCCGCGACGGTTGCCGGGGTGTTGGCGAGCCGCGGTTACGGGCTGCTGTTCTGGCTGAACGCAGTCGCGATGCTGGCAGCGGCGTTGATCGTGGTGGCTGCGGTGCCCGAGACCCGTTCAGCCGCGAACCACGATCGACGCGCGCTGCTGCCCGTGTTGCGAACGGACCGTCTGATGATCACTATGACGCTGATTCACGTCGGCTGCTTTACGGTGCTGATGCTGGCTTTCGCGACATTGCCGTTGTTGATGACCGCGCAGCAGTTCAGTTCCGCCGCCTATGGCAGCGTGCTCGCGCTCAATGGGTTCGCCATTGTTGTCCTGCAACCCTTGGCTGTCGCGGTCTTGGCGAATCGCGACCGTGGGACTGTGCTCGCTGCTTCGATGTTGCTGGTCGGTCTTGGCGGCGGTCTTGCCGCCGTGACGTCGAGCATTGCTGGTTATGCCGTCGCGGTCCTCGTTATCAGCCTTGGACAGATCGGGTTCGCGGTCCAGTTCGGTGCGACGTTCGCTGCCCTCGCACCGCCCGATCTCCGCAGCGGATACCTGGGCGTCGCGTCGAGCGCGTGGAGCCTTGGCGCGGTGCTCGGTCCGGTGGCCGGCACGGCGTTGTTGCAGCAGGCGGGCCGAACTTGGCTGGGCATAGCGGCTTTCGCTGCCGGAATTCTGCTTTTCCTCGCCCAGAAAGCCGTCGCTGGACGACTTCGTGAGCGACAGGCTGGTCAGTTAACCGAGAAGGGAACACACCGATGACGACCATGACCGACAGCGAATGGCACGCCTTCCTCACTGAGGGAACCAGGCTTGCTCATCTAGCTATCACCCGGGCCGACGGACGTCCCCACGTCACCCCGATCTGTTTCGTCCTCGACGGAGACGAACTCGCCTTCGCTCTGTCACCGGGAAGCGTCAAAGGCAAAAGCCTTGCGCGAGATGGGCGCGTCGCCGTCTGCATCAGCGACGGGCACCAGCCGTACGCCTTCGTGACCGTGGAAGGACAGGCACGAATTTCTGCCGAACCGGACCAGATCAGACGCGTCGCGGCGGGGATCGCCGAGCGTTATTACGCCGGTCAGTCCGCAGTGGACCTTGCTGAATCGTTCGTCCACGGTGGATTCACCGCGGTGCGGATCAGCATCGCGAAGGTCATCGCCCAATCTGGACTCGGCTGAGACTGTCTCACTGCAGCCGTGCCCCGGTACTCGCCGAGTTAGGCCACCGCTGCACCAGGGCATGGGCCCGCGCCGCAGTGTCGGCGACCAGTGACCACGGCACGGCGAGCACCGACAGCAAACGGCCGTGAGGGGAACCCTGAGCAAAGGTTCCCCTCACGGCCGGCGGAGGTCAGTGTCCGACGGCGGCCCGGACGGATTCCTTGAGCGAGCCGAGCGTCGCGATCACCGCGGTGGGTTCGTAGCCGCAGTGGGCCATGCAGTTCGAGCAGCGCGGGTCCTTGCCGCGGCCGAAGTTCTCCCATTCGGTGGTTTCGATGAGTTCCTGGTAGGTCTTCGCGTAGCCGTCGTCCAGCAGGTAACACGGGCGCTGCCAGCCGAGCAGCGAATAGGACGGGATGCCCCACGGGGTGCATTCCAGGTCGCGTTTGCCCTCGAGGAAATCGAGGAACACCGGCGAATGGTTGAGCCGCCAGCGTTTCCGGTTGCCGCCGCCGAAGGCCTTGGAGAACAGTTCGCGGGTCTGCTGCACGCCGAGCCAGTGGTCCTGGTCCGGCGCCTTCTCGTACGCGTACCCCGGCGAGATCTGCATGTTGTCGACGCCGAGGTCGTTGAGGTAGTCGAGCACGTCGATGACGTCCTGCGGGGTGTCCCCGGTGAAGAACGTCGTGTTCGTCATGACGCGGAAGCCTTTTTCCTTGGCGAGCTTGATCGCGTCGACCGCCGCCTGGAAACCGCCCTCCTTGCGCACTGACGCGTCGTGCCGTTCTTCGAGGCCGTCGATGTGCACCATCCACGCGAAATTGCGGTGCGGCTTGAACTTGTGGATGTGCTTGGGCAGCAGCAGCGCGTTGGTGCAGAGGAAAATGATCTTGTTGCGGGCGAGCAGCTGCCGGGTGATCTCGTCGATCTGCGGGTGCATCAACGGTTCGCCGCCCGCGATGGACACCATCGGCGCGCCGCTCTCCTCGATCGCCCCGACCGCCTGCTCCACCGGCATCCGCTGTTTCAGCAGGGTGTGCGGCTGCGCGATCTTGCCGCAGCCGCCGCATTTGAGATTGCACGCGAACAGCGGTTCCAGCTCGACCAGGAGCGGGAATTTCTCCTTGCGCAACAGCTTCTGCTTCATGAGATAACCGCCCAGTCGAAGAGACTGGCGCAACGGCATGGCCATCGCTCAGAGCACCTCCCGAGGTAGGGTGAACGTCATTTCTTCCTCCGTCAGCGTGTTTTCCGCGACGCTGACCGGCCCCAATCCGCGCAGGGCCTCGACTGTTTCGGTCACCAGATGCGGCGGCGCCGACGCTCCCGCGGTGAGCCCGATCCGCCCGGCCCCGGCGAGCAGGCGCAGGTCGACGTCGCCGCAGCCGTCCACCAGCACTGCCGGGGTTCCCTCGCGTTCGGAGACTTCCACCAGCCGGCGCGAGTTGGACGAATTCCCGGAACCGACCACCAGCACCAGATCCACTTCGCGGGCGATCGCGCGCAAAGCCTGCTGCCGGTTGGTGGTGGCGTAACAGATGTCGTCCTTGCGCGGTGCGGAAAGCCCGGGAAACCGTTCGCGGAGCACGGACGCGATTTCCTCGGCTTCGTCAAGCGCCAGCGTGGTTTGCATGGTGTAGGCGGTGCGCGCCGGGTCGCGCACGGTGACCGTCCGGGCGGCCGCGACATCGCCGACGACCACCACGTCGTCGGGCGCTTCCCCGACGGTGCCTTCGACTTCCTCGTGCTCGGCGTGTCCAATGAGGAACACTGTCTCGCCGCGACCGGTGTAACGGCGGACTTCGTTGTGCACCTTGGTGACCAGCGGACAGGTCGCGTCCACTACGGACAGCCCGCGATCCGCCGCGGCACGCCGAACCGCCGGGGAGACGCCGTGGGCGGCGAACACGAGCGTCGCGCCTTCCGGAACTTCCTCCACCTCGTCCACGAACACCGCACCGCGCTCCTGCAACCGGTGCACGACATGAGTGTTGTGCACGATCTGCCGACGCACGTACACCGGTGCGCCGTGCTTCTCCAGCGCTCGCTCGACAATCTCGATCGCTCGCTCCACCCCGGCGCAGAACGAACGCGGACTGGCCAGCAGAACCATGCGCGGCCGCACGGCTTCGGCCCACGCGGTGAGCGCGGGAGCGGCCCGGCGCAGACTCCGCAGCCCAGCGAGTCCATTGGAGACAGTCGAGGGATGCAGCAGCGGCTCGCCGACAGTGTCCACAATGGCCCGAACCACGGCGAACGGCTCACCGCTCGCGGCAAGCCACGCGGACTCCATGTCGACCGCCAGCGCACCGCTCGAAGCCAGCGAAGCCCGTTCCCGCTCGCGTACCACGTGCGAACTGCCGACGACCGGTCCGAGATGGACAGTGAGCCCGAGACCCCGCAACGCACCTGCCAGCAACGGCGCGGACGGCACCGGCACTACGCCGGAAGGACCGCGCACCTCGGTGGCGACCACCAGGTCCCCCGGCCGTACCTCCGGGGTGAGCCCTCCGCCGACCCCCGCGACGATCCGAGGTCCGGACGGGAGCCGGGCCGCAGCGGCGGCGGCCCGGCGAGGCCCGAGTCCGGTGTGGACCGTCCGCGGACCGGGGCCGCGCACCGCGGCCTGTTCGATCCGCAACGGGGTGCAGACGATCGGGGTCATGACCCGCCCCGGAGATACCGGCCGAGCGCGGACAGCGGGAACACCACGCGATACAGGTGATACGACAGGTAGAAGTCGCCAGGGAACCCGGTTCCGGTGTGCTTGTCCTCGTCCCAGCCGCCGTCCGGACGCTGGCGTTCGCACAGCCACTCGACGCCTCGGGCGACCGCTTCGGACTCCCGTTCTCCGGCGGCGAGCAGCGCCAGCAACGCCCACGCGGTCTGCGACGGCGTCGAATCACCGCGTCCGGCCCACGCCCGGTCGTCGTAGGAGCGCAGGTCCTCGCCCCATCCGCCGTCCTCGTTCTGGTGCTCGGCCAGCCACTTCACCGCGTGCCGGATCCGCCGGTCCGCCGCCGGAATCCCGGCCGCGACCAGCGCGGGCACCACCGCGCCCGTGCCGTACACGTAGTTCGCGCCCCATCGGCCGAACCACGAGCCGTCTTCCTCCTGGTTGTCCAGCAGCCACCGCACTCCCCGACGGCATTCGCGAGAGCCGGATTTCCCCTCCGCGGCCAGCATTTCGACCACGTGCGCGGTCACGTCCGCCGACGGCGGGTCGATCACCGCGCCGAAATCGCAGAACGGCAGGCGGGTGGTCAGCACCTGCGTGTTGTCCGCGTCGAAGGCACCCCATCCACCGTCGCTGGACTGCATCCCCTCCAGCCACGCGACGCTCCGGTCGACCGCCTCCCGGATCCGCAGGTGGTCCGGTTTGCCCATCCGCCGCAGCGCGAGCACCACCTCGGCGGTGTCGTCGGTGTCCGGGTAGCCGTCGTTGGCGAATTCGAACGCGAAGCCGCCCGGCTGCAGCGAGGGCCGCCGCACCGCCCAGTCGCCCGGCACCCGGATTTCCTCGCCCAGCATCCACTCCGCGGCGCGGACCAGGGTTTCGTCGCCGGGGGAGACGCCCGCGTCGAGCAGCGCGGTCATTGCCAGCGCGGTGTCCCACACCGGCGACTGGCACGCTTCGAGCCGCCGCACCCAGCCCTGGTCGGTCTTCTCGCGGATGGTGAACCCGTCGAGCCCGGCGATCCCGGCCTTGAGCGCGGGATGGTCGAGCGGATAGCCGAGCAGGTGCAGCGCGAGGATCGAGTACACCCACGGCGGCTGGATCCCGCCCCACGAACCGTCGGCCTCCTGCCGCGCCAGAATCCACTCCGCGGCCTGCTTCATCGCGAGCTTGCGCACCGGGTTGAGCGGCAGTTTCGCGTAGGCGTGCAGCGCGGTGTCGAGATTCTGGAACACACCGTCCCAGGTCCACGGCGCACGCGTCTTCGGCGGTCGCTTGCCGGTGCGCAGTTCGGAGACGTCGAAGGGCAGCTTCCGCACCGGGCGGAACGTGCCGACGATGGTCAGCGGCACGATGGTCTGCCGCGCCCAGCAGGCGAAGTCGTAGACGTTGAGCGGGAACCACGACGGCAGGAAGATCAGCTCCGGCGGCAGGCTCGGCAGCTCGTCCCACGACCACTGGCCGACCAGCGCGAGCCAGATCCGGGTGAACACCCGGGTCGCCTCGATCCCGCCGTGCCCGCGGATCCACTCCGCGGCCGAGGACAGCCACGGCGCGTCCGCCGGATCGCCGGCCAGCCGGAGCGCGACCCACGCCTCGACCGTGGTGGACAGGTCGGCCGGGCCGTCCGGGAAGTTCGCCCAGGTGCCGTCGCCGCGCTGCTGCGAGCGGATCCAGCGCGCGGACTCTTCGGCGATCTGCGGGGTGAGGATTCCGAGGAAATGCCGCAGCAGCAGGTCTTCGGCGTCCATCGTGACGTTGGTGGCGAGTTCGCCCTTCCACCATCCGGCGCGGTCCTGCTCACGGCGCAGGAACTCGACGGCCGCGGCGACGGTGTCGGCGGCGGTGCGAGCGGCGGGCGCGGAGGTGCGGGGGACGGTCTGGGTCATCACGCTTCCCTTCCGGCGATGAAACGGGCGATCGAAACGAGGTCGGCGCGCGGGCCCGGCGGGATGACGGCCAGCGCTTGCTCGGCGGTGGCGACGTGCCGCGCCGCTTCCGCGGTCGCCCACTCGCGGCCGCCCGCGTCGTCCACCAGCGCGGCGATCCGCGCGAGGTCGGTGTCGTCGTCCCCGGCGAGCCATTCCGCCAAACGCCGGCCCGCCGCGCCGCCATGCGTGGTCGCGTAGGTGATCGGCAGCGACTTCTTGCGCGCCCGGAGGTCGGAGTACACCGATTTCCCGGTGACCGCCGGGTCGCCCCAGATGCCGAGCACGTCGTCGACGAGCTGGAACGCCAGGCCGATCTCCTCGCCGAAGACCGCCAGCGCGTCGACCACCTCGGCGGGCGCACCGGCCAGCACTGCCCCGATCGCGGCGCTCGCGGACAGCAGCGCACCGGTTTTCCCGGCGGCCATCGTCACGCATTCGGTGAGCCTGACGTCGTCGCGCTGCTCGAACGCGACATCCAGGAACTGGCCGTGGATGAGCCGTCGCGTGGTCTCGGTGAGCAGCCGGCCGGCGGAGACCGCGTGCGGGGAACCGCTGTCCAGCACCACTTCCTGCGCGAGCGCGAGCATCGCGTCCCCGGTCAGGATGGCGCTCGCGGACCCATACAGCGCCCACACCGTCGGCCGATGCCGGCGCTCTGTGTCGCCGTCCATCAGATCGTCGTGGACGAGCGAGAAATTGTGCACCAGTTCCACCGCGACGGCACCGGGCACGCCGACTTCCACCGGCGCGCCCGCGGCCTGCGCGGAGACGACGGCGAGCGCCGAACGCACGGCCTTGCCGCCGTTGCCTTGCACCGGCACGCCGTTCGGGTCGGTCCAGCCGAGGTGGTAGGCGCTGATCGCGCGGCTGGTGTCGTCCAGGCGGTCGACGGCGGCGCGCAACGCTGGTTGCACGACGTCGCGGGCGCTGCCGAGCACCGGCGGCACCGCGGAACGCACGGTTGTCGTCTTCGCGGCGGAAAATACATCGGCGGTCATGCTCCGACTCCCTCCCTCTTACCGTTGTGCTGAAGAAGGGCAGCCGCCGCAGTTGCGCCACTGCGCGCGGCACCTTCCATCGTCGCGGGCCATCCGGTCGCGGTCCACGCGCCCGCCAGGTACAGCCCGGGCAGGGCGGTGCGCGCGGGCGGGCGCAGCGAGGCGGTCCCGGGACCGGGCCGGAACGTCGCGTGCCGCTCGCGCGTGACGAAAAAGTCGAGCACCCGGGCGCCGCGCGCCTCGGGCAGCAGAGTCAGCAGTTCGGGCAGCAGCTGCTCGCGCAGTTTCGCGGTGGGGAGGTCGATCTGCGCGTCCGCAGCGGACAGCGACATCGCGAGGTACTGCCCGGAGTCCAAACCGGACTGTCGCGTTCGGTCGAACACCCACTGCACCGGGGTGCGCACGCCCGCGACGAACGGTTCGTCGAGAACCTTCCGGTCGAGCACCACGTGCACGTTCACGATCGGCGAGCTGCCGAGCCCGCCGGACCAGCCCGGCGGCAGCCCGATCGCCCCGGTGGGCGCGAGCTGCTCGGTGACCGGCGGGGGAGTGGCGAGGACGACCTGGCCGAACTCCTCCTCGCCGCGGTCGGTGGTGACCCGCCAGCCTTCGCTGATCGCGCGCACCTTCGTGCCGACCCGGACCTCCGCGCCGGCCTCGATCAGCCGCTCCCGCGCGGGGTCGCCGTGCAGTTCCCGCAACGGCACCAGCGACCATCCGATGTCGGCCGCGGCCGGATCGGTGAGCAGCCCTTCCTGGAACACTGTCGCGGCGAGACTGAGCGACGCGTCGTCGGCCGTCGCGTTCAGCGTTGCCACGCCGACCAAATCCCACAACGCTTCGATCGCCGCCGCGCTCTGCCCGTGCCGGCGCAGCCATTCCCCGAAGGACTGGCGATCCGTGCGGTCGGACTTCGGGTCGACCCGGCGCAACGCGAGCGCGGCCATCGCGAACCGGGCGCGGTCGAGCGGGCGCAGCGGGTCGTAGCGCAGCAGCGAGCCGGCCAGGTGCAGCGGCGCGGGCAGGTCGTCGCGCCGCAGCCAGGTCGGCCCGGCCGCGCCCGGCAGCCGGATCGGAATCTCCAGCCGGGGCTGCAGAGTCACCCGGTCCGCGACGCCGAGCCGGTCGAGCAGCGCGCGATAAGCGGTGCAGCAGCGGAGGAACACGTGCTGTCCATTGTCGACCCGCAGCTCGCCGCGAGCGAACGAATGCGTCAGCCCGCCCAGATGCGGCCGCGCCTCGAACAGCGTCACCGGCCGCCCGGCGTCGGCGCAGGCGAGCGCGGCGGCGATGCCCGCGAGCCCGCCGCCGACCACCGCGACCGGGGCGGTCATCGGCCGATCCCGGTGAGCGCCCGGAACGCCACCACCGCCTTTTCCCGGCCGGACAAGGAAAGCCGCCGGTCGAACACGCGCGCGGGCTGTTCGTCGATCCGGTCCAGCAGGGTGCGGTAGATGCCCGACATCGCGGTGCAGCAGGCGGCGCTGCGACCGTCCAAAGAGGGCACGAGGCGAAGGCCGCGGGAGTACCAGTCGCGAGCGCGCGCGGCGCTGTCGTGGATCAGGGCGGTGAGCCCGCCTTCAGGGTCGGCCAGCTTCCCGTCCGGCCCGACGGACAGTTCGACGCCGAACCGGTCGAGGTCCTCTTTGGGCAGATACACCCGGCCGCTCAGCAGGTCCTCGCGGATGTCGCGCAGGATGTTCGTCTGCTGCAAGGCGATTCCCAGCTCGTCGGCGTACACCGGCGCGTTCGGCTCCGGACGGCTGCCGAACACGCCGAGGCACAGCCGCCCGACCGAACCCGCCACGCACCGGCAGTACTCGACCAGTTCGTCGAACCGCACGTACTCGCGGCCGGTCACGTCCATCTCGACGCCGTCGAGCAGTTCCTCGAACGCGCCCAGCGGAATCGGGTACCGGCGCGCCGCGTCGGCGACCGCGACGTACACCGGATCGGTGGCCGCGGACAGGTCGCCCAGCGCTTTCCGCACCCCGGCGAGCCCTTGCAGCTTGGTCTCGGCGGACGCCGCGGTGTCGTCGCCGATGTCGTCGATGATCCGGGCCAGCGCGTACACCGCGCACAACGCCGCACGTTTGTCCGGCGGCAGCAACCGGATTCCGTAGTAGAAGTTGCGCGCTTGTTCCTTGGTGACCGCCGCGCAGTGCGCGTAGGCCTCGTCCACTGTGCTCACTGTCGTCATCCGGACCGCCTCCTCGTGCCGACTTGCAGCCACCCCAGCCAACTCAGCAGTCCGGCCCGGCTCGGCCGGACCGGCGCGGACAGCACGTCGCCGCCGCTCGCGCGCAACGCGTCGACCGTCGCGAGCCCGCCGGCGAGGAAGCCGCTCACCGCGAACCGGCCCCAGCCGGACAGGTGCCCGAGCAAGTCCGCGCCGTCGCCCAGCAGGGCGGCGGCGCGGCCGGTTTCCCACCGCATCAGCGCTTTCATCCGGGGCGACGCGTGCGCGGCGCCCAATTCCTCCTCGGCGACGCCGAACTCGGCGAGATCCTCCTGCGGCAGGTACACGCGCCCGTTGCGGTAGTCCTCGCCGACGTCCTGCCAGTGCTCCACCAGCTGGAGCCCGGTGCAGATCCGGTCGGACAGCTCGGCCGCGGCCGGGTCGCGCACCCCGAGCAGGTCGAGCACGATGCGGCCGACCGGGTCGGCGGAAAGCCGGCAGTACGCCAGCAAGTCCGCGAAGAGCGGATAGCGGTGCACCCGCTGGTCTTGGATGTTGGCTTCGACCAGCCGCTGGAACGGTTCCTCGGTCAGCCGTCCGGCCCGGATCGCGGGAAGAAGTCCACGGACAGCGGGATCTGTCGGTTCCCCGTTGCCGAACGCCGCGGACACTTCGGCCGAGAAGGCCTTGAGCTGCGCGGTCCGGTCGCCCTCGGCCTCGTCGCCCAGATCGTCCACAGTGCGCGCGACGGCATAGACCGCGACCAGGTCGGCGCGCAGCCTTTCCGGCAGCACCCGCAGGGCCACCGGGAAGTTTTCCGCGCGCCGTTTCTCTCGCAGGCCGGACGTATCCGGAGCGTGACGGACACCCGAGGCTGATCTCATCCCCGCCAGTGTCGCGCCCCCGGACGGGCGGCTTCTGCCGCCGGAAAGCGAATTTCGCTGGCTTCGACTTGGCACGAGGGGCCAAAGTGGGGACAGGATGTTCCGAGGCGACCCGAGACCGCGGCCTGCGACGGAAGGACTCCCGGACACATGGGACCAGATCAGGTGACCCGGCTTGACGAACTGGAGAGGGTGCTGACCCGCCGGCTGCCCGCGATGCTCAACGAGGTCCGCGACCAGCTCGCGGACGAGCATCCGGACTACGCGGAATTCCTGACCGAAGAGCTGGCCGACCTCGTCACCGCCAGCGCGGGGTTCGTCCGGCGGCTGATCGACATGGCCGCCGAACCCGAAGAACGGCTGCTGGAACTGGGGTCCGGGGTCGAGCAGGCGGTGTTCGAGGAAATCGGGCGGGCGCAATACCAGCAAGGCCGCCGCGTCACGAGCCTGCTGTCGGCTTACCGGGTGGGCGCGCGCGTGGCGTGGCGGCACGTTTCGGAAGCCGCCCTCGATCTCGACGTGCCCGCCGAGCTGTTCGCCTCGCTCGCCACCACCGTGTTCGCTCTGGTGGACCAGCTTTCCGAATCGTCACTGCGTGGTTACCTGCAGGAGCAGTCGGACGCGGTACGCGCGCGGGAGCGGCTGCGCGACGAACTGACCGCGCTGCTGCTGTCCGACCGCGCGGACAAGGCCGCGGTGCGCGCCGCCGCGGCGCGCGCGGACTGGCGGCTGCCGAAGCACGCCGCGGTCGTGCTGGTGGAGGACGACAACGAACTGGGCCGGGAGTTGGTGTTCCGCCTCGAAGACAGCTGCCTGCGGCTGCACCGGCCCGGCGTGGTCGTGGCGATCGTGCCGGACCCGGGCGGTCCGGGCAGGCGCGCGTGGCTGGCTCGCGCGCTGCGCGGCGGCGGCGCGGTGGTCGGCGCGACGGTGCCGCTGGACCGGCTCCCGGCCAGCCTGCGCATCGCCGAGGTGACCGCGCGCCTGCGCCGCGACCATCTGCTCAGCGACGATCCGGTGTTCGCCGACGAGCACCTCGACGCGATCATCGTGCACCGCGACGACCGGCTGCTCGACGTGCTGAGAAGACAAGCCCTTGCGCCGCTTGAGGAGCTGAACGAATCCTCGCGCGAACGCCTGTCCACCACGCTCACGTCGTGGCTGCTGCATCTGGGGGACCGCAAGGCGGTCGCGGAGGATCTGCACATCCATCCGCAGACGGTGTCGTACCGGCTCGGCCGTCTGCACGACCTGTTCGGCCCGTCGCTGGACGATCCGGCCGTGCGCGCGACGCTGGTGCTGGCGCTGGCCTGGGGCCCGCCCGGCGAAGTGGACGAAACCGCCTGATCGGGGAATTTCCCTGATGCGGCAGCGGGGTGGCCGCTCTAGGTTGAGTGCGGCAGCGGGGCATGAGTAGGGGGCTCCCGAACGGGTATGCCGGTTCTCGCCGGTACGGCCGCTCGCTGGGAACCAGGGGAGGAGAGTGCGTGGACCCGTCAGCTTTCGGCGCCGAAGCGCGCCGCGAGCGCCCGGTACAGGCCGGGTGCCGTGCCGCGCAGCGCGACGGGGATCCGCAGCCAGCGCGGCACGTAGTAGTCGCCCGGATGCGCGGCGGCGCGAAGCACGGCGGCGGCCACGCGTTCGGCACTGACCGGCCGGGGCGTGCCTCGGGTGTACGGACGGCCGCGGCGCTCGAAGAATTCTGTGCGCACCACGCCGGGAACTACGATTCCGACGGTGACTCCGGTGCCGTGCACCTCGAACCGGAGACTGTCGGCGAAGGCGTCCACACCGGACTTCGTCGCGGCGTACACCGCTTCTCCGGCGACACCGGTGCGTCCGGCGATCGACGATACGAAAACGATCTGCCCGCGGTCGCGCTTCAGCATCGCGGGCAGCAGCGCGCGGGTCAGGTCGAGCGGCGCGGTCAGGTTCACCGCGACCAGGTGCCGCAGCTGGTCCTCGGACAGCTCGGGCAGGGGGCCGGCCCAGCCGAGCCCGGCGTTGTTGACGAGCAGATCCACCGATCCGGTGATCGCCAGCGCGCGTTCGGCGAGATCCGCCGCGGCTTCCGGGCGGGCGAGGTCGGCGGCGAGCGCGGTGCCGCCGGTTTCCGCGGCGAGGGCGGCCAGCCGGTCCTCGTTCCGTCCGTGCAGCAGCACCCGGACGCCGGAACGGGCGAGCTTGCGCGCGGTGGCGGCGCCGATCCCCGACGACGCGCCGGTGACGAGGGCGGTACGGGCCATCAGGCAGCGGGCAGCGCGGCCGGGCGGTGGCCCATGCGCAGCGTGATTCCCGCCGAGCGCAGCGAACGCCGGAACCACCACAGCGAACCGGCGATGGCCAGCCCGATCACCGAATACGAGCCCGCGGTGCTCACCATGAGGAAGCTGCCGACCGTTTCCCGCGCGAGCATCAGCAGCGTCACGCTGCCGTTCACCGCGAAGACGAGTCCCCACAGCACGGACACGCGCTGGAAGAACCGGCGCATTCCGGGATGCCCGGACAGCGTTTCCGGGAATGCGCAGAAATCGCCGGCCAGCCGCGCGAGCAGCGGTTTGTTGAACGGCGCGGAGACCAGGAACAGGCTCGCGACGAGGAAATTCTGTAGAGTCGGCTGCAGGAAGTACAGGAACGCGCTGCCGGTGGCCAGGCCCAGCACAGTGCGCGCGACCAGCAGAGCCGAGGTCAGCAGCAGCACCGCGGGGATCTTCTTGCGCAGCACCAGCCGGGTGCCGATCACCGCGACCGACCAGCAGAGCGCGGCGATGACCCCGCTGTCGAAGCTCACGAGGGTCAGCAGGAGGTAGAAGAGCCCGGCCGGGACCAGCGTCGATTCGAGCAGGTGCCGGCCTCCGCCCACCACGAGGTTGCGGAACGAGGGGAGGTCGATCGTATGGGGGTGTCGCATGCGGGTTCTGCTGCCTCCGGTGCCAACCGGGCGACTCGGCCTCGGACAAGGTTCGAGCATAAGCACGGCGGATGGGGACGGTGTGAGGTGAAGAGTCCGTGACAGTTACGGGGATGTCGCTGGTCGTCGCGGTCCCCGCCGCCGTGGCCGGCGCGGCGTGCATGGGACTCGCGAGCGCAGCGCAGGCCAGGGCGACCAAAGAGGTGGAAACCGGCAAACCGCTCGACCTGACGCTCTTCAAGCGGCTCGTCGGACGACCATTGTGGCTCATCGGCATCGCCGCCACCATCCTGGGGCTCCTCCTGCAGCTCGTGGCGCTCGCGTTCGGGCCGTTGCTGCTGGTCCAGCCGCTGCTCGTGACGTCGCTCATGTTCGCCGGGCTGGCGTCCGCGCGGCTGGAGCGCCGCCGCCCGGACCGCACGATGAGTGTCGGCGGGTTGCTGTGCGTGGCCGGGCTCGCCGCGTTCCTCGTGATCGCGCGGCCGAGCGGCAACAGCGAAACGCTCGTCAGCGGCGGCGCCCTGCTGCCGCTCGGCATCGCGCTCGCCGTGCTGACCCTGGCCTCGCTTGTCGTTGCCGCGTCAACGAATTCCGGATCTTGGCGGGTGCTCGGGCTCGCCGTCGCCACCGGCGTGCTGTACGGGCTCACCGCCGGTCTGATGAAGGTGGTCGCGGGCCAGTTCCGGCTGGGGATCGACGAGCCGTTCCGGCACTGGACGCTGTACCTCGTGTGCGTCGTCGGGCCGCTCGGCTTCCTGCTCAGCCAGAACACGTTCCAGCAGGGGCGGTTCCTGACGCCCGCGCTCGCGGTCATCACCGCGCTGGATCCGCTGGTCGGCGTCGCGATCGGGCTGTCGTGGATGGGCGAGTCGGCCGACGGGAGGCCGCTCGCGCTGTTCGGCGAGGCGCTGTCCGGGCTGGTGATCGTGGTCGGGATCGCGCTGCTGTCCACGCGCGCGTCGCATTTGTCGGCGGAATCGGAAATGCCGCCCGCCGAAGAGGAAACCGCATCGGAAGAATCGGGCGAACGGCCTGATTCGGGCCCGGACGACGGATACGGTCTCGCCGGGACCGCCTGCTAGCGAAAAGGGGGCAGCGTTGGAGCGCGTGCTGATCGTGTCCGCGAACATGGGGCAGGGGCACAACGCCACGGGGCGCGCGCTCGAGGACGCGATACGCCGGCGCTGGCCGGACGCGACCGTGCGGTGGATCAACGCGCTGGAGCGGCTCGGCCCCGGTTTCGAGGGTCTTTTCCAGCGGATTTACGTCGCCAACGTGGAAAGCGTCCCGTGGCTTTACGAGTTCTTTTACGCCGCGATCTGGCGGATTCCGTGGTTCGCCGCCGCGTCCCGCTGGTTCACCGCCTCGTGGTGCGGGCGGCGGCTCGCCAAGCCGGTCGCCGAATTCGCGCCGGACCTGGTCGTCTCGACGTATCCGATGGGCACGGCGGGGCTGGCCTGGCTGCGCCGCAAGGGAAAACTGTCCGTGCCGATCGGTGCGTGGGTTTCGGACTTCGCGCCGCATCCGTTCTGGGTTTACGGCGCGGCGGATCTCACGATGGTGATGCACGACGTCGCGGTCGCGCCCGCGCTGCGCTCGTCGCCGTCGGCGCACGTCGGGGTGTCCGCGCCGCCGGTGCGCGCGGTGTTCCGGCCCGGGGACCAGACCGCCGCGCGCCAAGAGCTGGAGCTGCCGCCGGACGCGTTCGTGCCCCTGGTTTCGTGCGGGTCGCTGGGTTTCGGCGAAATCGAGACCACGGTGCGGGAATTGCTGGCGGCGGACCCGTCGGTCGTGCCGGTCGCGATCTGCGGGCGCAACGACGCGGTGGCCGCCCGGCTGCGGGCGCTGGACGAACCGCGGTTGCGCGTGGTCGGGTGGACGGACCGGCCGGAGCTGTACACGCTCGCGGCGGACGTCGTGGTGACGAACGCGGGCGGGGCGACCTCGCTGGAGGCGCTGGCGTGCGGGCGGCCGGTGCTGATGCATCAGCCGATCGCCGCGCACGGCAAGGCCAACGCCCGGCTGATGGCCGCCGCCGGGCTGGCTCTGGTGTCCACAAAGGACGGTGAGCTTGCGGAGACGGTGCGCGGGCTGCTGGCCGAACCGGAACGGCTCAAGGAGATGGCGGAGGCGGTCGCCCGGCACTGCGAGACGGCCACCCCGCTGGAGGAGGCGCTGGAATCGCTTGTGTCCGCGCCGTTGAACCCGCCGACGCAACGGCTCCGCCCGGAGGACGCGCTGTTCGTGCACGTGGCCACCCCGGAGGTGCCGCAGCAGGTCGGCGCGGTCTTGGTGTTCGATCCCAAGGCCGACGGCACGCCGGTCACCCGCGCGGACGCCGAGCATTTGCTCGCGGCGACGCCGGGCTTGCGGACGCGGTTGCTGCCCGGCAGCGGATTGTGGCGGGCGCGGTGGCAGGAGGATCCCGGGCGCACGTCGGCGGAGGTGCTGACGTCGGTGCGGGTCGGCCCGGACGCGCCGCTGGACGAGGCGTTGACGCGGGAGATGGACGCGTTCTTCTCGGACCCGGTGTCGCCGGAGCATCCGGTGCGAGCGCGGCTGGTGACCGGGATCGAGGGGGAACAGGGCGCGTTGCTGATCGCGCTCCACCACGCGGCCAGCGACGGGATCGCGGTGATCAGCGCGCTGGTGGGGCAGACGCGGGGGAAGGAACCGCTGGTGCCCGCGGCGGCACCTCGGCGGCGGGGGTGGGGAGAGCGGGTCGCTGGGCCGTTGCGCGCGGTGCTCGGGCGATTTGCGCGACCGGGGTGGCACCGGCTTGAACGGCCGCCGGGATCGGCCGATGGTTCCGGCGCCGCCGAGTTCGCTCGTTCGAAGTCCGGATCCGGTGCTGGAGCTCGCGGCGGTGCGGCGGAGCCGGTTCGGGGCGCGGGGCCTCGCGGCGGTGCCGCCGAGCTGGCTCGCGGGGTCTGGGCCCTCGCGCGGGCCGGGGCCGCGCCCCGGGTTCGCTGGGACAAGCGGATCGACAGCCCCCGGAGGCATTTCGCGCGGGCGCATCTGTCCGCGCCCGAAGTCCGGAAGGCAGCGCGGCGAGCGGGGGTGCCGACGACCAACCTCGTGCTCGCGCTCGTCGCCGAGGCCTTGCACCGCGAACTGGGCGCGACCGCGCCGGAGCAGCTCCGGGTGCTGATCCCGATGTCGGTCCGCGACACCGGGACCTTCCGCCAGCTCGGCAACCACACCGGCGCGGCGTCCGTGGACCTGCCGACCGGGGCGATGTCGCTGACGGAGCGGGTGCGGAAGACCGACCGGATGCTGTCCGGCCAAGTCGACCGCGGCGCGCCCCGCGCGGGCAACGCGGTCGTGCGCGTGCTCGGGATCCTTCCGCCGGCGCTGCACCGCCGGGCGGCCAAGCTCGTCTACCGCGGCACGTGGTTCAGCGTCATCGCGTCGGTGCTGCCCGGCGCGCGGTCGCCGGTGGTGCTCAATGGCGCGCTCGTCCGCACGGTGTACCCGGTCTTGTCGCTGGCTCCCGGTGTTCCGGTCGCGGTCGGCATCATGACGTGGGCGGACCGGTTCACCATCTGCATCACCGTGCCCGCCGGACAAGAAGCGCGCGGGGACCGGCTGGCGGCCGCGGTCGTGGAGGCGTTCGGCCGGTTGTAGTCACTGGGAGAAGTGCGTGCGCGGGCGGGGCAGAAGTTCGCCGTCCACCTCGATGTCCACCATCTCGTTGTAGAACGCCACCAGTCCGGCGATGGGCTGGACCGCCGCGGTCGGGTAGGCGTACGTCCACGCGAGGTGTTCGTGCAGCACGTCGCCGATGCGGACGGACCAGTAGCCGGACGTCTCGCCTTTGTACGGGCAGGCGGTGGCCATGCCGGGTTCGGCGACGAGGTGCGTGAAATCGACTTCGGTGCGGTTGAAGTAATACCGCGTCGGGAGGCCGGTTTCGAACAGCAGCACCGGCGACGACGATTCCGCCAGCGTCACCCCGTTCAACCGCACGCGGACGTGCCGCGTCGAGCGCAAAGCGTCCACCCGCGTGTACGGATTGCGCGGGTGGACGAAAACTTGTTCGTCCTCTTCGAACCAGGCGTCCAGTGCGTCCCAAGCGAACTTGACGTGTCCGGGCAGGACCGCGCCGTCGCCGTGCACCCAAGCGGCAGCAGGCTTTTCGACCTCGCCGACGCGCAGCGAGTGGCGTCGGGCCGGGCCGTCGATCTCGTCCTCCGGCGTGAGCACACCGGAGAGAACGTCGTCGAGCGGGAAGTAGAACTGCGGGTAGTAGGGCCATTCCCACACGTATTGGGCCCGCGTGCTGTCCACAATGGTCTTCCCGGCGAGCACTCCGCGCACTCGCCGGGGGACCGGTTCGACGTGTCCGGTTTGGACTGCTGCCGCTGGGTAATCGGTCATCGGTCAGCCGCGC
>NZ_JACJHR010000102.1 GCF_014174495.1 Amycolatopsis echigonensis
ACCGAAGCAGCACAGTTGGCCAAGCCGGCGGCGCGGGGCCGCGACGCGGACGCGTTGTCTGACAAGGGCACTGATGAATCCACCTGAACACCGGTAGGCCGACGCTGTTCGTGAGCCGAGTTGACCGCAGCTCGCAAGACTGTGTGCACATCGACGATTTCCTCTGCTGCCGCGCCTGGTCGCGCGGGCAGCCTCAGCCCGGCGCGTTGGGGCCTCTGGCTGGCGGGCGACTGCTTCAGCCGCGTCCCATGGAATAGAATTCGGTGTTCGGGCGCATGTTCGTGACGTTGGCGATGCGGTTGGACAGGCCGAAGAAAGCCGAGATCGCCGCGATGTCCCAGACGTCTTCTTCGGTGAACCCGTGGGATTTCAGCGTGTCGAAGTCGGCTTCGGAGACCTTGTTCGCCTCGTTCGAGACCCGGACCGCGAAGTCGAGCATGGCTTTTTGCCGGTCGGTGATGTCGGCTTTGCGGTAGTTCGCCGCGACCTGGTCGGCGATCAGGGGGTCCTTCGCCCGGATCCGCAGGATCGCACCGTGCGCCACCACGATCATTTCGCGCTCGGCCTTGGTGAGGTTGCCCGGCTTCTCCATCAGCGCGTCGTGATAGGCGAAAAACGCGCGGAATTCGTCCGGCCGGTGCGCGAGCACGAGGAAGACGTTCGGGATGAATCCGGACTTCTCCTGCACGGCGACAATCCGCTCCCGGATGTCGTCGGGCAGGTCGGCGAGCTCGGGCACGGGAAAGCGGCTGACCGGAGACGTTTCTGCCATCGGTGGTGCACCTCGAATCAATTGTCGGAAACAGGGACGCGGGCCTCGTCGGAGAGGGCTCGCCGATGACGGCGACTCAGACCGGCGGGCGTGCGGTCTTCCCCCCTTGTGTCGCTTGAAGCGTGTCCAGAAACCCGTCGGCGAACGCGTCGAGCGCGTCCGCGCGGCGCTCGAGCTTGGCGCGCAGCACCGCGCCTTCCCAGCCGATCCAGAAGAACCGGGCAAGGCCCGCGCAGTCGCTGTCCTCGCCGATCTCGCCAGCCGCTCGCGCCGCGCGGAGGCAGCGGGCGGTCCGTGCCTCCCAGTCGGCGAACACGGCAGTCAGCCGGTCCCGGAAGACATCGGGCAGCACGCCCATCTCCTGTCCGAGATTTCCGACCAGACAACCCCGCCGGTAGCCGTACCGGGCCATCCCGGCCCGCGCGTCGGCGACGAAATCGCGGAGCCGGTCCAGCGGCGCCCGGTCCTCGTTCCCGAACCAGCGGTCGAGCTTCCGGGCGAAGTAGCCGGCGTACTCGTCGATCAACGCCAGCCCGAACGCGTCCTTGTTCTCGAAGTAGTAATAGAAGGAACCCTTCGGCACGCCCGCAGCGGCGAGGATCTCCTCGATCCCGACCGCGCTGAATCCCTTCTCGGTCAGGATCTCGACGCCCTTGCGCAGCAACCGCGCCCGCGGCGCGTCCGGCTGCGTCTGATCCTTGCGCGGACGGCCCCGGCGGCGCGGCTTCGCGGACGCCTCGGCCAGTTCCATGCGTATTTTCTAGACCGAACGGCTAGTAAAAGTCAATCCGCGGCCCTCAGCTCACCGCGTCCTCTTCCACCACCAGTCCCTTGGCCTTGAGTTTCTCCGTCAGCCCGTGGAGTTCGATCAGGGTTGCCGCGCCCCGGCGGTGCTGTGCGCGCAGCCAGGCTTCGTGTTCTTCACGTTCCCGGCAGGACTCGATGACCGTCTTCGCTTCGGCCGGGTCGACGACGACGATGCCGTCCGCGTCGCCGCGCAGGATGTCGCCGGGGCGCACGATCTGGCCGCCGACGGAGATCGGCTGGTTGATCGGGCCCAGAGTTTCCTTGACCGTTCCTTCGATGCACACCGAGCCGGAGAACACCGGGAACCCCAGCTTCCGCAGTTCCGCGCTGTCGCGGACGCCCGAGTCGGTGACGAAGGCGGTGAGGCCCTTGCTGTGGCACGCGGTCGCCAGTACGTCGCCGAACGAACCCGCCTGGGGAAATTCGCCGCCGGCCACGACGATGACGTCGCCGGGCTGGGCGTAGGTGATGGCGACCTGGACCATGATGTTGTCGCCGGCCTGTGCGGAGACCGTGAAAGCCGGGCCGCAGAAGGACATCGCGGGGTCGACCGGCTTGAGGCGGTGCGACAGGGCGCCTTTGCGGCCCTGCGCCTCGTGGATAGTGGCCGCCGAGTACTCGCTCAGCCCGGAGACGAGTTCCGGGTCCGGGCGGTCGACCTTAGTGCGCACGTGGATCAACGGGGACAGCTCCTCAGGAATCGGGATCCGCGGACAAGCGCAGGATCGTCTTGGCGGACCGGGACGAGTCGGCGGCGCAGGCGAACGCTTCGGCCGTCGAGCCGAGGTCGAATTCGTGGCTGACGACCGCGTCCAGGGCGGGCTCGGCGGCGAGCAGGGCGATCGCCGCGTCGAGTTCGGTGTCGAAGCGCTGCGAACCGAACAGCGCGATTTCCTTGGCGATGAGCGAGGCCATCGGGACCGGGACGCCGCCTCCGGGCAGCATGCCCAGCTGCAGCACCGCGCCGCCGGGGCGGACGGCGGCCAGCGCGGACGCCAGCGAGGCCGCGGCTCCGGCTGCCTCGACGACCACGTCGAACGAACCCGGCTCGCAGGTCTCCCCGTCGGACAGGCGGACGATTTCGGTTGCCCCGACGGATTTCGCGACCTGCAGCGGATACTCCTGCAAGTCCGCGGCGACGACGGTGCGCGCGCCGAGGTGGTTCAGCCCGGTGACGGCCAGCGAGCCGATCGGTCCCGCGCCGCTTACGAGCACCCGCGCGCCGCGGACGCGGTCACCCAGGCGGGCCAAGCCGTGGAGGGCGACGGCCAGAGGTTCGGCGAGAACCGCTCGCCGTAGCGGGAGATTGGCGGGGAGGACCCGCAGCTGACCAACGCCGACCGGGAGCAATTCCGCGAAACCGCCCTGCGTATGGGGACGGGTCGAAGCACTGCCCAGGTAAGTGCCGCCAGGCGTGAGGTGGAGGCCGGTCGGCTCGGCGGCACCCGCCGGGGCGCACGGGACGGCGGGGTGGATCGCGACCCGCGTGCCGATCGGCGGCGCTCCGGACGCGCTTTGCCCGACATCGGCGACGACGCCGACCACCTCGTGCCCGAGGGTCAACGGTTCCTCGACCGGATAAGCACCATTGCGACCGTCTGCGGCGTAATGCAGGTCGGAACCGCAGATGCCTCCGTAGACCACCCGCACGAGCACGCCGTCCGGCTCGGGGACAGCCGCGGGCACCTCGTCGACGCGCAGGTCCTTGGCTCCGTGGACGACTACGGCTTTCATCGGCGCTCCCCCGGTGCCAGCGCCTCGCACGCGCGCCGGATGCGGTCGCACGCCTCCTCAAGAACGTCGGCGGAGGTGGCGAACGAGATCCGGAAGTACCCAGGAGTGCCGTAGGCGGTGCCGTGGATCGCCGCGACCTGCTGGGTTTCCAGCAGGTATGCCAGGAAGTCCTCGTCGGTGGCGAGCACGGCACCCGCGGGCGTGGTCGCACCTAGCAGGTCCCGGCAGTCGACGAAAACGTAGAACCCGCCGTGCGGTGCCTGGCAACGCAGGCCAGGCGTGTCGTTGACGAGCTTCACGACGCGGTCTCGCCGTCCTCGGTAAGCCGCGACACTTTCCCGGACGAAGGTCTGGTCCCCGGTCAGCGCGGCGACGGCGGCAGCCTGGCTGACCGACGACGGGCAGGACGAACTCTGCGACTGCAGTTTGTCGATGGCCGCCACCAGATCCGCCGGCCCGGCGCCGTATCCGATCCGCCAGCCGGTCATCGCGTAGGTCTTCGACACGCCGTTGGTCAGCAGGACCCGGTCGGCGAGCCGGGGTTCGACGGCCAGGAGGGTCGGCATCGGCTCCGGCCCGTAGAAGATCTCGTCGTAGATCTCGTCGGTGAGCACCGCGACCTGAGGGTGGTCCAAGAGGACGTCGGCGAGCGCGCGCAGTTCGGCCGCGGTGTAGGCGACGCCGGCCGGGTTGCTCGGCGTGTTGAGGATCAGCCACCGGGTGGCGGGGGTGATCGCCGAGCGGAGTTGCCCGGGCGTGAGCTTGAAGCCGTTCTCGGCCGCGCATTCGACGACCACCGGCGTCCCGTCGTTGGCCAGCACCATGTCCGGATAGGACACCCAGTACGGCGCTGGCACGATCACCTCCGTTCCGGTGTCCACAGTGGCCGCGAGCGCCAGGTAGATGACCTGCTTCGCGCCGCCGCCGACAGTGATCGACTCGAGTGGGATCTCCAGCCCGTGGCGCTGCCGGAGTTTCGCGGCGATCGCTTCGCGCAGCTGCGGGGTGCCGTTGACCGGCGTGTACTTGGTTTCGCCGCGGACGATCGCGTCGATCGCGGCGAGCTTGACGTGGTCGGGCGTGTCGAAGTCCGGCTCCCCGACGGTGAGGTCCAGGATCCGCGCGCCGGTCGCTTTCAGCTCGCGCACGCGCTGGGCCGCGGCGGTGCTCGGGGACGGTTTGATCCGGGAAACCCGTTGTGCGGTCTGCATTTCAGTCGTTTCGCCGTTCGAAGTTGAGTCCGCCGGGCACCTGGAAGGTCGGCAGGATTTCGATGTGGCCGACGTTCATGTGCCGCGGCGATTCGATGGCGAACTCGATCGCGCTCGCGATGTCCTCGGGCTTGAGGGATTCGTAGCCGTCGTAGAACTCGCGCTGCGCCTTGTCCATGTCGCCGAGCAGGCGGCCGAAGATTTCCGTCTCGACCCGGCCGGGGCAGA
Source organism: Amycolatopsis echigonensis (assembly GCF_014174495.1). Taxonomy (GTDB): domain Bacteria; phylum Actinomycetota; class Actinomycetes; order Mycobacteriales; family Pseudonocardiaceae; genus Amycolatopsis; species Amycolatopsis echigonensis. The sequence goes on from NZ_JACJHR010000102.1 coordinate 4,753, forward strand.
TTTCGGTGACCCGGATCCGCTTGCCGTAGCCGTCGACGCGCAGCTGCCGCGACAGCGTGTGCACGGCTGCCTTGGTGGCGTGGTAGATCGTGTTCCCGCCGAAGTTGTAGACGCCGGCGATCGAGCTGATGTTGACGATGTGCCCGAGGTCGCGTTCCACCATTCCCGGCATGACCAGCCGGACCAGGTGCAGCACGGCCTGAAGGTTCACCGCGACCTGCTCGTCGATCGCGAATTCGTCGGCGGTCAGGATGTTCCCGGTCCGCGACACTCCGGCGTTGTTGACCAGCACGTCGATCTCGAGGCCGCGGACCAGGTCGGCGAGCGCGTCGGTGGAGGTGATGTCGACGGCGTGCGGGACGCAGCCGGTGGTCCGGGCGAGTTCGGCCAGCCGCTCGCCGTTGCGGGCGACCGCGTGCACCTCGAGGCCCTGCTTGGCGAGCCGTTCGACGATGACCGCTCCGATGCCGGTCGAGGCGCCGGTCACCAGCGCGGTGCGGTAGTCGGAGAAGGGCATTTCCGGGGTCCTTTCTTTCCGGGCTTTCCGGGGTCTTCCGGTGTTTTCCGGGACGGCTCAGGCGTCCCGCAGCGGTTCGTGCGCCCGGTCGATCACCCGCGAAACCGCGATCAGCGTCCCGAGCGCGGTGAGGACGACGTAGAACGCCGGGATGGTGGTGTTGCCGGTCTGTCCGATGAGGAACGTCATCAGCAGCGGCGCGGTGCCGCCGAAGACGGCGGACGACACGTTGTAGCCGAGGCCGTAGGCGGAATAGCGGACCCGGGTGGGGAAGAGTTCCACGAGCAGGATGTGGATGATCGCGGTGTGGCCGGCGAAGACGACCGCCATCACGCTCGCGCCGAGGATGGCCAGCCCGACGTTGCCGGTGGCGATCAGCAGATAGCACGGGACGCCCAGCACCGCCATCGCCGCGGCGGAGCCCGCGATCACCTTCTTGCGGCCAATCCGGTCGGACAGCGCGCCGGCGAACGGGATGGCGATCGAGATCGACACCAGGGCCACCGCGGTCACCAGCAGTCCCTGGACGCTGCTGAAGTGCAGGATCTTGCTCATGAACGTGGGCATGTAGGTGAAGAGCACGTAGTAGCCGGCGCCGTTGAGCAGCGGGATGAACAGGGCCAGCAGGATCGCGCGGCGGTGCCGGCGCGAGGAGAACGCCTCCTTCAGCGGATTGCGGGAAAGGCCGCCTTCCGCGCGGAGCCGGGAGAAGTTCGGGGTGTCGCTGATCCGCCTGCGGATGTAGATGCCGGTGATGCCCAGCGGCACGGCCAGCAGGAACGGGATGCGCCAGCCGAACGCTTCCATGCGCGCCGAGCCGAGTCCGGCGTTCATCCAGGCGGCGATGAGCGTGCCGGTCAGCAGCGAGACGAACGACGCGATCTGCGCGTAGCTGGTGTAGAGGCCGCGTTTGCCCGCCGGGGCGTGCTCGGCGAGGAAGGTCATCGCGCCCGCGGCCTCGCCGCCGACGGAGAATCCCTGCAGCACCCGCAGCAGGATCAGCAGGATCGGCGCCGCGGCGCCGACCGCGGTGTAGGGCGGCAGCACGCCGATCGCCGCGGTCGCGGCGCTGATGAGCAGGATGACGAACACCAGCATCCGCTGCCTGCCGATGCGGTCGCCCAGCTGCCCGCAGACGATGGCGCCCAGCGGCCGGAAGAAGAACGAAATCGCGTACCCGACGAACACCAGCAGCACCGCGTTCTTCGAGTCCGGGAAGAAGACCGTGGCCAGGGTTCCGGCCATGAATCCGAAGATCCCGTTGTCGTAGAGCTCGGCGAAGATGCCGACGCACCCGGCGAGGGTGATCCGGCGGGCAGTCCGCGGGTCCACGACCCCGGACTGCGGCGGTGCGACCGTGTTCATGGCTGTCTCCTTTGGCAGCAGGACGGTTAAGGGATGTCCAAAGCGTCGAATGCGGTCCGGACCCGGTGGCGGACCTCCCGGACGGCCGCGCGCCCGTCGCGGTAAGCGGCGACCGCGTCGGCCACCGTTCGTCGCCGGAACCGCACGGTGTCGCCCGGGCGCGCCTGCCCGAGCGACGACAGGCTCGCCGACGTCACCACCGCGAGCACCGGGTAGCCGGCGGTGACGCCGCGGCCGCGGTGCAGCACCAGCAGTTCGTCGCCGGCCGGCACCTCGATCGCGCCGATCGGAACCCCGCGCGAGAGCGCTTCGCCGTGCACTGCGCGTCGCGGAACCTCGCCTCGCAGCCGAAGGCCCACGTGGTTGCTGCGCGGCGTGACGACGTATTCCGCGGCGAACAGGACGGCGTGGGATTCGCCGAACTCGGCCAGGTCCGGGCCGTCGGTGACGTCGATCGTCCACGGCGAACCGAAGCGCGGGCGCGGCGGACGCAGCCGGAAGAAGGGATGCCGGAACACCGGATGCACGAGCGACGGCCAGTGGCCGGCGAGGGCGAGGTGCTCGCCGGCTCGCAACGTCCGGCCAAAACCGAGGATGGTGTCGGGAGCGCAGCTGCCGAGCAGGAAATCCGCCTCGAACGCGCCGTATGCCGCGAGATAGACCCGCGCGCCCTGCCGGATCCCCGTGATGGCCAAGACCTGCCCGCCGCGCACCACGAGCGGTTCCCACTGCGGGTGCGGAACGCCGTCCACGGTCACGTCGGCCGGGGCGCCGGTGACGGCGACGAGCAGGTCGGCGGAGGGTTCGCAGGCGAAGTCGAGCATCGTGATCTCGACCAGCGGCGCCGAATCCTCGTTGCCGCACAACACGTTCGCCATCCGGGCCGAGTATTCGTCGAGCGCCCCGTTCGCAGGCAGGCCGGTCCTCGCGCGACCCGGACGGCCGAGGTCCTGCACGGTCGCGTGCCCGCTGCGGTGCACAGTCAGCGTCTCAGCCATCCTCGGCCGCCAGCAGGGCTCCGTCGTGTTCGTCCCACTGCCGCGGTTCGATCGGGACGAACCGCAGCCGGTCTCCCGGGCGGTACGGGGTCAGCGGATCCGCGCCGGGGTCCAGCACGCGCAGCGGCGTGCGGCCCAGCAGCGGCCAGCCGCCGGGCGAGCGCATCGGGCAGATCACCGCCTGCCGTCCGGCCACCGCCACCGACCCCGGCGGCACGCTGACGCGCGGGGAAGGCAAGCGCGGCACCGGGCCGGGGAACGCCGGGCCGTCCATCATCGGGGCGCCGACCGGCGCGCCGAGGCAGCGAACGGTCAGCGGTGCCGCGGAGTGCAGTTCGATCACCTGCCGGGCGGTGATGCCCAGCTCGCTCGCAACGAGGTCCAGATCCGGGCCGTATTCCCCGCCGTAGACGACGGGCACGAGGAACAACCGCGGCCGCGCAACAGGGCTTTCGCCCGGCCGGATCCCTTGGAGCGCTTGGTCGAGGACGCGCCGCACCGTCTTGTGGTCGGTGCGGTCGGCGTCGAACTCCACCAGCAGCGAGTCGTACGTCGGGACCACCCCGTGCAGGCCGTCGAGACCCGCCTGCTCCACCAGGTCGGCCAGGACGTGGACCATCCGCCAGCGGTCCACCGCGGCGCCGTGGAGAGCACGGACCACGACCGCGGCGTCGCCGCAATCGCTGATCACCGTATGCGGAGTCATGCGCGCACCTGCTTGGCGCGCAACGCGCGGAGGGTGACGCCCGCGCGGACCAGCTCGGCGCGCACCCGGCGAGCCGTCGCGATCGCGTCTGGGCTGTCACCGTGCAGCAGGACCGTGTCGCATTCGACGGGCACGTCGGTTCCGTCCACGGAATCGAGGACGCCCTCCAGCACCATCCGGACCGTCCGCTCGGCGATCTCGGCCGGATCGCGCAGCACCGCACCGGGTTCCGTGCGCGGCACCAGCGTCCCGTCCGACCGGTACGCGCGGTCCGCGATGCCGACGATCGCGACCGCGAGCCCACGAGCCCGGGCCGCGGCGGAGAGTTCGCCGTCTTGGGCCAAAACGATCATCGACGGGTCCAGCGACGCGACCGCGTCGGCGACTGCCTCGGCGTAATCGGCGCGGACGGCCACGAGGTTGCCCAGGCGGCCGTGCGGCGCGACATGCCGGATGCGCGTGCCGTGCGCGGCGGCGAACGCCTGCAGCGCCCCGATCTGGTACAGCACGTCGGTGCGCACCTCTGCCGCGGTGAGGTCCATGGCGCGGCGGCCGAAGCCGGCCAGGTCGGGGAAGCTCGGGTGGGCGCCGACCGACACGCCGCGCGCCGCGCAGGACACGACCGTGGCGTCCATGATCCGCGAGTCGCCGGCGTGGAATCCGCACGCGATGTTGGCGGAGGTGACGATGTCCAGCAGCGCCTCGTCGTCGCCCATCCGGTACGCACCGAAGCCTTCGCCGAGATCGGCGACGAGGTCGACTTCGCGTCCCATGAGGTCCTCCGGAATGTCTCGGCTGTGCCGCGTCCCGGCGGTCGGTGAGAGAGGCGGAACGGCGAGTGCTGGACCTGACCGTAAGCCGCCCCCGGAGAGGCGACAAATACCGTTTCGACCTGGTGCGATCGCGTTTTCTTATGGCTGCGCGACCGGCGCGGACCCGCGTCCGCCGCTTAAGATCGAGGCCCGCGGCGGACCGGAGGAGGCGAGATGGACACCAGGCGCCTCCACTCGTTCGTCAAGATCGTCGACGCGGGCAGCATCACCCGCGCCGCCGACATCCTGCGCATCGCCCAGCCGGCGCTGAGCCAGCACGTCTCCCAGCTGGAACGCGATTTCGGCCATCAGCTGCTGGTTCGCAGCAAACGCGGCGTGGCCCCCACCGAAGCCGGGCGCGCGCTCTACCGGCACGCCCAGCTGATCCTGCGCCAGATCGAACAGGCCCAGGCAGCCGTCGCCGTCTCCGGACAGGCACCGGCCGGCGCGGTGTCCGTCGGGATCGCGCCCTACAGCACCGGTGCCGCCCTCGCCCTGCCGCTGCTGCAGGCGGTGCGCGAGCGGTATCCGAACATCGTGCTGCACATCAACGAGAACTTCGGCGGCGTGATCAGCGAGGCGATCATGACCGGCCGCATGGACATGGCGTTCATCTACGACGCGGGCCCCCTGCGCGGCGTCCGATTCGAACCGATGCGCACCGAAGAGCTGTACCTGATCGCGGGCGCCGGGCTGCCCGGCGCCCTTCCGGACGGCGACGAGGTGCCGGTGGCCGCGCTCGCCGACGTGCCGCTCCTGCTGCCCAGCCGGATCCACACCATCCGCCGGGTCGTCGACGCCGCGTTCGCCCGCGCCGAGCTTTCCCCAGCTGTCACCGGAGAAATCGAATCGGTGCTGACGCTGGTCAGCGCCGTCCGGGCGGGTCTCGGAGCCACCGTGCTGCCCTGGTCGGCGGCGCGCGCGATCCTCGATCTCGAGCAGCTGGCCGTGCACCGGATCGTCAGCCCGGCGATCGAAGTGAAACTGTCGCTGTGCACCTCGGAGCACGAACCGTTGTCCGAGGCCGCGCTCGCGGTGCACGGCGTGTTCCACGAGCTCGTCAACGCGTTCGGGGAATGAGCCATCCGGAATTCCGATCGCGTCACACGGATTCGCTATTTGTCGCCGCTTCCGCGCTCTGGATAGCGTTCCGGGCGAGAAAGTTTCGGCGGCACAAGGAGCAGAGCATGGGACATCGCGTGCTGAGTACGCGCGGGCGGCTTCCGGGCACCGGCCTGGAGCGGCTGGCCTCGCGGGCGGAGCTGGTACGAGGCCCGGACTCGGCGAAACCGGCCGCGGCGGACCTCGAAGCACTCGCCGCAGGAGCGTCCGGCATCTTGTGCCTCGGCAACGACCGGGTGGACGCGGCCCTGCTCGACGCGGCCGGCCCGCAGCTGCGGGTCGTCAGCCTCGCCAGCATGGGATTCGACGCGGTCGACCAGGCCGCGGCCGCCGAACGCGGGATCGTCGTCACGCACACGCCGGGCGTGCTCGCGGAGACCACGGCGGACCTGGCGTGGTCCTTGATCCTCTTCGCACGCCGCCGGCTCGGCGCCGCCCGCGACCAGTTGCACGCCGGCGAGTGGACCGCGTTCCACATGGACGGCAACCTGGGCTTGGACGTCCACGGAGCGACGCTCGGACTCATCGGCTACGGCCAGATCGGACGCGCGGTCGCCCGCCGCGCAGCCGGGTTCGGTGTGCGCGTGCTCTGCCACGACCCGTACTCCGCGCCCGAAGACGGCCTGGCCCAGCCGGTCGACTTCGCCACGCTGCTTTCCGAAGCGGACATCATCTCCCTGCACGTGCCGCTCACTGACGCGACTCGCCACCTGATCGGCGAAGCGGAGCTGCGCGCGATGAAGCAGACCGCGACGCTGGTCAACACCTCGCGCGGCGGCGTCGTCGACGAGAAAGCGCTCCTGGCCGCCCTCCGCGACGGGACTATCCACTCCGCCGGACTGGACGTCTTCGAACGCGAACCCCGCGGTGCCGACGTCGCCGACCTCGTCGCCGAGAGTCGCCTCGTGGCGCTGCCGCACGTCGGGTCCGCGACGGAAGCCACCCGCGCCGCGATGGTGGACCTGGCCGTCGACAACCTCCTCGCCGTGCTCGCCGGCGAACCCGCGCACACCCCGCTGCCCGGCACTCCGGCGGTGCCGCGATGAGCCACCCCGTCTTCGACATCCGCGGCAAAGTAGCGCTGGTCACCGGTTCCAGCCGGGGCATCGGGAATGCACTCGCCCACGGTCTGGCCGAAGCCGGCTGCGTCGTCGTCCTCAATGGACGCGATCCGGCCACAATGGACACAGCCCGCCGCGCGACCGCCGAGCAGACCGGTGCCACGGTGCTCGCCGAAGCGTTCGACGTCACCGATCACGACGCCGTCGCCGCCGGCATCGCCCGGATCGAAGACCGGGCTGGACCGCTCGACATCCTCGTCAACAACGCAGGCATGCAGCACCGCGCGCCCTTCACCGAATTCCGCACCGAGGACTGGAACCGGCTCCTGGAAACCAACCTCAGCAGCGCGTTCCTGGTCGGCCGGGAAACCGCCCGCCGGATGGCCGAACGCGGACGCGGGAAAATCGTGAACATCTGCTCGGTGCAAAGCGCACTCGCTCGCCCCGGCATCACGCCCTACACCGCGACCAAGGGCGGGCTCAAAATGCTCACCAAGGGCATGTGCGCCGACCTGGGCCCTTCCGGAATCCAGGTCAACGGCCTCGCACCGGGCTACTTCGACACCGAACTCAACGCCGCGCTGGTCGCCGACGAGCAGTTCAGTGACTGGATCCGCACCCGCACCCCGGCCGGACGGTGGGGCAAGGTCGAAGACCTCGTCGGGACGCTGCTGTTCCTCTGCTCCCCCGCCTCGGACTTCGTCAACGGCCAAATCGTCTACGTGGACGGCGGGATGACCTCGGTCCTGTGAGCGGGACGGTCCGCTGCCGCTCTCCTAGGCATACCGGGGCCCGCTCGCACAGGCACGGACGCGCGAAGTCGGGCCGCGAACCGGATCCGCGGGCCGCACGAGTTCCGCAACCCCGACGGAAAGCGGCGCCGCGGCGGTAGCCGACCCGCCCGGATTACCGCACAGTCCGGGCACGTCGACGAACCCTTCCTCGGCATGCCCGGCGCGGCGCACTCCACGGTCACTCCGCCGCCGGACGGCCTGGCCCGGGTCGGAGGGCGGGCCATCCGCACGATCTCCTGCGGGGACCTTCGCTAGTCCCGCACTGTCCAGGGCAGGACTTTCCCGTGGCGGACGAGCTGGCCGTAGTGTTCGGGCACGACCGGTTCGAGGGCCAGGTCCAGGAGCGCGACCGCGGCCTCGGCCGGGCTGGGCGCGGTGCTGACGTCCCACCACAGACCCGAGGTGGGAGTGTTGATCATGCCCGGGCAGACCGCGGCGAGCAGGATGCCGCGTTCCCGGTCGTCTTCGCGGCGTTCTCCGGCCAGGGCGCGCACCGCGGCGACTTGAGCGATTTTGGACGGGATGTTCACGAAACCGGGCCAGGCGCCCGCACGCGCGCTGCCGTCCTTGATCGCGTCGCGCCACGCGGCGACTTGTTCGTCCACTTCGTCCAAAGAGGACAGATCGGCGAAGCGGTCGTGCAGTACCGGGGCGAGATAGTGCAGTGTGCCCAGCGTGCTGGCCACGACGAGCAACCGCCCGTTGTCGCGCAGCAGCGGCGCGAAGGCGCGCAGCACGCGGGTGGTGCCGAAGTTGTTCACCTCGGCGTACTCGTCGATGATCGCGCGCGGATCGTCGTCGGGGCCGATCCTCATGACGGCGTTGCCGAAGACGACGTCGACCCCGCCGTGGCGTTCCGCCAGCTGTGCGGCGAGCCGCCCGGCCGCCTGGGGGTCGGCTACGTCGAGGAGGGCGCCGCAGACCTGGGCTCCGCCGCCGGGAAGGGCTTCGACGGCCTGGGTGACGCGGTCGAGGTCGCGGCCGGTCAGGTAGACGGTGTCCTCGGGCGCCATCCGGTGGGCGAGCCCTTCCGCCAAGGCCAGGCCGAGGCCTTGGGTGGCACCGGTGACAAGGGCGACTCTGGACGAAGTGGTCATGCGGGTGCTCCGATTTCGGTCAGCAGGTTTCGGAGAGGGCCCAGAGGCGTTCGGCGCCGTCCGGGTCGAGGGCGGGGTGGTGCGGCTGCGCTCGCCGCCGGGTGGCGCTGAAGGTTGGTGTAGATCGCGACGGCTGGTGTGGCCAGCAAGCCCACGCCGCCACGTTAGGCCCGAGCGCGGGCATGCCACCAGCGAAATTGTCTCAACCGTGGTATGCGTAAACCTCATGGCCTTCACCGATGCCTCGCTCACCGCGCTGCGAGTCTTTCGCGAGGTGGCCGAGCGCGGCACCCTCACCGCAGCGGCCGCCGCGCTCGGCTACACCCAGTCCGCCGTCTCCCGGCAGATTGCCTCGCTGGAACGCGCCGCGGGCACGCGCCTGCTGGAACGCCACCACGACGGCGTCCGGCTGACCCCCGCCGGACAGCTTGTCGTGCGCCGCGCGGCCGCCGCGGTCGACCAGGTCGACGCTGCCGCCCGGGAACTGGCCGGGCTGCCCGACGACCGCGCCACCGTCCGGCTCGGCTGGTTCGCCAGCGCAGGCGCCGTCTTGGTTCCCCGGGCGCTGGCCGCGCTCGGCCGCACGCACCCGGGCATCACCGTGCTCAGCCGCGAGGGCAGCACGCCGGCTCTGGTGCGTTCGGTCCGCGCGGGCACGCTCGACCTGGCGCTGATCGCCTCCGCGCCGCCGTTCCGTCCGCCGGACACCGAATCCCCCGCGCTGGTCCTGCAAACCCTCACCGAACGCAGCCTGCGGATCGCGCTGCCCGCCGGCCATCCGCTCGCGCGCGGCGAATTCGTCGACGTCGCCGACCTGCACGGGCAGCGCTGGATCGCCGGTTCGGGCCAGGAGCTGGTGATGGGAGTGTGGCCGGGACTCGACGAACGGCCCGAGATCGCCCACACCGCACGCGACTGGCTGGCCAAACTGCAGCTCGTCGCGGCCGGATGCGGCATCACTACCGTGTCCGCCGCATTCGCCGCCGCGGTGCCGCCCGGAGTGCGCGTGCTGCCGGTCCGAGGCGGACCGGCGGAACAGCGTCGCGTTTCGCTCGCTCGGCTCCCGCACGCGATGCCGGAACCCGTCGCCCGCGTCGCGGCCGCCCTCCGCGCCGCCGCGGTGGAATCCGGGACACCGGAGTGATCCGAAGCCACCCCTCGGTGGTCAGCCGTTGCCCAGCTGCTCCGCCCAGTCCCGCGGGACTCGCCCGGCCGGGCCCGGAACCGGCTGATCGGCCGGACGGCTCACCGGCGGCGCGAGTTCGGGTCCCGATTCCCGCAGTTCTTCCGTGTCAAAGTTCCAAAACCAGCTCTCGCCCGGCTCGAAGCTGCGGATCACCGGATGGCCGGTCTCCTTCGCGTGCTTGGTGGCGTGCTTCGACGGCGAATCGTCACAACAGCCGATGTGCCCGCAGCGAGCACAGCGCCGCAGGTGAATCCACCATCCGCCGGCGGCATCGCATTCCAGGCATCCCGTCCCGCTCGGCGGCACGGACGGATCGATCGCGGACTCGAGACTCATGGCTCCTCCTGCGCAGGCTGCGAGTCACGGTACCGGCGAGAGCCCGCATACCGCCTGTTGTGCCCGGGCACCGTGGCGCCCGGGCACAACAGGTCCGGCATCAGTGCGCGGCCTTGACGAACCTGTCGGTGTAGGTCTTCGCGAGGTCGATCTGCTTGCCCTTCACGTCCGGGTTGAACGCCTGCAGCACGGCCAGGTTCGTCTTGGGGCCGTCCGGCGGCATGATCCCCGTCGGGTTGTAGATTCCCTTCTCGTTGTCGAAGGCTTTCGCGTACGCGTCTTTGCCGGGACCGGCGTAGTAGTCGGCGGGCATCACTTCAGCCAGCTGAGCGCCGTTGTGCTCCTGGATCCACTTGAGCGCCTCGACGTACGCGTTGACCAGCTTCTGCACCACGTCCGGGTGGCTGTCCACGTACTTCGTGGTCATGTACAGCGAAGTCGCCGGGTACTCGCCGCCCAGCTGCTGTTTCGTGCCCGCCGCCGAGCGCATGTCGAGCAGGATGAACGCGGCGCCCTGGGCCAGCGCGGTCGAGACGGTCGGCTCGGTCGTCATCGCGCAGTCGACGTTGCCGTGCTGCAGGGCGCCGATCAGCGTGGCCCCGGACTGGACGCCGACCCGGTGGATCTTCGCGGGATCGACGCCGTTCTTCTGGGCGAGGTACTGCGTCAGGAAGTCGGTCGAAGACCCGAGGTCGGTCACGCCGAGGTTGCGCCCGGCCCAGTCGGCCGGCGAATGGATCTGCCCCCGCACCTCCGGGCGGCACAGCTCGACCTCGCCGGGGGTGGTGAGCATCGAGACGACGGACTCCAGCGACTGGCCGAGCCCTTGCATGGCGATGGTGTGGTCGTAGAACCCGCCGACGCCGTCGACCTTGCCCGCGATCATGTTGGTCGTCGCGTCGACTCCGGCTCCCTCGTCCTGCAGGGTCACGTTCAGGCCCTGTTTCTGGTAGTAGCCGAGCCGCTGGGCGAGCATGAACGGCAGATAGATCTGCTTGTTCAGCCCGCCGACCATGATGCTCACCGGCGTGCCGGTTCCTCCGGTCGAGCTGGTGCCGGCGTTCTGGCTCGCCGTCGAGGCACAGCCGGCCACGGCGAGCAGCGCCGCCGCGAGAACGGCCGCCAATTTCTTCGCGGACACGGGGATCTCCTTTGTTCGTGCGGAAAAACGGGGGTTCACAGGTCCGGACCGGACAGTTGCGCGGGCCGCCAGCGCAGCAGCCGGCGTTCGAGGCGGGTGATCAGCCATTCGGCGAGGAGCGCGACGATGCCCATGATCACCATCGCCGCCCAGACGCCGCTCGCGTCGAAGGTGCCCTGCGCGTTCTTGATCAGCACGCCGAGACCGGCGTAGCCGCCGAGGAATTCGCCGACGATCGCGCCGATCAGCGCGAACCCGAAGCTCACGTGCAGGCTGGCGATGATCCAGGTGAACGCCGACGGCAGCACGACCTGGCGGGTCACCTGCCAGCGGGAGGCGCCGAGGATGCTGGCGTTGGCGATGAAGGTGCGGTCGACCTCGCGCGTGCCTTGGAAGGCGTTGAAGAACACGCCGAAGAACACCAGCACGATCACCAGCAGGATCTTCGATTCGAGGCCGAGGCCGAACGCCAGGACGAACACCGAGCCGAGCACGATCCGCGGGATCGCGTTGAGCACCTTGATGAACGGCCCGAAGACGTCGGACAGGAACCTGATCCGGCCGAGCGCGATCCCGCAGACGATGCCGAGCACGGTGCCGATCGCGAACCCGATCAGCGCCTCCTCGATCGTGGTCCAGATCTGGCTGCCCAGCGAGCCGATCGCGGTGCCCTCGGTGATCCAGGACCGCAGCCGCTCGTAGATGCCCGAGGGCAGCCCGTACAGCACGATCGCGTGCTGGTCGCCTTGCACGAGCAGCTGCCAGCCGCCCAGGACGACCACCAGCACGGCCGCCTGGGTCGAGTGGACCAGGACGGTGCGCGCCCGGCGCCGCGAACGGCGGGCCGCCGCCGCTTCCGTGCCCGGTTCGGACTTCACTGGCACGTCCGCTTCGGCCGTCATGCCCCTGCCTCCTCGCTGAGCCGGGTGGTCTGCGCGTACGCCCGGTCGACCTCGGTGCGCAGCGCCTCCCAGATCTGCTGGTACAAGTCGACGAACTGGCGGTCGAACCGGACTTCCTGCACGACCCGGGGCCGCGGCAGGTCGATCGCGAACCGCGCCTTGACCGTGGCCGCCGGACCCGCGGTCAGCACGATCACCGTGTCCGCGAGCGCGATCGCTTCCTCCAGGTCGTGCGTCACGAACACCACGGCGGGGCGGGTAAGTTCCCACAGCGACAGCAATTCGTCGGACATCTTCGCCCGCGTTTGCACGTCCAGCGCGCCGAACGGCTCGTCCATGAGCAGGATCCGCGGTTCGTTGATGAGGTTCTGCGCGAGCGCGACGCGCTTGCGCATGCCGCCGGAAAGCTGGTGCGGGTACCGGTCTTCGAACCCGGCCAGTCCCACGCGGCGGATCCAGTCCCGCGCCTCGGAAAGCACCGTCCGCTTGGCCACGCCGCGGAACCTCGGGCCCGCGGAAACGTTGTCCAGCACGGTTTTCCACGGCAGGATCGCGTCCGTCTGGAACATGAACCCCACCCCGGGCGTGATCCCGGAGACCTCCTCGCCGTGCACCCGGACCGAACCCGCCGACGGCTGCTCCAGTCCCGCGACGAGCGTCAAGGTCGTCGATTTGCCGCAGCCGGTGGGGCCGACCACCGCGCAGAACTCGCCGGGAGCCACCTCGATGTCCAGGTCGCGAAGAGCGGTGTAGGGCTGCGGTCCTTCGGTGGCGAACTGCTTCGTCACTTCCCGCAAGGCGATGGCGGCTGAGCTGTCACCGCCCGCCGGTCCTGGTCTGGGTGCGTGCACGCTGCGTCCTCTCTCGTCTGGAGCCTGATTCCGTTCGAGGGAGGCTAAGAAGCGCCGGGCGGCCGCGAAATGTTGCGTGCGATACCAGCGATCAGTGCGCTTTTCTCGGTTTCTGCTCATAAAGTTCAGCGGGGACCGGACGATCCGGGCGTACCGGCCACGGATTCTTGGCATCCGCGCCTTCTCGTGTTCTCATGCGAACGCCCCTATGACGAGTGGCAGAGCGGAGCGGTCATGTGGCGGTCACGTCCCCTCGCTTCGCAGATCCTGGTCGCGGTGCTCGGCATCCTGTTCGTCACCGTCGCCGCCGGCGCTCTGCTCTACGTGAAGCTCGCCGGCCAGACCCTGGACACGCAATACGGCCAGCGCGCGCTGGGCATCGCGAACACCGTCGCCCAGAACCCGGCGGTCCGGGACGCGCTCGCGCGACACGATCCCGACCACGTCATCCAAGCGGCCGCCGAGCAGGTCCGCCGGGCCTCCGGCGCGTCCTACGTCGTCGTCACCGACCGCTCCGGGCTGCGCTACTCCCACCCCAACCCCGCGCTGATCGGCAGGCGGATCGAGGAACCGGTGGCGGCCCTCGACGGCCAGGGCCACCTGGGCATCGACAACGGGAGCCTCGGCCGCTCCGCCAACGGCCGGGCGCCCGTGCCCGGCCCGGACGGCGGGATCGCCGGGCAGGTGTCCGTGGGCATTCTCGAAGAGCAGGTCACGAGCGAGCTGGTGAGCGACATCCCGTGGGTGATCCTCTACTCCGGACTGGCGCTGGCGCTCGGGGTGGCGGCCTCCTGGCTGCTCGCCCACCGGATCAAGCGCGCGACCTTCGGACTGGAGGTCTCCGAGATCGCGTCGCTCCTGCAGGAACGGGAAGCGATGCTGCACGGCATCCGCGAGGGGATGGTCGGCCTCGACCGGCACGGCCGCGTCGAGGTGATCAACGACGAAGCCCGCCGCCTGCTCGCGATCCCCACGTCCGCCCGCGGCCGCGAGCTGCGCGAACTCGTCCCGCCCGGACGGCTCCGCGACCTGCTCACCGCGCCCGCCGCCGACGACGAGGTCGTCCTCACCGACGAATTCCTGTTGGTGGTCAACAAAATGCCCGTCGTCCTTTCCGGACAGGACGCCGGATCGGTGATCACCTTGCGCGACCGCACGGAAATGGAGGGCCTGGTGCGCGAACTCCACGCGGTCACCGGGCTGACCACCGCGCTGCGCGCGCAGGAACACGAGTTCGCCAACCGGCTGCACGTGCTCTCCGGGCTGCTGGGCCTCGGCGAGGTCGAGGAAGCCGGCCGCTACCTCGCCGAGGTCGCGCACGGCCCCGCCGCGCAGGCCACCGATCTGCGCGCCCGGTTCTCCCCGCCCGAACTCGCCGCGCTGCTGTCCGCGAAGGTCGCGATCGCCGCCGAGCGCGACGTGCGCCTCGAGGTCGACGCCCATTCCCGGCTCGACCTCAGCACCGTCGATCCCGGCACGCTCGTGACGGTTCTCGGCAACCTCATCGACAACGCCGTCGAGGCCGTGGCCGGACAGCGGGGCGAACGCACGGTGCACGTCCTGGTCGGCACTCGCGGCCCGGACGTCCGCGTCGTCGTCTCGGACACCGGACCCGGCATCCCGGCGGACGTGCTGCAAGAGATCTTCGTGGACGGATACAGCACGAAGTCCCCGCGCCCGGGCATGCGCCGCGGCCTCGGCCTCGCCCTCGTGTACCGGCTGGTGCGGCGGTCCGGCGGATCGATCTCCGTGCGGGGGTCCGACGGGGCCCGCTTCGAGGTCCTGCTCCCGAACTCCCCCGCCGGTGCCGCCGTGCTCGAACCCGTGGAGTCCGCATGACGATCAAGACCCTCGTCATCGACGACGACTACCGCGTCGCCGCGATCCACGCCGCCAGCATCGACCGCGTGCCCGGCTTCACCGCCGCCGGTCAGGCCCACACCGCGGAAGAAGCCCGCGCCCGCATCGCCGAACTGCGGCCGGACCTGCTCCTGCTCGACATCTACCTGCCCGACGAAAACGGCCTGTCCCTGCTGCGCGACGTCCGCTCGGCCGATGCCCCGCCCGGATGCATCGTGATCACCGCGTCCCGGGACCTCGACACCGTCCGCTCCGCGATCCGCCTCGGCGCCGCGTACTACCTGGTCAAGCCGTTCGGCTTCGACCAGCTCCGGGAGCAACTGACGGCATATCGGGACTGGTGCGACCGCGCCGCGGGAAGCCGCGAGGTCGATCAGGCCACAGTGGACAGTTTGTACTCCATCCTCCGCGGCTCCGGCAGCGCCCCGCGCACCGACCCGCTCCCCCCGACCATGCGCAAAGTGCTCGACACGCTCCGCCGGGCCGAGCAACCGCTGGGCGCGGAAGCACTCGCCACCGCGCTGGGCATCAGCCGTCCCACCGCGCAACGCCATCTGAGCGAGTTGCACCGCCGCGGATTCATCACCCTCGAACTGGAGTACGGAAGCGCGGGCCGCCCCGCCCACCTCTACGCGGTCGCCACCCGCCGCTGAACGCGTTCGGCACCTTCCCCAAACCGGCCCGACGCACCACGCGGGATCCGGTGGGCGCCCCGGGCCTTGGCGGAACGGCGATTCTGTGCCGTGCAGTCGTTCGCAGCCCGCAAGGGACAGGATTCCGCTGTCAAGCGCGTAGGCGGTGGTCCGGTCAGGAGGTGACGAGGCGTTCAGCCGGGCCGCGGGCGGTGTGCAGGTCCCAATGGATGCGAGCGATCTCGTCCGGCTCCATCAGCGATGCGTCCGCGGGAGCGCCCGGCGTTCCCGCGATCCACGCGCCGAGCGCGACATGGCCGACGTAAACGCCTTTGTCCGCCAGCGCGCCGTTGAGATTGAGGGCCCAGTTGTGCAATGCGGCACCTGCCGCGCCTACAGCGCCAGCCCACGGTGTCGGCACGACCGCGCTCGCTCCCGTGGTGAACAGGACCGTGCCGGTGCCGGCCGCCATCATCGCCGGGAGCACCGCGCGGGTCGCGGCGATCCCGCCGTAGCAGGAGCCTTCGATCTGAGGTCGCAGGGTCTCGACGGTCACGTCCAGCACCCCGGTCATCCAGCTGTCGCCGACCCGCACGTACGGCGCGGAATACTGCAGGACGTCGATTCCGCCGAACCTCGCCGCGGCGCTGTCGAGGGCGGCGACCAGTCCGGGGCGGTCCGCGACGTCGGCGGGAAACGCTGCCGCGTTGACGTCCTCGGCGGCCAGTTTCCCGGTGAGTCCGCCGAGTCGTTCCGCGGAGCGGGCGATCAGGGCGACGTCGAAACCGTGGCTGCCGAAGACCCGGCCGAGCGACAGGCCGAGACGTGTCCCGGCGGCGACGAGAGCTATTGCGGGCATAGCGAGTGTCCCCTCGTGGTCGTGCGCCGGCCGTCCGACCGGCTTCCCCACTCCAGCACCGCCGCGCGCGGCCAGTCCAAGGCCGATCGGGCCGCGATCGATAACCTGAGGTAATGGACCGGGTGGAGACGCGGGAGCTGGCACACTTCCTGGCGGTGGCCGACGAACTGCACTTCGGCCGTGCCGCGGCCTTGCTGGGCATCACGCAACCCGCGCTGTCGAAGACGATCCGGCAGCTGGAGCGTCGGCTGGGCGTCGAACTGTTCACCCGGACCAGCCGCGCGGTCGCGCTCACCCCAGCGGGTCAGGTGCTGGCCCGCGAAGCACGTGCGGCGCTGGACGCGGTCACCGCCGCGACCGCGCGCACCCGGCGCGCCGGCAAACGCGACCCACGCCTGATCCTGGCCATGAAACCCGGCGGCGACGCGGGTTTGCTCCCCGCCGTCCTCGCGGCCTACGAACGCGAACCGGACGTGCTGCCGATCGAGGTGGCCTTCGGCGCCGACCGCGCACGGATGCTGCGCGAAGGGCAGGCCGACGCAGCACTCTTGTACGCGCCGCCCGACGACGTGCGCGGGCTGGACACCGAAACGCTGCTGCGCGAACCGCCGTTCGCCGTGCTGCCTGCGTCCCATCGGCTCGCGCGCCGGGCAGGTCTGTGCATGGCCGACCTCGCGGGCGAAAACTTGCACAAACATCCCGCCGACGCCAACGCCACCGGCACCATCAGCGAACTGATGCACCTCATCGCGTTGGGCCGCACCGTCGCCGTGCTGCCCCGTTCGCTGACGACACCCTTGCGGGACGACCTAGCTGTTGTTCCGGTGACAGACCTTCCGCCCAGCAACCTCCTGCTCGCGTGGCCCGCGCACAGCACGTCCCCCTCTGTCGCGGCCCTGGCCAGGGCCGTCGCGAAGGTCGCGGCTGCACACTGACACGCGGCTGGGTCGGGCACCGCGGACGGACGGGTGCCGAAGCGGACAAGCAGCGTCGCCTGGAGCGTCCACTGTGGACACTGGTGGGGCAGGATTCGTTCCCGCGGCAGCGGATTTGGCCACGGCTGCCGTGCTGCGGGGGCCTGCCAGCAGATTCCGCGCGACAGCGACAGGCGAGACACCGGAGCCGATTGCCTCCCCGGCACGGTCCTGCCGGGGCCGACCTCGGGACAGGCAGCGGAGCGGCGTGGGCGTGACCTCGTCGATACCCGCGCCGAATCCACTCCGCTACCCCTCAGGCAAGCACTTGCCTAGACGGAAAACGCGAGGTACTTTCTCCTCAGGCAAGTACTTGCCTGAGGGGTCTCCCCCCACGAAGGAGGGGCAGCAGTGAACGAACCGGTGAACAAACCGACGCCGGAAGAGGCGGCCGCCGCGCTGCGCACGGCGCGCGAGAGCCGGGAGCGAGTGGCCGCGTCCGCGTTGGGCGCGCGGCGGACTTCGGTCGTCGCCGGTCTGGTCGTGTTCGGCTACACCGTGGCCATCGACCTGGCTCCCGCGACGCGCCCCTGGCTGACCTGGGTCGTGCTGGCCGTCGCGCTGATCCTGGTCGTGGTCCTGCGCACCAGGGTCGGCGGCAGCTGGCTCGGCCAGCAGGTCGCGGTGTCGGACCGGGCCCTGCCTCCCGCGGTCTGGCGCGTCGCGCCCTTCCTCGGCCTGTCGATCATCGCGGCCGTTGCGGTCGCGCTGCTCCGCATCCCGCACGGCACGATCGTCTACGGCGCGCTGGCCGGGCTCTACGTCATCTTTCTCGGCCCCAGGTTCCAGCTGTGGCTGCTTCGCCGGCAAGACAAGGACTGAGCGGTGGCCGAACTCGATCAGCTCCTGGTGGACCCGACGAGGCTGGCGATCATGGCGCTGCTCTCCGCCGCCGAGTGGGCGGAATTCGGATTCGTGCGAGACTCGGTGCGGCTCTCCGATTCCGCACTGTCCAAACAGGTCTCCACACTGTCCAAGAACGACTACGTCGACGTCCGGAAGGGCTACGTCGGCAAGCGGCCGCGCACGTGGCTCAACCTGACCGACATCGGCCGCGACACCCTGGCCGCCCACCTCTCCGCCCTCCAGGACATCGCCGCGAAAGCCCGTTCGGACGGCGCCCGGCAAGCCAGCGACTAGCTCGTCGCCGAGTCCTGGGCGCGGCTCACGACGGGAACAGCAGGCTCGCCAGCAGAACATGCACCGTAGTACCGCCGACGATGCTCAGTACCGCATTGCGGCGCCACAGGTGCAGTCCGATCGTCACGGCCAGCGCGATGGTCGGGGCGAGCGCGCTCGGGGACGTCCACGAAACGTCGCGCAGGCAGTAGACGAGCAGGATCACCATGACGCCCGCCGGCATGCGGGTGCTCAGGTACTGCACGGTCCGGCTGGCGCGCAACGGTGCCAGGACTGCGAACGGGAGCGCGCGCAATCCCCAAGTGACCGCGGCGGACACCGCGACCGCGGCGAGCAGGTAGGCGGGGTCAGGCATCGCGCACGCTCCGTTCGGCGACGAGGCCGCGGACAACCAGTGCCGCCACGAACAGCAGGAACGCCGCCAGAAGCATCTGGCCGGGGAAGACCACGCGGGCCACGACCGCGCTCAGTGCGGCGAGGACGGGAGTCGGCAGGTCGCCCTTGCGGTCGCGGACGGCGTCGAGCGCGAGCACGGCGAACAAGGCTGTCATGGCGAAATCCAGGCCGACGACGCTGCTCGGGATCAGCGAGCCGAGCAGGCCGCCGACCGTCCCTCCGCCGACCCAGAACAGGTGCAGAAACAGTTGCAGCCACAGGATCCGGGCACCGTTCCACTCCCGGGCAGCGTCCGTTGTGGACAGTGCGTAGGCCTCGTCGGTGAGGGCGAAAGTGCTGTACGCACGGGCCGCGCGGCCGCGAACGCGGTGCAACGGGAAGGACAACGCGTAGAAGACGTGCCGGACGTTGACCAGGAACGCCGAGAGCCCGATCGACGCCAGCGGAGTCGCCGCCGCGGCCAGCCCGACGAGCAGGAACTCGAACGAGCCCGCGTAGATGAACGTGGTGAAGACCGTCGCCCACCACCAGGCGAGGCCCGCGTGCGTGAGGAACGCGCCGAACGCGAGTCCGAGCGGCACCAGGCCGATGCCGACGGACCCGCAGTCCTTCAGCGCGGCCAGTGCGGGAGGGCGATGACGAACAGCCAGGTCGGAGACAGTTTCCACGCTTGGAACACTACGTCAGCTCTCGGCTAATTTGGTGTCCGATCATGGCGCTAGAATGAGCTTGTGAGCAACATAGTCAAGCTTGATCCCGTGGATCGGGAAATTTTGTTTCACCTGCGTCAGGACGGCAGGCTGACCAACGTCGAACTCGCCAAGAGGGTCGGGCTCACTCCTCCCCCGTGCCTGCGCCGGGTCAAGCGCCTCGAGGACGCGGGAGTGATCGCCGGATACCGCGCGGTGATCGACCCCCGAACTCTCGGCCGGGGGCTGGAAGCGCTCATCGACCTCGAGGTCTACGCGACCGACCGGGCGACCATCGAGGCGCTCGAGGACACCATCGCCTCCTACGACGAGGTCATCGAGTTCCGCCGGCTCTTCGGCCGTCCGGACTACTTCATCCGCGTCGCGGTCGCCGACCACGCCGCCTACGAGGAGTTCCAGACCCGGAAGCTCTCCGGCCTGCCCGGCGTCCTGCGGGTCACGTCCCATCTCACGATGAAGAAAATCAAGGGCGGCGCGTGACCTTCGCCGACCACAATGGACACTCGACGCGGCCGGTCACTCCATCTGCAGGACGACCTTGCCGAGCTTCCCCGGCGAGCCCAGCCGGACGTAAGCATCCGGTGCCTGCTCCAGCGGATAAACGCTGTCCACCGGGACCGTGAGACGACCCGCCGCGAGCGCGCCGAGCAGCCCTTCTCTCGGGTCGCGAGTGCCGCCTTCTCGACGGTGCTGCGGGCCCGGATGGTCGACCCGAGCACGCGGCCGCGGACCCGCATCAGGTCGAACAGCCGCAGCGACGCCTCCTCTCCCGCGCCGACTCCGATGACCAGGATCCGGCCGTAGGGCTTGAGCCACCGCACCCGTCTCAGGCAGTCCTTGCCGCCGACCAGTTCGGCCACGACGTCGTAGGGGCCGTTTTCCTCTTCCTGGTCGGGAGTCACGACCGTCGCGTCCGGGGCCAGCGCCCGGACGGCCGCATGCGACTCCGCGCGGTGCACGCTCGCGACGACGTCGGCCCCGGCGAGGCCGGCGACCTGGATCATCGCCGTGCCGACCCCGCCGGCTGCGCCGGTGACCAGCACCCGGTCGCCGGGCCGCACCCCGGCTTGATCGACCAGGCCGTCCCAGGCGGTGCTGAACGCCTCGGGAAAA
>NZ_JACJHR010000103.1 GCF_014174495.1 Amycolatopsis echigonensis
AATCTCCGCCGCGTCACGACAAGGAGGCCCGTCGCTCTTGGACACTCTACGACTTCTGCCGACCCCGCGGGCGACCGACGGCACGAAAGGCTGCCCCGCGCAGCGCGGCTCGAAGGGCGATCTGATGCTGCCCTCGGTCGTCATCGCCGTCACCACGCCCAAGCCGAAGACCCGGGTACGGAAGGAGGTGAGTGACCGTGGCAACCGCCCGCGCCCCGCGCGCCCGCCGCGCCGCCCGCGGTGAACCCGGGCCGGTGGACTGGGGTGAGTACGCCGCCGCCGTGCACCGCTGGGAACTCATCACCGGCCGACCCGCGCCGTACCCGACGCAACCCGGACGGCACGCACGTCCCGTGCTCGCGCCGCCGTTCGTCGAATGGCTCATGGGCCTGCCCCCGGGCTGGGTCACCGCCGAACATCTCGACCTTCCCCGCACCGCACAACTCCGGGCGCTGGGCAACGGAGTCATGCCCCAGCAAGCCGCGCACGCACTACGCCTCCTGCTGGACGACCTGACCCACCTGCACCGTCCGCCCTGCCACCCGTCGGCCAGCGCGACCCGGGACACCAAGACCCGCGCGAGCCGCCCTGCCGCAGCGCGCGGCGGCTCGACGCGCCCATCCGGTGCCGTCCGGGCCTCGACTGCCGCGCGTGGTCGACGCAGCGGTACCTCCTCGCGCCGCTGAACCTGTGGCGCTCCGGGGTGAGGACACCGCCGAGCCCGCCCCGGAGCGCCACGCTCCACCCGCTTCCGCAGCCCGACTTTTGAAGGGGCTCTTCGCCATGCCCATACACCGCAGGACACGCCGCCCCGCGACCCGTCTGCGCCGCTGGGTCCGTACCGCCCGCCACCGCCTCCGCGTCGCGCTGCGATACCGGCGGCCACCGAACCGAGCACTCGCCAGCCACACGCCTTCCGGTGTTCAGCCTGCGCAGCATCCGGTGACGCGACGGTCGGCCGAGGCGATCGCGGTCCTGATCCGCGCGGGCTGGAATGTTCACCACCCGCCATATGGCTACACCACGATGACCGTGACCGGAGCGCAGAGCCGACGCGGTACTCCCCGCACCCGCCTGACACCGGACCCGTGCCGTGCCCCGGTGGTGCAGGACGTCTTCTACTGGCGCGCGGTCACCGGCCTGTCCGTCGAGGACATCACCGCGCGGCTCGACGCCGATCACGGCCGCTACCCGCCGCCCGGGACGCACCTCTCCTGGCCGCCCGCAGCAGTCGCCTCGATCTTGACCAACATCAAATACACGGGCTACCAGGCGACTGGCACCCGCGACGAGAACGGTGCGTTCCGTCCCGTCGAGCAATGGGTGCTGTCCGACCAGCCCGCGCATCGCGCCCTGGTCACCCCCGCGCTGTTCTGGGCCGCGCAAGATCCCGCGACCAGCGTGCGGCGCATCCCGCACCGGCTTCTCACGCCGGTCCACGGATTCGCCGCCCACGGTGACGGGAAGGAGGTGTGGTGATGATGGCATCGCGTCCACCGTCCGCAGCGCGCGCCGCCACGTCGCGCCCGCCGACACGGTCGTCAGCGCGCCGCCGTCCGTCCACGACACCGGCGGCCCACCGATCGGGCACGCCGCGTCGCGAGCGCTATCCCGGTCGGCCGCGCGGCCGATTCCTGAGCCTTGGTGCCGGGGTGCAGAGCCTGTCGGTGTTTCTGCTCGCGTGCGAGGGCCGGATCCCGCGTTTCGACGCCGCCTTGTTCGCCGACACAGGCTGGGAACCCAAGCAGGTCTACGCCCAGCTGGACATCGCACGCCGGATCGGTGCGCGGGCCGGGATACCGGTGCTGACGGTGTCCAATGGCAACATTCGCCACGACGCCCTGAACCCCAACGCACGCTTCGTGACGATGCCGTTGTTCGTCAAAAACCCTGATGGCTCAAGGGGAATGGCGCGGCGGCAATGTACTGGTGACTATAAAATTCGGCCCCTGAAGAAAGCGGTCCGAGAGATCCTCGGCTACCCGCATCCGCTGCGCGTGCCGCGCGGGGTGTTCGTCGACCAGGCCATCGGTATCTCCACTGACGAATTCCACCGTGCCAAGGACTCCGATGTCAACTACACCCGCAACATCTTCCCTCTGCTGGACCTCGGGATGTCGCGTTCGGACTGCCTGGCCTACTTGCGCGAGCGCGGCCTGGGCGACGTGGTGAAAAGTTCGTGCATCGGTTGCCCGTACTCGGGCAACTCCCGGCTGCGGTTCATCCGCGACACCGATCCGCAGGCGTGGACGGATCTGATCGAGTTCGACAAGGCGATCCGCAACGGCAGTCCTCGCGCCAACGCTGAGGGAAAACCGTTGCGCGGCCAGTTCTTCATCCACCGCTCCCTGCTGCCGTTGGACGAAGTCGACCTCGACGCCACCCGCGGCCGACCCGGCATCGAGGAAGACGATCCCGACGGCTGCTCTCCGTTCTCGTGCCGCAGCGGTCCTGCCGCCACGGTGCCGGTGCCGTAAGGGCCGACAGCTGCGTCCCGGGCTTGTCGTGCCGGGCCTGACAGCGTCGCTGGGCGCCGTTCCGGCGTTCCACGCTTAACGCCGTCGGGTGCCCGTTCCGTGTTGGTCAGTGCCCGCGCACGAGAACCCCTGCTCTACCGCCGAACCCACCATCGCCTCGCCGCGAGGAGGTTGCTGTGCACGATCTCGACCGTCTCCGCCCCGCCACACCTGACTCGACAACCACGGCCGCGTCGTCACCGGCGTGGTCGCGCGAACGACTCGGGGACCTCGGCGTGACCACCGACCTGATGACCGCCGCCCGCATGCTCGGCATCGGCCGCACCACGGCCTACAAACTCGCCCGCGCCGGAACCTTCCCGGTGCCGGCGGTCCGCGTCGGCCGCAGCTACCGCATCCCCGTCGCGCGTGTGATCGAGCTACTCGGGCTGGACAAAGAGCCTCATGCCTGACGCTTCCCCTCTGCGCGCACCGGAGCGTCCATGGCCCCTGTCCGAACGCGACACCCACGGATTGCGGGAAAGGAAAAATCCGCGATGACTTTCAAAGGCACCACCTACAAACGTTGCACCTGCACGAAGCCCGGCACCAAGAAACAACTCGGCTCCCAATGCCCGAAACTCAAGCGCGCCAACGGCATGTGGAGTTCCAACCACGGAACCTGGTCGTTTCAAGCCGAGCTTCCCAAAACCCACGACGGGAGCCGCCGCACCCGCAGGCGGCACGGCTTCGCCTCCCAGACTGACGCACAAGAACAACTGGGAAAAATCGCCGATCTCGTCGAACTCGGTGAAGGACGCGGCGACACCGCACTCGCCACGATCGGCGACCTCATCGACAACCGGCTGCGCACCGGCGAACCGTTCCCCACACCGGACGAGGTCGCCCAGCAGCTCGATGCGGGCAACGCCAGCCTCGGAGCCATGCCCACCGTCGGCGAATGGCTGACCAGTTGGATCACCACTCGCAAGAAGATCAGGGAAGGAACCCGGATCGCCTACCAGTTCCACATCACCAACTGGCTGATCCCGCACCTGGGCCACTACCGGCTCGACGCGCTCACCGTCGACCACATCTCCCGGATGTTCGACGCGATGGCCGAACGCAACGACACCATCACCGCAGCCAAGGACAGCGACGACCCCGAGGTCCGCAAGACCGCGCACGGTCTGCGGGTCATGGGCGCGGCCACCATGCAGCGCTACCGCGCCACCCTGCGCGCCGCGCTCAACGCCGCCATCCGCGCCCAGAAAATCACCTTCAACCCGGCCGCCTACGTCGAGCTGCCTTCCGGGCGCCGCCCGAAGGCTCTGTTGTGGACACCGGACCGGGTCGAGCGGTGGCAGCGCACCGGACAGAAACCGTCGCGGGTCATGGTGTGGACACCCGAGCAGATCGGAAAGTTCCTCGACCAAGCAGAGGGGCACCCCTACTACGCGCTGTTCCACCTCATCGCCTACCGGGGCCTGCGGCGCGGTGAAGCCTGTGGGCTGCCGTGGTGGAACATCGAGCTGTCCAACCGGTCGATCACCATCTCCACCGCGATCGTGCAGCTGGGCTGGAAGGCCGAGTTCGGCGAGCCTAAGAGCGAAGCCTCCGGCCGCATCATCGCCCTCGACGAAGCCACCACCCTGGTGCTGCGGCGGCAGAAGAAACACCAGAACGAATTGCGCGCGGCGGCCGGAACCGCATGGTTGGAGCACGAGCTGGTGTGCACCGAACGCGACGGCAGCCCGCTGCACCCGGCCAAGCTCACCGACGCTTTCCACGCCATCGCCGACGCCGCCGAACTTCCGCCCGTGCGCCTGCACGACCTTCGCCACGGGGCCGCCACACTCATGCTCGCGGCTGGGGCGGACCTCAAAGTCGTGCAGGAACTACTCGGCCACTCCACCATCGCGGTCACCGCCGACACCTACGCCCACGTTCTGCCCGAACTGGCCCGTGAGACCGCCGAAGCCGCCGCGTCCATCGTCCCGCGCAACCAGCGGCGCAATCGGCCCACCGCCGCCTG
The DNA here is from genome assembly GCF_014174495.1 of Amycolatopsis echigonensis. Classification (GTDB taxonomy): domain Bacteria; phylum Actinomycetota; class Actinomycetes; order Mycobacteriales; family Pseudonocardiaceae; genus Amycolatopsis; species Amycolatopsis echigonensis. The sequence continues at coordinate 4,492 of NZ_JACJHR010000103.1, forward strand.
ACCTACCACGGGACACCCCGAAACAAGAAAAACCGGGACACGACCATCCACAATGGATGGTCGTGTCCCGGTTTTCTCCGTGCTTTGCTGTGAAGCGCGTCGCCGCGCCCTCCGCGAATCCTTGTGCCGTTGGCTTATCGGGGAAAGAGCGTCGCGCGGTGGGCCCACGCCAGATGCAGCGCTGCGGCGGCACCCGGTGAGAGATGTCCCTGTTCCCGAAGTTCGCGCAGCGTGTTCTCTTCGAACGGGAGAGCGCGGGCCGAGACCGTGCCCTCGGAGTTCGAGCTGACGGCACTGGCGAACATCGTGTCGTAGAGATCTGGCTCGATGACCGCGACCGTCAGGATGTCTCCGCAGAGGGTCAGCGCGTCGAGCGTGAGGCCGAGGCACCAGACCTGGATGGCGCCCAGACGGTAGGCGTCATCGAGCGCGGCGAAGGGTTCGAGGTCGCTGTAGGCGATGGGGTGCCCGCTGCCGTCGTACTCGTCGTGTCCGAGCAGTTCCTCGGCGAGTTCCCGTTCGATGTTGCGCCACAAGGAGAAGTCTTCGGCGACAGCGGCGGGCAGGACGCTGGAGGGCTGGAAGATCCCGGCGGGCATGAGGTGGGTCATGCCACCGCCGCCGGCGACTCGGCCGCCGTCTCGCTGGTGGAGCACCATGCTGGGGGATTCGCCGCCGCGGATCGTGAGGGTGCCGACGGCGCCCATGAGCGGGCGGCGGGACAGGTCGAACGGGTCCGCGATCAGCTTGCGGAAGGCCAGGTTCCGCCACGACGGTTTGGTGGTGATCACCTCGCCGTGTCGATCCCGGGTCAGGTGGTGCAGGGCGGTTTCGTGTGCGAGCGCCTCGTTGGTGTCCATCGAGTCGAAAAAGCCCATGTGCCCGAAGGTCATCCGGATCGTGCGCGCCGACCAGTCCAGCCCGGTCAGCCGGAAGCACAACCTGTTCTCGAACAGGCGCGGCGCGGCGAGTTCGCGGATCGCATCATGGTAGCGGCGAAAACGGTGCGCAGGGGTGGCCAGCGGGCGTACGGCGGAAGTCTCGGGTTCGCCACCGGTAAGCGCGGGGAGGGCGGCGTCGGAGTCCAGCGTCAACGTCACCGCACCCAGAGGTACGGGCGTCGCCGGGATCCAGTCCGGCCGGGTGATGACGCCGGTGTGTACCAGCCCGGGGACGCGGTAGCCCGGGTAGAGGCCCTCGGCGACGAGCGCGAGCGCTCGCCGGGTGCTGCCGAGCGCGGTGCGGACCGCGAGCCACCGCTGCCGGTCCCCGACCACGTCCGGGCTCTCGTCCGGCGCCGCGGACGCGACGGCAGCCCCGGCGGTGTCGGGCGGCCGGCTGGCCTGGATCTGGGGTCGATGGAAACCGAGTTCGGGGATGGAGACGCCGAAGTACTCGGCGAGCAGTCGCTGATAGAGCCGCTTCGGGGATTCCGTCTCCCCGGACTCCCACCGGTACACCGACTTCTTGGTCAGCGTCAGGTGCCGGTTGTGCTTCGTGGTCGCCAGCCGGTTGAGTTCCTCGGCCAGCTCCTGCTGCGACAGGGCCCGCTCGATCCGCAGGGCGACCAAGGTCTCGTTCGGCGAGCGGAACGGGTTCGAGGAGCCAGCCATATGCACACAGTAAGCGAGCCGGGACGCTGGGCAGATGCCGAAGTCCGCTGCCTGTCCCCACAACGTCCACGATTCGGGTACCGCCCGCCCGCCATCCGGGGTCGAACGACGGCAAACGTGCTGGTGAAATGGGGTAAGCGCGTCGATCGGCGCGTTCACCACGGCGGGCCTACCCAGCTTGCCGCGGGTTCAGCACACGAAGGAGTCGAGATGGACCTGGACGCGATGTTCACCGGAGACCTAGTGCTCGGTGTGCCCTCGTCGGAGAGCCTCTACGCACCGAAGATGCCTGGCGACGCCGACGGCAACGACAAGGGCGACCACTGCGCCAGCTGACCGGACGCCCACATCCGCCGCGGCTCGGGCGGCTCGCGCCGCCTGAGCCGCACGGTGGAAAGGACCTGAACCCGACATGCTTTCGTTCCGCCTGGCGCTGAGCGACCTGACCCGACCGGCGTGGCACTGGGATAGCGATCGATGGCGCTGCGGCGAGAGCTGGGTCCAGCCGATCTCCCACCCGGCACTGCGTCACGAGATCGACCACGACGCGCGAGCGACCACGATCCTGGTGCGTGACCTCGCCAGCCCGGTGACCCTGGCAGGACCGGCGCATCCCGTGGAGGGCGGCGACGGCGCGAATGGCACTTCCCGTGGCGACGCACTGGTACTGCAGCTGCAGCCGGGACGGGTCACCCTCACCGCCGGCATCGGCGGCACCGTACCGCTGTATCTGGCCTCCGACGGCGAGGTACTGCACGGGAGCTGGAACCTGCCCGCGCTGCGCGGACTCCTCCAGCCGACCCAGCTACAGGATCGTGCCGTGGCACGCGCCTTGACCAGGCGGCACCGCTACAGCAGCGACACCTTGTTCACCGACGTGACCATGCTGACCGAACGTGCGATCGCGACCTTCACCACGGCGGGCTTCCAGCTCACCTACCCGACCCCGGCCGAACACGTTACGCACGCGCGGGACCTGCGCCCCGGTGCCGACCCTCGCGATGGGCTCGCCTACCTGCTCACGGAGGCACTGCACCCGTGGCGCGCCAGTGGTGCCGCGATGGGGCTGGAACTGTCCGGCGGCCTGGACTCCGCCACCGTCGCGATCGCCGCACACGAGCCCGCAGGACCCGCACTGCGGACCTTCGGGCTCCTTGTCGAGGGAGCCCTCGGTGCCGAGCAGCACCGTCGTCGCGTCGCGATCGCCGACCGCGTCGGCGCGACCGACGACATTCTGCGAGCGCACGAGCATGCCCCGTTCTGCGCCGGCGGCATCCGTGCCAGCGGCGCCGCCCACGATCCCCGCGGCGAGTTTTACCGCGAAGCGTTCGAAGCCCTCGCCGACCGCGCTGCCCACCGTGGCGTCACGATCATGCTGACCGGCAACGGCGGCGACGAGATCATGGCACCCCGCATCGACGAACTGCCCCCACTCCCACCCCAGAGCTTCGCCGAAGTGTCCTGGCTGGGGCCCCGAACCCGAGACGCCGTCGCCGCGATCGACGACAACCTGGCGCCCTCCGCCGTGCTGCCGACACCGACCCTGATGGGGTTCGCGATCCACCACCCCGCCTACCTGCGCGCGGGAATCTGGCCGGTCACGCCGTTCACCCATCCCCGTCTGGTGCGCTTCGCCGAACAGCTCCCGCTCGAGGTCCGCCGCGGCAAGAAGCTCTACCGCGACTTCCTCACCCGCGCCGACCTGCCGTCGTTCGTCACCCACCCCCAGCGCACGGAGCACTTCCGGGACCTCATGCAACACGGCCTGCGCCACCACGGACTACCACTCGCCGAACGTCTGCTCGCCGAAGGCATGCTGCTCGCCGACCACGGCTTCATCGACCCCGACGCCCTGAAGCGCACCGTGCGCGACGCGCATCAGAGCGCTACCGTGCCGTCCGTGCTGTGCGACACCCTCGTCCTCGAAGTCGGCCTGCGCTCCCTGCTGGCCCCGGAACCCGCCCCCGTCGCATGAGCCTGGCCGAGCACAACATCGCCTACCGGCGCCCCGACCTCTACGACGCCCTGACCCGCGACAGCACCGCCGCCGCGACCTGTCAGCGCCTCATCGATGACTACGGGGCCGTCCCTGCCGGGAGCGTTCTCGACCTCGGCTGCGGCACCGCCCGCGACCTGGCGGCACTCGCCGACAGCCACGACTGCGTCGGCGTGGACCTCCAGCCCGCGCTGATCGACCACGCACGACATCAACACCCCGAGTTGGACCTGCGCGTCGGCGACCTGCGCACGATCCGACTGGACCGCACCTTCGACACGATCCTCTGCCTCGGCAACTCCCTGGCATATCTGCACCACAACGATGACATCCGCGCCGCCTTCGCCACGTTCGCCGCCCACGCCCACCGCGGCACCCTGCTGATCCTCGTCACCCAGATCGCCCCCACCCTCATCGCCACACCGACCCGCGGCCGCGTGGAGGCGGCAGGCATCCAGGCCGAGGTGATCACCGAGCACAGCTGGGACGCCCGCACCCAGATCGCCACCCTGCGCCGCACCTGGCAGCTCGACGACGGCACCCCCGAAATCGACCTCATCCGGCGCCGAGTCCTATTCCCCCGCGAACTGGAGCTCCACGCCACCCTCACCGGGTTCCGCCCCGCGGCGTTATTCACCGATCCGCGGAACCACACCGGCCCGCTCACCGGTTCCACCGCGCACTTCGTCGCCAGGTACAACCCCGCAGCGCCATAACCACGAGGGACCGGCGTCAATGACGGAAACTCAGCCGCGCCGAGTTCGTCGTTCACGCCGGGCACTCGCCGCGCCCACCGGCGGGAACTGAGTGTGATCGTGGGTAAACCCGAATGGCGCTAGGCAGCGGCACGGGCATCAGGCCAGCGTGGAGAGGGAACGGCCACGAACGAAGGGGAGCCCTTTTCATGGATGAGCACGATGACCTGGTGATCAGTGTGCGAAGGGTGCCGGTGGTTCGCGACCGAATGGACCTCACACACGGCGATCCCTCCACCTCGGGTGGCGGTGACGGGCACGGCGATGCGGGCGGCGACGGTCTGAACATCCCGGAATAGCCGCGTGGATCACCACTTGGTCAAGGAGATCGAGAAGGCGCTCGGCTGGAGCGGCCCGCAGCCCCTCGGCCAGGGTTTCGCGGTCGGCAGTATGACCGCCCCCGAACTGTGCGCTCGGATCATGACGCCGGCCAAGCTGCTGGATGTGATCATGCGGCGGTCGCTGTCGGCGCCGCAGTTCCGCTGTTTCAAGGGCGGCGACGAGCTCCACCCGGATGCCTACCTCGGCAACGTCGTTTCCCGGCGGGGGCAGAGCATGCCGATGGCACGAATGGACCGGCTCGGCCAGCTGATCGACTCCGGGTGCACGATCGTGCTCGACACGTTGGATGCCTTCGACGCCACCATGGAGATCGCCTGCCTGGCACTCCAGTGGTGGGCGCGAGCTGGTGCAAGTCAACACCTACCTGACGACGAATGACGCGGCGGGATTCAACCTGCACTGGGACGACCACGACGTGATCATCGTGCAGCTCGGCGGCGAAAAGGCGTGGGAAGTGCGCGGATTGTCGCGGCCGGCGCCGATGTACCGCGACGCCGAGCACAACGACGAGCCGAGTGAGAAGATCGTCTGGTCCGGCACCCTGAAGGCCGGCGACGTCATGCACATTCCCCGCGGCTTCTGGCACCAGGCCACGCGCGTCAACCAGGGCTCGGGATTCAGCCTGCACGCCACGTTCGGGTTCGTGAAGCGAACCGGCGTGGACTGGATGAGCTGGCTCGCTGACCAGGCCCGTCAGGACGTGGAATTCCGCCACGACCTCGAGCGCTGGAACGCTCCCGACGAGCAACTCCCACGGCGGGTGACCGAGCTGGCCGCGCGATTCCCGCAGGCCGCCTACCTGACCGCTCGGGAACAGGAACGTCCACCGCGACGACGCGTGGTGACCTCTGGCGTGTTCGGCCCGGTCACCGACGTGGTGTGCCTCACCGACTTCCCGCCGCACATCATCCCGGACGGATCGACCGTACAAGTGATCGCCGTGGGCACGGAGCTGACGTTCGCAGGGCGTGCGGAACCGGCGCTGCGCGCGCTGCTGTCGGGCAACCCGACCAACATCGAGCAGGTCACCGCGGCCACCGGCGTTGACGCGGCGGTACTCGCCAAGGCGCTGCTCGACGCAGGGGTGTGCGCGGAACTGACTGGCGATCTGGCGGCTGGCTATGCCGGATGGTGCTCAGCCAGTACGTAGCTCGGCGAGCAGCACGTCGGCCGCCGCCGTCGCCGGTACGGACAGCGGTGTCGGCGTTCCCCGCCGACGCGCGACGCGGATCGCGTTTGCGCATTGGAGCAGCTGTGCGAGCTTGCCTGACCGGGTTTCCAGGTCGTCGGCGAACTCTCGTTGCACCCGTGCGGCTACCGCAGGGTCGGGCAATGCGGACTGCCACAAGCACGCGGCGTCGTGCCCGCGCGGCGCGAGGCCCCAGTCCTCCCAGTCGATGAGGTGGGCGTCGGTGGACAAGTTCGCCCAGTGCACGTCGGTGTGCGCGGTCGCCCACTCGTCCACCTGGGTATCAACGTCGTCGAAGACCTCGCTGATCCGCTTCGTCAGGTGTGCTTGACTCATCCCGACCCGTTCGGTCGGGTGCGCGGCCAACGCGGTGAGGGACTCGTGCAAGCTCGCCCACCATGCTTTCGGCAGGCCGGCCGCCGTGGCGAGGTCGCCGACCGGCGGGGCTGTGATTCGTTCCAGCTCGTCCGCGCGCCACACGATGTCGCGAGCAGGGTCGGACCACGTGGTGCTCTGATACCAGGCGGGCTTCTTCACACCCCGGATCGTCGCGGCGGCTTCCAGGCCAACCCAGACCGCGCTGTTGATCCGCCATCGCTGACGGCGCTCGATGCGGACCCAGGTGTCGGCGCTCGTGCGGAATCCCTCGGTGGCTCCGTGGATGCCATACACGACGGAGGCCCGGTCGAGGCGCACATCCAGAGCGCGCTCGACTTGGCCGAGCACGTCGTCATGTTGCTGCTCGCGGACGTCGAACACCGTGGGCGTGGGCGAGGCAGCAGTCACGACTCATTCTCCGGCACAGAGTCAGGCTACCGGCCGTCGTCACCGTGAACGAGGTTCGTACGACGGGCGTGGCAAGCTCACGATCACGGGCGTAGCTCCGTGCTGAGCCCCCATCCCGGCCCTCGATCATTGCTGGCCGACTGGACAGCAACGGGCCGAAAAGGGGCAATGCCTGTCCGGCGATAACCGAATCCGTACCTGGGTACACCCTTTCCGGGCCAGCGCTAAGGCAGAGGAATCCGGCCGGATGACCGAAATCCGCCGTCGACGCGTTCGTGTGTCTGCGTCAGGGGCACTGGATGCGGGCGGCGAAGGTGGGCGCCGTGCCGCCTTCGCCGCACCCGAAGCAGTGGTAGGTGCCGTGGGTCGAGCGGACCTGGAAGGTCGTCGACGTACAGAACGGACAGCGGCCGTACCACCGACCGGGACCGTGCTCACGCAGCACGACGTGGCGGGCGACCACGGTCAGGATGTCGCTGCCGTGTGCCGGGTCCGGGGTGGCTGTGGCGGTGGTCATCGCGGCCACCGTAGCGGTGCTGACCGACACTGTGTCGTCACGTGGACTCGGTTGCGGGTGGCAGCGTGAGGGGCTCAGCGCGCTCGTGCAGGGCGGAGTCCCGTCCCAGCGCGGTATGGAAGAACGTCGTCGCGACGACCGAGCAGGGTGCTGGCAGAGCCGTCAGTGCCTTCGGTTCGGCCTCGCCCGTGGTGATCTGCCGGAGGTACCAGCGTAGGCGCTGCAGGACCTGGTTGGTGGCCTCGCGGACGTTGGCCAGGTGTCCCTGGCGGAGTTGCTCGTGCGCACGCCCGGTCGCGATCTCGATCAGGTACACCGCCTCTGCCAGCGTCAGCGTGTCGGCGAGGCGTCCCATTACGTCCCGTTCGAGGTCGTGGCGAGGTGCGGGCAGTCCGTGGTCGTGCAGCGTTCGGATCAGGTAGCCGGTGTTCTCGGCGTGCAGCAGTTTGCGGCACTCGACCGCGCGCTGCCGGTGCCATCGTTCGGGCCATGGGCCGGTCAACGCTGCCACGAGGTCAGCGGCGAGGGCCTCGTTGCGCAGGCTGGTCGGCCCTGGTCCAGGCGCGGTCAACCGCGCGGTCTCGAAGTCCAGCGACACCTCCTGGGTCCGGCTGTGTACGGCGCGATATCCCGAGGACGGGCAGTCCGGATGCGGGAACAACGCCCCCGCTTTGACCAGCTCCCGCAGTCGTGCGCGGCCGTCGAGGTCCGTTCCCGCGTAACGCGGCACCAGCCTTCGCCGCCACCGTTCCAGTGGCGTAGTCGAGGTGAACGCGCTGTCGAAGGGCACCCGGAATACCGCCAGCAGGCTCACCGCCTCCCGCAGCGACAAGGCCGCCACCTTCACCGGCGGCTGCTCGTCGTACCAGCCGTGGTCCTCGCGCCACCGTGTCACGGCGACCGCTCGGTCCGCCGCGTCGACCGCGGACGCGCGGCACGGTGCGCACGCCTGGACCTCGCTGGCCTCCAGCAGCTTGAGCACCTTCTGATAGTCGGGCCGGTTGTCGACATGGACACGGGCACCGCAGCCGGGACACGACACTGCCGGAACATGCGCCCGGACTCGCTTGCGCAGATAGTAGGCCAAGCCCGGGATCCGTTCTCGGGCTAGCGCCGGGCGCTCGTCGTAGGCCCGTCGCTCCAGATCGCCGACTTTGTAGACGAACTTCCCGTCGGCATCCAGGAGCCAGTAGTCCCGGGCCAGCTGCTGCTCCCACGGATCCTCCGTGACGAACTCCAGCACCGGACGCCGATCGCGCTGCCCCGATTCCTTTAGACCTGACACCGCCCGCTCACCTCGCACCCGGCCATCACGGACGACAGCACCGATGGCCGTTCGCCCTCGATCCGTGCCCGCATCACCCTCGACGGTAGTTCGGCATAGAGACGAGTCACCGTATTGACCCAGCAAGCGGCATGGCGAACGAACCGGGCGGTCCACCGATCGCCCGAGCCTGACGCAACGGCGGCAGTGGTGGTACAGCCACAGGATCATCCGTGCCCTGCTGGCGTGCCAACGGGCACGTCGAAAGACCGCGCCGGACGGGCAGCCACCCCAGCCGATCGGCGGACGGCCCACGCGGGCTCCTCAAGGCCCGTCGTCGGAGCCCAACACAGCCTCGACCAGCGCATCCACGTCGAACTCGGCGCCCGGCACTCCGGGCACGTCCAACAAGTCCGCCACCCTGAACAACGGATCGCCCGCACCCAGGTCCAACACGACGGCCACCGCACGCAAGCGCTCAGCGACCACCGTCTCCCGCCGCATCACGCCCCACTGCTCGGCCAACGCCCGACCGGCATCAGTCAAGGCGAACCAGCGCCGTGGTGTCCCGTGCCGTGCGGGCTCGACACGCGCCTCCCGCACGAACCCCCGCTCCGCCAACCGCGCGAGCAACTTGTAGATCGACGGAGCCCGCAGCCCGGTCAGCCGAGCGATCTCAGCGCCGAACGACTCAAACCCGGGCGAATGCGTGATCGCCGAAAGCACCCGCGCTGAAACAATCGAGTAGTTAATAGTCGACACAGTTGATCATAGAATCGCCAGCCCGGAGATATATACCGAAAATTCGAGGCAAAACTGATTCCCAAAAGGCGGATAGCGGTGGACCCGGGGCGCGGCACACCGCGCACCTGCGGTGGCCTGCGATGGGTACCCCCAGGCCGATGTCGGTCTCCGATTGGGCTCCGTTGCTCACAGAGCACCCGATACGCCGCGACACTGCCCGACATCAGCGCACGCGAAAAATGCCGCCTGACCTGCACGGATTAGCCCTGGGCGGCACTATGCGACACTCGTTGACACGGCAAACCCGGGGATTAAAAGTCCGCAGCTCTACCAATTGAGCTAACGGCCCGCGCGCTCAGTCTAGCGGGCGGCACCCGGCCCCTCGCCGGGGTGGGTACCCACCCGATCCGCCCCGGCATCCCACCTCATCGCATTGAGCGGACCTGCGCGATGAACCTCCCAAGGTCCGCCGCATAAGCCTCCGGCTGGTCCATCGCGATGAAGTGGTGTCCAGCCGGGTTGTCGACCGGCCAGTGGACGATCTCCGACTCTCGCTCCGCCAGCCGACGGATCCCCGGCACGCCGCTGTACACGCCGGTCGGCGCGGCCTTCTGTCCTCGCGGCCAGGCGAACCCGGTGCTCGAGTAGAACGACCACGACGACGTCCCGAACGTCTCGGTGAACCAGTACACGCTCAGGTTCGTCAGGAACGCGTCCAGCATCTCGTCCAGCGGCTTCCCACCGGCGTTGAACTCGTGGAACTTCTGCGCCATCCACGCCAGCGCCGCCACGGGGGAGTCGTTCCAGCCGTACGCGAACGTCTGCGGCGCGGCGCGCAGGAGGCCGTGGTGGTCGACGCCGTTCATCCAGTCCTGGGACATCATCTCGGCGAACGCCGCACGCTCCGCCGAGTCCAGTTCGGGCAGGTCGGCTTCCGTCGGAATCCCCAGGCCAGCCGTGAGGTAGACCCCGAGCACCGGGCCGACCCGCGCGACTTCGGGGGCGACATAGGCACCGAGGTCGCCGCCTTGGACGACGTAGTCGCGGTAGCCCAGGCGGTGCATCAGAGCGGCCCACGCGCGGGCCACGCGGGCGGCGTCCCAGTCTGGGCCAGGGGCGGAGGAGAAGCCGAAACCGGGCAGGGACGGGACCACGACGTGGAAGTCCGACAGGTGCTCGATCAAGGCCGCGAACTCGACGAAGGAGTTCGGCCAGCCGTGTGTCAGCAACACCGGCGTGACGTCCGGCGTGGCGGACGGGACGTGCAGGAAGTGCAGGTCGACGCCGTCGATTTCAGTGTGGAACTGGGGGAATTCGTTCAGCCGGGCTTCGTGGACACGCCAGTCGTAACCGGTGGCCCAGTAGGACGCGACCTCTCGCAGCCAGTCGACCGGGACGCCGCGTTCCCAGCCGTCGCCAGGCAGTTGTGCTGGCCAGCGGGTCTGCGTGAGCCGGGCGCGCAGATCGGCCAGGGCGGCGTCGGAGATGTCGATGCGGAACGGGCGAATGGTCATGACGAGAACGCTAGAGACCATGTAGGTCAGATATCGTCCTAGATCATGAGCGCGGCGCGGCTGTTGCAGTTGCTGTCCTTGTTGCAGACGCCGAGGCAGTGGCCGGGCAGTGAGCTGGCGGAGCGGCTGGGCGTCGAGGGCCGCACGGTTCGCCGGGACATCGAGCGGCTGCGGGAGCTCGGGTATCCGGCCGAGGCGACGATGGGCGCGGAGGGCGGATATCGCCTGGTCGCGGGCAGTGCGATGCCGCCGTTGCTGCTCGACGACGAGGAAGCGGTCGCGATCGCGGTCGGGTTGCGGATGGCGTCCGGGCACGCGGTGACGGGGATCGACGAGGCGTCGGTGCGTGCGCTCGCGAAGCTGGAGCGGGTCCTGCCGTCGCGGCTGAGGCGCCGGGTGAGCGTGGTCAGCGGCGCGACGGTGCCGTTGCCGCTGAACGACGGGCCGCGCGTGGATCCGGAGTCGCTCACGGTCCTGGCCACGGCGATCGCCAACCGCGAGCGGCTGCGGTTCGGCTATCTGGCCAACGACGGCACGGCGACGAAAAGGCTGGTCGAACCGCATCATCTGGTGTCGTCCGGCCGTCGCTGGTACCTGCTGGCGTTCGACAGCGATCGGGACGACTGGCGGGTCTTCCGCGTCGATCGCATCGAAAAACCGCAGGCCATCGGGACCCGTTTCAACAAAAGAGACCTGCCTGCCAAGGACCCGGCGGCGTACGTGACCACAAAACTGCACACCTCCCGTCCGACGCATCGCGCGGTGGTCACCGTGCGCGCGCCGGCGGACGAGGTGGCGCGGATTTGGGGCGCGGCAAGCGAAGTGACCGCGGTCGACGACCGGACCTGCCGCGTCGTCAGCCCGGCCGACACCTTGGAGTGGCTGGCGTTCCGGCTGACCAGCCTCGGCCGCGAGTTCGAGGTGCACGAACCGCCGGAGCTGGCGGAGCACCTGCGCGAACTCGGCGGCCGGGCCCTGCGCGCGGTCAGTCCTGCGTGATCAAACAGTCAGTTCCGCCAACGATTCCCGCAGCTTTCCCGTCACTTCCACCGGCCGCCGGGATTCGCGGTCCACGAACACGTGCACGAAATGTCCTTCCGCCACCAAGGTTTCCGAGGCCGTGTACATCCCGATCTCGTACCGCACGCTCGACCGGCCGAGGTGCGCCACCCGCAGCCCGATCCGCAGCGTGTCCGGGAACGAAACCGAAGCGTGGTAAGCACAATGCGATTCCACGCACAGCCCGATCGCCGGCCCGGACTCGATGTCGAGACCGCCGCGTTCGATCAGCCAGGTGTTGATGACGGTGTCCATCAGCGAGTAGTGCACCACGTTGTTCACGTGGCCGTAGACGTCGTTGTCCTTCCATCGCAACGGAACCGTCTGCCAATGCGGATAGCTCACCACAGCTGCACCGAATCCCGCAGGATTCCCGCCAAGTCCTTTTCGGACGGTGTGCGCGGCGCGGTGGCCAGCAATCGTTGCTGCTTCAGCGTTCCCTCCACCAGAGAGTCCACATCGGACTTGCTGTAGCCGACCGCGCCGATCCCGGCGGGAAGGCCGATGTCGCGCATCAGCGAGGTCAGCACGGCGGGCAGGTGGTCGGCGAAGTCGCCGGACCATTCGAAATCCGGAGCCAGCAACCGGGCGACGCGCTGGTGCCGTTCCGGGTTCGCGGCGAAGGTGAAGCGGAACGCGGCGGGCGCGGTGAGCGAGACGGCCATGCCGTGCGGCACCATCGCTTCGTCACCGGGATAGCCGTCGGGGTGGAAATCCCGGACCTGTCCGGCGATCGGATACGCGTTGGCGTGCGGGATGTGCACGCCGGCGTTGCCGAAGCCGAGCCCGGCGAACGTCGCGGCCAGTGCCATCGCCTCGCGCGCGGCCATGTCGTCGCCGTCGCGCACCGCGGCGGGCAGGGCCCACGACAGCAGCTGCAGCGACTTCTCCGCGAACATGTCCGCCAGCGGATTCGCGCCGCAGTACGGCACGCGCTCCTCCGGTCGTTTCCGGCCGAACTCGGTGTAGGGCTTGGCGGTGTAGCTCTCCGCGGCGTGGCACAGGATGTCCATTCCGCTCGCGGCGGTGACCCCGGCGGGCTGGCTGACCGTGAGCCGCGGGTCCACGACGGCGAGCGTCGGGCGCAGCCGCAGGTGGCTGATCCCGCTCTTCACCCGCAGCGACAGCACGTCCAGCACGCACACGGTAGTGCTTTCCGAGCCGGTTCCGGTCGTCGTCGGCACCGCGACCAGTGGTTTCAGCGGGTGCGCCGGCGCGCGGCCGCCGCCGACCGGCGCGTTGACGTAGTCCATCAGCTCGCCGTCGTTGCTGGTCAGCAGGTTGGCGGCCTTCGCGGTGTCGATGCTGGAGCCGCCGCCGACCGCGACGAACGCGTCGTACGGGCCGGTTCCGCGGGCGAAGTCCACGGCCTTCTGCAGGCTGACGTCGGTGGGCTCGACGTGCACGCCGTCGAATGTCTCGGCCGCGATCCCGTAGCCGCGAATGCCCTCGGCGATCCGCTCTGGCCACCCGGTCGCCGCGACGACCGGGTCGGTCACCACGAGCACGCGGCGCGCGCCGAACTGGCCCAGATCGTATCCGATCTCGTCGCTCGCCCCGGTTCCGTACTTGAGCGCCGGAGCCCCATAAGTGAAAACAGTCTCATGTTCGGCGGATGTCACGACGGCGTCCTCCCAACTGGTGGGCAGCCCGATCCGGCAATCGGCACAATCCGGCGGCGAGTTTTTCAAGATCACTTGACGCCGGTTCACGGTGCCGCCCTAAGCTCTCCTCATTAGATACCAAGTGGGAACCACCGTCGCGCAAACGGCCGTACGCGTCTTGAACGAGGCCCGGGTCCGCCGGGTGTACGCGGTCGTCGGCGAGTCGTTCCTGGAATTGCTCGACGCGCTGCGCCGCGAGCGCGATGTCACGCTCGTTTCGGCCCGCCACGATTCGGGCGCGGCCTTCATGGCCGAGGCCGAGGGCAAGCTCACCGAACGTCCCGCCGTGCTGCTCGCCAGCCGCGGTCCGAGCGCCGCGGCGCTGGTCATGGGCGTGCAGACGGCATATCAGGACGAGACGCCGATGGTGGTGCTGCTCGAAACCCCGCCGCTCGACCCGGTGCTCACCGGCGAGGTCCCGACGTCGGATTCGACCGCGATGTTCGAATCGATCGCCAAATGGTGCGTCCGTGCGGACGATCCCGACGACGTGCCGCATCTGCTCGCCGAGGGCCTCGCCCGGTGTCGCGAAGGACGGCCGGGCCCGGTGGTGATCGGCGTGCCGAGCGACGCGTGGGGCGTCCCGTACGACTCGGCCAAACCGGTGGCGAAGGTTCGCCCGCCTGCCACCGGAACGCTGGGCCGTTCGGCGGAAGCGGTCGCCGGGCTGGTGGACGAAGCGCGGTATCCGGTGGTCATCGTCGGCGGGCGCGCGCGGTCGGCGCGGGACGAGCTGATCGCGGTGGCCGACGAGCTGGCGCTCCCGGTGTACAACGCTTTCCGCCGCCAGGACGCGTTCCCGGAGAACCACGCGCGCTACGCCGGACACCTCGGCCTCGGCATCCCCGCGCGGCAGCTCGACGCACTGGAACGTGCCGACCTTGTGCTCGCGCTCGGCACTCAGCTCGACGAAGTCACGACGCAGGGCTTCCGCTATCCGACTCCGCAGCAGACGCTCGTCCTTGTCGGCACTGGCATCGACGAACAGCGCCGCCGCGGCCTGACGTTCCGTGTGGACACTGAGGTCGAGCCGTTCCTGAAGGAGCTGCGTGCGATCGCTTCGCCGCGTACGCGCAGAGCGTCGGCCGCGAACGCCGCCGTGCACACCTTCATGACACCGCCGAACACAAGCGACAACACGCGCGTACATCCGGTCGACGTCGTGCGCGCGCTGCGAAAGCTCGCGCCCGAGGACACCATCGTCACGAGCGACGCCGGCAACTTCGCGCAGTTCATGCACCGCTACTGGTGCTTCACCGCTCCGCGCAGCCAGCTCGGTCCGAGCAACGCTGCGATGGGGTACGCGGTGCCTGCGGCCGTAGCGGCCAAGCTCGCCGAGCCGCGACGCGCTGTCGTCGCGATGGTCGGCGACGCGGGCACGCTCATGACAGGGCAAGAGATCGAGACCGCTGTGCGTTACCGCGCGCCGGTGATGGTGGTCGTGTTCCAGAACGGCTTGCACGGTCCGCTCGCGATGCATCAGGCGCGTACGCACGGACGGCTGTCCGGAGTAACCATCCCGCTGACTGACTTCGCTTCGTGGGCGCGAGGGCTCGGCGCTGCGGGGTACACGGTGGACGATCGCGAACGGCTCGAACCGATCATCGCGAGCGCGCTCGTGCGGCAGCGGCCGTGCGTGATCGACGTCCGGACAGACCCGGACGTGGTGACGCCGGACGTCCGGCTGAGCACGCTTCTCGGAGCGGCGCGTCCTTCCTCGACCTGAAATCTTCCTGAGAACACAAGGAAACGCCGGGAATGTTCAGTGGCTGGACGGGGTTGGCTCGGGTAGCCTGACTTCAGTTCCCGGGGTTCGGCATCCGGACTCGGCTCGCGCGGTTCGCTTCGGCCCGCGTCCGGTTGGGGAAATTCCCGGGTGGACACGTTCCCCGGCTCGGTTCGCGGCCATTCGCGCGTTTCAGGGGTGGGAACAACCGGTTTCGGCCGGGTTTTTGTCGGTGCCGGATGGCACCATCGCGGTCATCCCCCGCGTGGCGCGGGGAAGGAACGAGGGGAGTTCGTCATGGCCGACGAAAAGGACGGGAAATCCCGTACCGCAGGGGCGACCGCTCGCGGCCGCGCCCGGTCCGCGCGGGCCGGTGCGCTGGTGTCCGTGGTGAGCGAGGAGCCGGAGCGCGGCGACGTCGCGGAGGTGCCTGCCCAGACCCGGTCCGGCGTGGTTCCGGTGCTGTTCAGCGCCAGCGCGGAAGCCCACGACGTAGCCGTGGTCGTGCCCGACCAGGGAGCCGACTGGCGGTCGCCGTTCGGCGAGCCGCTGCGCCACGCCAGCGGGGAGTGACCCCGGTCGCGGGACTTTCGGGTGAGTCGGCTTGTCCGCGCCCGCTCCGCTGTGCTTTACTTTAGTTGGTCTCGATTTTTGTGTTCGTGGTTTAGCACGCTCGCAGAACTCAGCGGGCGTGGTCCTCCTCTCCGGGGAACGCATCTCGCCCGTGTCTGGGCCCAGGACGTCGGTCGGCTTCCTGTTTTGGTGTTATGTATGGAGATTGTTTAGATGACTGAGGGCACCGTGAAGTGGTTCAACTCCGAGAAGGGGTTCGGCTTCATCACTCCCGACAACGGCGGCGGCGACGTCTTCGTGCACTACAGCGAGATCCAGGGCAACGGTTTCCGTACCCTCGAGGAGAACGCTCGCGTGCAGTTCGAGATCGGCCAGGGCCAGAAGGGCCCGCAGGCCACGTCGGTCAGCCTGATCTGACCTGCGTTTAATCGCTAAGTCGCCACCACTCCCGGTTGCGGGGGTGGTGGCTTCTTTCGTCTCCGCGGCCGGATCGCGACCGGATCGCCGCCGAGGCGTCTCACGATGCGGATCCTGTTGCCCGCCAAGGCTTTGGGTCCCTGACCGGCCATTGTGGATCACCCGATCGTGGCCTGTCCGGAGCTCGTAGGCTCGCGGGCATGAGCGAAAACACTTATCTCGTCACCGGGATGTCCTGCGGCCACTGCGCGCAGTCGGTCACCGAAGAACTGACCGAGGTGCCCGGCGTCGAGAACGTGACCGTCGACGTCGAAACCGGACACGTGACGGTCCGCAGCGCCGAAGTCCTCGACGAGGCCGCCGTCCGCGCCGCTGTCGAAGAAGCCGGGTACACCTGCGAAGGACTTGCTTCTCTCGTCTGAACGACGGGTAGCCACGCCAGAACCCAGGGTAGGCTCTGGCCGGCGTGGAGGGCACGGGCGACGCAACGTCCGTGCAACCCTTTCCTCCGCGCGACCGGACGCGTGTGCTGGTCCCCTGGCGACAGCGGACTTGGGGGGATGCTCGATGGGGGAAGTCGTTGCGGGAATCGTGGCGAACCCGGCGTCCGGACAGGACATCCGAAGACTCGTCACACAGGCGTCGGCCTTCCCGGTCGAGGAGAAGGCCAACCTGGTGCGCCGGCTGCTGTCGGCGTTCGCGGTGACCGGCGTCGACCGTGCGCTGCTGTCCAGCGACCTGGGCGGCATCTCCGCCGCCGTGCTGCGCGATCTCGGCAGCGATCCGCTGCCTGAGGTGGACTTCTGCGACGAGGACACGCTCACCGGCACCGCGCAGGACACCATCAACGCGGTGCGCCAGATGGTCGACGCCGGGGCCGGCGTGATCGTGTGCCTCGGCGGCGACGGCACTGCCCGGGTCGCCGCGAAGGCGTGCGGCGACGTCCCGCTGCTCGCGTTGCCGACTGGCACCAACAACGCTTTCCCGCAGGCCGGAGAGGCCACCGTGGCCGGGCTCGCCGCCGGGATGGTCGCGAGCGGCCAGGTCGACGCCGACCTCGTGACCCAGCGGGTCAGCATGCTCGAGGTCGTCACGAAGAACCGCCGCGAGATCGCGCTGGTGGACGTCGCGGTCTCGATGAACAAACACGTCGGCGCGAAGGCGCTTTGGGATCCGACTGCGCTCACTGAGCTGTATTGCACCTTTGCCGAGCCGGATGGCATTGGCCTGTCGAGCATTGCCGGACAGCTGTGTCCTAGTTCTCGTTCCAGTGCGGACGGTGTGGCGCTTCAGCTTGGCCCGGTCGACAGCTCCGCGTACGTGGTGCACGCCGCGATCGCGCCCGGCGTCGTGCGTCCTGTCGGCGTACGCGGCTGGGGAGTGCTGCGTCCCGGCGTACGCGTCGACCTTGCCGCAGGTGGCGGCGTTATCGCGGTAGACGGAGAACGCGAGCTGGAGCTGAAGAACGGCGAAGGTGCGTACGTCGAACTGCGCGCGGACGGTCCGTGGTGCGTCGACGTACGCGCGGCTATGGCCGAAGCGGCAACCCAGGGGTTGCTACGCAGCAGCGCTATCAGCCGAACCGGTGAGAAAGGCCGAAGCCACGGTCGGTGCGCTGGCTGAGATCACGTGCAGGTGACACCTTCCGGGTGTCGTTCGCTGCGGCTTGCCCGACCGGCTACCTTCTGCGAGTGGCACACGGGGAGGATCGGGGATGAGCAGCACTGCGACGCGGCCGGAAACGACTGCCGAGCCCCCACCGGAGGAATTTCGGGGCCGCAGCGGAATCGCCGGGCTGCTGGACTTGCCCGGCCAGGCGGTGCGCGCGGTCGTCAGATCCACGACCACCACGCCCGGCAAACTGTCGCTGATCGCGGTCGCCCTGGTGCTGCTTTCGCTGGTGGCCGGCCTTGTGGGCGTGTTGTCCGTGCAAGACAAGGACAACACGATCAACGGCCTGATCGATCACCGGGAACCTCTCGCGGGGGCGGCGCAGCAGGTGTTCCGCTCGCTGTCGGACGCGGACGCGACCGCGGCCAGCGCCTTCCTTTCCGTCGGCACCGAACCGCCCGCGCTGCGGAAGCGGTACGAGCAGGACATCGCCGAAGCGGGAGCCGCGCTCGCCCGCGCGGCGTCCGACACCACCGACGTCGGCGACGCCGCCCACCAGGTGGACATCCTGAACCAGAAGGTCCCGGTCTACACCGGAATCGTCGAGACCGCGCGCGCGAACAACCGGCAGGGTTTCCCGTCCGGCGCTTCGTATCTGCGCGAGGCTTCGCAGCTGATGCGCTCGACGATCCTGCCCGCCGCGGACGCGCTCTACAACGCGCACACCAAGAAGCTTTTCGACGAGCAGGACAGCAGCAGCGACGTGCCGTGGGCGGCGGTCGCGTTGATCGCCGCGCTCCTCGCGGCGCTCGTGGCCGCGCAGATCTACCTGACCCGGCGGACGAACCGGGTGCTGAACATCGGGCTGCTCGTCGCCACCGGCTGCGTCGTGCTGACGCTGCTGTGGGGCGCGGTCGCGCTCATCGTGCAGGGCAGTCTCGTCGCGACCGGGCGCACCGATGGCACCTCGCAGGTCGACATCCTAGTGCGGGCCCGGATCTACGCGCTGCAGGCCCGCGCGGACGAAACCCTCACTCTGGTCGCGCGCGGCGACGGCGGCGCGTACGAACAGCAGTTCATCCAGTTGGCCGAAAAGCTCGTCGGAGCCGACGGCAAGGGCGGTCTGCTCGGCGACGCTCGCGGTCTCGCCTCCGGCACCACGGGGGAGCAGAAGATCGAAGCGGCGGAACAGGCCGCGCGCGAATGGTCGCTGGCCCACCTTCAGGTCCGCCGCCTCGACGACGGCGGGCAGTACCAGGAGGCGGTCGACTTCGCGACGAGCGTGAGCCCGAACAGCGCGGCCGCCGCATTCGCCCGGCTCGACACGAACCTCCAGGCCGCGATCGACGTCTGCCGTCAGGAATTCCTCGACAGCACCAGATCCGGCGACAACGCGCTCACCGCGCTCGCGGCGGGCGTCGGCGTGCTGGCGGTGCTCGCCGCGGGCGGCATCACAGTCGGCGTGCGAGAGAGACTGAGGGAGTACCGGTGATCCGGTCGCGGCACTTCGTCCGGACTGCCGTGCTCGCGGTGGTCGCGGTTCTCGCCGCCGCCTGCGGGACGGCGAGCCAGCAGATGGAGGCCGCACCGGTCACCGACGCGGCCTGGCCGACCCCGGCGGGTGTCGGCGGCCCGGACGCCGCGGCCGGCGGCGATTCCGACACCAGCTGCAACCCGCTGGTCAGTCTCGCGCCGAATGGTCTGGACACCTCGGGGCCGAGCCTGCAGAAGATCAAACAGCGCGGGAAGCTCATCGCGGGCGTCGACCAGACGACCTATCTCTTCGGCTTCCGGAATCCGAAGACCGGCAAGCTCGAGGGCTTCGACATCGATCTCGTCAACGAGATCGCCAAGCAGATCTTCGGTTCCGACGGGCACGTGCAGTACCGGGCGATCACGTCCTCGCAGCGGGAAACCGTGCTGAAGGAACACCAGGTCGACGTGGTGGTCCGGACCTACAGCATCACCTGCGCCCGGCGGAAGCAGGTGCAGTTCTCGTCGGTGTACTACGTGGCCGGGCAGAAGATCCTGGTGCCGAAGTCGTCGAACGCGCAGTCGCTGGCCGACCTCGCCGGGAAACGCGTGTGCGCGGCGGCGAAGTCGACCTCGCTCGCGAAGATCGCCACCGACCCGGCCAAACCGGTCGCGGTGTCGGTGTCGAACTGGTCGGACTGCCTGGTGATGCTGCAGCAGAGCCAGGTCGACGCGGTGTCCACGGACGACACGATCCTGGCGGGCATGGCCGCGCAGGACCCGACGGTGAAGGTCGTGGGAGACCCGATGACGCAGGAGAATTACGGCGTCGGCATCCCGAAGGACGAGGAGGACCTGGTCCGCTTCGTGAACGCGGTGCTGGACAAGATCCGCGGCGACGGCACCTGGGCGAACAGTTACCAGACCTGGGTCGGCTCCCGGCTGGGACCGGCGAACCCGCCGTCCCCGCAATACGGGTGACCAGGGCGGTCTCGCAGCGCCGAGGCGGCGCAAGTTGTACTTTTTGAGCGGCAGGTTTGCCGCGGGGAGCTCGGGAGGTAGTTGTGTCGGAGGAGGCGCGCCGTCCTCGGCACGCAGCACCGGACGGGGACGGCGACGAGGCGAAAACCGCGGACCAGCCGTCCGAGCGGGGCGAGGCGGCCGACGCTTCGTGGACCCCGCCGCCGCCGGTGCGCTGGGACACCCCGGAACCGTCGGTGTCCGGGCGGTTGAACCCGCAGGCGGATCCCGATGCCGAGACGTTGATCAACGCTCCGGTGCAGCGTCCGCAGGGTGCTCAGGGCGGACAGCCCGGTCAGCCCGGTCAGCCCGGACAGCAGGCGCAGCGGGGGCCGTCCGCCCCGGCCGCTCAGCCGGGGCAGGCCCAGCAGGCAGCCCAGCCA
>NZ_JACJHR010000104.1 GCF_014174495.1 Amycolatopsis echigonensis
CCCGAGCAGTCAGATAACCGCGGCCATGCTCGACCGGCTGTTGCACCGGGCCACCGTGGTCGGTATCGACGGGCCGTCCTACCGGTTGCGGCACCACCAGGCCACCTCCGACACCCTACGCGCGGCGGTGAACGCCCGTGTCTCCTGACCAACCCCAGCCGGCCGGCCGCATCTGCGGGATCTGTTGGCGCGAGTTCATTCCCAGTCGCGCCAACAACATCTACTGCTCCAAGCGTTGCAAGAACACCGCCTTCGACCGGAAACGCCGCCCCCAGAAGGCGGACGCCGAGGGCGCCGGCCGGCAGCACACCGTGAGCTCGTCGGCACGCCCGCAACCGGCGGCCGTCCGGGACTGTCCCCACTGCGGTGGACCGGTGACCATCGTCGCGCTGCTCACCACACCCGAGGCCGCACGGCCGACACCACCAGCAGCCGTGCCCGACACGGTGATTCCGTTGCACCGTCCCTAACTGCTACAGTCCCTCAACCGCCTGGGGAAGATGATTCATGGAACGATGTCGCGGAGGTCATGACGGCTACCGCGGAATGGGTTTACTGGTACAATAATGAGAGGCTGCATTCGTGGTGCGGGCATCGCCCGCCACTGGAGTTCGAACAGGGCTACTGGCACGACACACCCGAGCAGCCCCTGGCAGTGGCATGAGACAAAGGACCACGTCTCCACGAAAGCCGGGGCGGTCCAACCAGGTCCGACGCTATGACGCCTGGTATCGCCACATCACCCTCGCCATGCTCGCCCACGCCTACCTCGCCGTCACCGCCGCAGTGTCCCCAAAAGCCCTGGCCACGGCCTCATCCCGCTCACCCTCGGCGAAGTCCGTCGTCTCCTGGCACATCTGATCCACACCGGGCGCCCATGGCTCCGGATCCAGGCCTGGTCACGCTGGTGCCGACGCCACCAACACCGCGCCAAGACCAGCCACTACCAGCGAAGACACAACCAACATCACGAAGTGCGGCTGGAGTATTAGGTACGGTAGCCCAATTGGTACGAGCGCCAACAGGCGTTGAGCCGGACGGCAGCGGAAATCCGCCCGATTACCGCACTTCAACGGCGACTCGCGAGTAGGTACGGCGAGCGCCCGATCACCGGCCGGAGGCCATGGCGTGCGCCGACGCGACGAGTGCCTGTTCGGCGTCGCGCGCGTGCTCGAACCGCGCCTGGTGCCACTCGCGCGCGGCGGCGACCGAACCGGCGACGGCGGCCGCGTGCTCGCGGACCCGGTGCGGCGCCGCGCCGCCCTCCGCGACGCGTTCGGCGACCAGGCAGCGCGGCTCGGCGGCCAGCGCGACGAGCCGGTCCGGCACCACGAGTGCTGCACCGGTCACCTGTTCGGCCGCCTCCGCGAGCAGGGCGGGGGTGAGCGCGTGCTCGCCCGCCATGGAGACCGCACGGCCCACCACCCGGTAGGCCGTGCGGTAGTCGAGCCCGAGATGCCGGGCGAAGTCCTCGGCGAGGTCGGCCGCACCCGTGTGGTGCGCACCCGCCTGCGCCGCCAGGTTCTCGGTGTTGGGCGTCAGCCCGCGGACGACGGCGGTGCCGAGCCGGACGAGACGGGTCGACAGCGCGAGCGCACCGGCCACTTCGCCGTAGGCGTAGAGCCAACTGTCGGTGCGGGCGGACGGCGAGCGCCGGGTCACCAGCAACCCGGTCAGCCTGCCGACGACCGTGCTCGCGCCGCCCCGGATCACCGCCAGCGCATAGGGATTCCGCTTCTGCGGCATGAGCACGCTGGCCCGGCACAGCGACGCGTCGAGTGTCACGTAGCCGAACGCCGGGCTGGCGAAGATCTCCAGGTCCTCGGCGAGCTGGTCCACGGTCAGCACGGCCTGGGTCGCCGCGCCGACGGCATCCACGAGACCGTCGGTGGACCACATCACGTCCCTGGTGTGCCGCCCGGCGGCGGCGAAACCGAGCAGTGCCGCGAGGTGGTTCCGGTCCAATGGCAGGCGTGTGCCGCCGACGCCGCCGGACCCGCCCGGCGACACGTCGGCCTGGCGATGGGCGTCGGCGATCCGGTCCAGGTGCCGCACCGCCTGCTCGGCGAAGCCGCCGAGGTAGTGCCCGAAGGTGGACGGCTGGGCAGGCTGGAGATATGTGGTGTCTGCCCACAGCGTGTCCGCCGCGTCGGTCTCCGCGACCGCGAGCGCTTCGGCGAACCCGGTCACCGCGTCGTGCAGGTCGAGCAGGTGCTCGCGCAGGGCGAGCCGGAACGCGATCCGGCCCGCCTCGCGACGGGTGCGGCCAAGATGCAGTCGCCCGGCGTCGGGACCGAGTTCGCGTTCCAGCACCCGTTCCCGGCTGTTGTAGGCGTCGCCGTAGGCCGGGTCGTACTCGAACTCGGCCGCCGGGGTGTCGAGCAGGTCGAGCAGCCGCCGCAGCAGCGGCCGGACCTCCGCTTCGCTCAGCACCCGGCAGTCGATGAGCGCGAGCAGGTGCGCGAGGTCGGCGAGGGTGAGGCCACGGTGCAGCAGCGGGGCATCGGCGATCTCCAGCGCGTAACCGGCGTCGACGAGCTCGGGCGCGGGGCCACTGGTGATCATGGCCTCGGCGCCGAGATAGCCGTTCGGTGTGGTAGTTCCGGTCACGAGGCCCCCTTGCGGTCGGTGAACAACGTCGGCGCGCCGCCGGTCACCAGGAACACCTGGGGGCCGGTGACCCGGCCCGCGGCGCATTCCGCGACCAGGCCCGCCATGGCCTTCGCGCCGAACACCGGGTCGAGGAACACGCCTTCGGCGCGCGCCACCAGGAGCGCGGCCGCGGCCCCTTCCGGCGACGGGATCCCGTATCCCGGCCCCAGACAGCCGCCCAGCACTCGCGGTTCCGCCGGTTCCGGGCCGTGCACGAGTGCGGCGGCCGCGGCGGCGAGTGTGGTGATCCGGGTTCGACATTCGGCCACCGGCCTGCTGACGGTCACCCCGATCACGTCGAACGCGGCCGCCGCGAACGCGACACCGGCGAGCAGTCCGGCGTGGGTGCCGCACGAGCCGGTGGGCAGCCATACCGCCGCCGGTTCGGTGCCGGACTCGTCGAGTTGCGCAGCCAGTTCGATCGTCGCGCGGACGTAGCCGAGCGAACCGAGCGCGGTCGCGCCGCCTCTCGGCAGGACGTACGGGCGGCGCCCGGTCGCGCGCAGTTCGGCCGCGAGCGCGGCGATCCCGTCGTCCACGGTGGACCGGTCGGCGGCGCCGGTGAACCGCACGTCCACACCGAGCCAGCGGTGCAGCCGGAGGTTTCCTTCGTCCGGCGGAGGATTTCCGTAGCACACGACGTGCGGCTCGATGCCGTACCGCAGCGCGGTGAGCGCCGCCAGCAGCGTCCAGTTCGACTGCGGGCCCGCGCCGGTGACCAGGCAGTCACAACCCTGCCGCAGCGCGTCCGCGATCAGGTACTCCAGGCCGCGCACCTTGTTGCCGCCCAGACCGAGCCCGGTCAGGTCGTCCCGTTTGAACAGGACGGGCACGCCGAGTTCGGCCGACAGGCGGGGCGCCGGGTGCAGTGGAGTCGGCGACCGCACCAGTTCGATCCGGGGCGGCTCGTGCGGTCCCAGCAACCGATCTGCGACGGGCGCGTGCGTGGTCATGCCGCACCGCATTCGGCGCGTACCCGGTCGACGAACGCGCCGCACGCGCCCAGCGCACTGTCCACAGTGAGCAACCGGTCCAGTTCGGCGTCGGAAAGCAGCGCGGTGCCTGCACAGTTCCGCAGCGCGGTGCGGAAGTCCACATCGGACTGCAGTCCAGCGAGCGCGGCCGAGCGCACGAGTTCCTGCGCGATGTGCTTGCCGACGCGGTCCGCGAGCGCCCGCATCACCGGTTCCGACAACAGGTATCCGCGCTGCGCGTCGATGTTGCGCCGCATCCGGTCGGCGTCCACAGCCAACCCGTCGAGCATTTCGGCGCCGAGCGCGGCACAGGCGGCGAACGAGCAGCACGCGTCCGGCACGAGCCGCCATTCGGTCTTCCACGCGCGCCCGTCCCGCTCGTGCTCACAGCCGATGCCCTCCAGCGCGAGCGCCGCCTGTGCGCGCACCACCCGCGAGAGCGTGCCGAGTTGTTCGGAGATCTCCGGGTTTCGCTTGTGCGGCATGGTGATGGAGCCGACCGCCGCCGCCGACCCGCCCTCGGCCAGTTCCCCGATTTCCGGCCGCTGCAACTGGTAGACCTCGTTCCCGATCTTCGCGATGGTGGCCGACATCGCCGCGAGCAGCCCGGTGAACTCCGCGATCCCGTCGCGCGCGGTCAGCCACGGCACCGGCGCGACGCCGAGCCCGAGACGGGCGGCGAACGCGTCGAGCAGGTCGAGCGCGCGGTCGCCCCAGAACTCCATGGTGCCCAGTGCGCCGCCCAACTGGACGTTCTCCCAGCGCACGCGGCCTTCGGCGAGCCGCCGCAGATGGCGATCCAGTTCGGCCGCCCACACCGCGGCCTTGAACCCGAACGTGATCGGCAGACCCGGCTGGCCGTGCGTGCGGCCGCACATCGGGGTGTCGCGATGCGCCACCGCGAGCGCCAGCGCGCGGTCACGCAGCCGCCGCACGTCACGTTCGGCGATGTCGCCGACGGTGCGGAAGACAAGCGCGGTCCAGGTGTCGGTCAGGTCCTGGACGGTGGCGCCGTAGTAGACCCACTGGGCGGCGTCGGGCGGCAGGGTTTCCCGCAGTGTCCGGATGAGGCCGAGTGTGGAATGACCGCATGCCCGCGTCTGTTCCGCAACGCTGTCGATGTCCACTGTGGACACTTTCGCGCCCGCATGGATGGCGTCCGCCGCGTCGCGTGGCACGAGGCCGACGTCCGCCTGCGCCTCGGCGAGTGCGGCGAGCACGTCCAGCCAGCCCTGGGTGCGGCCCTCGTCGGTGAACAGGGCCGTCGCTTCCGGCGTCGTCCAGAGATGACCGAAGATGCGCGAGGAGATCATGACGCCGCCGCCATCGCGGGCAGGCCGCAGATCGCACGCAGCGCGGCGCGGACTTCGTCGAGGTTCGCGCCCCACGGCACGGTCGCGGACCGGCCCGCGTACTCCACGCCCCGTTCCAGCAGGCAGCACTTGGTGAGCACCGGCCCGGCGCCCGCGCGCGCCTTCGGGCACAGATCCACCCGGTCCGGTTCGCTGCCGTAGAATTGCTCGTGGAACGCGCGCGAGCGCTCGCAGCCGATCAGCAGCCAATCGTCCCGATAGGACGGATGGGTGTCCAGAAACCGCACCTCGCCGTCGAGTTCGGCGCCGGAACCCCGGCAGGGCAACAGAAACGCGGGCGCCGGATGGTCCGCGGCGAGCGCGCGGATGTCGACCGCGTCGAGCACCAGTTCCACCGGCGGCAGATCCTCGTCGAACGCGACGGCCTGTTCGGCCATCGAAAGGAGCTTCGGCGGATACGGCGGCACCACCTCGGTCACCCGCACCCGCAGCGGCTCCGGCCGCCAGATGAAGTTGACGTGCTCGAACCGGCCGCGCACCACATAGGCCAGCGCGCCGTCCTGGTGCCCTGAACGCGCGGCGGCGGCCAGCGCGCTCGCGTTGCCGACGTCGGTCGCCGGGTCGTCGAGCCACACCGTCGTGTCCGGTCCCGACAGTACCCGCAGTTCGGCGACCGGTGAGAACAGCGGCCCGAGCGAGACCGGCCGGACGCCGACGAGCGCCGTGTCGTCGCCCGAGCGCAGCACGAGGAACGCGGTGCGCCGGTAGATCTCCCGTGGCCGCAACAGGTCGTCGATGGCGCGCGGGGTCAGCGGGATGTCCACCTCCTGCACGGAGAGTCCGCGGTAGGGGCGGGTGATGGTGTTCGGCGCCGGGTCGGGAATCACGCCGACGCCTCGACCGTCGTGTCGAACGGCACGGTGTCGGCGCGCAGGCCGAGTCGCAGCGTTTCCAGGCTCAGCGCGTCGGCGGGCGCGATGTTGCCCAAGTTCGCCCCGAACCCGAGCTTCCGGATGAACCACGCCTGCTGGTTCTTCTCCGGCGCCTCGAAGATGACCCGCTCGACCGGCACCCGCCGCAAGATCGCCGTGATGACCTCGGACCGGATGCCGTGATCGCGGTCGTAGATGCCGACCGTGCCGCTCTCCCGGCCCTCGGCGACCAGCCAGCGCGCCCCGGCGTCGAGATCACCGGCCATCTCCTCGGCCCATTCGTCCGGAGTGGACGGATAGGTGTCGTCCTTCGCGCCTGTCTCGGCCAGCACCACGAAGTCGGCGGACAGTTCCCGGATCAGCGCCCGCTTCCGGTCCACGGTCAGCGCGCGCAGCCCGTTGGACACCTCGACGTGCGAGATCCCGCTGCGCAGCGCCCACTCCCGCAGTTCGCGCACCCGGTTCTGCAGTGCGCAGATCTCCAACAGGGTGCCGCCGAGCGAGACACCGCAACCGTGCTCGGTGTAGCGACGCACCCGCTGCGCCAGCGTGGGATCCACGTAGCCGATCCCCCAGCCGATCTTGACGATGTCCGCGAGCTGTCCCGCCTGGTCGAGGAACGCCTCGGTGCCGGCGACGGTGAGCCCCTTGTCCAGGACGTGCGTCACGCCGCACATCCTGGGTTTCACCGTCCGCGCCGGCAGATCGAGGAAGCTGGGACATCCGCTCACCTGGCACCTCCCGCAGATCGTCGAACACCATCGACGATAGGAAGCGCGCACGCCGAGTGCCTGGTCCTGGAGAGGTCAGGATCGCGCGGCCACTCGCCCCGTCAGGCCGAACGGCCGGCTCGAACTGCCGGAACCCGGCGCCGGGTCGGGCGGCGCCGGGCTCCTGTCCGCGAGCGGGTGGCCTACTTCTTCAGCTCCGCCCGCACCAGCGCCGCGCCGTCGGACAGCGCGCGCAGCTTGCTCGCCGCGATCATCCGGGGCAGGTTGATGAGGCCGCAGTCGGTGGACAGGCCGAGCCGGTCCGCCGGCACGTACTCCAGCACCCGGCGGATCCGGTCCGCCACCTCGTCCGCGGTCTCGGTCACGGTGGACTTCACGTCGATCACGCCGGCCACGAACGGTTTCGTCCATTCGTTGTCCACCAACGGTTTCAGGTCGTCCGGGCCGGTACGGCCGACCTCGTAGTTGAGCGCGTGGATGTTCGCGTCGAGCACGTGCGGGAACAGCGCCTTGGCCCGGTCCGGCGCCGGGGCGTCGGAGGCGCGGCGGTCGAGCACGAACGCGCCGAACTCGGTCTCCGTCTCGTCCGGGTAGTACGCGGGCGTGCCCGAGTAGTTGCCCCAGCAGGTGTGCACCCAGAACTGGCAGTCGACGTCGCGGACGGCCACGTTGAGCGCTTCGATCTCCCAGTCGCCCATGCCGTAGGGCCACACGAACTCGTCGAGCTGGATGATGTCGCAGCCGTTGTCGGCGAGCTCGCGGAAGTCCTCGTTGAACGCTCTCGCGATCGCGAGCGCGAGTTCCTTGGTGTCCTTG
Organism: Amycolatopsis echigonensis; assembly: GCF_014174495.1. Taxonomy (GTDB): domain Bacteria; phylum Actinomycetota; class Actinomycetes; order Mycobacteriales; family Pseudonocardiaceae; genus Amycolatopsis; species Amycolatopsis echigonensis. The sequence continues at coordinate 7,419 of NZ_JACJHR010000104.1, forward strand.
TAGTGCAGGTTCGTGGTGGCGGCGGCCAGCACGCCCAGACCGGTGTAGGACACCTTGACCGGCTTGTTCGTCGCCTTACGGGTGGCGCGCAACTGGTTCAGGTGGAACGGGTACTCGCGCTGGATTTCACCGGTGCACGTCGGCGAGAACAGCGTCGAGTAGATGGGCAGGCCGATCGGCGGGCCGGTGAGCTTGTACCCGGACATGCGCTCCAGGTAGTAGTACAGAATCGTGCCGTACGGCGAGTCGCCGCCGTAGACCTTGCCGTCGCTGATGATGTCGAGCCCGCCGGCCTCCTGGTCGTGCACGATCGCGCCGATCGTGTCCTCGAACGCCTCCTTGCTGATCGAGTCGTAAATGAATTCACCCTTGGGCAGCGTGGCGAACGCCGCACCGTCGTACCACCGCGGATTCGGATAGTTCCCGACCATCGCGGTCGGCAGCAGAACGTCTTGCGAACCAATGAGCATGTTCTTCGTCCTTCCAGTTGCCGGTCGTGCGAAACGACGGTAGGACGGGAGAACACCTCAGTTCTTCGGCATGGCGGGACCGTACTTTTCGGTGGTGTCCGCACCGCGGGTCAGAATTCGCCAGTCCACGCACACGCAGCCGTCCGGTCCGGCCAGCACCGGGTTGAGATCGAGTTCGGCGATCCGGTCGCTGCCCGCCAGCAGGTCGCCGACCGACACCACGACGTCGGCCAGCGCGTCCCGGTCGACCGGGAGAGCGCCGCGAACGCCGGAAAGCACGGCCGCGCCGCGCAACTCCTCGAGCATCGCGCGAGCCTGTGCGTGGTCGAGCGGTGCGAGCGCGAACCGGACGTCCCGCAGCACCTCGACGAGAACGCCGCCCATGCCGACCATCACGACGGGCCCGAACGAGGGATCGCGAAAGCCGCCGACGACCGTCTCGACGCCGTCCATCTTGGACTGCACGAGTACCGACGCGCCTTCGGCGAGTGCGAGCAGTTCCCCGGCCGCCGCGCGTATTCGTTGTTCGCCGACGAGGCCGACCCGCACACCGCCGACGTCGCTCTTGTGCGTCAGGTCCGGGTGCGCGACCTTCAGCACGACGGGGCCGGGCAAGCGCGCGGCGGCGGCCACGACTTCGTCGGCCGACTCGCAGCGAACCGTTGGCACCACCGGGATTCCGGCGTATTCGAGCAGGTCTCGCGCGACGATCGGGTCGCCCGGATCGTCCACCGGGCCGAGCAGGTCACTGGGCTCGTGCGGCGAGGACGGCTTCGGCTCGAACATGCCGTACCGGACGGCGGCGCCGATCGCGCGGGCCGTCCTGTCCGGCCATGGCAGGCACGGCACTCCGGACTGGTGCAAGACATCCGCGACGTCATCGGCGGAGCGGGGCGCCACGAAACAGGCGTAGACGGGAACAGGCACGTTGTCAGCCCGCAGGCGCTTTACGGCGTCCCGGACCGCCGACGCTACCTCGAGCGACGCCGACCGCTGCAGCAACACCGGAACGACGACATCGACCTCACCGGAACGGGCGAGCAGGTCGATCGCGCCCGGATAACCCGTGGCGAACAGCCGCCACGCCGGAGTGATGTCGACAGGATTGCGCGGACTGCCGTACGGCGGCAGCAATTCACTCAACCGAGACCGCAGCGCGGGACTCAATTCCGGAACGTCGAGCCCTTCGTCCGCGAGCAGGTCCGCGAGTTCCACCCCGGTCCCGCCGGAATTCGTGATGATGCCGACGCGACGGCCACGCGGCGTCGGCTGCTCGGCGAGCGCACGGGCCACGTCCAGCATCTCCAGCCCGGTCCGGACCCGGACCACGCCCGAGTCGCGCAGTGCGGCGTCGAGGATGTCGTCATCGGCGGCCAGCGCCGCGGTGTGCGAGACGGCGGCGCGCCGTCCGGCCCCGGTCCGCCCGCCGACGACCGCGATCACGGGCTTCTCGGCCGTCGCCCGGCGAGCCTCGGCGAAAAACGCGCGCGGGTCGGTGATCGACTCCAGCAGCAGCGCGATCACCGTGGTGGCCGGGTCTTCGCGCAGGTACGCAAGCACTTCGGCGTCGGTCAGATCGGCCTTGTTGCCCGCCGCGTACACCTTGGCGAACCGCATGGCCTCGTCGGTGGCGAGCATGTGCACGGCCATCCCGTACGAGCCGGACTGGGTGACCAGGCTGACGCCGCCACCGCCCGGTGGCGTCCCGGCCGCGATCGACGCGTTGAGCGGCAGGTCCGCGTTCTGCACGCCGAAGCAGTTCGGACCCACCACCCGCACGCCGCCCGCTCTCGCCGCGGCGCGCACCTTTTCCTGTAGCCGCACGCCATCGCCGCCGATCTCGGCGAAGCCCGCGCTCAGCACCACGGCCGCGGGCACGCCCTTGTCGGCGGCCGCCTCGATCACACCGGGCACGCTGTCCGCCGGGGTCGCCACCACGACGAGGTCGATCTCGCCGGGCACGGACCGCAGGTCCTGGTATGCGGCCCGGCCGCCGACAGTCCTGTTCGGACAGACCGGAACCACCTCGCCGGGAAAGCCGGAAAGGTTGTCCCACAAGAGATTTCCGACTGAGCCAGCGCGATCGGACGCGCCGACGAGCGCCACCCGCCGTGGCGCGAACACCGCGTCCAGCGCACGATTCAGCACGCGCAACCACCTCCGGGGTCGTGCGCGAACACCCGCGACAACTCGCGTTCGTCGAACTCGCCTTTGCGAACGCCGAGCGGGTCGATCGTGCGGACCGCCGCCAGTTCCGTTGTGGACGGTGGGTCGAGCGGGCGCAGGTCGCCCGCCACGTCAAGGGGAAACCCCGTCGCGGCGCGGACCTCGTCGACACTCACGTCCGGGAAGGTCCGGCACAGCCGCACCGTCTCGCCCGGGAAGTCGAACACGCCCAGTTCGGTGACCATCCACTGTGGACCGCCGCCGGGGAAGCCGAGCTCGGTCCTGCTGCCGGCCGGGGTGCGGTGGCCCATGTCGGTGATGAAGTCGCACTCGGGCACCAGCGTCCGGCCGCCGCGATGCCGGGTCGTCCACAGTGTCAGGTTGCCGATCGTGGCGGAGAGGTTGCAGCCGCCACCACCGCCGCCGAGCTTGACCTTCGGCCGGTCGCGCGGACCGATCATGGTCACGTTGGTGTTGCCGAACCGGTCGATCTGCCCGCCGGACAGGAACATCCGGTCCACGTCGCCGCGCAGCGCGGCGTCGAAGAACTCCTCGAACCGCATGCTGTACGCGGCGCCCTGTTTCAGCGCGGCGTCGTTGCCGGTCGGCGGGATGAACGGCGGCTCGGGGTTGATCGCGTACATCGCGCCTTCGACCAGCACCATGTCCGGCGCGTGCGTCCGGCGGGCCACGTGCATCGCGACCTGCGCGCACGGGCTGCCGAAGCCGTGGAAAACGGTCTCGTCCGGCCGGATGGTGCGGGCGAGCAGGACGACGAACCATTCGTCCAAAGTGAACGGTCGCGGGCTCACGCGAACAGCTCCTTCCATGCGTCGGTCGAGGCGGACCAGCCGGTCAGCTCGTCGAGGCGCCCGATCGCCTTCTGGTATCCGTCCTCGGAACCCGTGTCGTGCACGTATTTCTGGAGATACCCGGCGGCGTCGCCCGAGCGGGCGGCGGTCACGTACTCGTTCAGATGCGGGCGGTCGTAGGCATAACGGGGGTAGCAGGACGCCGGATGCGCGCCGAACGGGACCTCGACGAGCGCCGACACCAGGTGTCCTGGCACGGTGATCCCGGCCGCGGTGACGTCCTCTGTGGACACCAGCTCGTCGACCGTCGCGATCACCGCCTTCGACGCGGACGCGAAGCGCTCGTCGAGCACGTACGGCTGTTCGAGATGCAGGTTGCCGTAGCGGTCGCCGGACGGCGCGTGCAGCAGCGCCACGTCCGGCCGCAGCGCGGGCACCGCGACGAGCTTCTGCCCGGTGAACGGGCATTCGATCTCGCGGTACTCCGGGTGCAGCGAGCCGATGTCGGACCCGCGCACCCCGACGACCGGCAGGAACGGCACGCCCATCTCGGCGGCGCGCAACTGGGCGAGGATCGTCGCGCAGCAGCTTTCCGCGATCTCGATCAACCCGTTCCTGGCGGCTTCGCGGTAGGCGGGCGCGAGACCGAGGTCCTGCTCGAACCCGACGTAGCTCTCCTCGCACCGCCGCACCGCGCCCGCGGCGACGAGCAGGTCGACGTCGATGCTGTGCGCCGACCCGACGAGGTGCAAACCCGTGCGACCCTGCCGGATCAGCTCGCGCACCAGCGCCATCGGCAGCCGCGCGCACAGCCCGCCGCCGAGCGCGACGATCGCGCCGTCCGCGACGGCCGACGCGGCCTCGGCGAGTGTGGTCCGCTTGTCCCGCGGCGGTCGCAGGCTCATGTCCGTGCTCCTTCCGATCGGTTCGCCCGGCCCGCCGCGACCAGCACCGGGTCGTAGACGGGCGCGAACGGTGGTGCGTAAGCAAGATCGAGCGCGCCGAGGTCGTCCACGGACAGCTCGGCGTGCAACGCGGTGGCTACCACGTCGATGCGTTTGGCCGCGCCCTCGCGGCCGGCGAGCTGCGCGCCGAGCAGCCTGCCGTCCGGCGTGTGCACCAGGCGCACGTGCAGCGGGGCCGCGCCCGGGTAGTACTTGGCGCGCGAACGTGACTCGACATCCGTTGCCACAGCGGGGATTCCGGCCGCCGTCGCCTCGGCGAGACTGAGCCCGGTCCGCGCCACCTCCAGGTCGAACACCTTCACCACGGCGGTGCCGACCACGCCGCGGAACGACGCACGCCCGCCTGCCGCGACGGTCCCCGCGACCCGCCCGGTCTTGTTCGCGGCGGGGCCGAGCGGCACCCACGCGGGCGCGCCGAGCACGAGGTGCGGCAACGCCACGCAGTCGCCCGCGGCGAACACACCGGGTAACGAGGTCCGCATCCCCTCGTCGACGACGACGGCCCCGTTCGGCAGTTTCTCCGCGCCCGCGAGCAGACCGGTCGCCGGGCGCACGCCGACGGCCAGCACGATCAGGTCCACCGCGAACTCGGCCCCGTCGACGACCGCGACCGGGCCCGTAGCGCCGTCGAGGATCGCGTCCAGCCTGCTGCCAAGCTGCAGGTCGGCGTGCCGCCGGACCTCCGCGTCGACCACCTCCGCGATTGGCTCGTCCACTGTGGACAGCACGCGGGGCAGCGCCTCCACGATCCGCACGGCCGCGCCCGCCGCGACGAGCGCTTCGGCGGTCTCCAGTCCGATGTAGCCCGCGCCGACGACGATCGCTTTGCGCACCGAGCCGGAGTCGAGCAACGTGCGCAGCTTCGCGGCGGACGCCAGCGAGCGCACCGTGAACACCCTCGGGTGGTCTATACCAGCAATGGGCGGCACCACGGGATCGGCGCCTGCCGCGAGCACCAGCGTGTCGTAGTCCAGGGTCTCGGCGCCGCCGTCGTTCGCCACCGTCACCCGCCGCGCGGCGGTGTCCAGCTCGCGCACGGTCGTGCCCAGGCGGAGGTCGATTCCCCGCCGGTCACGGAAAACCTCCGGCGGGTAGGCGAGCAACGTCTCCGCCCGGTCGACGATTCCGCCGAGGTAGTAAGGGATCCCGCACATCCCGTACGCGGCGTACTCGCCCGCCTCGCACACGATCACGGGCCTCTCGGGCGCGACCCGCCGCGCGGCCGAAGCCGCCGACATGCCTGCCGCGCCACCCCCGATCACCACCATTCCCGCCACGGTGCCGCCTCTCGTCGCGAACCAACATGGTCAGCATGCGGCCCGGCGCCACCTCGCGGTCACCCCTTGGCAGGACGAAGAATCGGCGCCGGCTCGCCCTGCCGGATCGATGGAATAGGGCCGTCCGGGGGCGACCGTGGTCTCATGACTGAGCCATCCGAGGACGCCGTCCGTACCGAAATCGACGCCGTGCTGCGCCGGGCGCGCGCCGCGGCCGACGCCATCGAGCACTACGACCAGGACCAGGTCGACGAGCTGGTCACCGCCGTCGCGTGGGCGGTGGTGCGCAAGGACCACGCCGAGAAGCTGGCGAAGCTCGCCGTCGACGAGGGCGGGTTCGGCAACTACGCGGACAAGGTCGCCAAGATCGGCAAGCGGGTCACGGGCGTGCTGGCCGACATGGGGCCGGTGCGTACCGTCGGCGTGGTGGCGGAACGGCCGGAGGCCGGGATCGTGCAGATCGCGAAGCCAGTCGGGGTCGTCGCCGCGCTCATCCCGACGACCGGACCCGACGCGACGCCGCCGGTCAAGGCGCTGTTCGCGCTGAAGGGCCGCAACGCGATCGTGTGCGCGCCGCACCCGAGGACGCGGCAGAGCACGGAAATGGTCGTCGACTACATGCGCGAGGCGTGCCGTCAGGTCGGCGCGCCCGAGGACCTGGTGCAGGTGGTGCCGGAGCCGTCGCTGGCGAAGACGCGTCTGCTGATGCGCGGCGCCGATCTCGTCGTCGCGACCGGTGGCGCCGGGATGGTCAAGGCGGCCTACAGTTCCGGCACCCCGGCCTACGGCGTCGGGGTCGGCAACTCGGTGCACGTGGTGGACGAGACCGCCGACCTGGCCGACGCCGCCGAGGCGATCATCACGGCCAAGACGTTCGACGAGGCCACGAGCTGCCTGGCCGACAACGCCGTCGTCGCGCACGCCTCGGTGTACGACGAGCTGGTCCGGCGACTCGTCGACGGCGGCGGGCACCTGTGCTCTGGCGAGCAGAAAGCGTTGCTGCGCAAGGCGATGTGGCCCGACAACGGTCCGATCCCGACAATCGACGTGGTCGCGAAACCGGCGCCGCACATCGCTCACCTCGCCGGTTTCGAGGTGCCGGACACCTGCCGCCTGCTGCTGGTCGAGGAATCCGGCACCGGCCCCGGACACCCCTTCTCCGGCGAGAAACTGTCCGTCGTGCTGGCGGTCTATCGCTACGAGGGCGGCATCGACAATGCGGCGAAACTCGTCAACGACATCACCGGGTATCAAGGACTCGGCCACACATGCGGCATCCACACCAGCTCGGACGAGAATGTGGCCCGCCTCGCGTCGACCACGAAAACCGCGCGGGTGCTGGTGAACCAGAACCTGAACGAAGGCGCGGGCAGCCCGCGTAACGGCCTGCCGTTCACCCTGAGCCTGAGCTGCGGCACCTGGGGCGGGAATATCACGACGGAGAACGTCAACGCCCGCCATTTCGTGAACCTGACGTGGGTGTCGCGCCCGATCCCGCCACGTGTCGTGAGCGAGGAGGACCTGTTCGCCGCACACTGGCAGCGCTACGGGAGGTAGCAGAACGCCCCGGCCGCGGATTCGCGGCCGGGGCTGCCGGACGTTGGCCTGTTCGGCCGATCGTCAGCTCGATTCTCGGCATGTAGCGATTTCGCTGGCAGCAAAGAGATATCTTCGGAGCAAGCCCTTCGGTCGGTCGATGGAATATTGGACAGTCTGATTGCCTCTTGCCGAGGGTAGGTCGTGAAGCGGGACGAGTATGTCGAGATTCAGGTCGAGGAGCGCCGAATTCCCCGTTTCGCGCGTCACATGTTGAAGCGCGCACGTCGAGAAGGGCGTACCGGCCTGTTGGCCTACGCGTTAATTCCAGGAGGAAGCACGCCTCCGCCGTAGACATGGCGACTCGTGTTCATTCGCCAAGGAACGAGAATACTCTTCAGGGCCGGGCCTGGGCTGCGACAGGGACGTAAATGGGTCGACCTTGCCCCGGGCGTCCATCCGTTGACGTTCGCGGTTGGCGGTCTCGGCGAGATGGAATTCAGCAGAGAATTCCATCTCGAACCGGCAAAAATCGTGGTCGCCGGATGCAGGACCACATATTCACGATTTCCGGGAAGCAGCAGCCCGCGACCCGACCGGTGGTATATCGGGATTCTTGAAGGCCACCTGTAGTCGACCTCGGCTGCACAGTACTTCGGCGCCCACCGTCAACATCTCAGCGAGAGGCTGTTTCACGGCTTTGCCGTCGAATTGGAGCCGGTCGACGACGCCTGATCGGGCCTTCAGCAGGCCACGGATACCCCGACACTCAACCACTCAACTCCGCCAACAGCGCCCTGGTCCGGGCGATGCTCGCGGCCGGGGCATCGCCCACTGGGTACACCGTCGCCCACAGTTCGGTGACGCCCAGCTCCGCGTAGCGCTTAATCTGTTGCGCCACTTGGGTTTCCGTTCCCGTGACCGCCAGCTCGCCCGGCGACGACACGCCCTCCCGTGCGAACAGGCGCTGGTAGTTCTCCAGCCCGCCGTAGCGTGCGAAGACCTGTTCGGCCGCCGCACGGCCGGTCTCGGCGTCGTCGCATACCGCCACTGGCAGGCCCGCGACGATTCTCGGCGCCGCCGACGACGCCTTCAGCAGGGCCGGCACGATCTCGTCGCCCAGCGTGCGGGGGCCGGCGAGCCAGGTCACCACACCGTCCGCGTACTCCCCCGCGACCCGGACCATGCGTGGGCCCAGTGCACCCACGAGCACCGGCATCGGGGTCGTGCCCGGCACCGTGAACCCACCCTCCACCCGGTAGAACCGGCCGCGATAGGACACCTCTCCGGTGCGCAGCAGCGGGCGCAGCACGCTCAGGTATTCGCGCATGTGCTCGGCCGGGCTGGTGAACGCCAAGCCGTGCAGGCCCTCGATCACCGGGCGGTGCGACACCCCGACGCCGAGCGTGAACCGGCCGCCGCAAAACTGTTGCACCGTCGCCGCCTGCTGCGCGAGCGCGAGCGGGTGCCGTGGATAGGTCGGCACCACGCCCGCACCCAGTGCGATGCGGCTCGTTCCGGCGCCGGCCACGGCGAGGACGCTGAGCGCGTCCACCCCGCGGGAGAAGTGCACGCTCCACGCCGAGGCGAACCCGTCCGCCTCTGCCTTGCGCACCTGTTCGACGATCTCGCCCGGCTGCGCCGGCGCGCCGACGACCTCCGGCCCGACCCCGATTGCGATCCGCATGTCACCACTCTCCTTCGAGGACTGTCCTACTGGGACGTCATCCCGCCGTCCGCGGCCACCACCGAGCCGGTGAGGAACGCGGCTTCGTCGCTGGACAGGAACAGCGCGACGTTCGCGATCTCCGCCGGCGTGCCGAGCCTGCCGATCGGGTACTTCGCCGTCGTCATGGCGAGCCCCTTCTCCAGGTCACCGCCGCCGCGCGCGGTCAGCATCGGCTCCATCAGCGGCGTGTACACCGTGCCCGGGCAGATCGCGTTGACCCGCACGCCCTTCGGCGCGAGATCCACCGACATCGACCGGGTCAACGCCACCACGGCGCCCTTCGACGCGCAGTACGCGGCGAAGTTGGCCACGCCGACGAGCGCCGCGACCGACCCCTGGTTCACGATGGAACCCTTGCCGCTGCGCACCATCTGGCGTGCCGCGGCCCTGGCGCACAGGAACGTGCCCTTCACGTTGACCGCCATGCAACGGTCCCAGTCGTCCTCTTCGGCGTCGACCACCGAGCCCGCACTGTTCACGCCCGCGTTGTTGTACAGCACGCCGACGCTGCCCAGCTCCCGCTCGATCCGGTCGAACACGGCGTCCACCGCGCGCGCGTCCGTGATGTCCGCGGTCACCGCGATGGCCGTGCCGCCCGCCTGCTGGATCGCGTCCACGGTTTCCTTCGCCGCCGCGGCGGCCACGTCGAGCACCGCGACCGCGGCGCCCTCTTCGGCGAACAACTTCGCCGCCGCGCCACCGATGCCACCGCCGCCGCCGGTCACCACCGCGACCCGTCCGGCCAGCCTGCCTGCCATTCGACTCTCCTTGTCTCTCACCGCGCGTCTTTCACAGAGCGGTCATTCCGCCGTCGATCACGAGCGCGTGACCGGTCACATAGGACATTCGCCCGGACGCCAACACCGAGACCGCGTCCGCGATCTCGTCCGGTGTGGCCACCCGGCCCACCGGAATCCGGTCCTCCACCTGGGTTCGCAGCGCGGGCTGGTCCAGCCGCCAGCTTGTCATAGGGGTATAGACCATTCCGGGACACACCGCGTTCGCCCTGATCCCGGCCGCCGCGTAGTCCACCGCGATGGACTTGGCGAGCATCAGTGCCGCACCCTTCGACGCCGTGTAGGCACAGCGCCCGGGAAACGCGACCAGCCCGGCGATCGACGCGATGTTGATGACGTGCCCGCTGCCGCGCGCCACCATCGAAGGCAGCACCGCACGGCTGGCCAGGAACGGGCCGCGCACGTTCACCGTGTGCACCCGGTCCCATTCCTCCACCGGCGTTTCGTGGCATGTCGTGGCCGCCTGCGACCCGGTGATCCCGGCATTGTTGACCAGTACGTCGATCGCGCCGAATCGGTCGAGCACCGCGGCCACCGCACTGTCCACATCGGACTCATCGGTCACGTCGCAGCCTCGGGCGAACATGGCCACCTCGGCGGCGGCGTCCGGCTTCAGGTCGACCGCGGCCACCTGCAGGCCGTCCTCGCGCAAGCGCGCGCAGATCGCCCGCCCGATCCCGGACGCCCCGCCGGTGACCAGCGCGACCCGCTCGGCAGTCATTTCGCCGCCTCCGCTGGGAAACGCACGTCGCCGGTCACAGGCTCACCAGCGACATCTGGCCCGCCCGCAGCCGGGACAACTGGATGAAGTGCTCCGGGTTCAGGAACAGCTCGTTCAGGTCGGCCATCTGGTCGATGGTGAAGCCCTCGGGCCTGCGGATCAGGTAGTCGATGTACTGGAACGCGTCCTTCGCGCCGTAGCCGACGTGATGCGCGCCGACGATCTTGCGGGAATCCGCGTCCACCAACAGTTTCAGCCAGCCGGACAGGATCGGCCTTGTGAACGCGTACAGCATCGAACCCTCGGCGGCGGGCAGCGCGAACGATTCCGGGTCGGCGTCGTCCGGCGGCATCTGGATCTTGATGACGTTCGGGTACTCGGTGCGCGCCTCGGCCTCGGACAGCCCGCACCAGGTGACTTCGTAGGTGGTATGGAAGAAGTCGGGGTACTCGCTGAAGTCGAACTCGTGGTGCTCGCCCATGATGTTGCGGGCCGCGGTGACCCCGCACTTGCGCGCCTTGAACATCTCCATCGGCGGGCCGAGCAGATCGCCGACGGCGTACACGTTCGGCACCGAGGTGCGCATCGTCGCGTCCGCCACCACGAAGCCCCGGTCGTCGATCTTCAGCCCGAGCGGTTCGTACATCCGCAGATCCGGCCGCTCGCCGGTGCCGACGAACACGAAGTCCGTCTCCACCTCCACGATCTCGCCGTTCGCGTCCCGGTAGCGGACCCCGGTCACCCGGTCGTCGCCCAGCACGTCGAGGGTCTGCGCGCCTTCGACGATCTCGATGCCCCGGTCCACCATCATGTCGATCACGTAGTCGCGCAGGCCTTCGTCGACGTGGTGCAGACTCGCGGTGCGCAGCAGCGGGCTGCGGGTCAGGATCGTGGTCTGGCAACCGGTCGCCTGGAAGAACGAGCCGTACTCCAGCGCGACCTTCGAGCCGCCGATGATGACGCACCGGGTCGGTTCTTCGTCCAGTTCCTCGATGAGGCTCGCGAAGTCGTACACGCCCTTGCGGTCCAGACCACTGATCTCGGCCGGGAAGTCGGTGCGGGCGCCGGTGCACAGCACGAGGTTCTTCGCCTGGAACCGCCTGCCGTCCACCTCGACGGTGTGCTCGTCGATCACGGTGGCCGCCGCGTTGAGGATGTACTCCATGCCCAACTGTTCCTTGGACTGCCAGTTCATGATCGCGTGCGGCATGCCCCGGCCGGCGCGGAACAGCTTGACGATCTCCAGAATGCTCGCCTTGCTCGCGTCGAACTCCGGGTACCAGAGCTTGCCCTGCATGTGCTTCGCGAGGTCCAGTTCCCGCGCGCACTCGGAGAACAGGTGGTGCGGCACGCAGGCCTGGTGCGGGCACGAGCCGCCGAGGAACGGCCAGGCGTCGATGGTGAGCTGGCGTCCGCCGCGCGCCTTGAGGAACGCGGAGCCGAACCGCCCGGCCGCGCCGCCGCCGATGAAGATCGCGTCGTACTCGCGGTCGTCCTCCTCCGGGCTCGCCACGTTCCACAGCGCCTCGGTGTTCTGGTCCGGATGCTCCACGATGTCGTCGATCAGCAGCGCCCACTCGCCGACGGTCAGCGGCTCACCGTCCGCGCCGCGGTCGTCGCCCACCGGGTCGCCCAGTGCGCTGATCCGGGCGCGTAAGGCCGCGAAACCGTCCTGGGGATTACGGACATCAATCATGATCGGGCTCCTCTCGCTGGGGTCGTGAACCTCAGCATCCGCCCGGAAGTGGCTTCCCCCACAGGTCATCACGGGACGAAGAACCGCCGGAACCTGACCCTGCGGGAACCAGGTGCGATCGCGGTGGAGCGACGAGCCCACAGTGAAACCCCGCGCGGCGGACAGCGCCCTTACGTCTGCGAGCGCAGCGCCTGCAGCGTGCCCCACGTCCGCGTGGCGAGCTGGAGGTTGAAATGCACGTCCGGGTCGTTCAGTTCGAGCCCGGTCAGTTCGCGGATCCGTTGCAGCCGGTACTTCAATGTGCTGCGGTGCACGGACAGTTCGGCGGCAGTGGCGTCGTAATTGCCGCCGTGCTCCAGGTACTGCGTCAGTGTGTGTACCAGTTCCGACCCGCGCAGGGCGTCGTAGTCCAGCAGGCAGCCGAGCCATTCCCGGACGAAGACTTCCAGCTCGTCGAGATCCGGCACGGTGGCGAGAATCCGGAACACACCCAGTTTCGAGTACTCACACACGCTGTCGCTCGACAGCAACGTCTTCTGCAACCGCAGGGCGAGCCGGGCTTCGCGCAGTGAGCCGGGCAGCTCCGTGGGATCGACCCGGATTCCGCCGACGCCGATCTGGCATTGGCCGCCGCCGAGATTGGACAGCACGTCGCGCCGTAACCGGTCCCAATTGGTCTGTCCCGCGGTGACCACGACGACACTTCCCGACCGCGTCTCGTCCAGCGCGTCGAGTTCGGCCGACCGCAGTGCACGCCGGACTGCTTCGAGCAACGCGTCCGGGCGCCGCGAGCGGCCCTTGCCCTCGATCAGCACGACCCGGTGTGGCCGCCGCAGGTCGTAGTCGAGCGCGTCCGCGCGGGCGTGTGCGCTGTCGGTGTCGGTTCCGGTCAGCAGGTCGTGCACCAGATCCCGGCGCAGCCGCAGTTCGGTGTCGGCGATACCGCGCAGCCTCGCCAGTTCCATCGACAACACGGTCGTGCCGTGCTCCAGCGCCACGAGATCGGCGCTGTCGGCCCGGCGCTCCGGATCGACGAGCGCGAGCACGCCCAGCACGTCGGGTCGCGGGGAGGCGAGCATGGTCAGCCGATGCCCGTCGCGTAACGGCTTTCCCGCCCGCATCAACCGGCGCAGCAACTGTTCCCGGGTCGCGAACGACTCCTTCGGATATGGGTCCGGCCGGCCGGGACCGGACCACGCGGTGAGGTTCCCGTAGCGGTCCTCCATCGCGACCGGCATCCCGGTGAGTTCGTGCAAAGCGTCCGCGATGCCCTGCTGCCCGTCACCCGACACCGCGACCCGGGTCAGCCGCTCGTGGATCTGCATGCTCCGGCGCAGCGACGCCACCGTGTCGGCGAGCGCCTCGTTCGTCTCGGCGAGCTGCGCCGCGGACGCGCACTCCTTCGCGTGCAGCCGCGCGTTGGACACCGCGACCGCGGTCTGCTGGGCGAGCACCTGGAGCAGGAAGCGCTCGTCGCCGCTGGGCTCGGCGTCGCTGGACGCGATGACGTGCCCGAGCAGTTCCGACGCGCTGCGCAGCGGGTACGCCCACGCCCAGGTGCGCCCGGCCAGCTCGATCGGACCGCCGCCGTCGAGCAGCGCGACCTGCCCGGTCAGCTCACGGGTCGCGGCGAGACATCCGGTGCCCGGCCGCCACGTCCCGTCCGTGAAGTGGTAGCCGTCGATCCGGCAGCCGCCGAGTCCGAGCGCGGACGACGTGGCCAGCGAGAAAATCTGGTCCTCGTTGACGGACTCGGTCATCAGCAGCGAGATCACCAGCAGCGCCCGCATGTCACCGAGCCGCTTGCGAAGCTGCGCGGGATCGGCGTCCGCGGGATCCACCAGCGTGACCGGCGCGATGCCGTCGTCGTCGCGCCACGGTCGTTCGGGGAGGCGGGTCAGCCCGTCATGTTCCGGTCGCATGCAGAACCTCGTCGGGACCGACGTAGTAGGGGTTCTCGACGAGCATGCCCTGGATGAACACCAGCGGATGCGTCTTCACGATGTTCACCACCACTTCCCCGTTGAACAGGTCGAGGTCGTAGAGGCACAGCACCACGGTCGGGTTGCGGCCCATCAGCCGGTTCAGCTCCCACTCGTAGTCCACCAGATGCTCCACGCCGGGCGCGTCGCGCAGCGCCCACGTCATCTCGCCGACGATCCGGGAGAACCCGTAGCCCTCGGTCTGCGCCTTGTCCAGGCACTCCGACCAGAACGTGAGCATCTCGGCCGTGCCGAACCGGCCCCCGGCCAGATACGTGGCTTCGGGCAGGTGGATGTCGAGCTGCGTGTCGTGCGCGGGCGGGGCCGCCAGCATGGTCAACCGCTGGGCCGTGCGCGCCGAATCCACCACACAGATGCATTTGTCGCCGGCCTCCAGCCCGGCCGACAGGTACCCGGTCAGCAACCGGTCCCGATCGGCCGCGCCGCGGTAGAAGGCGCAGACGTGACTGCCCGGCCCCAGCCGGATCTCTTCGACTCCGAATGACACTGCTGTCGTCACCGGGACACCACCACCCTGTGGCTGGACGATTGACCAATCGTACCGTGGTCAGCGCCTCGGCGAGCCCGCCCGCGAGGACGAATCGACCGGCCCCGTTCCCCCTCGCGGGACCAGTGCTCAGCGGGCGCCGAGTTCGGTGTCGATGAGGTGGCCCATGGCCGCGTCGACGCCGGCCCGGTCACCGCTGAGCAGCAGGTCCAGCAGCAGGCCGCGAGCGACGGCGAGGCTGATCCTGGCCTGCACCGCGGCCTGCGCGCCGTCGGACCCGCGCCGCTGGAAGATCAGTTCGAGCGGTTCGAGCCACGGCTGGATCAGTGACTCGCGCAGGCTGACCGCGTGCGCGCGGCCCTGCATCGCGTGCCCGGACAACTCGAAGAACAGCGGCCCGTAGGTCACCGCCGCGTCGCTGACCTGCCGCCAGTAATGGCGCAGCGCGGCGCGAGAATCGGTCTCGCGGTCACGGAGCAGGGTGGACAGCAGCTCCCGCTGGTCCGCTTCGACGGCGTCGACGACCGCGGTGAGCAGGCCTTCGCGGGAGCCGAAGTAGTGGTTGAGCATGCGGTGGCTGGTACCCAGCGCCGCGGCCAGCCCGCGCATGCTCACATCGCCGATGCCGTGCGCCGCGAAGTACTCGATCGCGCCGCGCAGCACCCGTTCCCGGCCCGACCCGTGCGGTCCGGCCGCGGTCATCGCGCCGCGTCGCCGCCACTCAGCTTCTCGCCCCTGGCCTTGAGCCCGGCGGCCTCCAATGCCACGTTGCGGCGGGTCAGTCCCGACGTCAGCAGGCCGACGAGACCGGCGAGCAAACCCTTGTGCGTCAAGGTCAGTTCGAGCGATGCGCCGTCCGGGCCCGAGGTGACCACGTGGCCGCCGACCGTGACCAGGCCGGGCGAGCGCACTTCCCAGGTGAAGCTGCGGCCCTCGGTCAGCTCGCTGACCCGCCAGACCTGCGCGGGCAGCTTCGGCTGCTTGACCCGGAGCTAAGGGGACTCGAACCCCTGACCCTTCTGCTCATCGGCAACGGCTCCATGACCGGCGCGGTCGTCCACGTCGATGGCGGCGGCCGGTTCGCCTGACCCGCGCCGGATGCCGCCGCGCACGGGGTCGGCAGTTCTGGATCCGCTGGGTCCCAGCTCAGCCTCTGGCCCCTTCCGCAGCGCGGCGGTCACCGAGCTGCCGGCTGCTTTCTGCGGCGAGTCGGTCTTGTCCTCATTCCGCCGCGCCGACCGGCGCGCCCGCGGGCACACGAGCTGGGCGAGCAGGACGACGCGGTCACGCGGCTCGTGGCCCAAGGGATGTCGAACGAGGAGCGCGCCGCGGAGCTGTTTCTGTCCGGCAAGACCGCGGGGTACGGACACCAAGTGACAGACACGGCGGCGATCACCTCGGTTGTAGTAGCCTTCTAGGCGGAATAGTCACGCAAAGTGGTTCTCCGCACCTGCCGGCCCTGCGGCCGCTCCGCTCCGCACTACGTTGGCCCTCGGGTGCCAGCATTGGCCCATATGGCCCAGTGTCGGCCGGACATACTTCCGCAGTGTTCATTGTCGAACCCCGGAAGCCAGCGACGCCGGGAACCCGTGACCGGCGTACCGCCGGCGAGCTTTTGGTGCTGGGCTCAGCCATGGGACGCCGACCGGCTTTCGCCCGTCGCGGACGCCCACCGCGAATCGCCGTCGGATCCTCCGCGTCCAGCGCCACAACCTCGCGGCCGCAAGCGGAATGCCTCCCGCGGGTTCGCAACTCGAATCCCCTTCGCGACCGAGCACGTCGGACGGGACCTCGTCCAGCTCGGGGCAACCAGTGAAAGGTGGGATCTCCATGACGCGTGCTGGTGACAACGCCACCGGTCCGGCCCGGCTGTCCTGGGTGGACCGAATCGACGCGCCCGTAGCGGTCCGGGGTGCTTCGACCGGGTTCAGCGTTCTCCTCATCGGCGGGCTCGCCCAGCCACTGGCCGTGACTTGGGTGCCGCTCCTGGGTTACGCGTGGCTTCCGCTCATCGCTGTGGTGGCGTTTTTTGTTGCCTCGAGGCGAATCGGCAAGGCCAGCCTGCCCGCGGCTCACGGTGCGGTCGCCGCGCTGTGCAGTTACCTGCTCGCACTTCCGATGTCCTTGCTCGTGCCGGCAGGCCGCGATCCTCTCCAAATCGGGCTGACGGCGGCTACGGCCGTGGTGGTCGGCGCCGCGGTCGGCTTCTTCCGCGGACGCATGAGCGGCACGGAGAAAGACCGGACTTCGCAGCGATAGCAACGGTTTCCGTGCCTCGCGCACGAGATCCGGCGATCGCAGCGTGGCGGAATCGTGTGAGCCTCGTTCCTCAGATGAGTCCCGCCACACAGAACTGACTCGAAGCCCACCAAGGAGTGCACCGATGACGACGCACGCAGCGGCACCGCCGAGGTCGAAAGACCGGGAGCGGCGGAAGGCGAGCCGGCGATCCGGCCTGGGCTCCGCGGTCGCGCGTCCGCTGGAGCAGGCCGGCGAAATGGTGCGGCTGATGGGCGACGTGCTGTACTCCGCCCTCCGGCACCCTGTTGGCTACTGGGGCGAAGTTCGTGAGCAGATGTTCCAGACGCTGAAGCTGTGCTGGATCCCGATGATCATCTCGACCACGGCCTTCGGCCTCGGGGCTCCGGGGCTGCAGGGCGGGAACATCTTCTCCCTCTTCGGTATCCCCGAACGGCTTGGCTCGTTCTTCATCATGGCGAGCGTCCGCGAGTTCGCGCCCTGGATCAACGCGATGGTCGTGGCCGGCGTGATGGGCACGGCGATCACCGCGGACCTCGGTGCCCGCCGCATCCGTGAAGAGATCGACGCGATGGAGGTCCTGGGCGTCGAT
>NZ_JACJHR010000105.1 GCF_014174495.1 Amycolatopsis echigonensis
CGGACAGTCGCGCGGATGCGGTGGGGGTCGCGTTAGAACTGTGACCCGAGGGACAGCGGGGCGACGTTGGCGCCGAACACGTTGCGCACCACGTCGGCGACCACGTCCCGGTCCTCCTCCGGTGCGATGCCGACCAGGTTTCCAGCGGCGGCGGTGGTGCCGAGTACGTCGGCGATCCGGTTGAACGCGATCAGCTCACGCAACTGCGGCGCCCACCCGATCTCTCCCTTTTCCTGCCGTGCGGACAAATTCCGCGCCACGCGCACCGCTTTCTCGTCGATCTTGAGCTGGGTGGCGAGGTCGTAGTCGGTGGACACGTGAATCTGTGCGGAAAACCGCGACGAGAGCGCGTCGGTCAGCACGGCGCCGTGAACCCCGGGGTTGTGTCCGGCCACGACGTAGAACCCGTCCTCGGCGTCGACTACCTCGTTTTTGTGGGTTTTGATGATGATTTGGCGGCGTCCGTCCATCGCGGGGTACACCACCGCGAGCACGGTCGGCGGTATGAGCGTGGCGTCGTCAATGAACAACGCGCGCCCTTCGCGCATCGCGGTCACCAGCGGGCCGTAGGCGAATTCGTAACGGCCGTCCGGGGTTTGGGTGTAGGACCCCACGAAATCATCGGTCACGGTGTCGCTATCGCCCTGAATGGTCACGAGGTCGTCGAACGCTGCCTCCACCACCGAGGTTTTCCCGGTACCGGGCGGGCCGTACATGAGCGCGGACACGTTCGCCTCGCGCAACCGCCGTAGCGCGGTCACGTCGGACAGCCCGGACAGCTTGCGCGGGTGGTACATCTGCCCGTTCGGGCGGCGTACGGGACCGGTCACCAGGGCGGGCGTGGCGGGGGGCGTGGCGGGTTTCGACGGCGCGGGGGTGGCGGTGGTCCCGCGCGGTGTGACGGTAGCGGCTTTGGCGGCGTCGGCGGTTTTGTCGGTCGCGCGGTAGGTGACCGGGTTGGTGCCGATCTTTTCGGCTTCCCCTCGTGATTCCAGTGTCGCCAGTGCGTTCCCGACCGCGCCGGAGGACTTCCCGCCGAGTTTGGTCGCGATGGCGCCGGGGGTGAGTGCGGTGGTGGGGTCGTGGGCGAGTTGTTCGGCCACCATGCGGCGGAGTTCGCCGTTGCGCAGTCGGTTGGCCGCGCCCGGGGCGGCGGGCGTGCTGCCCGTGGCCGGAGTCGTGGCTGGCGTGGTCATGGTGTCGGGTCCTTTCGCGTGGTTCGGTCGGGCGGGGTGGGACCGGTGCGGGCACGGTGATCCCGTTACCGGGTGGTGTCGTCCCATTCGCAGTGGCGGCGGGCGAATTCAAGGTCGGCGGCGGAACCGCACGGGCACGGCAGGCACGCCCACCGTTCCCATTGCTGGCGAGTGATTTCCAGCGGGCGGGAACAGCTACCGCATTCCACGGTTCCGGTTTCGTGGTGGTCGTTCCCGTTGGCGCGTGCCGTGTCCGTGCGTGCCATGGCGGTTTTCCCTGCCGTCGCGTGATTTTCAGTTGCTGGCGAGCCCGTTGATCAGTGCGTCGACCGCGTTGTATTCGCTGGCGGCGTGGTAGTGCGTGCCGTCGGCGGTCACGACTCGCCAGTGGTCGCCGCGCACGGTGTCGGCGGGGTAGTAGGTTCCGGCGAGTGTTCCGTCGGGGCGGGTGACCACGCCGTACAACATTTGTTGCGCGTCGGCGGGGTCGATCACCACACCCGTGACCGTGCACCCGTTTTCCACGAAACGGCGCACCACGATTTCCGGCAGTGGCCCGGGGTCGGCGGTGGGGTCGATTACGTACACGGTGCGCGGGTCGTTGGCGTTGTGGTTCACGGTGTGCCCTTTCGGTTGGTTGGGTTGTGCGTGGTTTGCGGGGTCAGTGGGTGGCCGCGAATTCGGCTTCGGCGGCGTCGGCGTCGCGCTGGTGGGTTTCGGCGGCGTGGTCGGCGGCGTCGGGGGTTGCGTGTTCTTGCTGCCACCCGCAGTAGCAAAACGCGGTGGCGGTGCCGTCGGCGTTGGTGGCGGTGTCGGCGTAGCACATAGCGGTCCCCGTTCGTGAATTGCTGATTTTCCGGCTTCCCGGGGAATGGTTCGCACCCGGGGCGGTGGTTTGTTGTGGTTTCCGGTTTTCCCGGTGACACAACAAACGTAACTCGACCCCGGACGCCACGCAATAGTTTTTCCGGGTCAATTTCGGGGAATTTTGGCTATCTTTCGACGCGAGCGGCGCGCATTTCCCGTAAATGTTTGTGCAGGTCAGGTCACTTCCGGTCGGTTCAGAATGGGCGCGCCGGCCACAGATAAGGCCGCGGACAAAAGCAGTTCTTTTAAAGAAATGAAAAAGAGAAGTGAGAAGTGGATAAGGTGAGTGAAGTGCAGTGGTGAGCACAGGCGGAACGACGACGAAGGTGCGTGACACCGCCGCCGGGCCTGATGTGCTTACCTGCTTGGTGTCAAGCGAGTCTGGGACACCGGTGGATCCCCTTGCAGGGGGTGTGAGCTGCGAGAACGCTTGACACGGGGGGATCCACCTTAGTCGGATACCGGAGGACGAGGCTGATAGGCCGGGTCGGCGGCCCCACGGTTGGCAATCACCGTCCGCGTCGCCTCGGTCTGCGAGTGTGGCACCGGCTAGCCGGGCGAGGACGTGGCGCTCGGCGCCAGGGGTGCTGGAATCGCACTGCACATCCTGGCCACGCATGGGGCGCCGGACCGTATTCGCGGTACGCGGCAGCCGCGCACAACACTCGACGAGTAACAGTGTCGGCATTGTCGTGGAATACAGAGTCGCGTCCACGGGATTCTTTTTCTTCGGCCTCGACGATGGTGCTACTATGGTCGACGCTAGCATCGGCGCGAACGGGATCGCGGCGCGAAATCGAGGTATTTCGCTGTTCCGCGCAATTGCCTCGATCGCACGAGAATCGTGCCTCGATTTCCGTTTCGGCGAGGTGTTATCGAGAACCGTCGGTGCGCTCATTCATGGCGCCGTGGATCGCGAGAAGTCGCCGACCGGTATGCCGGTGTCGCGGGCGCGTAGCCGCTGGGCGAGGTCGACGGTGTCTGCGGTGGGCTTGGCGTCGACTTCGCCCAGCCGGGTCCGCAGGAGGGTCAGGGTGCGGGAGATCGCGTCGTGCCGGCCGAGGGCGTGCTGCAGGCGCATGATGTCGCGGTAGAGCAACTCGTTGTGCGGATCGAATGCCCGCGCGGTCTCCAGCAGGTCCAGGGTGTAGTCGGGGTCGTCGGCGACCCGGGCGCGGGCGAGCGCGGCCACGGCGTCGAGGGCGTCGCGGCGGGTCGCTTCCCGGGCGGCGACGAGCCACTCCGCCTCCAGGCCCTCGGCCAGCGGTCCGCCATAGTGCGTCACGATCGCCTCGTAGGCGTCGGTCCGCCGCTCGGACGTGGTGGCGGTGCGGCGTGCGGTAACCGCCTCGGCGAAGCCCCAGTAGTCCACCTCCACCACCGCGGGGTCGAGCCGGTACTGGCCGTGCTCGGCCACCACCAGCTCGCCGACGGCGCGGCCGGTGGCGCTGTCAAGGGCGCGGCGAATCCGGGAGAGCACGGTGCGCAGCACGCTGGCGGGATTGCGGGGCGGCTCGTCGGGCCACAGGGCGTCGACGATCCCGTCCCGGGACACCCCTCCGGGATGGACCGCGAGATACACCAGCAGTTCGACCGGGCGGCTGCTCAATTCGCCGGACAGGTCGCGGGTGTCCTCGGATCGGGCGGGATCGGGCCGCCAGTGCAGAGCTGGGGCGCCGAACACCGTCAACACCAGCGGTGCGGGCTTCCCCAGGCCCGTATCTGCCGTCCGTGGCGGCAGCGGGCGCGGTTCGCTGTCGGGTTCGCCGCTGGCCTCGGCGGGAGCCGGTTCCGGTATGGGTGGACCCGAAGTGATTTCCAGACGATCAGGGCCGTCTCCGGTGTGCTCCAGAGGGGAAGGAGCACCCTCCTCTGGTGGCGTCGGCGCTTGGCGCGGCGCAGGGGCGTGGCCTTGAGGTTCGGCGGCGTCGCTGACGCCACTGGTGTCGTCGCGGGGCTGCGCGGTGCGCAAGAAGGCCAGCAGGTCGCGGGTGGCGGTCTCGGGCAGGGTGAAGGCGCAGGTGCCGCGCAGGGGTTCGCCGAGGCCGGGGTCGGTCGCGGAGATGATCCCGCCGGCGGTGACGTAGGCGGTCACCCCGGGACGCCATTGGCCGAGCAGCAGCGCGGTGAGGCCGTGCTGACCGTTGTTGTCGAGCAGCTGCTGCAACCGCGCCTGCTGGTCCGGCTCGCGGGGCGGCGTCGCGATCAGGACGGCGGGCCGGGACGGTTGCGGGGCGTCGAGGGCGGTCAGTGCGGTGTCCAGGTCGGCCACGACGGTGACCGTGTCCGGCAGGCCCGTGACGGGCCCCGGCACGCCGAGCAGCCGGGCCAGATCGGCAGCGGGCACGAACACCCTCGGCACCGATCCGCCGTCGGGCGTGGCGGTAAGGAGAGTGAGCAGCAGGGCGCGGGCCGCGGCGTAGCCGCCAGGCCCAACCAGGCCGAGGCCATGCACGCGAGCCTGGTCGAACGCGACCTGCGTCCCTTTGCCCGCGTCGGCGTTGACGGTCTCGCCGCCAGCACCGGGCGCGGTCGGGTCGAGAGCGATATCCACGACTGACGGCGGCTCCGCCGGTCCGCCGTCGGTGCCGGGGGTCGTGGCGGCGCCGATCACTCGCCGGACGCGCGGCGTGAGCACCCGCACCTGGCCCTCGGTCCCGGTTTCCGCGCGCCTCGATCGCGATGCCGCGCCGGAGCGGACGGGTTCAGACTGGTCCTCGTGCGTGGCCGGGTCGTCGGCCGCGGTGTCGCCCGGCTCGTCGGTCTCGGCCTCCAGTTCGATGTCTTCGTCGTGATGCTGGGCGCGTAGATGGGCCAGGCGCAGCTGGTACACCACGGGCGCGACGGGCAGGTCGTCGTCACGCTGGCCGCTGCCGGGCCGGTAGCGCGCGTGGCGTCGCCGTCGCGCGAGCACAAGCAGGGCACTGACCGCCGCCGCCAGGCCCAGGCTGACGAACACCTCGCCACTGCCCCAGGTCACCGCGCCCCCAGCGGGTTCGTCGGCCGCCGTATCGGCGGCGGGATCCGCAGTGGCCGGGGCGGGCTCCGAGAAAGGTGGCGTGAAGGGAGGTGGCGTGGTCGTGCTCGGCGCCGGCGGTGCTGGTTCGGCGGCAGGAGCTGGGCTCGTGGGCGTCGGTTCCGGGGGTGCCGGTGGTGAAGCAGGCGGGGTAGGCGGTGGGCTGGTCGCGGGGAGGCGGAGGGTGTCGCCGGGGTGAATCAGGTGCGGGTTGGTCAGCACGCGTCCGCCGGGCTGGGGGCTGCCCTCGTTGAGCGCCCAGATCTCCGGCCACCGGTCCCCGTCGCCCAGACAGCGTTGCGCGATCCGCCACAGCGAGTCGTGCACTCCACCCTCCGGTGGCCGGACCCGCTCGGTTCCGGGCTCGGCCGCGGGCTGGGTTCGGGACTGCGGGGTGCCGGTGTGCTCGCTGGCGACCGCCGTCGTCCAGGCGGGCGCGGTCGCGACTACCGGGGCGTGGCCGACGGGCCGCCCGGCCTCGGCGGGGGCAGCGGGTGCGGCGGTGGCGGTGCGGCCCAGGACGGCGACCAGCAGGGCGCCGACGAGCACGGCCGCGACGCGCCGCACCGGACCCGTCTGCCGTCGCAGTTCCGGCCACCGGGCACCCCGGGCGACCTCGACCGCACAGGCCACGACGTCGAGGACGAACACGAGCCAGATCAGCCAGGCCAGGCAGGCGAGCACGTCGAGCAGAAAACGTGTCGACATCGGCGCCATCAACACCGACCCGATCTCGTCCAGGTTCGGCAAATGGTCGGGCAAGGGCCATCCCACGCCGCAGATCAGCGCTACGGGAAGACCAGCCACGAGCGCGGCCAGCAGGATGACCGCGAGCAGGCCGCGCGCCACACGGCCCAGCAGCCGCACGACGCGCGCAATCCTCGCCCGGGGCAACGGCACCATCAGCTGCTCGCCGCGCCGACCGCTACCCCGTCGGCCACGGACTCAGGTGCAGGTGCCGCCGATGCCGGTGCCACGGGACGTGTGGCACGCGTCGCGGTGGCGGCCTGAGTGCCCTTGCCGGGAGCGTCGTTCTTCTTCGCGCTCGGGCGCTTGCGCTTGCCGCCGCGGGCGGGCTTGGCGGCCTGGTCGCGCCAGCGGGTGAGGTCGTCGACTGGGACGTCGGTGACCTGGGCCAGCTCGGGCACGTCGATTACCTCGCCCGCCGCGGTCAGGACCTCGCCGAGCTCGCGTTCGAGGTCGGCGAGCTGCCCGGCGAGCTCGGCGTGCCGGCGGGCCAGCTCGCCCACGGTGGTGGCCACCTGGGCGCGGCGCGCGCTGCGTTCGGAGTCTCGTTCCTGAAGTCGGCGGGCGATCTCTTCTTCCGAGGTGACCATGCCGTTTCTCCTTCCGTGATGGCGCAGCCGTGGTCAGGGCTCGATGCCGCTGACACCGCGCTGCGGGTGGGCGGCACCCCGCCCGTGGGTATGGATGTCGTCGATCCCGACCAGCGACAGCAGCTGGGGTCGATACGTGGCGGTGACCTCGACCGTCACCGTGTCCCCGGCCACCTGCACCGTGCCGGTGGCACCGACGCTGGCCAGGTACCGCTGCGCCAGGTCCCGGGCCCGCGCCGAATCGAGCCGAACCACGCCGCTGGCGCGGTATGCGGCGAGGTCGAGCGCTTGAGCGCCGGCGCGGGCGGCGGACTCGGCCTGCCCGCCGGAGCGGACCTTGCTCGCCAGGGCGAGGCCGCCGTCCAGGCTCAGGCCGGTCAGGGCGAGCAGCCCGAGCAGCAGCGCGAGCACGAAGGCGGTCACCCGGCCTTCCTCAGCACGCCACCACCGGGGAACGCCGGTGCGCGACGGGCCGACGGGGTGAGCAGAATGGGCCGCGTGACCGCGCCCGAGACGCAGGAATCGCCCTGTGCGAGTGAGGACTGCCTGACCGCCTGGCACGAGGCCGGACACGCGGTCGTCTACCTGTTGCAGGGCCGGTCGCTGCGCTACGTCACGCTGCGGCCCCGCACCGCCGGACGGGCCGGGTTCACCGCGGTCCGGCCTCGTCGGGTCGATCTGTCCGCGCTGGCGGTCGTCGCCCACGCTGGACCGCTCGCCCAGGCACGCTATGTCCTCGACACCACCGGCGCGGCCGAACGACTCCGCGAGGACGACGTGACCGACGACGACGTCCGCCTCGACGCCTACCTGCACGGCGGGCACGACGACCTCGCCGTGATCGCCGAAGCCCGCCGCGCCTACGGACTCGCCGCTCGGCGACCTGACTTGTGGGCGGGCATCGCGGGGGACCTGATCGACCGGCACTGGACCGAGATCGGCCGCGTCGCCACGGGGTTGCTCGAGCATCGGACGTTGACCGGTGCCCAGCTCCGCGCCTGCGTCCCGGGGCACTGGCTCGCGCGCTGAGCCGACCATCAAGCACCCCCCGGCTGGCGCCAGGACCGGTAGGTGTCGACGACCTCGCTGGCGGTCGATTCCAGGGTTTTCCCGCCGGGCACGCCGAGCAGCAGCGCCTGACCGAAGTCGACGGTGCACCGCACCCGCACGGTCACCGCCCCAGCGGGCACAAGCGAGCCGGACATCGTGGTGGTGACGCCCCGGCAGACCAGCCCGGCCTGCGCGAGCGCGGCGCTGGCGGTGTCGCGGGCCGCGGTGGTGGCGGCCGTGGGGCTGCGTTGCAGGGTGGCCGCGCGAGCGGCCTGGTGTGCGGCGTCGTCGAGCCGCAACCGGGCGTCAACGCCGCGATGCACCACCACGGCCAGGAACACCAGCAGCATCACCAGCAGCGGTGTCACCAGCACGGCCTCGGCCGTCACCGAGCCGCGCTCAGCGGCCCACCACCGCCGCCACCGGACCGTCGTTGCCTTCGGCGCGCGCCCGGTCACGACAGCCCCTCTCCTGACTGGACTCGCCGCGCCGGTGCCGTCCCGGATCCTGCGCCGCGGCTGAGCCCGCGGGGCAGGATGCGGAGCAGTCGCGACCACGACGAGGGCGGCCGTTTCCACGGGAACGCTCCCGTGCCGGTGATGTCGCGGGCGGCGGTGATGTAGGCGAACACGTTCTGCGGCAACGCTTCCGCGGCCTCGGACAGCCGCCGGACTTCGGCGTCGCCGGGCAAAGCGGCGAGGATGTGGTCGGTGCGGACCGCGAGTTCGCCGTGCCGCAGTTTCGCCTCCCAGGCGCGGGTCAGCACGAGGCAGCCGTGCACGTGCCGGACGATCTCGTCCAGGGCGTCGTCGATCACCGTGACCGCCTCGCGTGCCGCGGCAGCCAGCTCGCCGACCGCGGAATCGGGATCGTCGGCGAGTTCGTGAGCCAGGTCGCGGGCGGCGCGCGTGCGGTCCAGGCAGCACAACGCCTGCCACGCCACCCGATGCACCTCACGCGGCACACCCGGGTCGATCCACGCCCGGGCCGGGCCGCAGTGCAGTTCGCCCACCCCTGCGATCAGGGTCCGCACCGCGTAGCTGGCGGTGCCGAGGTCGGTGAAATCGCGGCTGCGGAAGAAAAACTCGCCCCGCACGCGATCTAGCCGACACGGGCTGCCCCGGCCGTGGCGGTGGTCGGCGAGCACGCGGGCAGCGCTGTACCAGCCGGCGAACAGGCTCACGCCCAATGCGAGACCTCCGGCACCCAGTGCGAAGACCGCTGCGAACCCGCTGCCGGACGCCGCCGCAAGCGCCGCCAGGGCGGCCCCGGCCAGTCCGGTGAGGACAATCCGCGGACGCAGTCCCGCACGGACACGCTCACCACGCCACCGCGCCTGCGGGATATCAGGGTTGAGCAGCACCGAATCCGGCCCGTCGGGGAACGTCGCCGCGCGCACCGGCATCACCGCGTCAGGCGGTTTATGGTGTTTCATAAGGCTTTCCTTTCGGCCGGTCGCCGAGATCGCTGCTGCGACAAGGGAACTAGGGCGCGGTGTCGGGCATGAAACGCTCGATCTCGCCGGAGGCTTCGGCGTGCACGTGCAGGTGCACACCGGGCAAGACCGTGGCGGCCTCGCCACGGATACTCACCGACACTGAGGCCGCACCGCGGGACACCGCGAGCTGGGGCTCGCGCAGGGGTCCGGCGGCGAGGTCGTCGAGCAGGCGCTGCCCGGCCGCCTGCCCGGAGCTGGTGGTGCCGTCCTGGGTCCGGGCGGCGGCCAGGGCCTGGGAGGCGGCGGCCTGAGCGACGTGGGTGGCGTGCGACCACACCGCGAACTGGATGATCGCCAGCAACGCCAGCAGCAACAGCGGGGTCGCGATAACCAGTTCGACGGTGACCTCGCCCCGGTCGCCGCGCAGCGCGCGCCGGATACGCTCGGCCAGCGCGCGGGCGCGAGTACGGGCGGCTCTGGTGAGCATCCTCAGCCGCCGAGGTTGATCGAGTTCGCCTTTTGCGTCAATTTCGCCACGATGATCGCGATGATGGCGATCGCGGCGATGGCCATCAGGGCGGTAACGATGACGGTGGTGGTGATCTCCCCGCGCTCTGGGTCAGCGCGCAACAGAGTGATACGCGTGCGCGTCAGCTCCCAGAGGGTACGGATGTAGTGCAACATGGTGGCGCCTTCTTTCCCTTGTGGTGCAATGCCTTTCTCGGTGGCGAGGAGGGATGCTGGGTGGGCTAGAGTCCATTGAGGACTTGGACTACCGCGGGGTAGGCGATGAATCCCAAGAAGCCGAGGAACAGCAACGTGACCGGCAGGGCCATGCGTTCGGTGGCGGCCTGTGCGTCGGACTCGGCGTCGGTGACCTGGTGGGTCCGCAGGGCCTGGGCTTTCGCGGCCAGCGAGGCGCGCACGCGGGCGCCTTCGGTCCCGGCCAGGGAGATCGAGGCGGCGAGTTCGGACAGTTCGGTGATGTCGAGTTCCTCGCCGAGCTGGCGCAGGGTGTTCCACGGGGTGGTGCGGGTCAGCTGGGCGGCGTGCAGGGCGCGGCGGATCTTGTCGAACGCCGGCCCGGCTCCGACGGCCGCGGCGTCGCCGAGAGCGGCCTCGACCCCGGCGCCTCCAGCGAGGGTGATCCAGACGAGGTCCAGGAACGCGGACAGCGCGTCGCGGAATTCTCGCCGCAGCCGGGTGGCCTTGGCGCGGACGTCGAGATCCGGGGTCAGGAAGCCGAGGGCGGCGAGCACGAGCCCGGCCAGCAGCGGCACCTCGACCCCCAGTGACAGCCCGCCCAGGGCCAGCAGTGCTTGCAGCAGCCAGGGCGCCAGCAGCCCGGCCACGGCGAGCAGCGCTTTCGACGCCAGGTGGGTATCGGTGCCGCGGCCGGTGACCCGCAGATCGGCCTCGATCTTCGTGCCGGGCAGCCCGAGCATGCGCAGGCCCGGGACGAAGACCCGGCCCCAGCTGCGCACCCAGGCGGCGTCCGCCGCGAGGACGATCGGTGTGGCCGGTGGTCGCGCGCTGACCTGGGCGAGCCGGTCGCTCAGTGCCGGGGCCGGTGGCAGGGCCCAGGTCAGCAGCAGCCACAGACCGGCACCAGCCCCGGCGCCGAACAGCAGAGCGGGGATCATGAGCGCTCACCTCCGCTGACCGTCGCCTCGTCGCCGTCAGGCGCTCCGGTCACGTCCGGGGCGTCGAGCGC
Organism: Amycolatopsis echigonensis; assembly: GCF_014174495.1. Lineage (GTDB taxonomy): Bacteria > Actinomycetota > Actinomycetes > Mycobacteriales > Pseudonocardiaceae > Amycolatopsis > Amycolatopsis echigonensis. Next base: position 10,619 of record NZ_JACJHR010000105.1, read on the forward strand.
CAGCACCCGGGTTTGCCCGCCGCTGGCGGCGATCCGGGCGAGCCAGGCGAACCCGGCGGCGAACAGGGCACCGATGAGCAGCAGCACGATCTGGCCGGTGGCGGTGTTGTAGGCGTCGAGGTAGGCGCGGTTGAACACCACGACCCCGGCGGCGAAGGCGAGTGTGGTGGCGACGATGACCCGCACCGAGGTCCGCGTCCGGGCCCGGCCGGTCTCCACGCGCATCCGCATCGCGGCCTGTCCGCGGGCGGTGGTGGCCAGCGAGCCGAGCAGGTCGCCGAGCTGGCGGGCCTGGTGCTCGGCGGCGAGGACCAGGGCGGCGAGAACGAGGTCCGCGGTCGGGTCGTCCAGCTCGCGCGCCAACGCTCGCAGCGCCGGCGCCAGGCGCTGGCCGCTTTCCAGCCTCGCGGCCAGCGTGGCGACCTCGCTGCGGATGGCCGCGGGCGCGAGCGGGGCGGTGGCGAGGATGGCTTGCTCGAGTCCCGCCGCGGCGGACAGGACGTCGCGCAGCATCTCCGTCCACGACGCGATCGCCTCGATCCGCGCGACCCGCCGCCGGTGGGCGCGATCCGGGCCGACCAACCGGGGCAGGAACCACACCGCGGCGGCGGCCAGCACCGCGCCGACGATCCATCCGGTGACGGCTCCGGTCAGCACGCCCGTACCGACGGCCACGGTCAGGCGCAGCAGCGCACGCCGGTCGCCTGCCTGGCCGCGCGCTGCGCGAACCAGCCCGGCGCGCCGCGAGGGCGGCGACGCGGCCGCGGGCCGGCGCCCGGCGGCCACGATCAGCAGCACGCCGACGGCGGCCCCCAAGCCGAGCACGGCGGCGAGAAGGGTGGTGGTGTCGAGGCTCATGGCGTCCACCACCCCTCCGGGCGGCTCAGCAGGTCCGGGTCGAACCCGGCAGCGACCAGGTCGTCGAGGGTGTCCGCGCGCAGCGCCCCCGCCACGGGCACCGCGCGGCCGTCGGGGCCGGGCCGGTAGACCTCGTTGGAGATCACCGATCCGTCTTCGGCGCCGACAACCTCGCGGATCGAGGCGATCACCCGGGTTGTCCGGTCGGTCGCGCGGTCGAGGTGCACCACGAAGTGCACCGCAGACGCGATGAGCAGGGCGGTGGCTTCCAGCGGTAGTCGCTCGCGGCTCTGCGCGGCGTAGGAGGCGAGCCGGGTGAACGCGATCTTCGAGCTGGACGCGTGCAACGTGGCCATGGACCCGTCGTTACCTTGGCTCATGGCGTTGAACGCGGGAATGAGTTCGGCGCCGCGGATCTCGCCGACGATCACCCGGTCCGGAGACATGCGCAGCCCCCAGCGGACGAGTTCGGCCTGATCGATGGCGCCCTCACCCTCGACGTTTGGTTCGCGGGCTTGCAGGGCGGTGACGTCGGCGTGCAGCTCGGGGTCGAGGCCGAGGCCGAGCTCGAATGCGTCCTCCACGGTGACGATGCGCTCCATGGGGTCCATTTCGGCGGCCATCGCGCGTAGCAACGTGGTTTTGCCGGCGCCGGTGCCGCCGGTGTTCAGCACGTTCTTGCGGGCCCGCACGACCGCGCGCAGGAACCGTTCCAGGCCGACGTCGAGGGTGCCGCGGCGGCGGAGCTGGGCGAGGGTGGCGGTGAGGTAGCCGTGCCGGCGGATCGTGCACGCCGTCACCCCGCCCGCGGTCAGGCCGAGCACCGCGAAGAGCCGTTCGCCGCCGGGCAGTTGGAGGTTCAGCGCGGGACTGCCGCGGTCGAACCGGCGCTCCTCGGACGAGGCGCGCGCCGCGAGCGTGCGGATCAGGTCGGTGAGTTCTTCGTTCGAGGCGGCCACGGGGGCGACCTGGGCGCGGCGGCCGTCGCTGTACTGGACGAAGACCCGGTCGTAGCGGTTGACCGCGATCGTCTCCACGGACGGGTCGGCCAGCAACGGTTGCAGTCCGCCGAGGCCGAAGACCTCGTCGAGGACTTGGTCGACGACCCGCTGCTCGGTCGCGGAATCGACCAGGGCGCGCCCGGCGAGGAGTTCGGCCTCGCTGTGCGCGGCGACCGCGGTGTCGAGGACCTCGCGGCCGATCTCCCGGCGCCGCGCCAGGGGCAACGGCCCATCGTTGGTGCGGGTGGCGGCCTCGACCCGGCCGGGCAGGTCCGTGGTCAGCGCCTGCCGAAGCCAGGCGCGCAGCCTGTGCTCGGCGTCCTCCGGGCCGCCGGGCGCGGTAGGGGGCGCTGTTGGGTAGTCGGTGCGGGTCATGCGGGTGGCTCCTTCCCTGCGGTGCTGGGCTGATGGCCGTTGCGATGCGGATCGCTGACCTGCGGTGGCGTGGGCACCAGGCGCGGCGGGTGAGGTGCCGGTCCGGGCGGGGTGATGACGCCGCCGCCCGGCTGATGGCGCACCTGCTGGGCGGGCACGCCTGGTACGGCCCCCGGCGCGTTCGCCGACGGCGGGGCGGCTGGGGCGGCGGGTCCGGCGAGGGTGCGGGCGAGGGCTGCGGCCTGGTGGGCGAGGCCGCCGTTACCGCGGCGGCGGGCCGGTGGTGGCCGGTGCCCGGTCAAGGTGGCGGCAGCGGCCGGGTCGTGCGGGATGCGGCCGATCGCCGGTACACCCAGCTCGCGCTCGACATCGGCGGTCGGGTAGCCGTCTCCGGTGAGCAGGAGGCCCGGGCGCGGGGTCCAGCGGGCCAGTTCGCCCAGGCGCGCCGCGGTGTGGGCGAGGTCGTCGCCCTGGGTGCCGGTCACCAGGACGAGGGCGTCGGCGCGGCGCGCGATTGCCTCGGCCGGGGAACCCGGATCGACGCGCCCGCAGTCTGCGAGCACCACCACGCCCGGTTCGCGGGCGACGGTGGGCAGCAGCGGCCCGTCCGGGGCGGTGGCCAGGGTGGACAGCGCGGCGCGGGCGTGCGCGCCGCCGGGCGGGGCCAGCAGCACGCGGGCGCCGCTGGGCAGGGCCTGGGTGTGCTCCCACACCACCGCGGGGTCGCGGGTGCGGCGCGCGGCGGCGGCGAGGCTGACCAGCCCCGGGCTCGCGGGCAGGCCGAAGCGCATCGCCAGATCGCCGCCGGCCGGGTCGACCTCGGCGACCAGACGGCGGGTGTTCTCCGTCTGCGGCCACTTCACGGCCAGGGCCACGGCCAGGGTGGTCACTCCCGGCGAGCCCTTCACCGAACACAACGCGATGAGCATCAGCGGCCACCGCCCGCGGGTTGCATCACCAGTGCGAGCTGACCGGCCGGGACCTGCGCCAGCTGCGACGCGCTCCCGGTGTCGAGGTCCAGCGACACCACGCTCGTCTGGTCCGTGCCCGCCGGGGACACGCCGACGACGGTGGCCCGCCAGGACGTACCCGGGCCTTGGCCTTGCGCGGTGGTGGTCGAGGTTCCCGCCGCGGTGGCGGCGGTGACGACGACGGTCACCGGGGTTCCGGCGGCGAGTTCGGGCGGGAACTGCCCGGGCTTCACGCCGACCGCGACCACGGCCCGGCCCGCCGCCGGGATCGCGGCACCGCCCACCGCGTCCGGGGTCAGCAGCGCTCCAGGCCCGAGGCTGGTCGCCATCGGCCGCCCCACCACGCTGGCCGCTTGGTCCGCCGGAATCAGTGCCACGCCCGGTGCGGCGGACACGTCGATGCTGCGCAGGTCCGCGGGCGTCAGCACGTGCCCGAGCGCGACCGGTTTCGCCAGCGCCAGCATCGGCGTCCGGTCCTGGGTGCTGGTGGTCCACCACACCGCGCCCCCGACACACAGCACGACCAGGAGCACCCCGGTCACCAGGTGCGGCAGCCGCCTGCGGCGACCGCGGCGCGGAGCTGACGTCGCGGGAGAGCCGGAACGGTCCAGCCACGACACCGGCCGGGGTTCACCGGTCGCGTTGTGGCCGCGTGCGGGAGTGTCGGTGCTGGTCACGAGAAGTCCTCCAGGCATAGCTCGCCCGCACCACGTATTCATCCGGCGAGAAATGCCGCCGCGAATACGCGGTCAGGAAAGGAAAGAAACGAAAATGACTAATTCAGTTGGGAAAAGACATTCCGGCCTATCCGGTGCCCAGGGCCTGGGCTTCGGCGACCCGGAAGGACGCCGCGGCACTGGTGGTCATGTCCGGGAAGGTCCCCGCGGCCCCGCCGCCGGACCAGGTGATCCGCCACGACACCGTCGCCGTGCCCGGGAACCGCTCGCCCGGGGCACCGGCCGAGGATTGTTGGTAGGTGTGGCCGCAATCGGGCGAAGACGCGTGCGGATCACCGTGAGCGGGGAATGGGGTGCCTGGCCCGATGCAGGTCACGGTGCTGCCATCACCCATCGCCCAGGACACCGAGGTCGGGGTCGCGGTAGCAGTAACCGATATCGCTGGCACGGACGCTGTCGCCGATTGCGGTTGCCACATCGCGCGGTCCAACCACAACCAGGTCGGCAGTCGCACCAGCTGCGTCCCGGCCGGACTCGACACGATCGCCGGACTCGGTAACCGCAGCTGCGACCGCGCCTGCTCCGCCAGCTCCTCCGGCGAGGGCAAGGGCGCCGCACCCGGTGCCTGACCGTCGGGGATCCATACCGGTGCCCGGTAGAGGGCGTCGCGCATGCCCTGGCCGGAACATTGGTAGACGTACCACCCGCCGCCCTGTTCTGGAGCTTGCGCCAGGACTATGGCTTCGGGTCGCGAACGGGATAGCGACACGAACTGCACACCGCCGGAGCGCGAGGGCCGTGGGTGGTAGCTGACCGTCTGCATTCCGTTGGCCGGTGGCTGGTAGTCGCTGCGCACATACGAGCAATCGGCCTTGTTGTCGTCGCCGCCGACGATCCGGTCGCCGGGTGGAGGGGCTGGGGTGTCCGGGCTCCCGGCTTGTGATTTCGGTTCGCCGGGGCGCGGTCCCGGTCGCGGTGCGGGCTTGCCGCCACCGCGTTGTCCCGCGCCGAGTTCGCATCCGGCGTAGGAGTTCTGGCCGCAGTTGACGTCGCCGTACCAGTCGCCGGCCAGCGCGGGTGTGAGGCTCACGAGTATCGCGGCGGAGGTCAAGATCGTCAGGGTGCCCAGTCGTCTTGCGGTCAGCATGTTCCGGTTCCTTCCACAGCGAACCGGGTCACCCGCCAGGAGCTGTCGACGGCGAGCTTCACCTCGGCGTTGATCAGGTGCTTGCCACCTGGCTCGTTGTCGGCGGGTTGTCCGTTGTCCGCGCGGTATTTCAACCAGTTCGTGGCGTCCGAGCAGTCGCGGATCATGACGGTCTTGGGTGCGTCCTGCGGCTCCACGGACTGCACGACCGGGGTGTTGACGGGCTTTCCCTTGGTGATCAGGCCGTTGTAGTGATCGGCGTACATCTGGCGCGACAGCACCGACAGCGCGTCGCCGGTGGCGTGGTCGGCCAGCCGGGGCGACTGCCAATCGGACGTGGTCGCCACGGCGGCGACGTCCTCCCACAAGCCCAAGTAGGCGGCGGTGGCCTTCTGCTTGGCGATGTCGGCGGGCGAGGCGGCCGTGGTGCTGGGGGCGGGCGGCGGCGTGGGCGTTGAGGAGGCCGGGGCCGCGCCGTTGTCTGAGCTGCAGGCGCTTAGTCCGAGTCCGGTCGCGGTGGCGAGGGCGGCCAGGGCGAGGCGGGTGCTGCGGTGGTGGGTCATCACGGTCCCCCATTTCGTCGACGATCGCTGGTCAGCGTGGGCAGGCCACACCGTGATACACCCCGGTGGTGGGCTCGTCCCAAGACCGACTTTCGTGGCGTTGATGCTCCGGGCAGCCGCTCCGGGGTGAAGTTCACCCGTTGGGTTGAGTGCGGGTGGGGCCCAGGAGCAGGCGGGCAGGATGGCGTACAGGGTGATCACGCGAGGGCCGGAGGGGTCGTGCAGCTGACAACCAGCAGCTGGTGGTGGACCGCTGGCGCCGCCTCGGTCGGGCTGGTGCTCGGCGCGGCGGCCAGCGGGCTCACCCGGCGGTTCCTGCGAGGCGAGCGGGCGCTGGCCGGGTCGTGGTGGCTCGGCGCCGTGCTCACCGCCGCTGTCCTGGGGTTGCTGGGCTGGCGCGTCGGAGCCCGCGGCGAACTCGCCGTCTACGGGTTCGTGGCCGTGCTGGCGGTCCCCTTGGCGGTGATCGATTGGCGCGAGCATCGGCTGCCCCGGGCGTTGATGTGGCCGCAGCTGGCCGGCGTCCTGGTGGGATTCGGGGTGCTGTGCCTGGCACGCCACGACCCCGCGCCGGGTGTTCGGGCGCTCGCCGCGCTGGCGGCGGCGGGCGTGCTGTTCCTGGTCCTGGCTGTGGCCACGGGCGGGGGTGTCGGCGCCGGGGACGTCAGCGCCGCTGCCGTGGTCGGGCTGGTGACCGGGTGGAGCGGATGGCCCCAGGTCGCCGGGGCGCTGCTGGCGGCCTCGGTGCTCGCCCTGGTTGCGGTCGCCGTGCCCGGCGCCCGCCAGCGTGCCGACAACGGCGCCACGGTGGTGCCGTTCGGTCCGTGCCTTCTGGCCGGTGCGCTGGTCATGGTTCTGGTCAGCGGATAGCGCTGTGCTCGCCGTGACGGACTGCGTGCGGTAGAGGAGTGGAGTCATCGCGCGTACTGCTCCGATCGGGAGAACCTGCGGTGTCGTCCGGTGGTGCGTCGTGTGGAGGGCTCGGGCGAGTCCGCGCTGTCCGCACCGGGCCTGGGTTCGGCGTCGTCGGCGGTTCCCGCGTTCTGTTCGAGGCGTGGGCAGGGAAGGGCCGTGTGGGCGTTTCCCTCCGCAGCGCTCACGTCGGCGACGGGTTCGGTGTCGGCCGATTCGCCCGAGTCGCTGGCGTTGTCGGCCGCGGGTGAAGCGGTGACGAGTTCGGCGACCGGCTGCCACGTGACGCAGTGGTCGCACCAGACGTAGCGGGGAATGGATTGCGGGTTCTCGACGAGTTCGGCGATCTCAGCGTCGCCGATCTCGTCCAGGCAGCGCGTGTGGGAGCAAAGGAGGAGGAAGTGCACCATCGGCGTGCTCCGTCCGAGACGGTGGGGGCTGGAGGGCGGAAGTGGAGGTGCGGGGGACGCAAAGGCTGGGTTCCTGGCGAGCCCCCGCACCGCCTGGTCCGCGCGCGGCTGGGCTCCCGGAGTCGGGTGCTGCTGGCCGTCTACAGGCGATGGCCCGCAGAGCGAGCCGACGGTCCGGGCCATCGTTGAACCGGCCCGCGAGACGGGCGCTGAAATTGAGAGACCCCCAGGGTTTTCCGGACGAGACAACGCATGCCGGAATGCGACTATGGGCAGATTCCTATTCAGGCAGTCAAATACGGCTCTGCTGCGGAAGGGAAGATTTCGGCCTGCCGATGTTTCCCCTGCGATGAGGTGCGCGGACATGATGCCGGGCGCCGGGGTGACACCTGGGGGGAGGAGTGTCACCCCGGCCAGCGAAGCCGCGCGGGACGCCATCGATCCCCCGACTGGACCGATGGTTCCGGGAGGTGGCTCGGCTCGCATGACTCCACAGTGGAACAACGAGGGCCCGTCGAGCTCGATTGTCCGAGGACAATCTTGTGCTTTTTTTGTGCTCGTTTTGTGCTCGTTTTGTCCAGATGAAAACCATTGTCATCTGGCGAAGGAAATGGCGGCGCAGGGTGTCCGCCTCGATACTTCCTGTTATTCCGGGCGTGCGCGCGGTTTAGCGTAGCGGCATACACGTGAATAGCTCCAGTGGGCTCCGGGTGTGTCACACCGGAGCCCGGCGTCGCGGAGACGAGAGAACGTGGCGCCCTCGGCTTTTGTTTAGGCGCAGGGCTCGCCGCGGACGCCCAGGCAGACGTTGATCGTGGCGATCTGGGCCTGGATGTCGAGCGCGCGCGGGTCTTGCAGTGATTCGAGAATCGCGCCCGCCGCGCGATAGGAGGCGCGCGCACCGTCGGCGTCGCCGAGCTTGGCCAGCGCCTCGGCTCGGGCGACAAGCGTCTCGGCCTCGCCCCAGCGTTCGCGGCCGATGCGGCGCACGGCCAAGGCTGCGTCGAAGTGGGTCAGCGCGGCGCGCGCGTGGTGCTGCTGGAGCAGGACCAGGCCGAGCTGGTGGTGGGCCAGGCTGGCGACGGGCTGCTTCGGCGCGATCGCGAGGGCTCGGGCGAGCGCGTCCTCCGCGAGGGCGCGGGCGTCGTCGGTGTTGCCCAGGTTCTGGTGCGTTCCGGAGAGCATGGCGCGGACGACGGCGACGCCGAGGTCGAGTCCGACGCGCGCGAACAGCGTCTCGGCCAGTTCGTAGGCGGCTTTGGCGTCGTCGTGGCGGTCGAAGGCGGTGTAGGCGGCGGCCAGGCCGAACTCGCTCCAGGCGCGGGCGCGATCGTCGCCCAGCTCGGCCTGCAGCTCGATCGCGCGACGCAGGTGCTCGATGGCTTCCTCGGTACGTCCGAGTTCGTGCAGGACCCAGCCAACGCTCTGAGTGCTGCGAGCGACGCCAGGGACGCTCTTCAGGGCGTGCGCGGCGGCAAGCCCTTCGGTGCTGGCGGTGAGCCAGGCGCTCCAGTTCTTGGTCAGGTAGAAGTAGGGCAAGAAGAGGGCGGGCAGCATCCACGCGGCGTCTCCCGCACCGCGGGATCGGGCGTGGCGGGCGAGTTCGATCGCGGTGGCGGCTTCGGTCTCGCACCAGGCCAGCGCGCCGTGGTAGTCGCCAGCTGGGAATGGCGCGGCGACGCCGAAAGCGGTGTCGAGTTCGACATCGAGGGTGAGCCCGGAGCCCGCCCAGTTCGGGGCCAGCGCGTTGCTCGCCGTCCACGCGGTGGCCACGTACCAGCGCAGGAGCCGGTCGTGGGCCCGTTCCAGCTCGTTGAGGGGCTCTTCGACCACGGCACGCTGGTAGGCGTAGGCGCGCAGGAGGTGGTTCATCCGCATGCGCCCGGCGCCGACCGGCGCCGCTTCGAGTAGGTGCGCGTGGCGCAGGACATCCAGGGTTTCGCGAACACCGTCGGGGCTGAGACCGGACTGGGCGGCGACCGCCTCGGCGCTGATGAACGAGGCGGGGATGATGCCGGCCAGCCGGAACACCCGCCGCTCGCGCGGCGAGAGCGCGAGGTAGGACAGGTCGATGACGCCGTGGATGTTCACCGTGGGATCCGACGAGGTGAACACGTCCAGGCGTCGGTTCTCGCTCGCGAGCTGGTCGGCCAGGTCCTGCAGCGAGTCGTGCGGGTGCTGCTGGATGCGCTCGGCGGCGACGAGCACGGCCATCGGCAGCCGCCCGCAGCGGCGCACGATCGCCTCGGCCGCCTCGCGCTCGGCGCCGACGCGGGCCTCGCCGATCCGCGCGCGTAGCAGGGTCAGGGCCTCCTCCGTCGTCAGCGGTGGCAGGTCGATGTGCAGGCCGCCGCTGTGCAGCAGCAGCGAGGGCTGGTGTTCGCGGCTGGTCAGCACCACCACGCTGCCCGCGCCGGGTAGCAGGTGCCGTACCTGGTCGTAGCTGGCGATGTTGTCCAGTACGACCACGGCGGGCCGCTGGGCCAGCAGTGAGCGGTACCGCGCGGCGCGTTCGTCGATGGTGCCCCGCTGCGCGTCGATACCGGCGCCGAGGGCGTGCAGGAAGCCATCCAGGATTTCCCCAGGATCCACGGCGCTGCCTGGAGCTAGCCCGCGCATGTCGGCGAACAGGCAGCCGCCGCTGAAGCGCTCCTGGACCCGCGCGGCCCAGTGCAGCGCCAGCGAGGTCTTGCCGACCCAGAATCCGCCCTCGATGACGGCGGTGACGGCGGCTCCCGGCCGGGTTTGCGTGATCAGTGCGGCGTCGAGCTGGTGCAGGTAGGTCTCGCGGCCGACGAAGTCCGCGGCGGCCGGCGGCAGCTGCATCGGCCGGGCAGGCGGGCGGCGAGCCTCGTCCTGTTCGCGCGCGAGCTTTTCCAGTTCGCCTTCGGCGCGTAGCGCGCGGTCGACCTCGCTGACCAGCGCGGGCGCGAGGGGCCGCGCGCCGTGCAGCATCTTCGACAGGTAGCTCGCGCTGTAGTTGGTCCGCGCCGCGATATCCCCGATCGTCATCCCCCGCCGACGGCGCAACCGATGCACCGCCTCGGCAAAACTGTTGATGGACCTCAATGTCACTATCTCCCCCTGGATCGATGACGCCCGACCCGCCGCCGTGGCGGAGTAGAAGCGTCCCGGTCCCATCCGTGGACGGGGCCGCAGGCTGTGGGGACCGGATCGGACGTCCGCTTCACCAGTGGAGCGACGACCGCGACAGCCGAGATTCGTTTGTCCCGCGCCGACACGCGGAGTGACCGACCCATCCGTGACAGGCCGTCACTACCCAACGCCCTCGCCGGGGGCGTCTCGCCGCTGTCACGCTGCAGACCCGCATGACAGCCACCACTCACAGCATTCGGGAGATTTCCCAGCTCATCCAGTCCCGAACTGCAAGACCTCTCCCCGACGGCGGGAGATCACCCGATCTTTCCTGGATACCTTGATCTTCCCGCCGGATGCAACTACCGGGTAACCGATTACACCTTTCGGGCTAATCGTGACACGGGACACTACTCAGCGCATCAGAGTAGTCCTACTTATGGGTTACTGAGTGTTATGACGCTTGCGCGACGGAAGTACGCGGGTAGGGAGTCGGGATCGGAAACAGCAGCGCCACGGTCTCCACGGCGCATTCCGGGCAGATCCGCAGGTTCGCAGGGCGGCGCGGGCTCAAGGAGCCGAGCACGAGCTGGCCGTCGTGCAGGTGCCGGGTGCACACGGAGACGTCGGTGTCGGGCAGGGCGGTGTGCGCGCGTCCGGGATGGTATGGGCTGACGCCCCATTGCACGGTGGTCATCGAGAACCTCCACTGGTTGCGGCGGCGACCTCGTCGTAGCTGAGGTAGGCGGTCGCGATCTCGGCGTCGGGGATCGGGGCGAGCCCGACATCGGCGCGCGCGAGGTTGACCTCGGCCGGACGGTGCAGCGGGTAGAGCCGGCCGGCCGCCTCGGTGCCGAGCCGCAGCCACTGGGTGCCGTAGCGCTGCGCACGCTGCTGGTCGGTCGCGACCCGATCGGAGAGAAACGCCAGGTCGCGGGGTGCGGCGTCGCGATTGGCGACCGCGGCGCGCAGCTTCGGCAGCCAGCAGGCCCGGTACGGCGCGGGCGCGTGCTGGGCGAGCACCCAGGCGGCGTGCGCGCCGTCGACACCGACGGTGCGGCGGCCGGGCCAGCCGTGCACCGCCACGATGGGCGCGAACCAGCGCACGTTGTCCTCGTCGACGAGGTGAACGGTCTCCCACTGCTCCGGTGTGGGAGCCGCTGGGTCGAGCTCGGCGCGGGCGCGCTGATCGGCGGCTGCACGCTCGATCAGCTCGCCACGCAGCGCGGCCAGCTCCGGATCGACGCTCGCCCTGTTCACGGCTGTCCGCCTGCCAGCGCCGCCGATCCGGACGCGGTCAGCGTGAGCGGCCGATCGGCATCGGCGGCGAGATGGCCGGACGCGAGCAGTTCGGCACATGCCTGCGCGATCCACTCCGGCACCGCCCGGCCCCCGTCGGTGAACAACTCGCCGTCGTGGCGACGCAGCGCTCCGCGCGCGGCCCGGCGCAGCGCCCACCAGGACGCGACGTCGACCCCGGCGCCATCCATACGGCAGCTCATCCCGGTTGTCGGTTCGGCGGCATCGAACGAGGTTGCGGGCGTCATGGCGTCTCCGATCGAGCGGTCGGCACCGGAGCGGCCAGTGCGCGGGTGGTGGCCAGCAGCGCGGCCTGCGCGGGCAGATCGGCCCGGGTGGGCCAATCGACCCAGCGCCACAGATCCAGCGCTTCGGTCTCCGGCGACGGCAGTACCACCAGGGCGTCGTCCCCGACCACGCTGACGCCCATCGGCACCAGCGCGGCCATGTGCTCCAGCGTCGCGCTGCCCGGGCCGCTCAGGAACGTCCACCGTTCTCCACCGGGGTGCACCAGCGCCGGGGCGGGCATGGCCCGCACATGCAGGCTGGGCGCGACCTTCCGGCCCAGCGTGGCGGGCATCGTGACTGCGCCGAGCAGCCCACCGAGGCGCAGGGCGATTCGGTTGCCGTCCAAGAGCTGGGCAGGAAGCCCGCACGTGGCCCAGTAGTACTCGCACCACCGCGCTGCGGTGTCCCCGGCCGATGCCGGGGGTGCACTGCATGCAACAGACATGCCCATCAGTCCCTTCGTGTTCCGGCGTTCAGCGCGGCCCGCGCGCTGCTGTGGTCGGGCAAGGACCAGCCGGTCTCCTCCGGGCTGATTCGCCAGCGCGAGATCCACGACGGCACCCGGCTCGGCGGCAGCAGCAGGCATCCCTCTCGCACCGATCGCGGAGGCTGAATCGCTCGAGTCCCTTGGTCGGGGGCGTGTTCGACGATCAGGTGCCAGCGCGGGCCCGGCCCAACCAAGATCGGCCCGAGACACCCAGCGTCCCGCAGGATCGCTTCGGTCCGGCCATCGCCAGGACCGAGATCGATCGCTCCCACTGCGCCCGGGCGCAGGAGAATGGGCCACGGCCGATCCGTCCACGCGTCGAACGCCTCGTCCTTAGAGAGGGGCTCGCCCCGGCACACCAGGTCGGCTTCCTCGGGTGAAGGTCGGCCGTCGGAGGTGTCCGGCCTGGGGTGCGGAACCCGGGCACCAGGGCAGATGAGCCAGCCGTGCGCGGCGTAGTCGGTCGCGGCGCAACGCATCTCCGTCAGTTCGCCCGCTGGATACGGATGCGTGCTCAACACCGAGCATCACCCGCCTCCGACGCTGGGGCGGACGCCTCGTCCGCGGGCGAAGGTCCACCGCTCGCCACCATGGGGGTGAACCAGTCATGGAACTCCGCCTGCGTGCGGCGTGGCCCGTCGGTGTCCCACCGATAGAGACTTTCGAGCACCTGCTCGAACAACACGGCGCGTTCGCACACCTCATCGTCTGGCGGTGAGTGAGCGGGCTCGGCGCCGAACTCGGTTGACGGGCCCAGGTTGGGCAGAAGCTCGGGCACGCGAGCTTCGTCGAGGGCGTGCCGGCTCACGAGGGCGCCTTTCCCCGCGCGACCCGTGCCAGCAACGCGACGACCGCGCTGCATGGTGGCAGAAGTTGGTTCTGCCTGGGTGGCACCACCCAGTCGCCGTCTCCTGGTCCTTTCCTTGCTCCTCCGCAGATCTTCGTCGGCAGTGAGAGCTGTGAAACCTTCCGGCAGCAGCCGCACGTTGGCTCGCACTAACGATTCCGGCAACGCGAAATCGCCCCGCCGATGCGGTGCGGTCAGTACTGCCCACCGTCCGGGCCCGCGCCGCAGGACCGGGCCCCGAAGGCAGCCCGCCGTCAGTTCGGCCACCACGGGCCGCGCCAGCTCTACCGGTACGTCGACGACATCGACGGCCTGCCCTACGGTCACCGCACGGCCCCCTGCGCCATGCGACGATCCCCGGTGAGGCCGCCGATCCAGTACTTCACGGGCTCCGACCATCACGCAGCCTCGGATATGGCCACGGGTGTCGACGTGAGCGCGTGACGACCGCTGGGCTCGCCCTCATCGTCTTCACCGAGAACGACCCGAACCCGACCTGCAGTCATCGCCGAGTGCCGCCCATCTGGAACCTCGCGATGCGGCGTGGGCGCAGCTCCGGGATGACTTCGAGGTGCGGGCACCCGCTCCCGGCCTGGCTCGCTAAGCCGCGCGTGGACTTCGATCGCCTCACGCAGCGCCGCGCGCAGCCGTCCGCTGGCCAGCGGATCGAACACCGCAGCGCCGGGCTGGTCGAACGTGATCTGGGGGCCGCGTTCGTCGACCGACACCCGGACATGCCGGCGGCGGCCGTGCTCGTCCCGGCACGGCACCGTCCATGCCTGCCGGTCCCGCTGCCATCCCAACCTCGCAAGCAGGGTGAGCAGGGGTACTGCGCGCGTTCGTCGTTTCATGGCGCCTCCTTTCGGGGTTGCTCGGCTTGTGTCGTCATACGGCGTGTTTCCGGCGGGTGCGGAGGTGGAAGGGGCTGCGTGGCTGGGCGACGGTCTCGACATCCCGGGAGGCGGGAGGATGGAGCCCGGTCGGCGTCGGCGCCTCGGGGTTCGGGAGCGGTGGTTGCTCCGCTCGGCAGCGGCGCACGCGCCGCCGCTCGGCGGCATACCACCACCCGGCACCGGCTCCAGCCACGCAGCCCACGAGAAGGAGCGCCCCTACGACCATCCCGGCGATCGGCGGCCCCACTGAAGTGTCAGCAAGGCTCAACTGTGCGGGGGTGGACATAGCCACCTCGGCGGCGATGCTAACTTTAATAGTCGCCACTGGAAGCTCCCTCTGTCCTGGGTGTTTGTCGGGACACCCATCGACTATAATTTGAATATGAAAGTTAGATAGTCCGCCAATTGGGTGACGTGGCGGGCATCCTCGGTGGCCGCGAGTGTGATCCGGT